>NZ_JABANE010000087.1 GCF_012844305.1 Flammeovirga aprica JL-4
ATAATGCAAAAATACTTTTTTTTGATTAAAGGGGCTTAACTTACTCTCCGGGTAAATGTAGCTATTCCATTCGTAGCTTTATCTCCTATAAAGGCTAAAGAATTACCAGCAACAAACTCTGTTTCTGTATCAGTTTCAGGAACATGTTCATGTTCATGTACATGTTAATTAAAGCCATTTAAACTTTTTAATGGCCTAATCTCTAACTATTTCAATGGGGAAGTTTATCTTCTCCATTGATGAACTATCAATTTATTTACTATGCTATACAGCCAATTTAACTCTATACTTTCTTATAAGAATAACTATATATTGCATAATGCCTTCACCAACAAATTCATGTATCTTAATCCTCTTTTGAAAGAGTTGATTGAAGCGGCTAAGAATGAGGATAATTTGGAAGGCTTGAGAGAAATTCATCCTGATTTATATCAACAATTAGTGGAACAAGGGTTCTTTGTAAAACAATCTGATAACGAGATAGAAAAAGTTAGACAAAGAATTGATGATGTTAACTATAATGAAGAAGAATATTATTTGATAATCAATTCTACTATGAACTGTAATTTTGGTTGTTGGTATTGCTATGAAACTCACAAAAAAAACTCCCATATTTCAGATGCTTCATTACAAAAAATAAAAAAGTTTATAGAAAACACCCTCGAAAAAAATAAGAAAATAACAAAATATACTATTCAGTTTTTTGGAGGAGAACCATTACTTGATTACAAGAAAAGTGTATTGCCAATTATGGATTATGCTTTTAAAAAAGCTCAGCAAAGAGGTATTATATTATTATTAAATTTCACAACGAATGGTTACCTCATTAGTGATGATATGATTCAGGATTTCTTAAAGTATAAGGTTAATGGTTTTCAAATCACTTTGGATGGAAATAGGGATGAACACGATAAAGTTCGTTTTGTTTCAAAGACCAAAGGATCATATGATAAAATCGTTGAGAATATTAAGAAGATAGTCCGTAATAAAATGTCAGTTGTATTGAGAATCAATTACACTGAGAAAAACCTTAAAGAATTAGATTTAGTTTTTGAAGACCTTGAAGATTTAGAATTAGAGTACAGGTCATTGATTACCTTCTCTTTGAATAAAGTATGGCAGGAGAGTAATAATAATTTAGGTGAAAAAGTTTCTACATTTTTATCCTTAGCTACAAATAAAGGATTTTCATTGCCAGATGCTTTATTATCTGATCGTGTTGAAAATTCATGTTATGCTGATAAATTTAATCAGGCAACAATAAATTATGATGGGAATGTCTATAAATGCAATGCCAGAGATTTCACAGATGAGAATAAAGAAGGTATACTAAATGATGAGGGAGTTGTTGAGTGGAATGAAAAGCGAACATTTAGAATGGAACATAAGCTTAAAAATAAAGCATGCCTTGAATGTAGAATATTACCTATTTGTGGAAGAGGCTGTAGTCAAAATATGATAGAACACGTGGACAAAGATTATTGTGTAAATGATTTTGACGAGGCTAAAAAAGATGATATTATTTTAAGTATGTTTTTATCTGAAAATGTTGAGAAAATTTAAATTATATAGGCAATATGACCAAATGGATTGTGGGCCAGCTTGCGTTAGGATGCTTACAAAATATTATGGGAAAAATTATTCACTAGACTCTTTGAGGGAATTGTGTTCGATTGCTACAGATGGAGTCTCTTTACTAGGTATTGATGATGCTTTAAAATCTTTAGGTTTTTCTACAATAGGTTGTAATGTTAGTATTGATCAACTAGAAGAGGATGTTCCTTTACCATGTATTTTGCATTGGGAACAAAACCATTTTGTCGTTCTATATAAGATTAAGAAAGATACATTTTCAAATACATCTAAGTTCTACATTGCAGACCCTGGAGCGGGTTATAAAAGCTTTAAGAAAAATGATTTTTTAAAATATTGGGGTGAAAAAGCAAATGACACACTTCATTCTGGAACTGTTCTATTGGCTACCCCTTCTGAAAATTTTGAATCCATAGAAGAAGAAGGATCTTTTTCAATGAGTTTGAAGTATATTTTACTGTATCTAAAAAAGTATAAGAAATACTTTCTACAGCTATTTTTTGGTATCCTTCTTACAAGTTTTATCCAGATTCTTCTTCCTTTACTAACTCAATCAATTGTTGATGTTGGAATAAAAAATCATGATATCGATTTTATATATCTGATATTGATAGCTCAAATGGGGCTAATAATAAGTCGGATGTTTGGAGATTTTATTCAGAAATGGATTCTACTGCATATCAGTACAAGAATTAATATATCATTGGTTTCGGATTTCTTTATTAAGTTAATGAAGCTACCTATGAGCTTTTTTGATACAAAATTAATAGGTGATATTTTACAGCGAATAAGTGATCATGATAGAGTTGAACAATTTTTATCTTTCCACATTCAAAATATAGTTTATTCATTTTTTACATTTATTGCATTTGGTTCTGTATTAGCTGTTTATAGCCTTAAAATATTCTCAATTTTTTTAGCAGGTAGTTTTTTATATACCCTATGGATTTTTTTCTTTTTGAGAAAGAGAAGAGAACTTGACTATAAAATGTTTGAACAAAAAGCACTTAGTCAAAGTAAAACTTACCAATTGATATCTGGTATCCAGGAAATAAAACTTCAAAACTACGAGAAACAAAAACGATGGGAATGGGAAGATTTACAGACAGACCTTTTTAAAACTAATATTAGCTTTTTAAAGTTAGAACAGATCCAAACCTCGGGTAATGTTCTTATCGATGAATCTAAAAATATATTAATAACTATTATCGCTGCAACTTCAGTGGTTAATGGAGAAATAACTTTGGGTATGATGTTGGCCATTCAATATATTATTGGACAGCTTAAAGCACCGATTGATCAGGTAATAAGTTTTATATACGATTTCCAGAATACACAAATCAGTTTAGAAAGAATTAATGATATTCATTTAAAGAAAAACGAGAATAGAAGTAATGATCAAGAAGATACAAGTATTAAAATAGACAATGATAACTTGATCCTTAATAATCTCTCTTTTAAATATAACAAGTACTCATCATTTGCACTGGAGGATATTTCTTTATTTATTCCTAAAGGGAAGGTAACAGCAATTGTAGGAGCTAGTGGAAGTGGTAAAACGACATTAATTAAATTATTGCTTCAGTATTACGAAGTGAGTTCAGGAGAAATAAAAGTTGGAAATACAAACTTATCAAATTTTAAAACTGATATATGGAGAAATCAATGTGGAGCAGTAATGCAAGAAGGTTTTATTTTTTCTGATTCAATAGCGAATAACATTATTGTAGGTTCAGAGTTTGATGCTGAAAGGTTATTATATTCTTCAAAGATGGCTTGTATAGATATTTTTGTTGATAGTTTGCCTCTGAAATATGACACTGTTATTGGAGAAGAAGGACAAGAGCTTAGCCGAGGGCAAAAGCAAAGAATATTAATTGCAAGGGCCATTTATAAAAATCCTAATTTTTTATTTTTAGACGAAGCTACAAATTCTCTAGATGCGAATAATGAAAAACAAATTACTGAAAATCTCGAAAGTTTTTATCAAGGAAAAACTGTTATTGTAATTGCACACCGACTTAGTACTGTAAAATATGCTGATCAGATTGTTGTTTTAGAAAAAGGTAAGGTAAAAGAAATAGGTAATCATGAATCGTTAACAATGGTCAGAGGAGCATATTATCATCTTGTAAAAAACCAATTAGAGTTAGGAGATTAATGAACACATTTGATAAAAACCATCTTTTAAGAAGTAAGAAAGTTCAAGAATTATTAGATCAAGAACTACCTTGGATGATGAGGTTAGGGATATTAGTAATTTTGATACTTGTATTGTTTTGTAGCTTGTTCTTTATCACAAGAAAATGGGATTCTAGTTTTGAAGCGAAAATTGAGTTACATAAAAAAACAGACTTCGTATATAAAGCAAAATTGAAAATGCCACTAGGTCTACCCGAAACTATTTCAGAAAAAACGAGTACCTATGTAGAAATGTCTCATATTAACGGAGGAAAGCACCTTACTAAGATTCTTAATATTGATAGTATATTGAATATCAATAATGAGATAGTCTATTATTATGTAACCTTAGAATCTGTTGATAGTGTAGGAATAAATGTTGACTCTATTTTAGATATAGCTAATGTGGAAATACCTAGGTCATTATCAAATCTTGTTAAGTAACCCATTTGTAATACTTTAGTAGAAGTTGAATGTAGAAAAAGGAAAGAGCTGAAAACAACCCTTTCCCCTAAAAGCTTCCATGAAGGAAGACACACTATATGATTTAATTGAAAGTCATTGTTGTACTCCAACTAAAAAACTCACTTGCTTCCAATGCTTTAATACCTTTCTTTTTTCGTGTAACTTGAAGCGGAAAGCGTAATACTGATCGTACTATTCGCATTTTTAGTACTGCTTTTTACAATATTGGCTTTCAAATTCATTTCTTTTTCAACAGCAAAATCAAAATGATTTTCAGTAATCATTTAGTTAAAAAAGTAAAGTTACATACAGCAAAAAAATAGCAATTAGAAAAGTTGAAGTTATAGAAGTTTAGAAGTAATAATTCAGGAATAACGGGGATGGATGATTGTAAAACTAAACCACCAAACCATCTTTAATTCTAATTACTCTATCGGCTTTTTTAGCCAACTCCTGATCGTGAGTGACAATGATAAGCGTTGTGCCCTTTTCTTTATTCAATTCAAAAAGAAGATTTTCTACATGACTGCTTGTTTCCTCATCAAGGTTACCCGTTGGTTCATCAGCAAATAATACTTTTGGCTTGCTGACAAAAGCCCTAGCCAAAGCCACTCTTTGTTGTTCACCGCCTGAAAGTTGATGTGGATAGTGTGTCTCTCTTCCCTCCAACCCTACTTCACTTAAAATTTCCTTCGCTCTATTTTTTACATTCTTCTCTCCTCTTAACTCCAGCGGTGTCAAAACATTTTCCAGTGCAGTAAGCGAAGGTAAAAGCTGAAAGTTTTGAAAGATAAAGCCGATCTTCTGGTTTCTGATATCAGCCTTTTGATCTTCAGAAAGAGTTGTCAGGTCGATGTTGTCTAAAATCACTTGTCCAGAAGTAGGTGCATCCAAACCTGCCGTAAGGCCAAGTAAAGTCGTTTTACCAGAACCTGAAGTGCCTACAATAGCGACAATTTCTCCTTCTTTGATTTCAAAAGAAACTCCTTTGATCACTTCAAGTTCACCTTTAGAACCTTTAAAAGACTTTTTTAAATCAATTACTTTCAGCATGTTATTATAGTTTTGGATATAAGGTCATTAGAAGTTTTCTGAGTTTTCAATCAGAACGAGATCATCAATACAGAAACGCTTATCGATGTATTCTATATTAGTACCCTGGTGTTTCGCGGTTGTATTGATTTTGAATTGCAATCCTCTTACTTTTCCTAAAGGAGATAAGTCAACCGCAGTCCATTCGTTGATTACTATTAAAGAGATAGTACCTCTATCAATTAAGCGAAGAGTTACTGAATCGGTAGTGAAAGAGCGGTCTTCATTAATACCTTTGATCACTAAATCGTAATAATCACCTCTTGTAAATGCAGAATCAGGAGCGATGTCTCCCCTTGCATAACGAACAACTTTTGGGCTATTCGCTATTGAAATGCTTAATGGAGTATAAAGCGTATCGAAAGAGATTTTTATGTCTTCTTGAAGTGTATCCATTCTAGCTATACCAAACTGATTTTGACTTTGAGGTAAAATATAAGCTCCATATTCTACGAAGTTGGTATTTGTAGAATCAATAATATTAGAATAACCAAAGTTGGCGTACTCGGTAGTATCAGATGGTGGAACATTAGGGAAATCAATACCGCCTGAGTTGAAAGTAGTAGGATCAGTATTTCCTTTTCCAATCCAGAAAGAGTTTAATTCCAACGCCAAATCCTCGAATGTGGCAATCTTGTTAATCACATTGATGATGATTTCAGCATAAGAATCATAGTTCTCATTTGATGCTGAGAACCTTGCCACGTGTCTACCTTCTTCAGTATATCTGACCGAGTCAGATTTCAAACCGTTGGCTATTACCTCACCATCCACTCTCCATTCATAAGTAGTAGTATCTCCACCTCTTACTCTTGCTTCGTAGATAATTGTTTCTTGAGTAGTAATTAAAGCTTGAGCCGTTACAGGGTTAACTTTTGGAGAAACGATGGTCAGTTCTAGTCTTGGACCGGTAATCTCATCTACTCCACATCCTATGGCAATCAAGAAAGATAAGACAAAAATATATTTAAGGAATTTCATATTTTATGAATAGCTTATTTTTTAATGTAAGGTGGTAATGGTAATTCTTTCAAAAACTGATAGGATGAAGTTTCAAAATTGATCTCACAAAAGTAATGCTGTAAACCGTTGGTAATGCCAATAAACGGAGCTTTTAAAGTAGCATTATAAGCCGCTACTTGCTTAAAAGTTTCATCCGTAAGTTTGACAGAGGGGGCTTTACATTCTATCAGCAGATAAGGTTGGCCATTTCTATCATATAAAAGTAGATCCGAACGCTTTGCCTTTTTATTTACTTTGAGCCCGCTTTCAATTCCCACTAGACCTTTTGAAACGCCCATAGAAAGCAACATCTGTAAAAATTGCTGTCTCACCCACTCTTCAGGAGTAAGTTGAAGCATTTTCTTCCGTATTGGATCAAAAATATACTGCTTTCCGTTTTTTTCTTCTAAGCGGACCTTTGACTTAGGTAAATTTAGTTCTTGCATGCATTGAATCTAATTTGAAGTAAATTTACAATACTTCATTAATTTATTATTGTTTCTCTGCTAGCAATTTGATTCAAATTTCGAATTTGTTAGCGCTGTCTTCTATTGTTCTCAATCTCTTACCTTAAAGAATACATTTTTCGTGATTTGATGATATGGATTTAATTCATTGATTTCGAGTTGTTTTTGTTGGTTATGGATTTGATTGAAATACCACTATTAGTGGCAAATTAATTCAACATCCAATTTCGGTAATACGAGGCAGTTGAAGACTATACTATGTATAGATGCGATACCTTTTTTTAGTGAGACATTTTTTTATAATATTGAGATAGTGAAAGATTTACTTTCAACTTCATCAAATTATTGAACATGAAACAGCTTCTAATTACTATCAATCTATTGTTCGTTTCTTTGGGTCTTTTTGCTCAAGAAAACACACTTCAAAATCAATTATTAAAGAATTACCAATGGTCTTCTGTCGTTCAAAATCAGGCACCTTCAGGAAGACATGAAACTTCTTTTGTACTTCACAAAGACAAATTCTATTTGATAGGTGGTAGAGAATCGAAAGCAGTAGAAGTATTTGATCCCTTATCTAAAACTTGGACAAAATTGGGGGAAGCTCCTTTTTTCATGCATCATTTTCAAGCGGTTTCTTATCAGGATCTTATTTATTTTGTGGGAGCAATGAAAGGCAATTACCCTACAGAGACACCTTTAGAGCATATTTGGACGTATCAACCTGATAAAAATGAATGGAAAAAACAGGGCATTATTCCAAAAGAAGTAAGAAGAGGTGGTGGTGGAGCCGTTTTATATCAAGATAAAATTTACCTAGCATGTGGCATCACTAATGGGCACACTTCAGGTTGTTCCAATCGTTTTGATGTTTATGATTTAAAAACCAATAAATGGGAACAATTGACCTCTGCTCCACATCTAAGAGATCATTTTAATGCAGTGGTGGCCAATGATAAGCTTTATTTAATAGGAGGAAGAAACAGTAGTGTGCATCATAAAAATAATTTCACAGCCTTTTTTAAGTATACCAATCCTTTTGTTGATGTATATGATTTCAAAACACAAGAATGGATCACTTTAGAAGAAAAGCTTCCTTACCCAAGTGCTGCAGGAGGTATTGTGAAACTAGATAATTACTTGGTATACATGGGTGGTGAAAATATAATGCCCAATGCTTCTAATAAGACGCAGGTTTTTGAACTGACCACACATAAATGGTCATTGATGCCGGATATGATGGAAGGAAGACATGGCACAAATGCTATTTTATATAAAGGTGCTATTTATGTTTTCGGAGGAAGCCCAGTGAGAGGCGGAGGAAGAGTGAATACCATGGAGAAACTGAGTAAGTAGCAAGGAAGATTTTATTTTAGAACATGTTTGGAATATATTTTTTACTAAAAGAGATGTTTCAAACATGCTCCTAGGTACTTTTGGAATAATAATTTATAAGAATAAAAGTAGGCTACTTGAACAAGCACCGGGTTTGTATTGTATATTAGGTGTAGAGTAGATCGTAAATCTTTTTTCATAACCGAGTCCAACAAAAAGCATTGTCTCAAGAAGAACCATATTTTTCAGTACAGAAGGATTATACCGTAAGTGATCTTACCCAAGATGCAGGCGACTATTATTATTCTTATAGTTACCTCTACAATTGGATTAAGATGGAGGAGAATGAAGACTTAAAATATGAGTTGGATTCCTATTTTTTCTTAAAACTCTCTACTGTGTTTTTTGAGGTGTCACTGCCCACCACTCATCGGAAATTTGAGAGAAAAATGATACAGTCTGTCGCTTTGAAGAAAAAAAAGTTAATACTTCCACTTTTAGTTGGAGGGATTGTAGGGCCTCTTTCTTTGGTGGCAGCTAACATTGGCAGTGTCTCACTTTTCACAGGACTTTCCCTCTTTATTGGTGCTTCTTTATTATTTTATTTCGGATTTGTGGGAAATTTTCAATTAGAGGTGAAATTTAAAAATGGAACGGAAAATCAGTTTTTTATAGAGGTTGAAAATGCTGATATACAATATTTTATTCAACAAGTGAATACAGAAATAGTAGTGGGTAATAGCAGATCATCCTGAATGAATCTTTAAATATTTACATTTATTTGTGGAATATTTTTCAGAATAATTTGGATAGTAAGATTTATCCCTCTACATTTGCATCGCATTTCAGAGAAACGGCTTCAGAAGATTGTCCGATGGTGTAATTGGCAACACGTCTGATTTTGGTTCAGAAGAGTCCAGGTTCGAGACCTGGTCGGACAACTACCAAAAAATATTTGAAGCCTTTCTTTGAAAACTGTCCGATGGTGTAATTGGCAACACGTCTGATTTTGGTTCAGAAGAGTCCAGGTTCGAGACCTGGTCGGACAACAAAAAGCCTTATAGTTTTTCACTGTAAGGCTTTTTTTTTGCTCGCTATTTCTATATTTGTAAAAAGATAGCTTAAAAAATTACTAGCATGTTAAAAACAATAATTAAATTAGTTACAACTTTTGTGCTGATGGTGACATTAACTACCGCTTATGCACAAGAGACTGCAGGTTCAGGTACTTCTACTAGTACAACAAATACATCTACCAACACACCGAAAAAAGTTAAACCAGCAGGTCCTGCAGATGATACCCTAAAGGAAGGTTACAAGTATATGTCAACTCGTGGTGGACGCTGGAAGGAATACAGAATGGTCAAACAAGCTTGGCTGAATGACTATTGGGTATTAGTGGAGGATTCATTACAGACTGCCTATTCTGATGCAATTGAGGCCCGTAAAGAAACGGCTTTAGCACAGCAGGAAGTAAAAGAGATGCAATCACGTCTTGGAGAAAAAGACAGATTGATTGAATTAGGTGATTACATCAACCTTGTAGGTGTGGATATGCCGAAGTATTCAGTAATGTATACTTCATTTGCAATTGTGGCAGTGTTGATCATTGTGGTGATTGTATTAATGATCCGTTTCCAGACCAACAATCAGGCAGTGAATGTGATCAAAAAAGATCATGACTCTCTACAGAAAGATTTTGACGAATTCAGAACTAGAGCACAGGAAAGAGAGATGCAGGTGCGTAGAGAACTAGTTACTGAAAGAAATAAAGGTGAAGAATTACAAAAAGAATTAAGCGCTCTTAGAAAAAGAGAGAATAAGTTATCGTAACTCTTTTATCAAAATACTATACATTAAAGCTCACTTTCTCCCCAAAAGTGAGCTTTTTTGTGCATTTTGCATTTTCATAATTTAGAGACGTTGCTCTCTGAGTTTTTAGAATTCATCAATTGCATTCCATAAAAATGTTGTTCAGAAGATATTTAACGCCATTTGTACTTTTAATTTCCCTTTTGGGCTGTCAGAAAAAACAAAATACCCTAGAGGGGCTAGTGGATGCGTCTGCCCATGAAGATGAATTTTATGAGACACAGATTTCTTTCCTGGATGATATCATTGCTCAGAAAACTGATGATGCTTCACTTTATGGCAAAAGAGGCGGAGTGAAGGTAAGAAAGAAAGATTATGTTGGAGCGTTGGAAGATTTCGAACAAGCTATACAACTGGATTCTACCCATGGTGATTATTATTTTGGGATAGCTACATCTCATTATTTTCTAGGCAATACACAAGATGCAGTTTCTAATGGTAAAAAAGCAATTGCATTGGGTTATAGACATCCGCAGTTGAAAACTTTTATTGGTTCGTCTTACACAGATTTAAGTATGTATGACAGTGCCATTTATTTTTTAAAAAGTTCTCTAGAAGAAATTCCACAAAACAGCAAAACATATAGAGCATTGGGTAATACCTATGCTCGAATGGACAACCCGCAAACAGCGATTTTGAATTACCAAAAAGCCATTGATTTAGATCCTTTAGATTCGATATCTTATGCGGGTATTATAGAAGAGAATATAATTCTGAATGATCTGGAAAAAGCCATTGCTACTTATCAAGAGGCAAAAGAAATGTCTCTGGCTTCTCCTGATATGAAATATTCTTATGGAATTATATTGAGTGAAACAGACCAATATGACAGTGCTTTTGTCGTTTTTGAAGAAGTATTGAAAGAAATTCCATCTCATTGGAAATCTTCAAGACAGCTAGGTAAATTGTACCGAAGAAGAAGACAACCTTTAGAAGCGAATAAAATTTTTCTGGAAGGCTTAAAGTATAACCCTGATACAAAAGAACTTTGGTATGAATTAGGTCTTACCAATCAGTATGTATTGAGAAATTATGCTGAAGCGAGAAAAAATTATGAAAAAGCATTAGAAATAGATCCCAATTATAAGGATGCCCGATTAGCATTGATTAATCTAAAAGCTACTTTAAGAAAACTATACGCACCGCCAGCAGAAGAGGATTTGAGTAATTCTGGAACTGAAGGCGAGTCGCAATCATAAATTCTAACTATATCGTCTGACGATTCAATAAATTACAAGTAAACTATGATTTCAAAAACTTTTGGAAGCTCTGTGTATGGAGTAGATGCCACATTGATAGAAATTGAAGTGAATGTGCTTACAGGCACGAAACTTTATGTAGTAGGTTTGCCTGATAGTGCCATTAAGGAAAGTGAGCACCGAGTAGAATCTGCGTTGAAACACTTTGGATATGCTATACCAAGGCAGAAAGTGGTGATCAATCTTGCTCCAGCAGAAGCAAAAAAGGAAGGAGCAGCATTTGATTTGCCGATTGCCCTTTCTATTCTTCAGTCTTCAGGGCAGATTGGGGCAAGAGACTTTGATAAATATGTCATTTTAGGTGAGCTTTCTCTTGACGGTCATTTAAGGCCAATAAAAGGTGCCTTGCCAATTGCGATCGAAGCCAGAAAAAAGGGATTCAAGGGATTTATCCTTCCAAAAGAAAATGCTAAAGAAGCGGCGATAGTGAATAACCTTGATGTGATCGGTGTTTCTACTTTGCTGGAAGCCATAGAATTTATTCAGGGAGACAAAGTAATATCGCCTTTAAAAATAGATACCAGAGAGCTTTTTAATGATACACTTGACCATTATGAGGTGGATTTCTCACAGGTGCAAGGTCAGGAGAATATGAAAAGAGCCATGGAAATAGCTGCCGCTGGAGGTCATAATGTCATTATGGTGGGCCCTCCGGGTGCAGGAAAAACTATGCTGGCGAAAAGACTTCCAACAATTTTACCTTCGTTGGGGTTGCAGGAAGCATTGGAGACGACTAAAATCCATTCTGTAGCAGGAAAACTGGGTTCTGATGGACAATTGATTTCTACAAGACCTTTTAGAGCTCCTCATCATACTATCAGTGATGCCGCTTTGGTAGGTGGAGGAGGAATTCCACAGCCAGGAGAAATTTCTTTATCGCATAATGGTGTTTTGTTTCTGGACGAACTGCCTGAATACAAAAGAACGGTGCTGGAAGTGATGCGTCAGCCTTTGGAGGAAAGAAAAGTAACGATTTCCAGAGCAAGAATGTCAGTGGATTTTCCCGCCAACTTTATGCTGATCGCAAGTATGAATCCATGTCCATGCGGGTATCATAATCATCCTGAAAAAGAATGTTCGTGCCCTCCGGGTGCAGTACAGCGCTATTTGAATAAAGTGAGTGGTCCTCTTTTAGACAGAATAGATCTGCATGTGGAAGTTACGCCTGTCTCTTTTGAGGAAATGACTGAAGTGAAACCTGCGGAAAGCAGTGAGGCGATAAGAGAAAGAGTGATTGCGGCAAGGAAAATTCAGGAAGAAAGGTTCAAAGAATTCACAAATGCTGTACATTGCAATGCCATGATGCCTTCACAGCTGGTCAAAAAGGTTTGTGTATTAGATGCATTAGGGAAAAACCTATTAAAAGCGGCTATGGACCGTCTGGGGCTTTCTGCAAGAGCATATGATAGGATTTTGAAAGTAGGGAGGACAATTGCTGATCTTGCGGGAAGTGAAAATATAAAAGCAGAACATATTGCGGAAGCTATTCAATATAGAAGTTTAGATAGAGATAGCTGGGCTGAAGGATAGAAAATACACTTATTAGACTATCTGAGAGGATATTCCAAACAAGCTCTAAAAATTATCGCTATCCAAAAAATCACACTATATTTGCAATGTCTTCCAACTAATAGAAGATAAATACTATCAATTAAGAGATTTAACTTGTGAAAATCATAATCGCAGGTGCTGGAGATGTAGGATTCCACTTAGGGAAACTACTGGCACACGAAGATCACGATATTACCCTTATCGATACGGATGAGGATAGTTTAAACCATGCGGCAAATCATATTGATGTTGCCACAATCAAAGGTTCATCTACTTCATTTGCAACACTTGATGATGCAAATGTGAGTAAATCTGATATGCTGATTGCGGTCACTTCTTCTGAAGAGACCAACTTGATTACGGCAATGGTGGCTAAAAGGTTAGGAGCAAAAAGGACGATTGCAAGAATCACCAATAGTGAGTACTTGCATTCCCGTGAGGTTCTGGACATGAGGCGAATGGGTGTGGATGAAATGATTTCACCTCAGTTGCTGGCTACAAAAGAGATCAAGCGCCTTCTGAAGGAGGCGGCAATCACAGACACATTTGAATTTGAAAAGGGGTTATTATCTCTGATTGGTATTACCATAGATGAAGAAAAACCACTTTGCGGTAAAACGTTAGAGGAGACGGCTTATTTGAACAAGGATTTTAAATTCCTGACAGTAGCCATTCTCCGTAATGACGAAACGATTATACCAAGAGGTGATACACGTTTTGAATTAGGTGACCACGTTTATTATATCGCCAAACCTGAAGGTGTAGAAAGCGTACTTCAGCTGACGGGTAAGAAATTATCCAAGAAGATTAAGCGTTTGATTATCCTTGGTGGTGGAAAAGTAGGTTTTTACGCCGCACGTTCATTAAGCCACAAATACAATGTGGTCTTAATTGAAAAAGATAGAGACAAGGCAATTGAAATGGCCGAGGAACTGCCTAATACATTGGTGATTCATGGTGATGGTAGAAATGTAGATTTATTGGAGGAAGAAGGCATTGACACAGCTGATGCTTTTATTGCCGTGACAGGTGATTCTGAAACCAATATTATCACATCATTAGTAGCGAAGAAGCACGGTGTTCAAAAAACAATTGCCCTTGTTGAGAATATGGATTATATCCACCTTTCTCAAAATATGGGTGTGGACACATTGATTAACAAGAAACTAATAGCAGCAAGCTTCATATTTAGATATATCCGTAGAGGAGAAATTATTTCACTAACAAACGTTCATGGTGTTGACGCCGAAGTATTAGAATTTGTAGTCAACGAAAACTCTCCAGTAACTAAAAAGGAATTGAGAGCATTGGGCTTCCCTAAATCTGCCATTATTGGCGGTGCAATCCGAAAAGGGAAAGCTTATATTCCTAAAGGAGATTTCCAATTTGAACCTTACGACAGGGCTGTAGTATTGACTCGTCCGGAATGTATTTCTAAAGTAGAAGCATTTTTCCGTTAAGAGCTGATTTTTTTATGGGAGAACAATTTCAACAGCGTAAAAGTCAATTCAATATTGGGTTGATTGCTAGAATCATGGGTATTCTGATTGTTATCAATGGAATATTTATGTTTATGTGCCTGCCTTTCTCTTTTTATTTTGGAGGAGAAGACTGGTTTGCCTTAATGCAGTCAGGAGTGATTAGTATTCTTGCAGGAGGGTTGTCAGTCCTTTATGGTGAACATAGAGGGTACAAAAGAGAAATAAAGAAAAAAGATGGATATATAGTGGTGTCTCTTGGGTGGGCCTTGATGGCTTTCTTTGGTAGTTTGCCTTATTTATTCAGTCATGAAATTCCATCTTTGACAGATGCATATTTTGAAACCATTTCAGGTTTTTCTACTACAGGTGCATCAATCCTTACAGATATTGAAGGCGTAGGAAAAGGTATTCTTTTCTGGCGAAGCTTGACGCAGTGGATCGGCGGTATGGGTATTATCGTACTTGCAGTAGCCGTTTTGCCTTTCTTAGGAATTGGTGGTATGCAGCTTTTTGTAGCAGAAGCCCCGGGTATTTCACCTGATAAGTTACAACCGAGAATCAAAGAAACAGCCAAGAGACTTTGGTGGGTGTATGCAAGTTTGACAGTCATTGAAACAATATTGTTGATGACAGGAGGAATGAGTTTTTATGATGCCCTCAATCATGCATTGACTACAATGGCCACAGGTGGTTTCTCTACCTACAATGACAGTGCGGCATCAATGAGCCCCTACATTCAGTATATATTGATCTTCTTTATGCTTTTGGCAGGAACGAACTTCACATTGAATTACTTCCTGTTCAAGAGAATGTTCAAAGCAATTTGGACCAATGAAGAGTATAGATATTATATAGGAATTATTTTCTTATCAACAGTATCTATTGGTAGTGTTGTTGCATTTACTACGGATTTAGGAATCGAGAAATCTTTCAGAGATGCAATATTCCAAGTGGTATCCATTATGACTACTACTGGTTATGTCTCTGCAGATTATACAGCGTGGGCACCATTTGCTACAATGATCATTTTTGTATTGATGTTTTGTGGAGGTATGGCAGGGTCAACCGCAGGAGGCGTGAAGATCGTTCGTCATATTATCCTTTTTAAAAATACATTCCTTGAGTTAAAAAGACAGTTGCACCCTACAGCGATTATTCCTGTAAGGTTCAACAGTAAAGCCGTGAAAGGAGGCATTACATTTAATGTCCTAGCTTTTATTATGGCGTACTTCCTGATTTTTGGTTTAGGTATTCTAGTATTGTCAGCGTTAGGAGTAGACCTGATGACTTCATTGGGTGCAGTAGCTACCTCTTTAGGTAACATTGGTCCAGGTGTTGGATCAGTGGGGCCAGTGGATAACTTTGCTCACCTTCCAGATGCAGTAAAATGGGTGTTATCTTTCTTAATGTTGTTAGGAAGATTAGAATTGTTTACTGTAATGATTATCTTCACACCATACTTTTGGAGTAGATTTTAAAATAATTCTAGACAGCAATTTTTTAAATAAATAAATAGTGGAGTTAGAAGTAGTGAAAGAAAATAAAAAGAAAATTAGTTTATCGGCTATTTATGGTGTGGCCATCTTAGTCATAGTTATAGATCAAATCAGTAAAATCCTTGTCCATAATTTTATGGAAATGGGAACACTGGGTGAGATAAACGTTATTGGAGATTGGTTCCGTTTGCATTATCTGCTGAATCCAGGAATGGCATTCGGTATGCAGTTCGGCAATGAATATGGTAAATTATTATTGACCCTGTTTAGAATCATAGCGTCAGGCGGTATTGTATATGCTATTTATAGTTTATATAAAAAGCCGACACATCCTGGTTTCTTGATTTGTATAGCCATGATATTAGGAGGAGCAATTGGTAATGCTATTGACAGTATCTTTTATGGTGTGCTGATAGAAGGCAACGCTATTCCAAACTCTCCATCTCCTTGGTTTCACGGTCAGGTAATTGATATGCTGTATTTCCCAATGATTGAAGGTAACTTCCCTGTGTGGTTGCCAATGGTAGGAGGAGATCACTTTTTATTTTTCAGCCCTGTTTTTAATATTGCCGATTCTGCAATTTTCTTAGGAGTGACTTTTATTCTGATTTTCCAGAATAAGTTTACAGAGTTTGAAAAAGCATACGAAGATCAAGCATAGAAAGGTGAAATAACAACCTAAAGATATATTTTGAAAGAGTAATGGTGAAGACTGTTACTCTTTTTTTTTGTGTCATTGATAAAATCTAAGATCCAATATAAGTCACCTTACTTTCAGTGTGTTAATAAGGTTAATCACTTTAAGTAGGTGATGGTAGTCACTATTGGTAGAAGACTTTTGTAAAAAACAATAGCTGTTTACGGTTGTTGTGAATTGTTCACTGTTACTAACGATATAACATGATATAAATCAAAAGTAAGCCGTTACATTGCATATGCATTCGATGATCAACGACGCAAAAAACATCTACTTTTAAAAAATAAGAAGATAAACGCCTAACAAAATAATTATCCATATTTATCAAACTTTGAAAAGATGACGAAATCATTATTAATATTTATCTTATCAATTTTTACTACATTCACAGCTTTTGCACAATCAAAGAACTATTCAAAAGACAATAGTACGATTAAAATTGAAGGAACTTCTTCCTTACATGATTGGCATTGTGACGTAAATGATGTGACAGGTAACGCTGACGTTACAGTTGATGGAGATAAAGTAACAGCCGTAAACGGTTTAGACTTAACTTTTGTTGTAAAAGGAATCAAATCAGGAAAAGGAGCCATGGATAAAAACATCTATTCGGCTTTAAAAGAAAAAAGTAATCCTACCATTACATTCAAATCTACTTCAGCTACAATTGATGCAAATGGCGCTGTAAAAGCACAAGGTCAGTTGACTATCGCTGGTACAACTAAAGATGTGACACTAGTTGCAGATGCTTCAGTAGAAGGTGGAAAAGTAAAGTTTGAAGGTAAAACTACTTTCAACATGTCTGCTTACAATGTAGACCCTCCAACAGCAATGTTCGGAACGATTACAACTGGAGATGAAGTAACAATTGATTACTCAGCTTCATTCAACTAGAATCAAATCTAGAATCAAAACATTAAGGAGAGGAATCTAACGAGACCGCTATCTCAATTTCCTCTCTACCTACCTAATTTATATCTAATTTTTATTATCAGATTTATTATGAAAAATCTATACAAGGTTACAGGAGTAATTGCGTTACTTCTTACAATGCTTGCAGGAAACGCTATTGCCCAAAAAAACTCAGGTATTTTTGACCGCGATATGCAATACATGCGTTACAATGATCAACGTGGTATCAACGTTTTCGAAACTACTAAAGAAGATACAGTTGGATTTGATGGAATGAAAGTACGTGTTGGTGCTGATTTCGCATTGCAAATGCAAGGTTTACAGCACTCTAACAGTGGTGTAGTACAATTAGCAGATATTCACACAGGTTTTAACTTACCAACTGCGAACTTAAACATAGACGCTCAATTAGCGGATGGTGTGAGAGTTCACTTACAAACTTACCTTTCATCTCGTCACCACAACGATGCATGGGTAATGGGTGGTTATTTGCAAATTGATAACTTAAACTTCTTGAACCTTAACAGTCAGTTCGCTGATAACTTAATGGACGTATTAACTATTAAAGTAGGTCAAATGGAGTTGAACTATGGTGATCAGCACTTCCGTCGTACAAACAATGCTTACGCTATGGGTAATGCTTTCTTCGGAAACACTATCATGGACGCATTCGCTACTGAAATGGCAATGGAAGTAATGGCACAGAAAAACGGTTTCATCGCAGTTGGTGGTGTTTCAAATGGTAAATTAAACCAAAACGTTACTTCAACTGGTAACTGGTCAGTATATGGTAAATTAGGTTTCGACAAGCAAATCAACGATGATTTAAGAGCTCGTTTAACTGGTTCAGTTTACCACAACTCAAACTTAGCAAACGCTAACTTGTATGCTGGTGATAGAGCTGGTTCAAGATTCTACTCTGTAATGGACGTACCAGGTCACTCAACTACTTCTTCTTACAAGAATGGTCGTGTAGATCCAGGTTTCAATGGTCAAATCACTTCATTCATGATTAACCCATTCGTTAAGTTCAAAGGTTTAGAGTTCTTCGGTACTTATGAAATCTCAAATGGTTCAGGTAAAAACGAATTCAACGAGAACGGTGATATCGAGTCTAGAAACTGGAACCAATTAAATGGTGAATTAATCTACAGATTTGGTAAAACTGAGCAATTCTATGTTGGTGGTAAATACAACACTGCTTGGGGTACTAACAGAAACGAAGGTGGTGAGTACTTTGATGCTGACGGAAACGGTGTAGGTGAATTCTGGTCAGTTGAGAACGCTAACTTACGTCAGACTAGAGTTGAAGTAGCTGCAGGTTGGTTCATGACTAGAAACGTAATGATGAAAGCTGGTTACGTACACCATACTTACAGTGGATATGATGTTTATGCTGATACACACAAAGCTGCTCCAGAAGGTGCAATGGGTGGATCAAGTAACGCAATCTACGAAGACGGTAAATTCAACGGATTCATGTTAGAAGCAGCAATCAGCTTCTAGTAATTCTTGAAAATATAGATAATCAAAAAGGTCAGTTCTTTAGAGAGCTGACCTTTTTGTGTTTTTATGAATGAAAAAAGTGAGGTAGTTTATTTTTACGAATCATACCAAGTACCACATCTTCATTCTTTATTCATCCCTCCTTTACTCAGTATAAGCACCAGAAGAGTACGTAAGCTCATAACTGTGTGTATAGATCTCAAATACTACTCCGAACGGATCTTCCACATACACCATTTTGTAAGGCTTAGAGTTCGGGTAATACTCTCTGATAGGCATTCTCTGCTTACCGCCTGCATCCACAATTTTCTGTGTCAATTCCTCAATGTTAGGGTCCTGTACACAGAAGTGGAAAAGCCCGACATTAAAAGGATTGAATTCAGGTTTTTTAGCCTCAGTGGTAGGGAATGAAAATAGTTCAATACCGACACCGTCTGAAGTGGCTAAGTGGGCAATTTTAAAAGTGCCCCATCCGCTTCCAAACACATCAATACACATTTGACCGATGGCTGTTTCGTTTTCTTCCACTACATCTGAAGGAGGCATGATTACATACCATCCCATTATTTCAGAATAGAATTCAACAGCTTTTTCGATGTCTGGCACAGTGATGCCGATATGGGAGAATGATCTTGGGTAGCTTTGTTCTTTACTCATTGGATATTTTTTATTTATTTTGGGTCCAATATTAAATATAAGTATTCTGTAAATCAATATCTTACAATAAAGTACTATAGTTACCAAAAGGTGTGAATTGCTGATTATTAGACAAATAAAAATTAGATGATTAATAAAAAATATGAATGTTCCCTTCACCTTACCATGGACTTTGTGGGGAGTAAATGGAAGCCTTTAGTGTTGTTTCATTTGCTGGATGGAAAAATGAGGTCAGGTGAGCTTCAGAAAACAATACCGGAGATTTCTAATAAGATGTTCACACAAACGGTGAGAGAATTGGAAGAATGTCAATTGATCAAAAGGACTGTTTACCCTGAAGTGCCACCGAGAGTGGATTATGAACTGACGGAATTAGGTTATTCTCTGAAAGAGATTTTACACCAGATGGATCAGTGGGGGAAAGATCTGATAGAAAAGCAAGATTAAATTTTAGACAAAAAAAGAAGGCTAGTCTAAAATAAACTAGCCTTCTCCAAGCTCTCTCTTCAATCTATTCATCTGACTTCTATGCTGCTTAACATAGTTTTTCTTTAAATGATTTGTTGATACTACTCAAGTAGTTCAACGCAGTCATTAATTCCTTCTTGGTATGTTACAAATATGGTATTTAGAGCAGGATAACTGAAGCTATTTATGCTTTTTAATCTAAAAGGGAGAAGTTTACCATTTTTTTAAGAGTTATAATAAAAAATTACTTAAAAAATGTAGAGGTGTTACCCATTAGATACCAACAGCATGATTTAGTGTAAATTCGTCAAAAAACTTTCATTCTCATTCAAAAACCTATTAACTATGATTAACATTTAGTAACTTGCCGATTGACTAACGGTAAATAATTTATGAAACTTCAGAATCTAGCCTTATACCTTTTTGCTTTTTCAACGTTTATCTCTTGCATTGCTCTTGAAGATGAGTTCGTTCCAACAGTTACGACTGATGTTGTAAGTGACAAGGTATACTATTATCAAGACTCATTTCCAGTGGCTGTTACTTTTAAGGATAACGCATTGATCCAAGAGAGTAAAATAAGATTCCAAATTGATGATACTCTGAGTGTTGCAAATGATACTGTTGTTTTTGCATTTGAGCAACTTTTTGAAGATGTTTCAGCACGTCAGCTTCAGTTCGATTCCACTTTCATTATTCCATCTTACGTAAGAACAGGAAAGTACATGATGGAGGTGAGTAATATGGATGCAGGAGAAAACATCACTGTAGATACAACTTACTTCTTTATAGGTACGGATGTCAGTGATCCAATTATCGAGAATTTCTCTGTGACTTCAGCTGTTGAAGGAAATTTAGAAAACGATGCTTTCTGTAGAGGAGAAAAAATTGTAGTCAATGCGAGTATTTTAGATAATGTAGCATTAAAAAGATTTGGTATCAGTATAGCAGATGCCACTCCAAGATATTTTCAAGCCAACAGCAATGATACTGTGAGTGTTGCGGATATAGTGCAAAGACAACTTTTTATTTCTGACAGTTTGACCAATGGCACTTATAATTTACGATTGATTGTAGAAGATGCTTTTGGAAATCAGGCAGATACAACCACTCAGATTAGTGTGAACTGTGATGATCAGCCTGCTGTATTTGTTTCTTATCAGGAAGAAAATGGCATCGAGATTCCATCTAACAGAATCGTAACGCTTTTCCCAGGTGAGCAGTTCAAACTAAGCAGTCTTGTATTTACGGATGCAGGCGGATTAGATTCTGCGAGATTGGAAGTTTCTAGAATCGGTGTTGCTCCTTCAATAGGGGAACCGGCTCCTGTGACAAATGATACGCCAATTGAAGTAGATCTTCAAGGTGTAAATGAACAAGACCTTGCTGAGGTGTTTAATGATAATTTCCAATTCAACTTTGACTTGCTGAATACGCAAGCTGGAGAAACGATCTTTATCAATATAACTGTAAAAGATGGAGAACAAACTTGGGAAGAAGCTTCATTCTTCAGATTCTCATTAGTGGCTAAAGAAGATTTAGCTCCAATTATCAGAATTGCGGATTTAGTGATTGACGGAACAAAAGAATATGTACCGGAAAATGAAGAATTGGAATTGACAGACAGGCTGATTGGTAAGAACAGTATTGATATTGCCGTAGAAGGTAAAGTACAGGAAAATGTGGGGTTAGCCTCTATTGAGTATAGTTTTACAAGTGATAGAGAAGAAATCACATCTGTTGGCGGTGCTTTAAATGATCCTTCTGTATTTACTACTTACCCTGTAGATTTGGGCACAACATTGAATACGGTATTTACCATTGATGCGGCTCCTGCAGGAGTGACAGGTGATGTTTTCTATACATTGACACTGACAGCCACCGACATCAAAGGACAGACAGATGCTGTTACGTATAACTTTAAAGTGACCTATCCTGTAGAGTAATTCTACTTTTAGAGCAGGTTTGGAATATATCGTTTAGAAGTAAAAATATTCCATTTTAGGTTGTGAGGAAATTAATTTCAGAGAAAATAGTGGTTCTATAGTTGATGAAATTAATAAACTCACGTTCTGAAAGGGTAGATTTTTACTAAATGAGATGTTTCAAACATGTTCTTATTATAAAATAGAAAGGCCACATCAATTTGCGTTTGATGTGGCCTTTCTTTTATTGTTAAGAACTGATTCTTCTGCTTTCTATAAAAAGTTCAATTTTGATAAAAAGTTACTTTTATAAGAGTTACCGATCGGAATACTTTTCTGAGGCATTTCAATCTGAAGGTCTTCTATTGTTTCCACTTTGGTGAGGTTAACAATATAGGAACGGTGTACTCTAATAAAATTATCAGGAAACTTTTTCTCTAAGGCTTTCATGGTAGAGTGGATCACATACTTTTTATCAATGGTGTTGATCAGCATATAATCCGACAGTGCTTCCACAAAATAAATGTTCTTCAAAGAAAGCTTTACAATCTTATTGTCGGCTTTTACATACAAAGTATCATCCTCACTGTTTTCCACCAACTTCTGATCACTCTCCTCAATAGACGTTTTCCCTTTTTCAACTGCTTTAAGAAAACGAGGGTAAGTGATAGGTTTAATCAGATAATCTGTAAGGTTGTATTCATAGGCTTCAGCCCCAAAATCTCTTCTTCCAGTAATTAGAATCACTTCAGGCAGTTTTTCCAGCGACTGAACTAATTCAATCCCTGTCATCTGAGGCATTTCTATATCAAGAAAAAGAAGGTCAACGGCTGTATCTTTCAGCATTTCATAGGCAGAAACAGCATTATCAAATTCCCCGACGAGCTGAATGCCGTTGGTTCTTTTGATAAAGTCTCTCACTACCATACGAGATACTTCCTCATCATCAACTATGACACATTGTAAATCGGCCATACTATAGTTCTAATGTTTTTAACTTTTGAATGTATTTTCCTAATATATCAAATTCTAAGTTGATTTTAGTACCTTTTTTGATTTTATGGAAGTTAGTGTTCTCATAAGTATAAGGAATAATCGCTACACTGAATTGTCCTTTCGCATCATCCACTACTGTTAAGCTTGCTCCATTTACACAGATAGAACCTTTTTCAACAGTGAAGTTTTTAGTAGAAGGATCGTATTGGAAAGTAAATCTCCAGCTTCCTTTTTCATCAATAACACTAATACACTCACCGATCTGATCTACGTGACCTTGTACAATATGACCATCAAAACGGCCGTGAGAAGGCATGCTTCTTTCCAGGTTCACTACATCACCTACAACCCAGTCTCCTAAATTTGTCTTTTGTAAAGTTTCATGGATAGCAACAACCTGATGTTGGTTGCCTTCAATATGAGTGACAGTTAAGCAAACGCCATTGTGAGCCAAACTCTGATCTATTTTCAGTTCATTTGAAATAGAAGATTCAACCGTAAATATTGTATTTTCTTGATCTTTTTGGATTTCAACAATGGTTCCTAACGCCTCTATAATTCCTGTAAACATTCTATGACTATGGTTTAATTATTATTACGATACAAGTTAGACAAATTTACGAAGAGAAGTTTTACTTTTGTGTATTAAGTGATGACAAAAAAGTACACACAGAGAACAATCATATTTTGAAGCTGATTTTAAGTACTTAAGAGCTTATTTCTTGAATTACTGTACTCACCTACAATTCTTATTTTATGACAGTTACCAATTTAGAACAGAGGTATGAGATTGTAAGGGGATTGATTGACAATGAAAATTGGAACGCACTG
This sequence comes from Flammeovirga aprica JL-4, assembly GCF_012844305.1. Classification (GTDB taxonomy): domain Bacteria; phylum Bacteroidota; class Bacteroidia; order Cytophagales; family Flammeovirgaceae; genus Flammeovirga; species Flammeovirga aprica. The sequence goes on from NZ_JABANE010000087.1 coordinate 23,787, forward strand.
GAAGAGGTTTTGTCAAAACTTCCTCCTGTGGAAATTGTTGAGATCCTTGAAAAGTTAGAGGAGAAGGACCTTCTTGTTATTTTTACGCTGTTTCCAAACAAAGAGAAGGCGCAGATTTTTGGAGAACTGAGTAGAGATCTTCAGTATTATCTTTTCAAGAGTCTGGAGAGAAGATCATTTTCTAAAGTTTTTGAAGCCATGCGTTCGGATGAGCGAGCGGATTTTTATCAGGAACTTACAGTAGATGAACAGTCGGCCTTGTTGCCTTACCTCAACAAACAGGTGAGAAGCAATGTGGTGGAACTGAGTGGGTATGATGCAGACTCTGCCGGTGGTATTATGACCACAGATTTTGCGACGGCTAGAAACTGGATGACGGTGCGTGAAACGGTAGATAAGGTGAAGAAAGATTCACCTAGCAAGAAAATGATTTACTATGTGTATGTGGTAGATGATGAAAAAGTATTGCTGGGTTTTGTGACCTTGAAGGATCTTATTCTCGCAGAACTGGATGACAAAATTGAAGATCTGATGATCGTTGATTTTGTAGCCGCCAAAGTAGATGAAGATAGAGAAGCAGTAGCAAGGAGAATTGAGAAATATAATTTGGTAGCCCTTCCTATTCTTAACGAAGAGCGAAAACTGATGGGTATTGTCCGTCATGATGACGCCATAGAAGTCATTGTTGCCGAGCAGACGGAAGATATGGAAAAAATGATGGGTATTACTTCCTCTTCAGATGAAGATGATGATGAAGGGTACATGGATATTTCCGTTTTCAGACATTTCAAGAAAAGGATTTTATGGCTGATTTCCTTGGCCATGATAGGTATCGTTTCAGGTTTGATTCTCCATCATTTTGAAGATGCTTTAGATCAGATGGTGATACTGGCCATGTATATGCCCATGCTTGCAGATACTGGAGGAAATGCCGGAAGTCAGGCAAGTACGGTAGTGATCAGGGCACTCTCGTTAGGTGAAGTAACGACAAATGACTGGTGGAAAATTACATTCAAGGAAATGAGAATAGCATTACTTTTATCCATATGCCTTTCTAGTATTGCTTTTCTAAAAGTTACGCTGCTTTCGTTCGATTCATCTTTGCCAGGTGAATTGACGTTATCCTATGTTGCATTTATTATTTCATTAGCCCTAGCACTGCAAGTGGTGACATCCACTATGATTGGTGCAGGTTTACCTCTTATCGTAAAAAAATTAAAAGGAGATCCGGCTGTAGTAGCAAGTCCGGCAATTACAACTATAGTTGATGTTACGGGATTGCTAATTTATTTTGGATTGGCCACTGCTTTTCTCCTCAATGCTATAGCCTAAAATATACCAACGACTTCATTATCAAAGCTTTTTTAGTTTTTATAGAGGGGTACAGAAGTAGCATATTAGATTGATTTTAAAAGAAGTTTTTTGTAGGACTAAAATAATTCCAGAAATATTCTTACATTGGACGTACAATCAGACTATGAGCTACTTTTTTACTTATCTATGAAACCAACTGAACAGCAACTCTTGGATTTTCAATCTTTGACGCTAAAAGCCCAGGCTTATATTGACACCATCAAAAATAGTCCAGAGGAGCGGTTAGAATCTCGCAAACAATATTACATAAAGTATGGTGAAGCTGACGGAGATCTATACGGCTTTGGCAACTCTGAAATTGATTTTTTGGAATGGGAAGTAGAACGAGGTGTTTTGGCGCCAGAATATCACGCCCGTTGGTGGTATAATGTCAATTTAAAATTCATCTATTATTCAGTATTGGGTTCTTATGTTTTTGAAGAAGGACTACAATGCGAAGACATACCTCAACCAGTAGAAAGATGGGTAGACTACCTTAAAGACCCTTGTTCAAGTAAATGGTATAAAGCCCATAATACAAGTATTATCTACGGATATATCGAATACAAAGAACTTGCTAAAGAAGAATCTTGGATAGAGCAGTACTTTATCAATGAAGTATTGGACCGTTTGCTGTATGCAGAAGTGATGGTGGAAGGTGAAACGCAGCTATTTGGTCCTATTGGAAGGTTTTTAGCCAACCCAAGATTTCCAGCTGTAGATATTTTGGTGAAAATAAAAGATTTATACCCGGAAAATTATCCTCTGAAATTTAAAGACATGCTCAATGTGTTAGATATCGGATTCGATATAGGTACATTGATTTCTTATGTTTTGGACAAAGTGATTATTAAAAGAAATCTGAAAAAGATTTATTCCTACATATCAGAATTATTAGACATTCCTGAACTCGATAGATTTATCGTAGGCAAGAAGGTAAACTATCCCCAAATTTAATACTATGACTAAGAAGAAAATTGCAATTTTCGGAGGAGGTATCTCTGGATTAACAACAGCTTGGGAACTATCAAGCATTAAAAACTGGCAAGACCAATATGAGATTCATCTTTATCAATCAGGATGGAGATGCGGCGGAAAAGCGACTACAGGATTAGGTGAAGAAGGAAGAGTAGAAGAGAGAGGAATCCACATGTTTCAAGGATGGTACGACAATGCTTTCAGAATGGTGCAAGAAGTGTATGAGTACATTGCAGAGCACAACTTAAACCCTGATGGTGCATTCCAGACATGGAGAGACGGTTTCAACCCCAACCCTGTTACGTCAATGGTAGAACAGGACAAAAATGGCAATTGGATTGACTGGCCTTTTGTATTTCCTGACAATGACAGAATACCAGGATCAGGAGAGCCAATGAGTTCTTCAGTGTTGATCAAAGAATTTATTGCTTTAGGTTTAGAGGTTTTAATCGGATCACCATATCAAGAAAATGCATCAGGAAAAGTAGGTTTCTGGAATGATCTTCTAGCTCACCTTTTTTTCGATCAGCCCATAGCTGAAGAAAAGGTAAAGAAATACTCTGCATTGGAGAAATTGGCGCTTCGCTTTGCTAAAAAACTAAGTATCAGAGAAGGAAAATATAATCATACCAAACGCTTTAAGACGCTGGAGGAGAAAATTGATGAACTAGAGCGTTTGGATGATAGAGTAGATCTTGCTGAAGATTTAATAAAATATTCAGATAGAATTGTTAAGCTTCTGAATACATGGTTCTTCAAATTGCTTTTCAAAGGAAATCACTTAAGAAGAATTTCAGAGATTGTACAATTGTCATTAGTATGTATTGAAGGTGTTTTCAAGGATGTTTATGATGTGAAAACAGGAAAGTACGAATGGGAGAATATCAACCATTATGACTTCTCTGACTGGTTGAAAATGAATGGTGCCAGTGAGCAGGTGATCAACTCAGCAATTGTAAGATTCTTATATAAGGGAACTTTCGCCAATAAATACAATGGAGAAAAGGGAACTGTAGCAGCGGATATAGCAGTGCGTATGATGCTGATGATCCCAAGTTACAAAGGAAGCTTTGTCTGGAACCTAAGAGGTGGAACCGGGGGAACTTTTACAGCCCCACTTTATGTTGCATTAGAAGACAGAGGAGTCAACTTTCATTTCTTCCATCATTTGGATGAGGTGAAATATTCTGAAACTGATGAAATAGAGGAAATCATTGTCGGAAAACAGGTGGACCTGAAAGAGGGACTTACCAAGTATCAGCCATTAGTAAAGCAGAAAGGTTTGTTCCAATGGACCCTTCACCCTGATTTATCTCAGATCAATGAGGAACAGGCGGCAGAAATTAAAGAGAAAGATATTGATATAGAATCTCATTGGTCGGGCTGGGAAAATGTGGAGTCGCTTGAACTTAAAAAGGGAAGAGACTTTGATGTGGCTGTATTGGCTACTTCAATTAAACCTTTGGAGTACATCTGCTCTGAGATTATGGCAAAGAAACCAAAATGGAAAAATATGGTGGAGAAGGTGAAAGCCACTGCCACACTCAATGTTCAATTCTGGTTGAATGAAGATATCGAAGGCCTTGGGATGGATCTTGGAGAATGGGGAATGAAAGAAGGTTCTTATGCCAATACTGTCATTTACGAAGACCCATTGTATTCATGGACATCGATGACTTACATTGCTCCTTATGAAAACTGGAAACCGGAGTCAGAAGCCAAGCAAATCAGTTACTGGTGCGGTACTTGGCCTACGAATTATCCTGAACCGCCAAGAAGCAATACCAATTACCCGAAAGATCAGATTACACTCCTGAAAAAGGTGTCTGAAGACTGGATGGATAAGCACATGGGATGGTTCTGGCCAAAGGCGAGAAAAAATAATAAATTTGATTATTCATTGTTATGTGATAAAAATATGGATGCAGATCCGATGGAGAAATTCAACAATCAGTGTTTTGTGACCAACATGGATCCATCGATGCATTATGTGCTGGCACAGCCTGGCACCAACAAGTACAGATTAAAAACGGATGAAACCGAATATAAAAATCTCTATTTTACAGGAGATTGGATCAATTTTGGATTGAATGTAGGCTACATGGAAGGAACAGTTATCTCCGGTATACAAGCGGCAGATAAAATACTAACAAATAGTTTACAGAAATCCATTGAAAGACAACACGCTCTCTTAGGAGTAATTGAAGAATAAGTACACTTGCTTATATACACTCAATTTTTTTATACTTTTTATGTTTTTACCAACAAGATTTACCTGCCTGTTACTTATATTTTTAACCCTGAGTGGATTTTCTACTTATGCAGAAAGCCCTACTTTTGAAAATATTGGTACCAAAGTGATGATCCTTGAAGATCCATCTCATTCAATGACAGAGATGGATGTAATTTCAGGGAACAAAGACCATCTATTCAAATTTTATAATCAGGAAATCCCAAATTTCCAGTCCACTAAGTCTATTTACTGGGTGAAGTTTGAAACTGAAGTTTTGGACCCTGAGCATAATTACATTGAAGTAGGTAGTGCATTTTTAGACACACTTCATTTTTATGAGGTGAGTAAAAATGGCTTGTTGCTCAAAACGGTAAAAACAGGTGATGCTTACCCTTTCAATTCAAGGGAAATAGATATGGGCAATTTTGTATTCCGACTAACGGAACCACAGCAGTCCAGTGTTTATTTAAAAGTATCCGCATTACAGCCTTTATTCTTTCCATTAAGAGCAGGAACAATTACTGATTTCATCGCTTTCGAGCATGATTTCGATTTTTACCAAGGTATTTACTTTGGGTTCATGCTCTTAATGTTCTTCTATAACTTTTTTGTATGGTATTCAACACGAGATAATATCTATCTAGTATATGTCTGCTATGTATTGAGTATCACAGTCTTTATGGCTGCAGTATTTGGTTATATGTTTGAATACTTATGGCCTAGCACACCAATTATCAATGAATTTGTGGTAATCAGTTCAGCTTTCACTCAAATTACGGCAGTGATATTTACCAGAAAATTTATTCAAGGAGATACATTACCGCCAATCATCAAAAAAGGCTTTACACTTTATATCATCTGGGGCTTTGTGATTATTGCAAGCATCATTTTAGATTTCAAAGTGGAGGCGTTGATGATGTCTCAAGTGGGACTTCTAACATTAGGTTTCTTGTTATTGGTGGCAAGTTTGATTTCTTACAGAAGAGGTTACAGACCTGCTAAATATTATCTGATTGCTTGGGGAGCCTTGAATGCAGGATTCATTGCAGCGATTTTGGAAAGTGTCAATGTATTAGAAGTAAGCATGTATTTAAACCCGATGCAGATTGGATCAGGAATAGAAGTATTGTTCCTTTCATTTGCCTTGGGCGATAAATTGAAAACGCTGAAAGAGGAAAAAGAGAGAGCACAGCTGGATGTGATGGACGCTTTGCAGAAAAACGAGACGCTGATTAAGGAGCAGAATGTGATGCTGGAAGATCGAGTGAACCAAAGAACACACGAACTTTCTGAAGCAAACTCAGAACTTACAGCATTGACGGAAGAACTGTCGACAACACTTGAAACGGTGAAAATGCAGTCAAACATCATTGAGAAAGCTCATGAAAATACAAAGGCAAGTATCAATTATGCAAAGAGAATACAGGATGCAATGTTGCCTAATACAGGTCAGTTGAAAAAAGTATTGAAAGACTTATTCATATTCTATAAACCAAGAGATATTGTAAGTGGAGATTTTTATTGGTCTCATGAAGAAGACGATATATTGTATCTGGCCGCTTGTGATTGTACAGGTCACGGTGTTCCGGGAGGTTTCTTAAGTATGTTGGGCAATGAAGTATTGACAGAAATTGTGAGTTTGGAAGGTATTAGTGATCCGAAGGATATATTATTGGAAGCGGATAAAAAGGTTTCTGAAATTTTGAAGCAGAAGATGAATGCCAATATGGACGGTATGGATGTTTCATTGGTGAGAATTGACAAGAAGAAAGGAGAGCTTACATTTGCTGGTGCTAAAAATCCATTGGTATATGTAAAAGATGGAGAAGTGGTAAAAGTAAAAGGTGATACTTTCTCAATTGGAGGAAACTATAAGCGTACTACACCACAGTTCACTTCTCATACTATTCCTACCGCCGATACTAAGTTCTATTTATTCTCTGATGGTTACCAAGATCAAACAGGAGGAGAAGAGAACAAAAAGTTTATGGTGAGAAAGTTCAGAGAGTTGCTCAGAGATACTTCCTTGGGAGCAACAATGGAAGATCAAAAATCGAGAATCACGACAACTTTAGATCGATGGATGAGTCAGGAAGATCATTTTACAGCACAAGTAGATGACATTCTTGTAGTCGGATTTGAAGTTTAAAAATAACGTTAACATTCGTTAAATGCAATCCTCATAAAGTAATGATACTTTATGAGGATTTTTTTATGGAAAAATGATTTTTGTATTAAATAAATATTGAAATGCATTATTTAATAGTAATTTTGCAACGATAAGAGTTTTTTATTACAAAACTATCTCAATCTGAAAACTTCAACTAATTTCACTATCGCTTTCATTTTAATCTAAACACCTTCTAATGATGATGTACTATTTAATGATCGAAATATTTATTTTCGGTTATCTATTGATTGTGTTGGAACACAATACTCATATCAATAAAGCTGCAACAGCTTTGATAATGGGAGCAGGACTGTGGGCCCTCTATGCCATAGGCGCTCCAGAAATTTTAGAACTCGGTTTCAGTGAATCCTGGAAGGAATGGTTAGCAAACCATAACAATGATGGTTCGGAGGAATCAATCGTCCATTTTTTAGTTCATCATGAATTAACTGAACACCTTTCTGAGATTGCATCAATTGTCTTCTTCTTAATGGGAGCAATGACTATTGTAGAGGTAATTGATGAGTATCAGGGATTTAGAGTCATTACCAACAAGATTAAGGTCACAAACAAGCCAAAGCTTTTGGCCATTATGTCGTTTCTGACTTTCTTTTTATCTGCAGCGTTAGACAACCTCACAACTACGATTGTAATTGTAGCGGTGCTGAACAAATTGATCAAAGATGACGAAACTCGATGGTATTTTGCCAGTATGGTAGTCATCGCGGCCAATGCCGGTGGTGCATGGTCACCGATTGGTGACGTTACGACTATTATGCTCTGGATTGGTGGACAAATCACTGCCTTAAGGATTATAGAGGAGATCTTCCTGCCTTCATTAGTAGCCATGTTATTACCGTTGGGTGTTCTTTGTCTGAAACTCAAAGGGGACATTGATCCGCCTGAATTGGAGGAAGACGAACACAAAGCCTTTATTCCATTGCGTGACCGTTTGATTGTATTGATCATGGGTATTATAGCCTTATTGGCTGTGCCAGTCATCAAATCTTATACTCACTTACCTCCATTTATTGGTATGTTGTTAGGTTTGGGCTCCATGTGGTTCTTAACGGATTTCAAACTTCACTCTAAAACTCTGGAAGATAAACGACGTTTGAACGTGGGCAGAATCCTTACTAAAATTGATATGCCGACGGTACTTTTCTTGATGGGTATTCTATTGGCTGTTGGAGCACTAAGTTCGGCAGGTCATCTTAATGTAATGGCTGGCTTTATGCAAGAGCATTTTACAGATATTTATTTCCAGAATACTTTGATTGGTGTCCTGTCAGCAGTTGTTGATAACGTACCAATTGTTGCTGCATTTATGGGAATGTATCCTATCGCCGAAGCTGGTGCTACGGGCGAAATGGCCAACTTTGTAGTCGATGGAAAATTCTGGGAAATGCTGGCTTATGCATCAGGTACGGGAGGTAGTATTTTGATCATCGGGTCAGCATCAGGTGTAGCCGCAATGGGTATGGAAAGAATCAGCTTTTTGTGGTACTTGAGAAAAATCGGTTGGATAGCCGCAATTGGTTATTTGGGTGGTATTTCACTTTTCTACCTTGAAATGATGTTTATGTAAAATTATTCAGAGTATGTTGAAAACTTAAAGAAAGATTTTTAACGCTTATTCTTGAAAAAATAAAAAAAGAAAGTTATCAACATGTGGTGTTGGTAACTTTCTTTTTTTACGTTTTATCTAAAATCTTCAAGTACTAATTCACATAATTTACTAATATTGTAGTAATAACTTTAAAACCGATTTATTCACAATCCGAAAAACTATGTATAGACTGTTGATAATATCATTTTTTACCTTGGTTTCAATTAGTTGTGATCATGCCAAAACCAACAAGCAAACCAAAAATGTTGATAACTCTTCAATAGACGCAATTCCTGAAATTGTGCATCATAATATTGAAACTAAAAGTGGAATGTTATTCACATTGACGGAGGAAAAGATATCCCAAAGTGTTAGTAACATCACAATTCAAGGCATGAATTTTCCTAATTCTAATGAAATACTCACATTTGAGGGAGTAGACCCAATTGAGCAGTTTTATGTGATTGATTTAAATAGAGATGGCTTCGAGGAGTTCTATATTGCAGTGAGAACAGCCGGTTCCGGAGGTTATATCAGGCTATTGGGAATTGCTTCATTCAATGATGAAAGCTATGGCAAAATTTATATACAATCTATTACTGACAACGACGACTTGGCGGTGGGATATATGGGGCATGATGAAATTGATTTCACATCAAGCGGTATCCAAAGATCTTATCCTCTTTACGGAGATGATGACACCAATGCTCATCCAACGGGCGGTATGCGAAAAGTAAATTATGAATTAATTACTGGTGAGGCAGGGTACATTTTAAACCCTTATTTGACAGAGTAATTCATTGCCACATTATTTTCCAATTTTTCTTAATATACTTCAAGCAATCTATTATAAAATTGGTTTCTCCATAAGCACACTATAAGTTTACATGCAAACAAATTAACAAATATGAGAAACCTAATAAATTTTGTTCTTTTCGCCCTTCTGACTGTATTTACTTTCGCTTGCCAGGAAAAAGCAGAAGGCCCGGTATTAAATCAAGAAATATCAGTAGACTATTTCAACGGAATCGAAGTCAGTGTAGTTGGTCATGTGATTGTAGAACACGGCACTGAACAGAAAGTGACTGTGACATCACAACAAAACGTAATCAATGCATTGTCATTAGAAGTAGTTGGTGGTAAATGGAAAATCAAATTGAATAGAAATATTGTTGATTATGATTTTACCCTTCATATCACTACTCCTGAAATTGAAAAAGTAGATGTGTCTGGATCAGCAAATGTAACAGTAATTAGACCGCATTCACCAAAAGGAATATTTGAAAGTAATATTACAGGAAGTGGCAATGTAGAGGTTGCTGAAATGAATGGTATCTATACGCAAGTAAGTGTGAACGTTTCTGGAAGCGGAACTGCTACAATTGATGATATTGTAGTAAGAAACCTTTATGCAAATGTATCTGGCTCAGGTAAAGTAATGCTGTCAGGCATGTCCTCAAATTTTACGGCTAGAGTATCAGGATCTGGGAGTATTTCAGATTTTGATTTAGTATCATCAGATGTAGATGCGGACTGTTCTGGAGCAGGATCAATCTCATTTACTTGCATTGAGAAATTGAAGGCAAGAGTTTCTGGTAGTGGCAATATTTTCTATAAAGGAAACCCTGTAGATATTGACACTGCAGTAGAAGGATCTGGAAAAATTGAGAAAGTGAACTAATGACAATATAATTTCCTTTAGTTATTTCAGATGATCTTTATGTAAACCACCATCTATAATTTTATTGATGGTGGTTTATATTTTATAAAGTGAACGTCCCAAAAACTACCTCCTGAACACCTTAGGTAAATTACCTAAACTTTTCGAATAGGTTTTCTGCTCACCTATAGGGAGTAACAATCATGCACCTTTGTAATGTGATCAATGATCATAAAACAATTTTTAAAAGTTCTCTCTAAAATAGAAAACGCATGAAACAATTATCACTATTTGTCATTGTACTACTGTTCTCTACTCAGTTAATGGCACAAAAGAAGAAACCAAATATCTTAGTTATTTTTGGTGATGACATTGGAATGTATAACATCAGTGCTTACAATGACGGCATGATGGGTTATAGAACTCCAAATATTGATAGAATAGCCAATACAGGTATTCGATTTACAGATAGTTACGCACAAAATAGCTGTACTGCAGGCCGATCAGTTTTCGTTACTGGGCAAAGTGCAAAAAGAACAGGTCTTTCCAAAGTAGGTTTACCAGGTGATGATTTAGGAATCCAAAAAGAAGACCCAACAATCGCAGAAATCCTAAAAGATATGGGTTATGCAACTGGTCAATTCGGTAAAAACCACTTAGGAGATAAAGACGAATTCCTTCCAACAAATCACGGTTTTGATGAATTCTTTGGTAACCTTTACCACTTAAATGCGGAAGAGGAGCCAGAACACCCAGATTATCCAAAAGATCCTGCTTTCAAAGAAAGATTTGGTCCTAGAGGTGTAATCCACTCTTATGCTGATGGTCGTATTTCTGATACAGGTCCATTGACAAAGAAAAGAATGGAAACTGTAGATAGAGAATTCTTAGCCGCTTCATTAGATTTTATCGATAGAGCACACGATGAGAAAGAGCCTTTCTTTGTATGGTTCAACTCTACAAGAATGCACGTAGTGACGCACCTTACAGAAGAAGCTGACGGTAAAACAGGCCAAGGTATTTATGCCGATGGTATGGTAGAACATGACGGACACGTTGGTCAGCTATTGAATAAATTAGATGAGCTGGGAATTACTGAAAATACAATTGTAGTTTATACTACAGATAACGGTGCAGAGGTACTGTCATGGCCTGACGGTGGTATGATTCCTTTCCGTGGAGAGAAAAACACTACTTGGGAAGGTGGTTTCAGAGCACCAATGATGGTGAGCTGGCCTGGTACGATCGCTCCTCAAGTATCTAACGAAATCATTTCATTAGAAGACTGGATGCCTACTTTAGTAGCAGCAGCAGGTGATGATCAAATCAAAGAAAAATTATTAAAAGGTCACAAAGCAGGTGACATGACTTATAAAGTACACTTGGATGGTTACAACTTCATGCCTTATTTCTTAGGTAAGGAAGCGAAAGGTCCAAGAGAAGATTTCTTCTACTTCACAGATGGTGGTGATTTATCCGCAGTGAGAATTGGAGATTGGAAATTTATGTTCTCTATCCAAGAACACGAAGGATTGGATGTATGGATCAAACCTTTTACTAAGTTGAGAGCTCCATTGATCATCAACTTAAGAAGAGATCCATTTGAAAGAGCAATTGATGAAGCAGGTTACATGGACTTCTTTATTGAGCACATGTTCTTGATGTCTCCAACAGTTGAAAGAGTAAAAGAATATATGGGAACATTCAAAGAATTCCCACCAAGACAAGCGGCCGCATCTTGGGTTGAGTAGAATAAATTGGATTATTCATAATATATTAAAAGGAGTGTCAGGATTGACATTCCTTTTTTTATAAAAAAAGACCAAAATTACTCAACTATTGATGTTGTTTTGAGATGCGTATTGCGTTGCAAAACATCCTTTTTAAAGTATAAAACCAAATAAAAATCAATCTCTCAACCATTATGAAAAAGTTAGCCCTTTTCTTTATCACATGCTTGTCTTGTTTAACCGTATTTGCACAGCACCCTGAAGAAACAGGTCATGACAAGAAGCATTTCATCTCCATTACAATTGCCCAAACTTTTATTCCAAGAGGTGCTAATATGGACAACTTGAATCATAAAGGTCATTTTGTGCCTGGTATTGGCTTTGATTATCTCTACAGAGTGAAACCGAAACTGGAAGTGGGCGTGATGCTTGATTTTGAATTAGGACGTTATATCATTCCTCACCAAGATGATTTAGTCAGGGACCACGCTTTTGTTGTGGCAGGTGTGCTGGCTTATTCTATTACTCCCCACTGGAATGTATTTGGAGGAGGTGGAATTGAATTAGAAAAGCATCATAATCTAGGTGTTTTCAGATTAGGGACAGAGTATAATTTCGAGATAGGAAAACACTGGTCTATTCCGGTAGGTCTTTTCTATGATATAAAAGAAGGATATGATACTTTTTCTTTGAGTGTTGGTATTGGAAAGGCATTTTAGGCAATTTACCTAATCTCTCATTCTAGGTTTTCTTCTCACATAATCACCTTCAAAATTCAGTTGATTTGTAATAAGATCAATCACTACTGATCTACAAAAATTATCTCTCAGAAATTACAAATCATCATGAAAAATCTATCTGCCTTTCTATCGATCATTATTACAGTACTGTTTTTACAAAACATCAGTTATGCACAAAGCATAGAAATTGATAAATCCGTAGGTCATGAATACGCACAAAGTGTTATCAAAGACATGGGTGTTTATCAAGATCATGCATTAACCGCTTATGTGGATAGTGTAGGACAAAAATTGGTAGGGAATTTAGAAGAAAAGAAATTCGATTATCAGTTTTTTATTGTTGAAAATATTGAACCGAATGCCTTTGCATTACCAGGAGGCTATATTTTTATCACCACTGGCTTGTTGCCCATCATTCAGACTGAAGATGAATTGGCCTGTATTATTTCACATGAAATTATTCATTCTCATAACAGACATACAGTTTCTCAGTTTAAAAAAGGAATTTTACCTCGATTGCTGGAAGTTCCTGGAAATCTCTTAGGAATCTTAAGCAAAGATTTAGAAACGATTTTCAATGCTCCGATCAAATCAACCAACGCCTTATATATGGCTTCTCATGGTAGAAAAAACGAAACTGAAGCAGACTTGGAAGGTATGGAACTTGCCGCTAAATCAGGGTACAAGCCATCTGCCTTAAAAGATATTTTACATAGAATGTCAACTTCCATTGAATTAGTAACCGGAGAAACGGAACAGAAAAGCTACTTCAATGACCATCCTTATACTCCAGACAGAATCAATGCGATTGACCTTCAATCCACTTTTATGGAAAAGGCTCCATCAGCACGTTTAACGAAGAATTATCAGATTAGAATAGACGGTCTACTTTTCGGTGAAAGTGTTTATAAAGGCACTTTCGAAGGTCAGACTTTTATGCACCCCGTTTTTGATTTTAAGGTGACTTTCCCCGAAAAATGGAACTTGGTCAATCAACCAGACTTTGTAGGCGGTTATAGTGTCAATGGTAAAGAAGGTATTATCGTAACGATTGAAAAAGACAAGGATATCATGGAAGCCGCACTTTCGTTTATGGAAGAGTTATCGGAAAAAGAGAAAAGTGCGATGACTTCTAAAGGATACTATTCCAATGGAGAAACAGAAGGCTACTTAATGACATTTGAAGGACAAATAAAAGATGAAAAGAAGTATGCTAATATTGGTTGGATAAAAATTCATAATTATGTCTATAAAGTAACAAGTTTCACCAATAAGTATAACGATACTGCTTTTGAACATGTGGCTAAATCTTTAAAACCTTTGGAGAAAAAGGATTTGAAAGAAATTGAGACCTACAAAATAGTAGCCGTTCAAGCTAAAAAAGGTGAAACGTTAAAACAGCTTTGCAACAGAAGTGACAACAAAGGAAACCTTGAGTTGATTAGTGTTTTGAATGATAAGAAACCGAATGACAGGCTGGAGTATGGAGAGTGGATTAAAGTAGTCAACGCCTTCCCTTATTTTACAGAAGTGGAAATCGATCATGAGATAACACTCTCTAAGTAAAACACCTAGTACGCTTATTTAGGTAATCAGCTAAAAGAGTTGAGGTATAAAAGAAGGAACTTTGTAATGTACCAGTGATGGAATATGTGGGGACATAATCCTGGTACAGAAGTATAGTAAAACGCTCTCAATGAGTACTAGGACAGAAGGAAAGGGACGATTTTAGGTTTTTATTCTAATCGAGGCAGATTTGCAGAGCATAGCCTTAGTTACGCGATAAAAATCTAACGAAGAGTAGGATAAAAAAGACAAGCTAAAATGTCGGTTTACTTTTGTTCTAGTACTAGAAATCATGAAAATAGTAACATTTATATTGCTTTTGGCAGTGATCACTTTTATCACTAAAGTCAGCAAAGAGCATCATCAAATAGAGACAGTAGTAATAATTATAGAAAGGTAGCGAAGTCTATAGGCTTCACTGCTGGAAAGGAGGGGATATTTTATCCCCTTTTTTTGAAAGTTGGATTAGGTAATTTACCTAAATACGGTAATTAGGTAAGCCTGCAATATAGAAAAGCCCTTATTTCTCCACCTTTGTATAGTAGTAATAACTCTCTTAAATCAATACAGATATGAATACTTCTATACAAAATTCGATTTCAAGTTTACCTTTTGATAGCAAGGACTTACCCAATAGAATAGACGACGTTTTATTAGAAAATGAAATTACTTTCGCGGAGAAATTTGATGTGATTACTGGAATGAAAAACGAGTTCTTTGATATCATCAAAGGTGTTGAAGAAATCTCTTTAAAAATTATCACTCGTCATGTTTTTAATAAAATGAGATATCAAAAAATCTCTGAAGTGCAGAAAGATAAAGTACTTACAGAACGTCAGAAAGAACTAAAACTTCAGGAAAGCTTATTGGACATCTACCTTCTTCAAAATGAGATTGAAGAGATGATTCAAGAAGACTTGATCCAGATTGAAAAAATTAATGTTGATACTCAAGAATATTTAACTTCTACATTCAGATTAGGAGAGGAGTTTCTTTCTAAAATGAATAACAAAGTATCATCAATGATCAGATAAATAAAACAAGACTTTTCATAAAAAATATATCAGGACCACTAGCGCAAGTGTTCAGCGAAGCGTACTAACTTAGCATTGTCAAAAGGAAATAAAACTCCTCAGAATAATATTTTGGATTTTCGAGGAGTT
>NZ_JABANE010000088.1 GCF_012844305.1 Flammeovirga aprica JL-4
ATCTCATGGAAGGAAAGCCAAAAGTTTATTTAAATATGGCTTAGAGAAACTTTCTCAATGCCTACAAAATAAATTTTATGAACAGCTAGAAATGCTGTTCAATCAATTTTTGTCATATACTTAGTATTATTTTAGTTGTTTTTTGTTTGATTTGGGGACATTTCCTTTTTATCAATATTATGAAAAAACGGTATACTTGGTCTGCTTTTTTGGTGAGCATCACTGTCTTTCTTTTTTGGAAGTTGCTATCTTTTTTTTACTTAACAAGTTATTCTAGAGAGGTTGTATGGGAGGAAAATAGTAGAGATATTCTTGGTGTTGAAGCTAATTTTGAGAAGCAGGATTATATAAATATCAACTTTTTTGGTTCTTCTGTAGGTAAATATCAGATTGAAACTATTAGCCCTCAAAATATAGTAAATAATGATTTTGTTACATATTTTCCTTCATTTTCCTTTGCAAATCATAAGTGGAAAGGAACGCCAGTTTTTGTAACCTATGATATGGAAAAATGTCTTGAAAATGGGAAGAGTTTAGGGGTGGAAATAAAAGAGAAGTTAGAGTCAATGGGTTATTACTATGCTTATAAAGAGGGGGATATTGAAGGATCAATAGAGTACCTGTTTTTATTTGATCCGGAAGAGAAGAACTTTTATGTTTTAATCCAATTTTAAAAAATAAAAAAAGCCATCAAAATCATGATGGCCATGGCTAGTTCCGGCTAAATTGTTGAAAGTAATTTCATCAATAAGTGATGTTAATTAAAATTTCTCATGATTTCGGGTAAAAATCGGTGAGAACATGATTAACCATTTTTTGCAGTAACATATTGATGTTGAATAAATTTAAGCATTTTTAAGGACTTAAACCAACCTAAAAAAGATATAAATAAAAAAAACATAACTAAAAGCAGTTATGTTTGATATATAATTAACGTATATACTTTGTTATTGAATTTTTAGTAAATTTCTTAATAAATCTAAATAAACTTTTTAGAGACCCTCATTATATGTGAAAGCTCATGCGTTTGCTTGCCTTCTCTGTTACTGAAAATTCCATTGGTATTCAAAATATCTTCCCTTACAAAGTGGGAGGAATGGATAATTTTTTCCTTTCCAGATACAATGCCGACATGAGTGATTCTTCCTTTTTCATTGTTGAAGTAAGCTAAATCGCCGGGTTTGCATTGTGAAAATGAAACTTTAGTACCAATTTCAGCCTGCTGATACGCATCCCTTGGCAGATTTACTCCATGTGCTCCCATTACAGTTTGAGCGAATCCAGAACAATCAATACCAAATATTGAACGTCCGCCCCAAAGGTAAGGTACACCCATGTATTTTTCAGCCGTACTTAAAGGGTGCTCCTCATTTTTAGAAGGTAAAACACTGTGCAATTGAGCGTATTTCAATTGCATGGAATTACACTTTTCATAATGAAAAGGCAGGGTAGACCCTACGGATAAATTAATGGTTTTCTGATTGTCAAAAATAGGGTAGATCAAACGGGTGACAACTGGGTGTTCTTCTTTCATATACCTTTCGGCATACTCTGGAGCCACCTCGTTATGTTGGCCATAAGTGATCCATCCTTCATAATCATCTTTCAGCATTTTGATCTGTATCCACTCTTTTTTGTCATCTATGGATAACACTTTATAAAGCTCACCATATAACAATTGGGTGGTCATCTCAGAGGCGTGAGCTGCTTTACCTCTTACCGCTAGGGTACTATATATACAAAGTCCAAATGTTGGCTTCATTGAATTCGATTTTTTTTCTTTGTTGCAAAGCTGATACTTGCTGTTATACTGAAATTACTTGATGTATTTGGTACAGTATAAATATCATAATGGCTTTCTATGTAATAGTAATTCAGGACAATTTCAAGTGAAACTCTTGGTGTCCAGAAATTACCAAACCCTATACTTACACCATAAACATTGCCGTAGCCATCAAACTTTGCAGTATTGTCTTGTACAGTATAGGTGATACGCGTTTTACTTCTAGCATAGGATAACTCTCCAAAAATACCACTTTTTAAGTATTTTCTTACTCTCGGCCCTCCGCCAAGGAAAGTTTCTATGTTTTTATTATCGTAAGTAAAAGATAAAGTTCTTAAACCTCCATGCAAGAAACCGCCAATCATCAATTCATCAATAATAAAATAGCCGGCATATATGGTACCAAAAGCATCGATCAAAACATTACTATTGGTAAAGCCCAAATTACGGTTCTGATAAGCAAAACCTAAACCATAGCCAAAACCGGTCAGTATTTGACCTTTTGAAGTTTGAAGCATAAAGTTGTTATCCTCGTCTGAATGTACGAGAGTTTGTGCTCTATCTTTATTTTGTGCTAATCCTAAATTGGTGAAAAAGAAGAGATAGATCAGCAGAAAAGGCAGTACTTTTTTTTTGTAGTTCATCTATTACTTTGATAAGCGTTCTTGAATATACGCTTTTTCTTCGGCATTTGTCATGATAACCAATACAGATTCGCTTTTTAGTATTGTATTGATGTCTGGTTTGAATTGCCAATCGTCATTATTTCTGATGGCCAGTACAAGAGTGGAGGGTAGGTTGTGTATTTCTAATGCTTCTAGTTTTTGTCCAACATAAGGCTCATTGATATGGACCTCTTCCAGCTTGAAAAAGTCTGATTTCTCTCTTCGTATGGCGTCAATAAATGTTGTAATTGTAGGGCGAAGCATTTCCATTGCCATTCTTCTACCGCCAATAGAGTGTGGGGAAACCACTTCATCGGCACCAACAGAAATGAGCTTTTCTTTGAAAGAAGGAAATTTATTGGCCGATACAATTCTAACCTCAGCATTAAGCTGTCTTGATGATAAAGTGGTCACAAGATTAAGATTGTCATCGTTTGTACAGACAAATACTCCTTCAGCTTTTTCGATTCCTGCTGAGATCAAAATGTCGTCAACGGTGCAATCGCCCACAATACCATAAGCGTGCTTATATATTTTTCGATGTTTGAGATAGACCTGATTATCCTTTTCAATAAAAACAAAAGGTTTCTCTCTTTTATCTAATTCCTCTGCGATTTTTAAGCCTACTCTTCCTAAGCCGCATATAATGAGATGTTTGTCTAGTTTGTTGATCATGCGTAAACTTCTTCTTTTAACAAATTCTTCTTGAATATGGCCTTCCAGGAAGAAAGCTGATAGTGAAGTGGCAATATAGGTAAAAGTACCAATACCACTGAATGCTATAAAAATAGCAAAAAATCTACCGACTGGGTTGTTGTCTAGGGGAATAACTTCACCATAGCCGATTGTAGTGATGGTAATTGCTGTCATAAAGAAAGCATCAATTGGCTCTACGGGAGTACTTGAAGTCGCCATAAAACCAATTGTTCCCATCATCAAAATAAAGAGAATTACTCCAAATGCAGGTAATATTTTGGATAATATGGGTCTCATTTAGATAATATTCACTTCAGGTTCTATTTTGATACCAAATTGCGTTTTTACATCCTTTTGAATTTGAAGTGCCAATGCCCATGCTTCTTCACCAGTAGCACCACCGTTGTTGACCAATACCAAAGCTTGTTTAGGGTAAGTACCCACATTGCCAAGTGATTTCCCTTTCCAGCCCGCAGTTTGAATCAGCCATCCTGCAGGAATTTTTATAAATTCATCACTTACAATATAATGTGGAGCCTCAGGATATTTCTCTATGATTTTTAAGGCCTCACTTTTCGGTAATACAGGATTTTTGAAAAAGCTGCCACAGTTGCCAATTTCTTTCGGATCAGGAAGTTTAGATTCTCTGATTTTGATGATCACTTTTGCTAAATCAAGAGGGGTGAGGTGAGTGATTTCTTGTGCTCTGATCTCATCTTCAATAGCACCATAACTTGTATTGAAATTCCATTCTTTATTTAACTTTACAGTGATAGAAAGAACAGCAATTTTACCTTTCAGCTCGTTTTTGAAAACACTATTTCTATAACCAAACTGACAATCCTGATTACTATATTCAAATGTTTCATCTTTCTCAAAATGATAAAACTCCACACTTTGAATAACATCTTTGACTTCTACACCATATGCACCAATATTTTGGATAGGACTAGCCCCAACAGTACCAGGAATCAAAGCGAGGTTTTCAATACCTTGCCAGCCTTTTTCTACTGTTTTCATTACCGTATCATGCCAGTTTTCTCCAGCACCAATTTTCAGCGTTACATGTGTGTCATTTTCAGAAAGTACCTCAAAACCTCTGATTTCATTTTTGATGATCATTCCATGGAAGTCCTGTGTGAAAAGGATATTACTGCCTCCTCCAAGGATGATGAAATTTTGATCTGCAGGTTTTTGTTGGAGTATAGTTTTTAATTCTTCTTTATTGGAAAAAGTTGTAAAGAAATCAGCATTTACTTTAGCCCCGAAAGTATGGTAAGGTAGAAGTGAAATATTTGTTTTCATAGGTCTTAAAAAAATAAGGCGTTAGGTTGTATTTTCGAATTGAAATCAACCCAACGCCTTTTAGAATAATTTATATAGAAAAATACTATTTAGTGATCTCTTCCACTAGCTCATCAATTGGCATTTTGTTGAATTGTCCAGAAGACATTAATAGAAGGTTTTTCTTCTCCCAGTCAATCTCTAATAAACGGTTTTGAAGTGCTTTTTCATCAGTGAAGACTTCTACGTTCTTTTGTTTGAAAGCGGCAAAAACATCTTCTTTTGTGATGGTATTCAAGCCTTTGTTTTCTACCACTTTAGGGTTGAAGTACACCAAAGGAATTGAAGCCTCTTTTAGTGTTTTTTCATATTCAGATAAGAATGATGAAGTTAAACTGCTAAAAGTATGTAACTCTAGGCAAGCCACAAGCTTTTCTTTAGAATACTGTTTTGCAACGGCATGTACAGTAGCTTGTACTTTAGAAGGTGAGTGAGCAAAATCTCTGAATACCTTTGTGTTAGGTGTTTCTTTGATTAATTGCATTCTTAAAGCAGCGCCTTCAAAAGAAGCGATTGCCTCAATAAACTCATCTTTGCTTACATTCAGACGTTTACAAACCTCCATTGCAGCAGACATATTCTGTAAATTGTGGTCACCAAAAACTTTAGCTTCCGTATTTACATGACCCGCTGTAATAATTGTTTTTCCGTCTTTTACTTTCGACTTTAATTTGTCGTATGGAACAAGATCAACATCGCCAGAGATGTCAAGTCTTTTTACAAGTTTCTTTAAAGTTTTATCATCTCCGCTATAGAAAACTACACCTGCTTTAGGTGAATTTTCAACGAACAATTCAAATTGCTTTTCGTAATCCTCGTATTTAGGGTAAACATTTACATGATCCCATGCAATACCAGTGATAACGCCGATATGATGATGATAATTTAAAAACTTAGGTTTAGGATCTAATGGAGAAGATAAATATTCATCTCCTTCCAGAATGATAACAGGAGCACTATCCGTAATTTTCACAGGTCTTTCCACACCTTTCAACGCCGCACCCACAAGGTAGTCGCATTCAATGTTCCAGTAATTCAGCACATGAATAATCATTGAAGTTACAGAAGTTTTACCATGACTTCCAGCCACTACAACACGTTGCTTATTCTTAGTCTGAGAGTAGATATATTCAGGGAAAGAATAAATATTAAGTCCTAATTGTTTAGCCTTTACTAATTCCGGATTGTCTTTTTGAGCGTGCATCCCCAAAATTACAGCATTGATATCTTTTGTAATTTTTTCAGGGTGCCATCCCATTTCAGCAGGAAGTAAATCAAACTCCTTCAGGTTAGAATAGGCAGGTTCATAGATGTGATCATCTGAACCACTCACGTTGTAACCTTTTTGCTGTAATGTGATTGCCAGGTTGTGCATAATGCTTCCACCTATTGCAATAAAATGAACTCTCATGTATATCTATTGATAGTATAAAATTCAAATAATATGATGTATAATGTAAGTATCAATTCAAATTTGACTGACTGCAATTCCTATAAATGTTTTGTGGCTGTTTTTTTGATTAAACTTGAAATAGTCCTACCATCATCCCATTTTTCAGTTTAACACCCACATAAAGCAAAACAGAATTGCTTGATTCATTCATTTTGACATTGTACTTAAAAGTAAAATTAAAAGGAACCCCTTCTTTTACTTTTGAAGTGCAAATTTATTAAATTTTGACGAATAGACTACTATTCGTATTGAAATCAATCCATCATATTGTAAATCTTTATCAATAAGACCAAATTTGTTCACCTAGAAATAATGATAGATTATGTTTGATTATTGAAATATTGCATACAACATAAACATGTTGTTATAGGAATCTTTTTAAGATCAATAAATTAGTAAACTATATCACACTTATTTGAAGATCTATTGGCTTAAAACCTAAATTTTAGAATAAATCTCCTTAATTTTGTAGCTATGGAGAAGTCTAGTAGTAAAAGTAGTTTAATTCAATCTGCTTTTAATCAAAATAAACCAGACAATGTTGGTCTAGAATTGATGAATGCCAAAAAAAGGCCTTGTGATCACGAATTGGAACGCGTGACTTTAGGAGCATTGATTCTAGAGAAAGAAGCCCTCAATGAAGTAATTGAGGTCTTGAAGACGGATACTTTTGATAGAGAAGCACATCAATATATATATAATGCAATTGTAGGTATTTTCAACAGAAGTGAACCTGTTGATCATATGACGATTGTCACTGAGTTAAGAAAGTCAGGAGAGTTAGAGAAAGTGGGAGGTGTAAGTTACATTGCCCGTTTGACACAAAGTGTTACCTCTTCTGCCAATGTTCTTCACTATGCTCGTATTTTACAAGAATATTCAATCAAGAGAAAATTGATTAATGTTTCGAATGAAATACAAGTGAAAGCTTATGAAGATACCACAGATGTTTTCGATCTTTTAGATAAAATGGAAACTTCTCTTTTTGAAGTGTCTGAAGAAAATGTACGTAAAAACTACATGGGCATGAATGAAGTAGTGAAGGAAGTATTTCATGAACTGGAAGAGCTGAGAGATAATGATAATGACTTTACGGGTGTTCCTTCAGGGTTCACAAATCTTGATAGGGTAACTTCAGGATGGCAACCTTCTGATTTAATTATCATTGCCGCCCGTCCTGCCATGGGTAAAACGGCCTTTATCTTATCAGCTTGTAGAAATGCATCTGTAGGTTTTGGTAAACCAACTGCTATTTTCTCACTAGAGATGTCTGCTGCACAGCTTGTGAAACGTTTGGTTTCCGCTGAGGCAGAATTGGAAAGTGAAAAATTAAAGAAAGGTAATCTTACGGATGAAGAGTGGAGAAGGTTAGTGGATAAAACATCTAGCTTATCTTCAGCACCAATATATATTGATGATACACCCGCACTGACAGTTCTTGAATTGAGAGCGAAGTGTAGAAGGTTGAAAGCACAGCATGATATTCAGATGATTGTGATTGACTACCTTCAGCTGATGAGTGGAGGTGATAGTAAATCGAAAGGTAACCGTGAACAG
The DNA here is from genome assembly GCF_012844305.1 of Flammeovirga aprica JL-4. Taxonomy (GTDB): domain Bacteria; phylum Bacteroidota; class Bacteroidia; order Cytophagales; family Flammeovirgaceae; genus Flammeovirga; species Flammeovirga aprica. The sequence goes on from NZ_JABANE010000088.1 coordinate 7,499, forward strand.
GAAATTGCCTTTATTTCACGATCACTGAAGCAAATTGCAAAGGAATTGAATGTTCCAGTGATTGCACTTTCTCAGTTAAGCCGTGCGGTGGAAACTAGGGGTGGAGATAAAAGACCTCAACTTTCCGATCTTCGTGAATCAGGTTCAATCGAGCAAGATGCCGATATGGTAATGTTCTTGTACCGTCCAGAGTATTATGGTTTGGATGAAGATGAAGAAGGAAACTCAACAAAGGGAATGGGTGAGGTGATTATTTCCAAAAACCGTAGTGGTGGATTGGAAAATGTTCGCTTGAAATTCATCGGTCAGTTTACAAAGTTTGCAGATTGGGAAGATGGTTCATTCATGTCTTCTGAAGATATGATGTCAGGAATGCATGGTGGTTTTGCCGGTGCTCCAGCTATTCCTTCAAGTTTGCCAGATACAGGTGCAGGAATGCCGGGTGAAGTGACATTTGATCAGATGAATGCCATGCCTCCAGATATAGATTTTAATGAAGGTGGTCAAGATTCAGGGCAGGAGTTCCAAACTCTTCCTTCAAAACTGAATAGAGACAATAATGATGGGGCACCGCCTCCGTCGAATGATCCTCCTTTCTAAAACATATAAAAATGAAAATGGCTATCAGCGTAAAATCCGATAGCCATTTTTATATTAAAAAGAAAGTAACAAGAAGCTATTACATCAAATAATAGATCTGTGCTACAACAAAGCAAACAATAAAGCCTAAAATTACAGGTCCGATGGAGGCAAGAGTGGTCCACCTTAAACTATTCGTTTCCTTATAAATAGTATAGATAGTAGTACTGCATGGATTATGTATCAAGGAGAACAGCATCACATTGATGGCGGTAAGCAGAGTCCATCCGCCTGCTACTAACACATCGTGAGTATTGCCCATCGAATCTAATTCAAACATTACACCGTCACCTGAACCATAACCTGTGATAGAGGAAGTCATTACCGTTAGCATCAGTATAGTAGGTATGACAATTTCATTGGCAGGGATAGCAAGAACATACGCTAAAAGAATTACGCCGTTTAAACCGATCAATAATCCAAAGTTATCAAGGATGTAAATCAAGTGATTCGCAATGGAATCTTCTCCAATTGTGATATTACAAACTAGCCAGATCACTGCACCTGCTGGAGCTGCAAATAAACAAGCTCTCCACAGTACAATCAATGTTCTGTCGATAAGCGATGTATAAATGGTTTGTAAAATTCTAGGCTTTCTATAAGGAGGTAATTCTAATGTAAAAGAAGAGACTTCACCCTTCAGAAAAGTTCTTGAAAGAGCCCAAGAAGTCATGAAGGTTAATGCAATACCCAATAATGCGACTCCAATTACACTTGCCGTAGAAACTAAACTCTGATACGAATCAGGTACCATCTGTCCAATGAAAATCGTTCCGAGTAAGATCTGTGTAGGCCAACGTCCATTACAGAGTGAAAAGTTGTTGGTGATAATTGCAATCAACCTTTCCCTCGGACTGTCAATAATTCTTGTGGCAATCACACCTGCTGCATTACAGCCAAAACCCATACTCATAGTCAAAGCTTGTTTGCCATGTGCTCCTGATTTTCTAAAAAGAGCATCAAGGTTAAAAGCAATTCTTGGTAAGTAACCTAAATCTTCCAGAATGGTAAACAAAGGGAAGAAAATAGCCATAGGGGGGAGCATTACAGAAATGACCCAAGCCAATGACAGGAAGACCCCATCTATTAAAAAACCGCTTAACCACCATGGCGTACCAAGATCAATAGCAAAAGCCCTTAACCATTCATAGGCATTGTCTAGCAGTAAAAAAGCTAAAAACTGAGAAGGGTAATTTGACCCAATAATAGTAAGCCATAAAACGATAGCCAAAACACAGAACATAATTGGAAAGCCCCAGATAGGACTTGTAACAATTTTGTCTATGGTTCTGTCAATATTAAAATTTTCCTTTTGTCCTTCTTTAATTACCGTCCTGTCTGCAATTTGAGCGGCGTTTTGGTAAATACTTTCAGAGAGTTTATCATGAAATTCCTGTCCAATTTCCCACCTCGTTTCAGCCGCTTCCTCTAAAAGATTTTTAATGGCATTTTCCTTGTCCATTGTCGTTTATTTGTCGTTTATAAATTCTCCTTCCTCAATCGCTTTGATAATATCTTCATCCCCATCTAAAAGACGGAAAGCAATCCACCTAGCATTAGGCAGCCCTGGATATAAACTTTCAATTGAAGCTTGAATCTTAGAAACCTTTCTATCGATTTCCTTTGGGACATTTTTAATTCTATGAGGAGTACATTTTATTTTTCCCTTTGCAACGTCATCTACCGTTCTTAATAGATCTTGTATACCAACATTGCGGATAGCAGAGGTAGCTACAACCGGAATTCCCAAATCTTTTGATAACGTTCGCTCGTCAACTGTGATATTATGACGTTTTGCTTCATCAATTAAATTCAAACACAGTACAGCTTTGTCGGTTATTTCTAAAATTTGCAATACTAAGTTCAAGTTTCTTTCCAATCGGCCAGCATCTACTACTATAATCGTAACATCAGGTTTTCCAAAAAGAATGAAATTTCTAGCGATCTCTTCGTCTTCAGAAGTTGACATCAGAGAGTAGGTGCCAGGAAGGTCAATGATTTTATAGCTATTCTCATTGAACATAAAACCACCTTCTGCTCTTCCTACTGTTTTTCCAGGCCAGTTGCCCGTATGTTGTTTTAATCCCGTTAGATTATTGAAAACAGTACTTTTTCCTGTATTCGGATTTCCTGCGAGAGCAATTACATAATCTGTATTTTCTACCTCAACACCCAATCTCTTTAAACTTGTATTGGGGTTGTGGGCACATGATTCGCAGGCACTTTGTGTATTATTCTGCATCATTATTAATTTTTTTAATTAATATCATGTCCGTTTGTTCTTTTCTAAGCGCAATCAAAGTTTCTCTGATTAAAAAGGCTGTTGGATCTGAAAGAGGACTGACCATATTGATCATGATTTTTGAACCTTTTACAAAACCAAGATCAAGCAATCTTCTTCTGTTAATCCCTCTGCATTCAGATGACAAGCCCGTAATCACTGCTTGCTCACCTTTTTTGAGATGGGACAACCTCACAATTCCTTTTGGTATTTCTTCTTCCTCTTCCAACACTTGCACTGTTATGTTTTTAAGGTCTTTTCTATCGAAATCCAAAGCGTGACCTTCAGTGGCATACATAGAAGATGTGAAATTGATGGTCATGATGGATCCAATATGCAGACCTTGTTTTATAATAGATTTATAAACTTCTCTAGGTTCATCTTCTATATGTAAAACTTTTACAGTGCAATTATGTTCTATTTTTGAAAGGCTAATTCCTTTTAGCTTAGGAAGTTTTCCGTCTTTGGTAGGGATGGGGTCGCCATGAGGGTCAAACTGAGGATTTCCTAATTCTTTCGACATCAAATTCACTTCTTCATCCGTCAGCGCATGTTCCATTTCTTCGGCCTTGTGATGCCAAGAACTTTTAGAAAAACCTGTTTTTTCAGAGAGGTATTTCTCATAAATCCTGTGTCTGCGGATTAATTTAATTGCAGAAATACGTCCTTTTTCTTCAAGAATCAGAGTATTCTCAACTTTAGAGATTGCTCTGTCCTGAATTAACTGCTGAATGCTTTTGCTGATTTGATCAGAAGAAAATAAGAGCTCATTATCGATTTCTTGAAAGTTAGAAACCTTGTTCTTTTCCTCGTTTTTATAGAGGTATTTCAAAACATCTTCTTCAATTATGCTCTGATCCACCCTTTTAAGTAGTAGTGTATTTAACCAATTCTTAATACCCATCGCGACCGTAAACCTTTTGTATGTTTGATAACAATCAGTTGATCAATTAGAATTTCCAAAGTCAACTTCCTGCTGTAAATATAACTTTATTTTTAGGCTTGTCTAAAAATATTCACTTTTTATTAACAAAAATGAAGCGAATCGTATTTTTTAAGATATTCTGAATAAAGAAAAGAGGAGGAAGGGCGATTTGTAATAAAACTTGTAGATTGATGGAAATAGAATTTTTGAGCATGAAAAAGGCCGGCAAAATGAATTGCCGACCTTAAATTATTACTAACTATATTACCATTTTCTATAAGTCGAAAGCAAAGCCAATGTTCAAGCTCCAATAAGACTGTGATGGAATACTGTTCGCTTCAAATGCATAGTTATATTTTACATTTGAATGGAAATAGGTAGTTCTTCCAATAGGAACCAAAACACCCACTTCCGGAGCAACTTTGAAGTGCCATTGTTTGTCTACCCATGCCACAGAACCAATCTGATCAGAGTATTCAAAATGAGCAGCGCCAATGCCACCGCCAACATACGGTCTCACGCCACCTTCAAGACCAAAATAGTAATGATAAGTAGCCATTAGAGGGATTTCATTGATGTAAGTATAATTTTGCCCAGAAATATGTCCATCACCAATAGGTTGAGTAGTGAAACCTTTGTGTTCATAGAATCTTTGGAACCCAGCTGAGAAACCAACACTCATATTAGGATTAATAAAGTGTCTGTAGTCAAAAGTACCACCTCTGAAACTTGCATCACCAGTAAAATCGGCTGTGTTTCCGGCAGGGGCAGCCATACTGTAAGTTAAACTTATAATGTTTTCCTGTGCTAATGCTGATCCACCTGAAATAACTACAAGTGTGATCAAAATAGAAAGTATTTTTTTCATAATGATTTATTGTTGTAATTATTTATTCAAATATGGAGATTGTTCAAACATTTGTATAATATTCTTTTCCGCTCTTCTTTGTTCGTCTTTGCTATTAGTAGTAAAACCGTTGGTTAAACCTTCCCAAAGAATCGGAACAGCTATACTGTCACCTTCATTTAATGTAGCAGGCAATTGTGTAGGTACATTGTCAGCAAGTTCAATTGAGATTGTACCTTTTTGGTAAGCACCAATTCCTTGAATAGGGTAAGGGTACCACGGATAGCCCCAACCTGGGCCCCAGCCCCAACCTGGATAACCACCCCACCAGTTCCACCATGTATAATAAGTGGTGGTAGTAACAGAGTAGCAAAGAGCAACTACATCAGGTTTACGAGAATCATTTTCATCAACAAATTCCCAGTTCTTTTTAAGCATTTCCTCTTTCACTGTATTAAGAATGACGAGGTCCATATCAGTTGGTTCATGTTCCGTAGTGTCGCCAACATGTACTACTTTCCAGGGCATTCCAAAGGTCTTCTTGCTTTCGAAATCAGCTTCGGGATTTACATTAGTGATGACCACGTCATAGTCGTCTGCTGATTGAGGACCTTGAGGATCACAGGCTGTCAGAAATGCCAAAATTGACATTAATGAGAGCAATTTTAGTCTCAAGAATTTCATTTTTTTTGATTGTTTAGTTGTATTAATAAAATTAAGTTTTGGTTAATTAAGTATACTTCATTGACAAAATACGGTTGGATATAGACACTGATTTTAATTTTAATTAGGATAGATTAAGACTTTTAAAATATTGATTTATATTGGAAAATAATTTAACATAAATTGGTATACGGGTTGTTATCTAATATATTCAGATATGACACAACTAAACACATACTTCGATGAGCTTGATTTTTGAATTAATAAAAGAAAAAAAAATTAATACTACTGAGGCAGTAATTTTACAATTTTATACATTGAACAATTCTTTTACTGAACCTAACGCCATAGTGGCTGAAGAGCTTAATGTGTCTTTGTCGGTGGTGAGCAGAGCAAAAAGGAAGTTGATTAAGTTGGGATTAATTGAAATACAAAAGAATTATACAAATGGACTTGCCAGAGATGCAGATACTGTGACCACTAATCAGAATATATTAGAGTTGTTTGGATTGGGGAAAACACCAATTAATAATGCACATTCTGAAATAGTAGAAGAAGTGATTGTTGATGATGAAAGTTTGTTGATAGAAGATTTGGTGAAAAAACATTTAAGAAAATCATCAAGACCAATCACCTTAAGTAATATTGCAACACAGATTTCTAAGATAGATGGAAAAATAAAGCCAAAATTGGTAGAAAAGTATAAGGCAGTTATTATACGTGAAATTGAAAATCAAGGGTATCGATGGCATAATAATAGTGTATTTGCTACTTTACTGTAGTATTTAAAGTACCAAGCCAAAAATAACTTTATTTAAAACGAAAAATCAGTTAATAATGAATTACAAAGGAATCGTTAAATATATTGGAAAGGAATCAGTGAAGTTCTCTTCCAAATTTACAGAAAAAGGTTTTTGGGAAAAGCTCGGGAAATATTCTCAAAAAGCAGGTATGAAGCTTACATTTTATGCTATCACTTTATTTTATACCATGATCGATGAAGATACTCCCAGCGGTTCAAAATTAATGATCATGGGGGCGCTAGGTTATTTTATTTTCCCTTTGGATTTAATTCCAGATATAGCACCAGGAATAGGATTTACAGATGACTTAGTGGCACTTACGGGTGCTTTTGTAAATGTAGCCATGCATGTAAAGCCAGAGCATAAACAGAATGCTTTAAAGAAAATGCAGCAGTTTTTTGGGAAAGATATTTCTATACAACAGGTTGAATTGTAATTTTTTAGTAAAATAAATAAATATTTCAAGTATTGTGTAACTCTATATCGTGTTAGTTAAACACTTGTGTTTCAAAATAGTATATTAGATTAACTTTTTAAAAGACACATTCTATTTCGTTTAGTAACCATTTTAATAACTATCATGACTAGAGAGCAAAAAATCCAAAAATTTTTAATGGGTCTCTGTTTAAATGCAGGAGATTCTATGGAAGACATCGCAAAGCATTTAGGCGTATCATCAAACAGTGCTGAAATAAAAGAGATCATGCACTATTTAGAACAAGAAGGTTTTATCAAGAACACTCGTGTAGAGTATAAGAGAACGAAAACTTCTTTAACGAAAAAAGGAGATAAACAAGCAAGTTCTCTATTAGAAATTGCCAATTAAGACCGTCTCAAGAAAAAAATAAGGGCAGTTATTTTATAATAACTGCCCTTTTCTTATGTCAAATTGAATAAGTACTAGGACAGAAGAAATGGAACAATAATTACGTGCACCATGACTGAAGTCATGGGCAGGTGATACAGACTCCACCAACACTAAAGTGTTGCTTACGTTATCAATCTTCAAGACTTTAGTCTTGATTAGATTGTTGTATCACCTGCCCATAGTTTTAACTATGGTGCACGAAACACTCGTTTACTTTTGTCATAGTACTTAAGTACTGTGACAAAAGTAAAGGTACATTTTATCTTATCTTTTTTATCCTACTCTTCGTTAGATTTTTATCGCGTAACTAAGGCTATGCTCTGCAAATCTGCCTTGATTAGAATAAAAAATATTAAACTAAAATCATCCCTTTTCTTCTGTCACAGTACTTAACTTACTGAGTTTGAATCTATCCTTTGTAGAATGGAAGTTTACTTACTACAGCTTTCAATTTTCTGTTTCTTACTTCAATAATTACTTCAGTACCTGACTTCGTTTGAGGTCTATTAATATAGCCTAGTGCTACGCCTTTTCCTAGCATAGGAGACATAGTGCCTGAAGTTAAATGACCAATCTCTTCGCCCTCAAGTGTAGTCACTTTATAACCACCTCTTGGAACACCTCTGTCGATTAATTCAATACCTACTAAACGACGCGTTACACCTTCTTCTTTTTGCTTTGCAAGGTTTTCAGAGTTTGTAAATTCTTTCGTGAATTTAGTAACCCAGCCTAATCCAGCTTCAAGAGGAGAAGTAGTGTCATCAATGTCATTACCGTATAAGCAGTAACCCATTTCTAGACGTAGTGTATCTCTAGCTCCTAAACCGATTGGCTTGATGTCATAATCAACACCTGCTTCAAAGATTTTTTTCCAAACCTCTTCAGCATCTTTATTAGGGACATACAATTCAAATCCACCAGCACCAGTATAACCTGTTGCTGAAATGATCACATTGTCCACACCTGCAAACTTTCCTTTCTCGAAAGTATAGAAAGTCATATCTGATAAATTCACTTCTGTCAATGATTGCATTGCTTCAGCCGCTTTAGGACCTTGAACAGCAAATAAAGAGATTTCATCAGAAGCATTGCTCATTTCCACACCTTCAGTGTTTCTATCAGCAATCCAGTTCCAGTCCTTTTCAATGTTAGAAGCATTGACAACCAACATGTATTCTTCGTCTTTGATTTTGTAGATAATCAAGTCGTCTACAATACCGCCATCTTCGTTAGGGAGACAAGAATATTGAGCCTTTCCGTCAAATAATTTAGAAGCATCATTAGAAGAAACTCTTTGGATAAGGTCTAATGCTTTTGGGCCTTTCAAAAAGAATTCACCCATATGTGAAACATCAAAAACACCTACACCATTACGTACCGTTTTGTGCTCCTCTAGGTCAGATGAGTATCTTACAGGCATGTTGTAACCTGCAAAAGGAACCATCTTAGCACCTAATGATTCATGAACATCATTTAGGGCGATTTTCTTTAGTGTTTGTTGATCACTCATGATTTAGTATGTGTTTTTTCGGTTAAAAACGGAGTATTTAATTACCATTAAATACCCTCATTGCAAAATTTTGTCAAATGTATAAAATATGAATCAAAGTAGAGCATGTTTAAGGTCTAAATTTTAATTGCAGCTGTACTTGATGATGGTTTTGAAGGGCATAAAAAAAGCCCAAGGTAATGAAACCTTGAGCTTTAATTGTAGCGAGAACGAGAGTTGAACTCGTGACCTCCGGGTTATGAATCCGACGCTCTAACCAACTGAGCTACCTCGCCAGGTTGCAAGCGGACAATGCTTGCGGTTATTATTTTGTAGCGAGAACGAGAGTTGAACTCGTGACCTCCGGGTTATGAATCCGACGCTCTAACCAACTGAGCTACCTCGCCAGGTTGCAAGCGGACAATGCTTGCGGTTATTATTTTGTAGCGAGAACGAGAGTTGAACTCGTGACCTCCGGGTTATGAATCCGACGCTCTAACCAACTGAGCTACCTCGCCATTTCGGAGTGCAAATATGGGGTGTAAGCTCTTAAAGTGCAAATCCTATAGAAGTAATTTTAGTAAAAAAATGTAAAGGAGTAAGTAAGTCGTTATTATTGAATGAAATAAATCAGGATGTTTTTTAATGTATAATTCAAATTTTATTTTTTAAAAACACCATTTTGCCATTTTTAAACCCATATCCTTTCCTTAGAATTATACTGTTGTCTTATTTTTTAGGCAAAATCTTCTAATGATGATTCCTTCTACTAATTCCACATTTTTGATTACTTAATGTGATAACATTGTTAATACAGTATTTTTTTGGAGATTCATCAGAAAATAGAAATCAATAATCGATAAATGTTTTAAGACATGAATTAATTCCATAAGTACTAGGACAGAAGTAAACTGACATTTTATCTTATCTTTTTTATCCTACTCTTCGTTAGATTTTTATCGCGTAACTAAGGCTATGCTCCGCAAATCTGCCTTGATTAGAATAAAAAATAACAAGCTAAAATTATCCCTTTTCTTATGTCATAGTACTTAAGTACTTGGACAAAAGTAATTGGCATTTTGAATGCAAAAAGTGGTTCGTGTTGTGGTTCAGTGGACGTTGTAGTACAACGTCCCTACAGCCTACTTTCAATTTTTGGTAGAATATCATTTATGAAGGATACAGTTGTAGGGATGTTGCATTGCAACGTCCACTGAACCACCATAAAAACCATTTTACGAACCATAATTCTACATTCTTAATTCTTCATTAAAAAAGTGCCATAACTTTTGTCACAGTACTTAACAGATTTAAATTGGTTTTCTAATATTTTTAATACTTACCAATTTTCATAATTTTGCAATTATGTTGCATAAATTTATTTTAACAATCTCATTTCTTTCAATTTCTTTTATACTTTCAGCTCAAGAATTTCATTTCTACGGAAAAGTTATTGACTCGGAAACAAAAACACCTTTAGCAGGGGTGTCCATTAAGGATATTGAAAATGACAAAGTAATCACCTTAACAAATGATGAAGGTAGATTTAACTTTAACTATCAAAAGGAAACTGCATTTTTTAATTTCCATTTTTTAGGTTTTGATGAAAAGAAAATCAAAATAAAAGCAGAGAAAAAAACTACAGTTTTGTTGGTTCCATCTCTTCAAGAACTTGATGTTGTTGATGTGCATAGTCACGGTCATGATGAACTGTCTTTGTCTGGGTTGAATACAAAAAGTATCAGCTCTTACACATTAGAGACGCAAAGAGCAACGACAATTTCAGAAACACTTTCAAAAACAGCAGGTGTGTCTTTTATCAGTACAGGCGTTGGGATTTCCAAACCTACTGTAAGAGGAATGGCAGGGGCAAGAGTTGTTGTAAGTGTTGATGGGGTAAAGTTGGAAGATCAGCAATGGGGCATGGATCATGGGCTTTCTATAGGTCAGTCTACCGTTGATGAAGTAGAAATTGCAAAAGGTGCCGCTACGCTTAAATACGGTTCAGATGGTTTGGGTGGTGTGATTAGAATGAAATCACCAGAACCGCTCGGAGAAGATAAAGTAGAAGGTAGTGCGGCATTGAATTATAAAAGCAATAACCAGTATTTTGGCGGAGACTTCAAGGTTAATGCTCAGAAAAATAAATTCTTCTATCATCTGTCGGGAGGTTATGAAGATTTTGGAAATTATCAGGTTCCAGCAGATCAGTTTTCATATTTAGGAGCGATCTATCAGATTAGAGACGGTTTTTTAGCCAACACAGGAGGTAATATTGGTTCTTTAAAAGGAATGGTGGGTTACAGTGGTGATAAATGGATTACAAGTGTTTCTTATAGCATGTTTGATCAGACTGTAGGTTTGTTTCCAGGAGCAACAGGCATTCCTACACAGTCATGGATTGATAGTTTTGGTAATGCCAGAAAACCTGAAATACCAAGGCAAGAAATCATTCATCAAATGCTAACAGTAAATTCTCATGTTGATACATGGGGAGGTATATTATGGTTGGATTTAGGATATCAAAACAATGATCGTAAAGAACTTTCTGATCCAACAAGACATGGAAGAACATTAGACGAGAATGGTTTTGTTGCGAATGCTTTAGATCTTGAAACTTTCTCCACTAATATACATTTTGATAAAGAAGGTGATAAAAGTAAGTGGGAAGTTGGAGTGAACTATGAGTTCCAGGAGAATAAAAGGAGCGGTTATGATTTCTTGATTCCAAATTATATGCAAAATACGATTGGTTCTTATGGTATGATAGGTTTGTCCTTATCCAATAATTTGGATTTGATTGGAGGACTGCGCTTTGATTATATTTCTTTTCAGTCAGAAAAATTTACAGACAGCTTCTTTAAAGACCCTCCAGGTTCAGAAAATCCATGGGTGAGAGCAGAAGATATTAATAATGAATACTACAACTTTACGGGTTCTCTAGGTTTAAAATGGAAGATGTTTAAGCTTATTGAGGCGAATACTAATATTGCAAGAACTTTTAGAGCACCAACAGCCAATGAACTAGCGTCGAATGGTGTACATCATGGTACTTTCAGGCATGAACAAGGTAATCCAGACCTAAACCCAGAACAAGGTTATCAATGGGATATTAACTTAGCTTACAATTCGAAAAAGCTAAGTGTATCCTTTAATCCTTACTTCAATTATTATTCAAACTATATTTATTTATCCGCAAGTGGAGAAGCCTCTCCTTTGCCAGACGCTGGTCAGATTTATAAGTATACAGAGAGTGAAGGTTATTTTTACGGCAATGAGTTTATGCTGGATTGGGAAATTTCTCCCTCTTTTAAATTTCATAATGCCACAGAATACGTTTATGCTGTCAACACAGATTTAAATAGATCTTTCCCTTTTATTCCTCCTTTATCTACATTAAATGAGATCATTTACACTGCACAGATAAAGCATAGTTTCTTCTCCAAGCCCTTTGTGTCTTTTAATGCAGAGTTAGTACAGGCTCAAAATAGAGTAGACAGAAATGAAAAAAAGACAGAAGGTTACGCGGTTTTAGGTTTTAAAATGGGTACAGGTTTTTCTATCAATAATGTTTATGGAAATTTATTATTCAGAATTGATAACCTCACAGATAATGTGTATATGCGTCATTTGTCAAGGTATAGATTGTTGAATATTCCGGAACCGGGAAGAAATTTCTCTGTAAGTTTGAGTGCTTGGTTTTAATAGTGAGAAAATACGTCTATATTAGAGATGTCAAATTATAAAGTAATTCAATAAATAATTTTGACCCGAGGATCATTCCTTGGGTTTTTTATTTTTCTTCAATAAATTTCACTTCTAACTATTCAATATGAAAATGAGAAAATTAAATCTAACATTTCTATTCACAGTATTGACTTTCACTTTGCATGCACAAGGAATCCAATTTTCCGAAGGTACTTGGGAAGAGGCCAAAGTGGAAGCAAAGAAAACAAACAAGCATCTTTTTGTTGATGCGTACACTACATGGTGCGGGCCGTGTAAGTATCTTAAGGAAAAAATATTTCCTGTAAAAGAAGTAGGAGATGTATACAATGCAAATTACATTTCTATAGCTCTTGATATGGAAAAAGGAGAAGGGATTGACTTTGCTAAAAAGTATAGGGTGAAAGCATTTCCTACTTTGTTGTATTTTTCACCTGATGGTCAAATTGTAGATCAAAAAGTGGGAGGGGCAAAACCAAAAGAATTTGCACAATGGGGCAAAGATGCATTGGACCCTTCTAAACAACTATTTGCTCTAAAAAGAAAAATAGAATCTGAGGAAAGCCCTTCAAAAGAGCGTTTGAGGAATTACCTTTTGATTTCCTATGAGTCCTTATCTCCAAATGAAAAAATGCTGTCATCTTGGTTGGATATGCTTGTAGAAGAGGATTATAATGATCCTGAAAACCTTAAATTGATTGGAAAGGCTGTCACTCAAGCAACAATTCATTCAAAAGTAGTTGCAGTTTATCAAAAGCACTCTGAAGCAGTTATAAAAGCACTTGGGTATGGATCTGAAAAAAGTATAGATCTTGGTCTAGCATTACGAACATTATATGATATTTCTGATACAGCCACAGAAGAGGAGTGGGAACAAGAGAAAGCATTGATATTAAAAACTGTGGAAAGATCAGATGTTGAGGCTGATATGATGTCTGAAGATGCCAAGTATTGGATATCAAAAAAAGAATGGGGTAAGGCTTCACAGAGTGTAGATAAGGCAGTAATGCTATTTGATGCGAAAAATGATAAGTACGTTTTTGAATTGTTAAATGATTTTTCGTGGCAGTTTTATGAAGCTGGCGTAGAAGCTAAGTATATGAAAAAAGCACTTACATGGGCCAATAGATCAGTGCTTATTAAAGCTAGTTTTTACAATTTAGATACCCAAGCTCACATTCTTTATACCTTAGGAAAGTATGAGGAAGCTAAAGTGGCGGCAGAAAAGGCCATCAAACATGGAAAACGAAAGAAAAATGATTATTCAGGCACGCAAAAACTGCTGGATAAAATCAATAGTGTTCTTTAGTGATGGTATATAGAAAAGCCTTGCAATTGATAAAATTGCAAGGCTTTTTCATGATCTTTTTTTGAAAGATTAGTTGCGGACTCCGTGAGCTTTTGACTCATAAAGACCTGAAGTTGTCATTTCAACAAACTCCACATTACCTTTCATTTCATCAAGAGTGAAAGCACCTTGGTAAGTCATACCAGAAGCTAAACCACCTAAGTATTTCTTGATGATTGGCTCAACAGGCCCTTTGTAAGGAACTAATGTTTTTTCACCTTCAACAGAAATTACTTCTCTTGATTTTTTATTGTCTTTTTTCAACTTACTGATAGCTGCATCAAAAGAAGCCATACCTCTGTAAGTTTTGAATTTTCCTTCAGTAGTAGTGATCAATTCACCAGGAGCCTCGTCAGTACCTGAAACAATAGAACCTACCATCACGTTGTCAGCACCTACACCAATAGCTTTTACTACATCGCCAGGTTGTTTGATACCACCGTCAGCACAAATCGGAATACGGTTTCCTACTGCTTGGTACACATCATCAATTGCTGTTAATTGAGGAACACCCGAACCGGTCATGATACGAGTAGTACACATTGAACCTGGGCCGATACCCACTTTCAAAGCGTCAGCACCCCATTCTAAGAAATCTACCGCTGCATCTCTAGTGGCAATATTACCAACCATCACATCAATTTGTGGGTAGTTTTTCTTGATAAATAATAGTGTTTCTTTGGTCATTTCTGAGTGACCGTGGGCAATATCAAGAACGATAATATCAACTTTTGCTTCTGCAAGAGCGGCTAATCTTTCCTCGTAATCTTTAATTCCCAAAGCTGCAGCACAAAGTAAATTTTCTGCTTTCACTTTTCTCACTTCGTCAGCTTGTTCTTCAATCGTCAAGAAACGGTGAAGTACACCTAAACCTCCTAATCTACCAACAGCAATACACATTTCGCTTTCACAAACTGTATCCATGTTTGCAATTAAAACGGGTATATCAATAGTGTGATTCTTAGTAACTTTAGTCTTGAAGCTAACATCTCTTCTCGATTTGATGGTATTGTATTTTGGTACAATTAATACATCATCAAAACTATAGGCTTTTCTGATTTTCATAATGGAAGATTATACTCTAATTTTACATTCACAAAACATACAAATATACGGAATCAATTTGTTTTACAACGATACCTGAATCGCTTTTTTTGTGAAGAAAACATAATGTTATGAGAGGAGATTTGGATATTGATTTCAATTTATAACAGAGCTGACTAACTTTGCGGTCAAATATTTTTTTGAGAAAAAAACACTATGATAAAAGTAACATTAATAACAGGCTTCCTTGGTGCAGGGAAAACAACATTCCTTAATAATCTTATCAATAAATACCCCGATACGAAATTTGCCATTATTGAAAATGAATTCGGTGAAGTAGGGATTGACGGAGGTTTGGTAGTCGATTCTCAAGAAGATGTTTTTGAATTGTCAAATGGTTGTATTTGTTGCAGTTTGAATGGTGAACTGAGAGATGTATTGAGAAACTTGCTGAACTCAGGGAAAGAAATAGATCATTTGCTAGTAGAGACAACAGGTATTGCTGAGCCATCTTCTATTGCGGCAGCTTTTGTAGGGGATCCTGCTATTGCGAAACTATTCGAATTGAATGCATGTATTTGTATTGCAGATACAGTGAATTTTGAACAGTCACTTCAAGACCATGAAGTCGCATCAAAACAAATTGCTTTCAGTGATTATATCGTTTTGTCAAAATGTGACTTGTCTACAGAGGATCAAGTGAAGAAAATGGCTTTCCATTTAAAGCTAATGAATCCGCTAGCTTTAGTAGAGAAAAATTACAATGGAGAA
This sequence comes from Flammeovirga aprica JL-4, assembly GCF_012844305.1. GTDB lineage: Bacteria > Bacteroidota > Bacteroidia > Cytophagales > Flammeovirgaceae > Flammeovirga > Flammeovirga aprica. The sequence goes on from NZ_JABANE010000088.1 coordinate 22,903, forward strand.
ATCATTGACAAAGATATTTTGAATCTAAACTCTTTTAATACTGATAAGGTAGAAGAGAGGGCTAGTTTTGTTCCTTCAGCCCATGAACATGCACATGGAGAAGTAGTTTCTCATTCTTTCTCTTTTGAGGGAGAAGTAGATCCTGTGAAATTGGAAATGTGGCTTTCGGTTTTATTCCAGTTACAATTTGAAGTGATATTCCGTTTTAAGGGAATATTTAATATTAAAGGAGAGACAAATAAGGTAGTGATCCAAGGAGTGAGAAACGAATCAAAAATCAATATCGGTTCACCTTGGAAAGAAGGAGAGAAGCGTGAAAATAAAATGGTGATTATCGGAAAAGGCATCAAAAGAGAGCCTATTGAGAAGAAAATCAAGTCATTATTACGCTAAATCTGTAAATTCTTGTTAAGCAGATAATCAGTTTTGAAAAAATATTGGCTTTGAAATAATTAATTATTACTTTTGCACACCCGAATTGTGTTCGGGGATTGAAATTTTTGATTATTTCAAAATTATTTTAAAAAATGGCATTAAAGCATTACGAAGTAGTCTTCATCGTGACACCTGTGTTGTCCGATTCCGAAACCACGGAGGCTATTGCTAAATTTGAAAACCATCTGAAAGAAGCAGGTGCAGACGTGTACTCTTCAGAAGGTATGGGACTTAAAAAGTTGGCGTACCCAATTGCAAAGAAAACAACTGGGCACTACCACCTGTTTGAATTCAAAGCAGATCCTTCGATCATCGCTAAATTCGAATTAGAATTAAAGCGTGACGAAAGCATCTTGCGTTTCTTAACTGTGTCTTTAGACAAGCACGGTGTTGACTTCAACGAAAGAAGAAGAAACGGCGAGTGGACAAAAAAATCTGAAACTGAAGAAAAAACAGCATAATGAGTCTCCAAAACGAACCTCTACACAGAAAGCAAGAGCGTACTAAAAAGTACTGCCGCTTCACAAAGTACGGTGTGAAATACATCGACTATAAGGATCCTGAATTCTTATTAAAATTCTTAAACGAGCAAGGTAAAATTTTACCTCGTCGTCTTACTGGTAACTCGCAAAAGTTCCAAAAGAAAATTGCTACATCAGTTAAGCGTGCTCGTCAATTAGCTCTTCTACCTTACGTAGCAGACGGTTTAAAGTAATCTTAATTTAGATATTAAAAAATTTTTCTAAGATGGAAGTAATTTTAACAACAGATATCAAAGGTTTAGGTTACAAAAACGACATTGTTAACGTTAAGCCTGGATACGGTAGAAACTACTTGATCCCTCAAAACTTTGCTAAATTAGCTACTGCAGCTAACATCAGCATGAGAAACGAAGAGATTAAGCAAGCAGCTCACAAACTTGAAAAAGTGAAGCAAGATGCTGAAGATTTAGCTGCTAAAATTGGTGAATTGACACTTTCTCTTACTGCTAAAGCTGGTGAGAGTGGTAAAATATTCGGTGCAGTAACACCTTTACAGGTGGCTGACGCTTTAAAAGAGCAAGGTTACGATATTGACCGTAAGCGTATCGGTTTCTCTTCTGAGATCCGTATGTTAGGTGAGTACAAAGCTGTCCTTGATCTTCATAAAGAAGTTCAGCACGAAATTACATTAGAAGTAGTTTCTGCATAATTAAAGTTTAAGAATTTACTGCCGTTAGGCAGCAATCTTATCACTTTGAGTTTTTTCCTTAAAAGGCTTTTCTAATTTCGATTAGGAAAGCCTTTTTTGGTGGAATACAAAAAAATGTAGTAGCTTGTACTACTTTCTCACTCATATATTAGAGGTATTCGATTCAAAAATATCAAATCAACCAGTTTAATATTATTTTAGGATTTAAACTACACTATTAGAATCATTATGTTAATAAAAAACGATGCTGACTTAGCAGGAATGAAAAAAGTCAGTGAAGCTGTGGCTGAAACTTTAAGGCAGATGGTAGAGTTTACTGCTGTTGGAAAGTCGACAAAAGAAATTGATGATTTCGGAGCTGAGCTATTGAAAAAATATGGGGCTAAGTCAGCTCCTTATGAGACGTATAAATTTCCAGGTTTTACATGTATTGGGGTAAATGAAGTAGTGGCACATGGTATTCCTTCTGAAGATGTAATCATTAAAGAAGGTGATTTGGTCAATATTGATGTTTCAGCTGAACTAGACGGCTATTGGGCTGATAATGGTAAGTCTTTTATTGTTGGAAAAGATATACAGGGTTTACAATCTCTAGTAGATGCTTCCACTGAGATATTAAAGGATGTAATTTATAGAATAAAGAAAGGTGTAAAGGTTGCAGAAGTTGGTAGAATTATTGAATCTGAAGCAAAAAAGAGAGGATTCAAGGTAATCAAAAACTTAGCAGGGCATGGCGTTGGAAGAAGTTTGCATGAGGCACCTGATGATATCTTAAATTATCAAGTTAAAACAAATAAAAACCGTTTTAAGAAAGATACAACTGTAGCAATTGAAACTTTTATTTCTACCAATTCTTCATTAGCCACTGAAAGAGGTGGTGATGGTTGGACTTTAGTAGGAAATAGAGGTGGATTCGTAGCACAGCACGAGCATACCATTCTAATTACTGAAGGAAAGCCAGAGATTTTAACCAAAATGAATGGGGTGTTTTAACACTCCATTTACTCTCTTACTATAATAACCCAAAACTAATTCTTAAATGAGAACCCAAATTACTGTTTTAATCCTATTAATAGGATTCGCTTTATCATGCACAAAACAAGAGAAACCCAAGAAAGTTGAAATTAAAAGAACTGAAAACCCTACCAAAAAAGTAATTCTTTATAGTGAAATACAATGGGGTAAATTAAACCCTGCAAGAGGAGAGAACAGCCCTTTTGCTGCTACGCTTTGGGGTGATCGAAATGCTGAAGTTCCCACAGGTTTTTTAGCCAAGTTTAAAGATGGATTCTCTTCCCCGCCACATATTCATAATGTAACGTACAGAGCAGTGGTGATCAAGGGAATGATTCATAATGATGACCCAAAGGCTGAAATGATGTGGATGAAACCTGGGAGTTTCTGGACTCAACCTGCATTAGAACCTCATATTACTGCAGCTAAAGGAAATGTAAATATCGCTTTAGTAGAAATAGATAAAGGCCCTTACTTGGTAAAACCAATAGATCAGGCAAAGATGACTTATGAACGTCCAATCAATATTGATTATTCTAATGTGGTTTGGTTGGAAAATGAGCAATCAAATTGGATCTCTAAAAATAGTAATGCCTCTATTAGTTTCTTGTGGGAGACGAAAGAGAACAATTCTATGGGTTGTTTTGTGAAAATACCTGGTAGATCCAAAATAAAGCTCTTATCGATGGGTGAAGTGTTTCATTCAGTGGTAATTAAGGGAGAGGTGGATTATTTAATCAAAAACGATTTGAAATCACTTGTTGCAGGAAGTTATTTTACAGCTCAGTTGAATGCTTTTCATCAACTTGAAAACAAAAAAGATAAAGAGGTGGTACTCTACATTAATACCAATGGAAAAATAATTATAGAAGGTTTTTAAAAGATGTTTTGAATTAATGTAATAATCTTGAATACGAATAATTAAAACTGCTTAATAGTTTAACTTTGTTTTATACTTAATTTTCCATTGATATAAAAAACAAAACCATGATTGAATTAGTACATCATTTACCACAGTTAGATCAGAAATTAATTGAGTTATTATCTAGCTTAACCAAAGAGGAATGGACAAAACAGACTATTGCCAAGAAATGGAAGGTAAAAGATGTAGTGGCTCACTTATTAGATGGAAATATTAGAACGTTATCAGGTTTAAGAGATAGCCATAAACCAGAAGCCCCTCAAATTAATTCTTATCAAGACCTTTTGGGCTTTTTAAATCAATTAAATGCAGATTGGGTACAAGCAATGCAACGTGTAAGCCCTCAATTTTTAATTGAATTACTAAAATTTACAGGAGAACCTTTTTATAAGTATTACGCTTCTCTTGATCCCAATGGAAAAGCAGAATATTCAGTTGCTTGGGCAGGGGAGAATGAAAGCAAAAACTGGATGCATATTGCTAGAGAATACACGGAGAAGTTTTTACATCAGCAACAAATTCGTGATGCTGTAGGAAAACAAGGTATAATGACGCAGGAGTTTTATATTCCATTTTTAGATACATGTATGTATGCTTTACCTTTTACATTAAAAGAGACAATAACTAAGGAGGGGAGTGTGCTAAAGTTTGCTGTTACTGGAGATGTGAAAGGAGAGTGGTTTGTAAGATATAATGGAACGGTTTGGGAGTTATCAAAAAATCTACCAAAAGGGCCAATCATTTCTTCAGTTACTATTGATGCAGATGCTTCATGGAAACTATTTTCGAAGAGCTTAAGAGCAGATGATTTGAGAGATAAAATCATTGTAGAAGGGGATAAAAAAGTAGCGGAAGTAGCTTTGGGAATGGTTTCTTTTATGGCCTAGGATTCTAAAAGTTCATGTATAAAAAAAGCAGTCAATCGGTGAAGATTGACTGCTTTTGTTTTATAACTAAGCGGCTTTTTTAGCAGCTTTTAATTTCTCATAAGTACTATTTCTTAGTGGGAATTTCTTTTTGTACGTTAAACATTTCCATCCCCATTCCAACGGACCGAATTTGAAATATTTCAGCCAGAAGTAACTGTAAGCTACTTGGAAGGCATAAATCAACACGGCCAAGATAAAGATTGGAGCAAGGTTCAGTTGACCTCCTAATCCAAATCCAATTCCGTAGAATAATACGATACCGATAAAGGTATGTGATAGGTAATTGGTGAATGACATCTTACCTACAGCTGTCAATGGGAAGAAGATCGTCTCACCCCATTTTGTGTAGTAGATAATCGATAACAGTGAGGCATATGATAATGCCAAACAAATTTGACCAAATACCATGATTGCTTTGTAAGCCAAATCACTTGGAGTTTCAGCAAATAATGCCATTGAACCTCCGATTTGATAGCCAATGAAGTGGGCTAAAGCACCTACTGCAAAGAAACCACCAAATACTTTCCATGATCTACCTTTGTCAGTAAAGAAGTTTTGAGATTGTAAGTAGAATCCTAATAGGAATAATCCCAATACTTTAAAAGGTCTTCCTGAAGGAAGGAAATCAAACCATCTCCACATCACATTGTGCATGTTCTGTTTGAAAGTAACAAGGAAGTTACCACTTTCAAAAGCTGCAACAACTGAAGCAGGATCTTGATCAAGATATGTTTTCTTAGCCAATGAAACCTCTGGAGACATCCATCCTGGCGACACAAGCATTACAATTAAATCTGTAATTAATGGGAAGGCTAATAAAATAACTGCCCAGTTTAAAATCTTTTTAGGAGCAAGATTTCTAAATTCAATAAAGATGAAGGCCATCATGCCGTAAAGCATAAGAATATCACCTGACCAAATCAGCATATGGATAAAGCCGAATAAAATCAGAAAGGATAACCTTCTTTTATATACTTTCAAGAAAGCTTCTTGATTATTTCTTTGTCTATCGTATTGGATATAAAAACCCACTCCGAATAATATTGAGAAGATACTGTAGAATTTAGTATCAATGAAAAAGCTCAATAATGAATATAAAGTGCCGTTTAATTCAGCATAAGGTAATTGTTCAAGGGTGGTAAAAGGAGTAAATTTAAATAAACTCCAACTTAGAATGTTTGCGAATAAAATACCCAATATTGCAAAACCTCTCAGGGCGTCAATTACACCCAGTCTTTGTTTTCCAGTAGCAGGTCCAATAGTAGATGTTGCGCTATTACTCATATATGTTTTAGTTAATGATGTACCAATTTAGTAGAGTTTTTGTATTTAATTTTAACAGAACTCTTTGTTAGTTTACCCAAAGTTGACGTTATTGGTTTCATAACGCCATGTTAATAAATCTTTCTAGTTTTAATGAAACCTATTTGGAAACCTTCATTTGTATTTTTTAAAGTTGCACTAATTTATTGTTTTTTATTGAATTCTTCATCTCTAAGTGCACAAGAGACAGAAAAAAGATATGCTGATGATTCTTTTTGGACTTTATGGAATATAGATTATCAATTACCGAATAATGATAGTCTTTTTTTTGAAATCAATACAAGATCTTCTGCTTTTGATAGCTATATCATAGAGGACTTGAATATGAACAGAGCCCATTTGATGTTGGGGTATGCACATAAATTCAAAGATCCTAAATTAATGATAGGAGCCTCTATCCGTTCAGTTTTTGAACCTAATTGGCATGTGTGGTATTGGAGAGCCTTTTTCCAGCACAATGGAATAGTTGGTGATAATTTGGTTGAATTTCAAAAGCGACTTCAATATGAATATATCACTCCCAACAAAACGGTAGACACTCCAGGAACACGTGAAGCATTTGGCCGTTTTGGCTTATGGTTAATGTTGGGCAAAAATTTCAATATTTCGAAATCGAAATGGAGAGGAGAGTTCTCTTATGAGCTATTTGTACATCAAAATGATAAGTCGGCAGAGGACCGTTTGGTGGATCTGACGCGTTTACGTTTTGATTTATTCTGGGTAGCTTCCGAAAATATAAGATTAGGCCTTTTTGCCATGCGAGATACGCAATATTATTTCGCTCCAGCCACAGGTCCTCGCTATGATGCTGATGGAAACCTGATAGCAGAAGGAAAGCCAGAAAGAAACCTAAATATCATTACTCCAACGTATGGTTTTTCTTTTAAATATAGCATCAGGCAAAAAGAAGAATGTAACTGCCCTGGGGAAAAAAGAAGAAAAAAAGACGCTAGAAAAATTCTAACGTCATAGTTTAATTAATAATTAATTTGAACTAGTAATTAAGTACCAAGCCTTGATTTTACCGACTCGGACTTGGTACTTAATCTAATAAAGATCTACCAAAGCAAAGTACTTTTCTTTGAATACGGTCTTTATCTTTTTTATCTAAAGTAAACATGCCCGTTTCGAAGGCTTTAAAATAATGATCATACGCTTTTTGCATATCTCCTTTTCTAAGGTAATAATCCCCTAAAATTTCATAAGCTTCAGAATTCTCTGTAATGAAAATTGAAGCCTCCAGCCATTGTTTAGCCAATTCTAGATCGGCATTCCAATTGATGGATAATCGAGCGGCTTTGTTCAAAGTTCTCCAATCGTTTTTATCGGCTTTATTTACCATTTTAATCAGCTTTGAATTTTTTTCATTCGCTGGGCTTAGAATACCAGCAGTAGCAAATGATGAAAATAAACTAGCTAAAGAGATCAAGAGAGTAACAAATTGCGTTTTCATTATTTATGTTATTAAGATGATAGTTGATTAATTTGACACATCTTCTATAATTCTATATTTATGCCTAAAATTCGTAACAATATGAAAATGAGTTATTTATGTTTATTTCCTAGTGAATAATATTTGTAAATAATGTTCGCTAACGCACGCTTTGTTCAAGTTTGTTCGTATTTTAGAGTAAACCAATACCAATAAAAATGAAGTTGAGATTAGACAAGCTCACAAATGGAGCAATTTTAATACTTATCATAATTGCTTCTTTGATTTTTCTCAAAAGCATATTAGTCCCTTTTGTACTCGCTGTAATTGCATGGCTGATTGTAGTGGAAGTTCGTACAGCAATAGGAGGACTTTTAAATTCTAAGCAAAATAAGATCCCGATATGGTTTCAGAATATTATGGCTTCCATTGCCATTTTTGCATTTATATTTATTGAGGTAAAAGTATTAGGGGTAAGTATTCAGAATTTATCAGAATCAATGGTAAAATATGACGACAACTTACTATTAATAGAAGATCAAATCAATAAGTTTTTTAATATCGATTTGACACCTCACCTCAACAAAATGGTGGGTGACTTCAATTTTACCACTTTACTAAAAAATGTTTTATCCTCCATCACAGGACTTTTTGGGAACACCTTTACAATAGTCCTTTATATGATCTTCCTTCTTTTTGAAGAAGCGGCATTTGGAAAAAAAATCGAGCAAATCTATCCTGATAAGGTGGAGTATAATAATGCAATGCAGATGATTACAAGAATTGGTAAAACAGTCAGTGGTTATTTGACCCTTAAAACATTAGTGAGTCTACTTACAGGAGGTTTAAGTTACGTTGTATTATTAATAATGGGAGTGGAGGCACCTTTTTTCTGGGCATCCATCATTATTTACCTCAATTTTATTCCTACCATAGGTTCATTGATTGCGACACTTTTCCCAGCTTTCTTCACCATAATTCAATTTGCCGATTTTTCAGCAGGTTTAATTGTCTTATTTGCAGTAGGAACAATACAGGTGATTGTAGGCAATATTATAGAACCAAGAATTATGGGCAATACTTTAAATATAAGTGGCTTGGTAGTATTATTAGCATTGTCATTTTGGGGTGCAATATGGGGAGTTTGGGGTATGATCCTCAGTGTTCCTATTACAGTCTTGATGATCATTATTTTTGCAGAATTTGATTCAACAAGAGCAGTTGCGATAATCCTATCCGAAAATGGTATTGTAGATACAAAGAAGAAGGAGGATTGTTAGAGGAAATGTAAGGGCAATCTTTAATAAGATATATTCATAATTAACAGAGAATATACTAGAATAAAACTCTGTAAAATAATAAGGGTGATCACTTTGAGAAAAATGATCACCCTTATTAATATCATTTATAAATTTTTACTGAGAAGCAATCTGCATTAAATAGGCACAGAACATGGCTCCATAAGTTCCTAATGCATAACCCAATACTGCCAGTAAAACACCTACAGGGGCAAGTGAAGGATGGAATGCTGAAGCAATTACTGGAGCAGAAGCAGCACCACCAACATTGGCCTTACTGCCCACTGCTAAGAAGAAGAATGGAGCTCTGATGATTTTGGCAGTGACAATCATGATCACTACATGAATAAACATCCAAACACCACCAACTGCTAGTAAACCAGGATTATCCATTGTTTTTGTGACGTCCATTTTCATACCGATGGTCGCTACTAAAATGTAGATACATACACTGCCAAATTTTGAGGCACCATAACCTTCCAATTGTCTCGCTTTAGTGAAACTAAGGATTACGCCTACAGTAGTGGCGATTAATACCAACCAGAAGAATTTACTACTCATCACACTCGTTGAAGGATCATCTACCATGTTTGAGATTGTAGAACTTAAAGTTGAAGCAGCAAAGTGAGAGAATCCGACAATACCAAAAGCGACGCCCAAAACAATCATCAATTCTGTTAAAGAAGGGTTTTTAGTTACACTATTCTGGAATGCGGCGACTTTCTCTTTCAATTGCTCAATGGCTGTCACATCTGCTTTCAACCATTTATCAATGGCTTTCGTTTTGCCGATACCCATTAATAAAATAGCCATCCAAACATTGGCTACAATAATATCTACAGCCACCATTCCCGAATACAAGGATTGGTCATATTGGTAAATTTCTAACATAGCGGCTTGATTGGCACCTCCACCAATCCAGCTTCCGGCTAAAGTGGCTAAACCTCTCCATACTTCCTGAAAGCCAACACCATTAAATGTTTCTGGAGAAATTGCAGATACGATCAAAATGGCAATGGGCCCGCCGATGATAATTCCTACTGTTCCAGAAAGGAACATGATGATACTTTTAGAACCTAGATTCACAATGCCTTTCATATCTACAGAAATGGTCATCAAAATCAAACTGGCAGGCAAGAGGTAATTCTTCGCCATGGTATATAATTGAGAATGTTCTGGAGAAATGACATTGAAGGTCGATAGCAAAGAAGGGATAAGATAACACATCAAAAGAGGTGGAAATATCTTATAAAATTTGACAAAAAATCCTTCCTTCAAGTTTGAAGTGTAAAAAACAAAGGCCAATGCAGACATTAATAGTCCAAAGACAATGGCATCGTTGGTAAATAGGGGAGTGACTTGTGGTTCCAAATCTATGTTTATATAGTTAATAAAATACGAATTGCAAGATCAACAAAAATGCAGGGTTTGCAAAAAATCTTATACCGAAATATTTGTTTATTAAAACTTCATAAGATTTGTAATGTAATATGCGTAAGAATCTTAAGGAAGTGAAAAATCACATTTGAATTTATTAAACATTTTATAGTTGGAACTTAAACCTAATGAATCTACATTTGCGTTACATAATAAGTGAATGAAGATTCATTCATAATAATATCACTCTAATAAATTCACGCCTGTCTGGGTAAAAAAATGCTGAACACATCATTGAATAGTTGGAAATACTTACTGATAAGTATTCTTGGCTTAAGTGCTTCATTGAGTTATGCTCAAGAAGATGCATTGAACATTACTAGAAAAGAACTCATAACTCAAGCCATTGATAATTCGCATAGCTTGAAAATTAAAAGAAATGAAGTTTCGGCTTCACAGTTGGACCGTCAAAGAGCACTTTATACTTATATCCCTAAAGTAGGGGTAAAAGCAGGATACGCTCATTTACTGAATGATTTAACGATCACAAGGGATATTAGTGCAGAGAAAAATACTTTACTGCATGGTTTAGAACAAAGCAAACAACAAAGTTTAAACAATTTGATGAACTCAGGCATGCCACCTGAAATGATTGGAATTGGCGCACCGCTAATCGAAGGAGTTTATAATAATGTAAGCGGATTGGTGAATCAGGTGCCCAATAATGCGTCACTTACCCTAAAAGATAACAATTTATGGTTTTATGATGCTTATGTTGAGATGGTGATCTTTTCTGGTCTTCAGGCTCCTGCTTATGCAAAAGCGGCAGCTTCTAAAGCGGAAGCTCAAATGGCTATGGTAGAGAAGGAGGAACATCAGATTATCATTGAAGTATTGGATTACTATGATAAAATAGCTGTTGTGAATCAATCTTTGAAAGTTTTGGAAGAAAGTCAGAAAAGATTGGATAAGCAGAAAGAGTTTGGTGTAAAAGCAAAAGAAGTGGGTTTGGCTACTGAATATGATTTAAACAAAATCAAAATTGCTGAAAAAGACATCAAGGCTAAGCGAATTGAGCTGGAAAGCAGTAAGCAATTGGTGATTCAAAAATTGCATCAGTTGACGGGTGTCGATAAAACGACTTTATCGGAAATTAATCCTAATCTGGAATTATGGATGGTGGACGATGGTGAAATTAACCTTCAAAATAGATCTGAATTAAAGGCTTTAGGTTCTTCTATTGAGGCATTGGAGTACAAACACAAAGCAGAACAGTATGGAGCATTACCAAAGGCCAAAGCGTTTGCTCACGTGATGCAAGGTGGATCAAGTTTGACAAATGTGGATCCGATTCCTTTTGTGGGAGTGGGATTACAATGGGAGATTTTTGATGGATTACAACGTAAACGAGAAGTACAGAAATCTGCTTTGCAGGTGGAATCAATGAGAGAAAAAAGAGCCTATGCCGAAGAATTGATTTCCCTAGAGTTTGAAAAGAAGAAAATGGAATGGGAAGTTTCTACGCAGTTGGTTACTGTAGCAGAGGAGAAAGTAGAAGATGCCAAACAAGGGTTGAGAATTAAAGCTGAAGAAGTGAAAAACGGTTTGGCGGATATTCCTGAACTGTTAAAGGAAATTTCAGACTACGAAATGCTTCAACTCGACTATATCCAAAAAATTGCCTCTCAAAGACACGAAGCGGTTGCTTTTTTAGACGCCATGGGAGCTTTAACAATCGAACATATCCAAAATTAGAATCATGAAAAATCAATATATATTTATCGCATTAGTCGCTCTTCTATTTTCATGTGAAGAAGCACAGCAAACTGAATTATTAAAAGGAAAAGTAAAACGTGAAGTAGTGTATGTTTCTTCGAAAATTCCTGGAAGAATAAACAAGCTTTATGTAGAAGAGGGAGCCAAAGTGCAGAAAGGAGATACTTTAGCTACGATTGATATGCCAGAATTAGAAGCAAAACAAATGCAGGCTGAAGGTGCGATAAAAGCAGCAAAAGCGCAGTATGAAATGGCTTTTAATGGGGCTACTTCTGATCAATTGGATCAAGTTAATGCGGCATACAGTGCAGCCAAAGAGCAGTATACTTTCGCAGAGAAAAGCTATCAGCGTATTAAGGCCATGCATGATGAAGATTTGATTTCAGATCAGAAATATGATGAGGTATTTACAAAATATCAAATGGCTAAAGCAAAGTATGAGGGTACAGAAGCAAAGAAAAGAGAGGTAGAGAAAGGGGTCAGAAATGAAAAGCAAAGAATGGCTTTAGGGCAATTGGAAAGAGCAAAAGGGGCGATGAAAGAAGTGGAAATTGCGATGCAGGAACAGTATTTAATTGCACCAAAAGCAATGAGAATTACTTCAATTGCATTGCAAGAAGGTGAATTGGCCCTTCCAGGATATAACATTTTCACAGGGTATGAAGCTAATTCTACATATTTCAGATTTGTACTTTCTGAAGAGGATGTTCTCAATTATAAAATCAATCAAAAAGTAAATGTTGCATCACCTTTTGATGCCTCTATTCAGCAAGAAGGGAAAATTGTTTCTATCAAAGAAGAACTTTCTTATGCGAATAGAAAAAGCATGAACCCGAATTATAAAATTGACCAGTCACTTTATGTATTAAAAGTAAAACCTCAGCAAGCTAAGAAAGCAGAAGGTTTATTGACCAATACCACTTTAGTGATCAAAAAATAAGAAAGTCATGAAAAAGGGAATAAAAGCATTTATTGCATTATCGAAAAGGGAATTGAAGCTCTTTTTCTCCAATGACGTCTTGATTGCGGTTTTCTTTGGTGCTCCCATATTCTTTGGGATATTAATTGGGTACACCTACCAACAGGCGAGTGTGAAAGATTTGGCAGTTGCTGTAATTGACCAAGATGACACTCCTTTGAGTCATAAAATTATTGATGCATTGGATGAAAACTTCTATCTGTCAGTAAAGAAAGTAACGCCGAAAGAGGCTGATATTCAAAGTGAAATTTATAATTATGAGGCTATCGTAAGAATACCTGAAGGTTTTGAAGGAGCTATTAATTATAAAAGACATCCACATATACAGGTAGAAGTAAATGGCGCCAATATGATCACAGGTAATTATGCCAATATTGGAATCAGAACAGTTTTAGGAACATTGAATGCGGGTATCGAAATTATCGGTCTTCAGAAAAAGGGAATTCCAGTAGAAACCGCTAAAGAACAATGGGAGGCATTTGCAATAGATGATACTAGGTATTTTAATGCCACTTCCAATTATCTGCTCTTTATGTTGCCGGGTATTTTGGGTGCAGTAATGCAGCAGGTTTATCTATTAGCAATGGCTTTAACATTTAGTAAAGAACATGAGGGAAATACATTTCTTGAGATAAAAGCAATAACGAAAAACCCATTGATTATTTTCCTTTCAAAGTCAATCCCTTACTGGGTAATTGGAATGGCTTTATGGGCAGGGATTCAATTTATCTTATTGCCGTTCTTTAAAATAGATATTCCGATACATCAGGGCACAGTATTTTTATTGACTTCAGCCTTTATCCTTTCCTTAACAGGTTTAGGGATAATGGTCAGTTGGATTTTACCATCTCAGCTGAAAGCAACTGAGGTTTTGATGGTGGTTTCTACTCCAAGTTTTATCTTATCAGGTTTTACATGGCCATTAGAAGCAATGCCTTCATGGATTCAATATATAGCGACTTGTATTCCGCTGACACATTTCTTAAAAGCAACCAGAAAGGTCTTGCATTTTGAAGCAGATGTCAGTGCAATCACAACAGAATTACAACCCTTGTTCATCATCTCGTTCATCACGTGTTTGACCAGTTTATTTTTAATTTTCTTAAAAGTTAGGAGTAAAGAAAATTAGAATGATACTATTATGATGTATAGACACCTTGGTAAGTTTCTTATCAAGGTGTTTTTTCTTATAAAAATTGATATAAATGATTTGTTTAAACTAAATATCTGACGAAGTTTGTGTCTCAAATTTATTTTTTAATAAGATCTGCATGAAATACCGTTTATCATACCTCTTACTATTGAACCTGTTTATATTTTTTTCTTGTGATACAGAAAACTCAGGAACCGATCATCTCACTCAAGATCAACTAAGACATTTGGTAGGTATTGATGCATCTTACCGTTTTAGCACACCAGAAAACTTCACAACAGAGTTAGTTTATGTGGAAAATGATACAGTTGTTGTGCCTTTGACTGTCGATGCATCCACTTTTTCGGAAGAGGATACTAGATACCGTCCTGAAAATAGAACGAATGTGGTAGGTACCGCTAAAATAGATATGACAGGAAGGTTACAGTTAAAAGAAGCCTTGGCAGTGATGAAGGGAAATGCGATTATTCCTCAAGCAGAATTCTCTATTTCTACAACCAACGATTCAGTCTATTTCTTTGTGGATTTAAATGGCTTAAACAATAAACCTTATCCTGAGTTTACCACTTTGCAGTCAAAGATTATTAATCAAAATCAGGTCAATGAGGTGCTTTATAATGACGTCTATGTTTTTACTCCTGACGATGCAACTGCTAAAGGGTATGACTTCAACGGTTTTAAAGAAGTGTGTTTTGCCAAAGATTATGGTTTTATACAGATCATAATGGACGATCCAACCAGTGAAAGCGGGGAATATAAATTGTCATTAATTACAATATTCACTATTCCAGGCTTTGAAAGCAGTCCAATTTCCAGCACAGGAGTAGCAGGTTTTAGACATAGTGAACAACCTACAGGGGCAAGGTTATTAACCAATCAGCAGTTGTATTTATTAGTGAACTTAAAAGAATTGTCTTTGGTGAATACTGTTTGGGGAGAAACTTTCACTAGTGATTTAAATAAAGCGAGAGATGCTTTTAGTGATGGCGAAATTGCTTGGGAATCTTATTTGATCAATTCCTTAGGATTAGATGAAGCAGGTATTACCAATGCAGAATTAGAACATGCTAATGTAAAACAGCAAATTGCTGACCTTACTGGATCTACTGCCAATCCTGGCTCAATGATAAATAATGATTCTTTGAATTTAGGGGCTTATAAATGGAGCTTATTCTATCTTTCTCATGTCAATGGAACAAGTTCTAGTGAAGTATATGGTACGAAACTAGGAGGTCCATTTACTGTGGAGGATTCATTGAGCTTGAATGGAGATTTTGAGAACTTATTAGGCTTTGAACTCAGTTCTTCGGCTCAAAAAGGAGAAGCTGAAATTGCATCACCTCGCAATGTTCAATATGCAACACCTGCAGGTGCGATAAAGCAATGGATTGTAGATGAAGAACGCTCAACATCCAAAGGTGGAAAATATGAAAATAGAGTTTTCCTGCTCAATCCGAATTACAGTGAAGTTGGGGCTTTTGGATTAGCGGAAGAAGGAGGAGCCGTGGTAAGGTATAAGAAATAATGACTAAATCATATAAAGGGAATACAGTTTTAAAATTGTATTCCTTTTTTGTGTGTGCCCAAAATGGGCACGATCTATATTTTTCTAAATATAGTTCAATCTTCTAGAGGGTGCAAGTCCCTTATGCACGGAGTACGATCCCGAAGCATTAGCACGTGACAAGGTG
>NZ_JABANE010000089.1 GCF_012844305.1 Flammeovirga aprica JL-4
TTGACAAGCTTTTTATCTCCTTTGGCTCTACCTTGACTGCCAGCGTCATACCCACCTACAGCAAACTCATCGACCTCAACATACCCCTTCAAAGGATGCTGTAAACTACTTTGCATAGCATATTGCACTTTACGTCTGAAATTTAAACAGCTTTGATAACTCAAGGACAGTTTCTCACTTAAAGTTAAAGTGGACATGCCTTTCTTATCACAACTAACTTTAAATATGAATTCAAAAGCAGTTAGAATTGAAAATTTCAGCTTATGAAATAGGGTATGAGCCGTAACAGACTCATCATATTTACACTTTTGACAACGTCTGGAATGTAACTTTTTACCTTTCATATATTTTGTATGTTCACATTTCCTACATTTGTAATGATCACTCCACTTTAGTGTCGATAAATATTCAAGACAATCTTCTTCTTTTTGAAATGTTGAATAAAATGTTCTATCGTCAAAACCTTCAAAATTGATCATAATACATCTGGTTGTTTGGTTACTTTTACACTAATGTAAATCAGTTAACCGTAACAGAAGTACGTTTTACTATTTAGGGCGATCTAAGTTTAGATACCTAATTATTTATAATTTGTTCATTAAACTCACCAAAAGGATGAGGGAATGTAGATATTGTTTGTCTCATATATCCTTTTAGTTCATTCAACTTTGCTTTGAATTGTGGATCGTTTGCTAGATTATTCTGTTCTTTAGGATCTATAAGAATATTATAGAGTTGATTGTCATCGTAATATCCCGGAAATATAGCTTGTGCTCCATATCTGTCTGCCTCTTGTTTTCCCTCAATAGTGAATTCTTTTCTATTCTGCTCATTTATTTTTTCTACTGTAGCTTTAGGAAACCGAGTTGCTAAATATTCGAATTCTTTTGTAATTATCGCTCTTTGATATACAACCTCACTATATAAAAATTTACGTTCTGGAACCTCACCTTTAGTCATTAATGGCATAAGATCAATACCATCTATGTGATAGTCTTTTGGTTTTTTAATTCCTATTGCTGATAAAATCGTTGGAACAAAGTCAATTTGTGAGGTTAATTCATTTGTGACTTGTCCTGCTTTAATTTTAGCTGGCCATGAAATAGCGGCAGGAACTTTAGCTGCTGATGTATAGCAAGTCATTTTACCTGTAACACCATGGTCACTGGCAAAAATGATAATAGTATTTTCGGTTAGATTTAAGCTATCTAATTTTTTGTAAATAGCTCCAATTCCTTCATCTAACCATTTGATGACGGCATAATCTTTAGAAAAACCTGATTGTATAGTTTGTTCTATTAGATGTTTTCTAGATGGAAAGTAAAGACCATCTAAAGGTTTTTGTAGATATCCCTTAGGAGTTAATCTAGAATCAGATTCCATAGAATGTACTGGGCTTGGTACATGAGGTATTGTTGTATTAAATGATAGGAAAAAGGGTTTATCTTTAAATCTATCGATAAATTCTAAACCGCCTTTAGTGATCCATTCTTGATTATGTTCTTGTGCATGGGAAGGTAATCCTAAAGCATGAAGATTATTCCCATATACACTTTTTACGTAATCGTACCCACCAGCTTTTTTGATGAATTTGACTTGTTCGTTGTATATTTTATTAACTGAATCAGCAGTAGCAGGATTATTTAATTGATCATTGAGATTCATGTCTTCGTAGGGACTATTTGCTTGAGGTTGACCATTATGCCATTTTCCTACAAAACCTGTTGTATAGCCATGATTTTTTAAAAGATGTGCAATCGTTTTTTCACCATTTTCTTCTAAATCACCATTCCAACGAATGAAGATAGGATCATCAAGGGGAAAATCACGAATATATGTTTTACATCTAGACGCATATCTTCCTGTTTGCTGTCCATATCGAGATGGAGTGCAAACAGGTGCAGAGACATAAGTATTATTTAGTTTGATACCCGTATTAACAATTCGGTCCATATTTGGAGTAGACATGTCGCATCCAAAAGCACTCATTTGATTAAGCTCCATATCATCAACATAAATCATAATAATGTTAGGTTTAACATCTTGATTTAGCTCATGTTGAAATTGAGATGAAGATTTACATCCAATTAATGTCCCTACAACTAATAGACATAATATTACTTTTTTCATTTTTAAGGATTTTTTGGAATTTAAAAAAGGCTGATCCTCCAAAGAGAATCAGCCTCACACTTTTTAAAGAAACGAATCGTCTAAAACATTGGTCCGTCAGTGATCATGATACCGTCAACGTTTACTTCGTAACGCTCACCGTCAATATTACCTGTAGAGAAACCAATAGCGATGTAGTCTAAAGTACCCGTGAAGTCTGGTTTATCAGCGTCACCGCCCCAGTTGCTCCATGCTAAAGTACTCATACGGAAAGTGTAAAGTTTCCATTCACCGTTAGTTTCTACGAAGTAGTTTTCAGTGTCAATGTTTCCACCAAATTTTGTGTCATTTTGGAAGATTTCGAATTGAAGGTTACCCTTAGCGTCACCAGTATTTACCCAGAATGAAAGGTGTGGATCAGTAACTCCAGAAAGGTCTAGGTTATTGGAGTTATCCATTTTTAAAGCACCTGTCCAGTTCCAGCCAGTAGCACCGTTTAAGTGTACGTTCAAGTAGTGATCACCAGTGATAGCGTTCATGCTGCCACCATCGATGCTGTGCGTAGCTCCTCCACCGTTATCGTCCCAGATGTAAGTAGCTGTCTCAAAACCTTCAAGTTCTTTCGCAACAACAACAGGACCGTCAGTAATCATCACATTGTCGAGGTTTAATATGTAAGGGTTTGCACCATTACCTTGTTTGTATGATAGTTTAACAAAGTCTAAAGTACCTTTAATATCTACTTTATCTAATCCGCCACCCCAGTCAGAAAGCTCAAGGTCTTTAAGACTTACAGTCACCCATTGCCATTCGTTGTTCGTTGCACGGAATACATAATTGTCTCCATCGTTACCAGTATTGCTAGCTTTGAAATCAGCACCGTTATCGTTTCCATTTTGCCCAATTTGTAATTGGAAGTACCCTTGAGAAGACTCAGAGTTGATTTGGAAACTTAAGTGAGGATCTGTGAAAGTAACCAAGTCGATTGGTGTGTCGTAGTACAGTTGTCCCATCCAAGAAGTCCAGCCGTCACCGTCTGCTTTTCTTACTGTTAAGTAGTGATCACCTCTACCTTTTGAGATACCGTTACCAGCATCCAATCCGTTTTCAGGAGTAACATCACCTGGCTCATAAGGGTTCACACCGTCTTCGAAGTCAAATAAAACTACAGGCTCTACTGGATCGAAGAACTCACCTGCGTCTTCTACTGAAATAGAACCTGATTCAGGTACATTAGAGTCAGCATTATAAGTAGAAACTTTGATTGTTACCTCGTCCGGTAATTGGCTTGGTGCCAAAACATTGATTTGTGATGGATTAGCTTTTGAACCATCTACCTCAATTTTCTGGCCTGCAATCTCTACTTCGTAAATTAAGTCTACGTTGGTTCCTTTGATGGCGAACACCTGACCTCTTGTAATGAAAGTAGGGTATTCTACATTTTCAGTCAATGGATATACAGGCTCATATTCGTTGTCAGAAAGCACTTCCTGTCTGTAAGCATTTACAACTCTTAGCTGAGCTTGATCAAAGATTCTTGGCAGGGTAGCTTTGATTGTATCTTCAGTAGCGCTGACTGTAATTTCAGAACAAGGCATATCGCCTAAATATACTTTTGCGTTTTTGAAGTTTTCACCCAAAATCACAAACGGTTCACCAATTACAGTAGGATTTTGAAGATTAGTCTCAGCAATTTTTGGTTGAGGATAGACAATATCATTTGATTGACTGTACTCTTTTTGACTTGTACAAGAGTTCATTCCGCATACCATTCCGAAGAATGCTATGCCTAATGAAACCTTTTGTATATTATTTTTAATATTCATGATAAATAATCTCTTTAAGTAAGCGAATTAATACCCAGGGTTTTGAGTTAAACCAAATGAAGCAACTTCACCTGCTGGAATTGGAAGAACAGGAACACCGTCTAATAATTTTGAGTTCATATTCCCTACCACATTTGCACCTGTAGTACCTTCTCTGTAGCCAATGTTGTCTTTTTGGATTGCCGTAGCATATTGACCAGTTCTAAGAAGATCCCAGAAACGTAAGCCTTCCAATGCAAGCTCAACTCTACGTTCGTGGTGGATAGCACTTAATAAATCCGTACCTGAGGCCGTAACTTCAGGAAGAGCACCAGCATTGTCTCTTGAATCATAACCGTTAGAACCTTCTGACCATCCTTTAGGGTAAGTCATGTTTCTTGCTCTATCACGTACTTCGTTTACTCTCTGACGTGCAATCCCTTCGTTGCCTAAGTAGTAAGCCGCTTCAGCATTCATTAAAAGAACATCAGCATATCTGAATTTTCTTTGGTTCTGAGGGTTGTCTGATTGCTCATTTGGACGTAAAGCAGCGTCCATTAGCATTTTTCTTGGGAAGTAACCCGAAAGGAATTGTGACTCTGCCACACCTTGAGCGATACCGTGAGCAAACTGTCCATTTTGACCAGCTGTCCATTCTAAACGAGGATCATTTTCTTCAAACTCGTCTACTAAATCTTGAGTTGGGTTCAAGAAACCCCATCCCCATCCTTTGATGTCTGCAGTACCTCTTGGTGCCGTTAAGATAGGAGAAGTAGAACCAGTGTTTTGATTTGCCCAACCTGTATTTGAAGTTGTATGTTGTACTTCGAAGATAGAACCAGAAGTATTTTCACCGTCTTTTTCAAATACTTGAGCAAGGTTTGAAGCTAACGTATATTGACCTGAAGTGATCACTGCATTTGTCAAGTCATAAACCTCTTGCCAAGTATGATCATTTGATTTCCAGATACCAATGTCATACATAATTACTCTAGCGTGGTAAGCTTGAGCGGCACCTGAAGTAGCTCTACCAAGGTCCATTTCAGATCTGTTGCCTAAGTAATCAGCCGCCATTTTTAAATCTGCTTCGATTTGAGCAATCACCTCTTTTACTGGAGTTCTGCCCACTGTTCCGATTTGATCTGGAGAAACAGGCTCTGTAAATAATGGCACTGGACCGAATAAACGAACAAGGTAGAAATAACTGTAAGCTCTGATAAATAAAGCTTCGCCCACCATTTGATCTCTTAATTCCTCATCAAAACTTGTGGCAGGGCTGATACCTTTGATCGCTGTGTTTGCTCTGTGAATCGCTTGGTAGTATGTTTTCCAAGCAGAGTGTGAAGGACCGTTGATATTTACTGCATTCCATTCTTTCAACATCTGAACGTCTTGCATATCACCGAAGTCAGAACCGCCTTTCCAAGAGTTATCTGTCATTACTTCACCAAACATCCATTCTTGCATGTGGGCTACCACACCTTGATCTTGAGCAATGGCCTGGTAACAAGCATTTACGGCCATTTGTGCGTTTTCTGGATCATCATAGTATACTGGCGTATCTACGGCTTGTCCTTGAGGGTCGCGCTCTAGGAAGCTGGCACAACTATTTGCGAGGGTTAGCATACCGCAGCATGCTAATATATTTATAATGTTTTTGAATTTCATTTCCTTTCTACTTTTTGAGTTTCAGATGATTAAAAAGTAACATTCAAGCCTAAAGAGTAAGTAGTTGATTGTGGATAGTTACCAATATCAATACCTTGAGCTAGTGGATCACCATAGTGGTCAGGAACCTCAGGATCATAACCGCTGTAGTTTGTTAGCGTGAATAAGTTGTCAACAGAAGCATAGATTCTGAAACGTTGTAAATGCAACTTCTCACATAAGTTATTGCTAAATGAATAACCCAACTGTACGTTTTGTAATCTTAAGTAAGACGCATCCTCCACGTATCTGTCTGAGAATCTACGGTTGTTGTTTGGATCACCTGATACCACTCTTGGCATAGTACCGTTAGGGTTGTTTTCAGGGTGGAAACGGTTATCGTAGTAGTTCTTCGTTTGGTTTTTCTGAGCATTTGAATCTTCGATCCAGAACTTCTGAATGTTAGCTGCTTCATTACCATAAGAACCTGTGAAGAATAAGTTCATATCAAATCCTTTGTACTCTAAACCAATGTTGAATGATCCAGTGAATGTAGGAATTGCAGAACCTAAGTTCGTTTTATCATCATCATCAATTACACCGTCACCGTTCATATCTACAAATCTAACATCACCGACACCAGCATTAGGTTGTAATGGATTACCTTCAGCATCTACGTGAGCGTCTAATTCTTCTTGAGATCTGAAAATTCCGTCAGTTTTGAAACCGTAGAAGTAAGCGATTTCTTGACCTTCTTCTGTTCTAGTTGTATATCCTAATTTGTCAATATATCCCCCATCAATGAATCCTGTTTCACCAAGGTTAGTGATTTTGTTGTCGATTACTGCGATGTTTGCACCAATGTTCCATTTTACTTCGTGTTCTACATTTCTGTAGTTGATTGCAAATTCGAAACCTTTGTTTTGCATAGTACCTACGTTCACGTTTGGTGAGTTGGCACCTACATAGTCAGGAACTGGCTGTGGAACAACCATGTCTTTAGTATCTTTGATGAAGTACTCTGCGCTGATTGTAAGTTGGTCATTGAAGAAACCAGCATCGATACCTACGTTGGCCATTTGAGCAGACTCCCATCTTAAGTCAGGGTTAGAAAGTGTTGTAGGAGTTCTACCTTCTACTACTTGTCCATCTATTACATATCTTAAGTTATTTGTTACTGTAGAAAGGTAATCATTGTTTCCTGCTGAAGACTGGTTACCTACTTCACCCCATCCAGCTCTCAATTTCAATTGAGTAACGGCATCTGATGTTTGTAAGAAGTTCTCTTCTTTGATGTTCCAACCTGCAGAGAATGATGGGAAGAAGCCCCAACGATTTCCGTCAGCAAATTTCGAAGAACCATCCGCTCTAAATGTAGCTGTCAATAAGTATTTGTTTTGGTAGCTATAGTTAGCACGAGCGAAGTAAGACATTAATGAGTTCGCACCTTGAGATGAAGTAGCGAAATAATCAGAACCTTTTGCAGCTCCTAAGTATCTCATATTTTCATTGAAAGGAACGTCATAACCAGTTGCTGTGATATTGTTATAGCTGAATGCTTGCATCTCCATACCAATCATACCACCGATTGAGTGATCACCAAATGTTTTCGAGTAGTTCGCATAGTTAGACCAAACCCAGTCAAACTTGTTGTTTCTATTCTCATCCAATTGTGAAGTCATTCTTTGCTCTTCGTTTGAAACGAAGAATTCTGGTAAATAAAGCTTTTGCTGTTGGTTTCTGTAATCTACACCGAAGTTGGAAGTAAGCGTTAAATCTTTAGTTGCTTTAGCATTTAAAGAGAAGTTACCTACAATTCTGTTATCCCAAGAACGTTTGTACTGTTCGTGCTCCGCCATTCTAGCAGGGTTGCTGTTATATGCCCAAGTAGGACGAGCGAAAGAACCATCAGGATTATGAACCGGTGTGATAGGATCAGCCCAAAGTGACTGAGTAAGTGGACTTGAATAAATATCATTCAAGTTCGTTAAAGAGTAATTAGCGTGCGTATAGGCAATGTTTTGTCCAAAGTTTAACCAATCATTGAATTTGTGAGTATTGTTGAATTTCACGAAGAATTTCTCCAAGTCAGTACCTTTTAAGATTCCTTCATCCTTTACATAAGAAGTAGAGAAGTTGAACTGATTTTTCTCAGAACCACCGTTAATACCAAAGTTGTAGTTTTGGAAAGAACCTTGTCTTAATAATTCATCTTGCCAGTCAGTACCTTTATAGTTACCATTGGCTACATACGTAAGTTGTTCAAATTCGTCAGAGCCTTCAGCAAATCTGTTGGCTTCCAATCCCAACTGAGCATACTCAGAAGCATTGGCCATTTCAATTCTGTTAGAAGCTTGCTTAATACCTGTTTGAGCATTAAACGTATAAGTAATTTTGTCTTGTACTTTACCTTTTTTAGTGGCGATCAAGATAACACCATTGGCACCTCTTGAACCATACACTGCCGTAGCAGATGCATCTTTTAATACTTCCATCGACTCAATGTCTTGAGGAGCGATGTGAGAGATATCTTGCATCGGGAAACCGTCAACAACATATAAAGGATCAGAGTTGTTGATTGTGCCGATACCCCTTACTCTTACTTTAGAACCCGATGCAGGGTTTCCAGAGTTGGTTACTTGCACACCTGGTACACGACCTTGTAATGCTTTGTTTACATCTTCTGTTGCAATAACAGTTAGTTCATCGGTTTTCACCGTAGATACTGACCCAGTTACATCACTTTTCTTAGCAGTACCGTAACCAATAACTACCACTTCGTCCAATTCTTCTAAATCAACTTCCATTTTGACGTTGATTTCAGATTGTGAACCTACTGTGATTGTTTGCTTCTTGTATCCTATAGAGGAGAAAAGTAATACTGTATCATCTGATTTAATACTAAGTTTAAATTGACCATCAAAATCTGTAATTGTTCCAATTGCTGTTCCTTGAATAGTGACATTTACTCCTGGAAGAGGACTGTCTGTTTCATCTGTAATGCTACCTTGTATTGTTCTGTCTTGTGCGTGTGCACTTATTGAAAATGTAATAGCGATGAACAGCAGAAAAAAATTTTTTAAGATCTGCATGACTATTTTCTTATTGTTTAGTTGTTATTCAATCTAAAAGAGTTTAGCTGAACATGAATAAATAATAACCGCGGCGTTATGATTACAAATGTAGGGTGGACACTAATTAATCAGAGGTTGATTTTTGACAAATAAGCGTTGAAAAAAATATTTTTTCATCACCCGTTAATTTTCAAATAGGTAAAAAAATGACTTTTGTGTTAAAAAATTACCCCTAAAACGACTGCATTAACAAAACGACGGGGCAAGCGAATTTACGGATGTGATTTGATGTGCCAAAAGATCATGTCCTGATTTGGTTTTTCATTCGTGGGAGTTGTATTCATTTCATTAATTTTGATAAAAAAGACCTTTTTTAGAGATTAAAATAACATCCTAAAGATACATTTTTATGTCAGAATAATACTCATCAATCTTTGTTTTTATATACATTACGTATGTTTTTGATGAAAAAATACCTAAATGATGAAATGTGGAATAGTGACGATAATCTCAATGTCATCATCTAATTTAAAAATCTCCATAACGTTCATTAACCCTATCAAGTACATTTGAATCATAATCATTAATAAATGAAAGGCAATCACATTTGACTATGGAAAAAATGTACACATATATACTGATAATTTTATCTTATATCTTCTTGCAGGGGTGTACCACTGTAGAGCAGAAGAAGGAAGTCAGTGTGCAGTCCATTCCAAATGTTATTATCACTACAGATATCAATAATGAATCATTTTCTACTACTGATGAGCATGCCTTAATTTATTTATTATGGCATCTAAATAATGTTAGACTTCAATCAGTAGTCATGGAAGAATTTAACAGTTACGGAGAAGAGAAATTAAAAAACATCTTAAATTGTTATGCTGAAGATTTCAATAATCCTTCTAATTCTTTCCAGAAAAATAACTTTCCAGCACCTAACGATCTACACCACCTTATAGTAAAAGGAGGGGATGCTGGAACGAAGAAGATCATTCATCTTTCGAGACAAAATAAAGAAACACCACTTTATGTTTTGGTGATGGGAAGCATGAAACCTGTAAAAGAAGCATTATTTCTTGCTCCAGACATTGCCAATAATATAAGAGTGATTTCAGTGGGGACTGGCATCAAACCTCCCAATGAGGATGTTTGTGGCAACCTGAACTGGAACGGGTGGGGAAGAACAGAAGTCTACGAAAGATTTACAGACTTGTGGTGGATTGAGAACGACTGGGCATTCAAAGGGATGTCTGAAGGAGAAGAGCCAACCGCATTTTACAACAATGTCATTAACTATGGCGCCTTGGGAAATTATTTGACCAAGAGCAAAATACAAACAATAAACCTGGAGGAAGCTATTCCTATCATGTTTTTGATCGATGCCAAAATCAATGTGAATCACCCTGAGTTTGGGGGCTGGACCGGAAATTACATCAAGCCTTTTCCGGTGGAAAGACCAAACTACTGGGTAGACAGAGCAAAGACGAAAAAGTGGAATTATCGAAAACCATGCAACTCCTGGGAGTTGGCCCATCAGGTTTTAGAGGAACGGAAAGTGAACATTATCCACAGGAGAACTGAAATGTTTTCTTCCCTCTTATCTAAACTCAACAAACTTTATTCTCCTAACAATAAGGAGAACAGTTAAAGCATTTTTTTAAATAGTATAATAATGAAAAAGATTTTACTTACTTCTTTACTATTTTGTTTCTTCTCTATTGGGTCTAACGCTACCAATACGAATGAGGATCCAAAACTAAATGACAAGAAGGCCACGCAACCGACAATTGAGCTATACCAGCAATTAAATCGCGTTTCTCAAAATGGTCAAACAATCTTTGGACATCAGGATGATCTAGCCTATGGCTATCATTGGTGGGGAGACAACTCAGATGTGAAACAAGTAACTGGTGACTATCCTGGACTTTACGGTTGGGATATGGGCAAAATCGGAAATGAAAAGAATTTAGATGGTGTTGCTTTTGAGGACATCAAAAAATATATCAGAGAAGCTTATGCTCGTGGTGGTGTTACAACATTGAGCTGGCACATGATCAACCTTAAAGAACAAACAAGTTCTTGGGATACGACAAGAGTGGTACATGAGATGTTGAAAGGTGGAAAATACCACAAAGATTTTATTCAGAAGCTTGACTTATTTGCTGATTTTGTCAATGACTTGGAAGTGAATGGCGAAAAGATTCCATTACTTTTCAGACCTTGGCACGAACACAATGGCTCATGGTTCTGGTGGGGAGGCAAGAATGTTTCTATTGAAGATTATAAAGCCCTTTGGCAATTTACAGTAAAATATTTAAGAGATAAAAAGAAAATCCATCACCTGATTTATGTATACTCAACAGATGCTTTCCAAACAAAGGAAGAGTACTTGGAAAGATTCCCAGGCGATGAATATGTAGATATTTTAGGTTTTGATGATTACGGTGCCTTCAGATCTTATGCTGATGAGGCAAGAGAGCAATGGATTATCAATGAATTAGAAATTGTAGCAAAACTTGCAGATGAAAAAGGTAAAATCTGTGCTTTCACCGAATCAGGTTTAGAGGCAGTGACAGACGATACTTTCTTTACACAGAAATTACTTCCAAAATTAAATCACAATGAGTGGACGAAAAAGGCGGCTTATGTGATGCTTTGGAGAAACGCCAACTATCAAAAAGAGCAGAGAGACCACTTCTATGTACCTTACAAAGGACACTCTTCTGCCAAAGACTTTATCCAATTTACTGAAGACCCTAGCATCTTACTGGAGTCTGACCTAATGAAAGTGAAAGAGAATTAATCAACGAACTCATTATGCAACTCGAAACCTTAGATCTGATCATTATTGGGCTTTATCTGCTGTCAACAGTAGTGATCGGTATTTACCTTAAAAAACAAGCCTCCAAAAACATGGAATCGTATTTCCTTGGGGGCAACTCTTTACCATGGTACATGTTGGGCTTGTCCAACGCTTCCGGAATGTTTGATATTTCGGGAACAATGTGGATGGTGTACTTGTGCTTTGTTTATGGACTGAAAAGTGTATGGATACCATGGTTATGGCCAGCTTTCAATCAGATTTTCTTAATGATTTATTTATCAATCTGGTTGAGAAGATCCAACGTACTGACAGGTGCTGAATGGATTAGAACTCGTTTTGGTGACGGTACCGGAGGAAAACTATCTCATATGGTAGTGGTGTTCTTCGCTATCTTAAGTTGCCTTGGTTTCTTGTCTTACGGCTTTATTGGAATTGGTAAGTTCATCGAAATCTTCATTCCATGGTCATATGTAGGTCAGTTTATGCCATTTGAGCTAACTGCAGAGCAAGTACCTTACGCTTACGGTATCTTGTTTACAACCATCGCTACTTTTTATGTAGTAATGGGCGGTATGTTGTCTATCGTTTGGACAGACGTAATGCAGTTTGGAATCATGACTGTTTCCGCATTAGTGATTGGCGGTATTGCAATGTACCAAGTAGATGCAGAAACATTGATGGGCATGGTGCCAGAAGGATGGGATTCGCCATTGTTCAATTATGACTTAAATATGGACTGGTCGGCTTACATTCCTTCCGTAAATGAAAAAATGGAAAGTGACGGCTTCACACCTTTCTCTATCTTCTTTATGATGATGTTGTTCAAAGGATTCTTCGCATCGATGGCAGGGCCAGCACCTAACTTTGATATGCAGAAAATCTTATCTACAAAATCACCAAAAGAAGCGGCTAAAATGAGTGGTTTTGTATCAGCGGTAATGTTCTTGCCAAGATACTTGATGATCGGTGGTTTCACGATTTTAGCAGTGGTTTATTTCAGTGGAGACATCAATCAAGCAGGCAGTGGTTTTGATTTTGAAAACATCTTGCCAATGGCCATTAAGGAATTCGTTCCATCAGGTTTAATGGGCTTATTATTAGCCGGTTTATTGGCCGCATTTATGTCCACTTTTGCCTCAACGGTCAACGCTGCGCCAGCTTATTTAGTAAACGATATTTATTTAAGATACATTAATCCTGATGCGAGTGGTAAACTGCAAATGAGAGCAAGTTATATCATCTCTGCAGCGGTAGTAGTGATCAGTACCATCATTGGTTTATATGTTGAAAATATCAACTCCGTATTACAGTGGATCGTATCAGCACTTTACGGTGGATATATCGCTGCCAACTTCCTGAAATGGCACTGGTGGAGATTCAACGGTCACGGCTTCTTCTGGGGAATGGCCGCAGGTATTGCCGCTTCAATGGTCTTCCCGTTAGTTTTCAAAGAGACCTTGGAACTGTATTATTTCCCACTTCTTTTTGCGGTGTCAATGATCGGTTCAGTAGCCGGCACATTGCTGACAAAACCTACAGAAGAGAAGACGTTGATGAATTTCTACAAAACTGTAAGACCTTGGGGATTCTGGGGGCCAATCAAACGTAAAGTGATGGCGAAAGATCCAAACTTCGAAGGAAATAAAGATTTCAAAAAAGATATGTTCAATGTAGTGATCGGTATCGTTTGGCAATCAACGCTGACATTACTTCCACTTTACATTGTGATCAAAGAAGAAATGGGCATCCTTTCAACAGCAGCGGTGCTCATTATCACCACGCTTATTCTGAAGAAAAACTGGTACGATAAGTTGCCAGAGGAACCTCAGAAAGTGCCTGACAGCATTGAAGATAAGGAACTTGTAGAAGTGAATTAGATGAACAATCAAAAGGTAAATGTTTCAAGTGTTAAGCGTTAGCGTCACTTGGAACTATACATTGGCGAAGTCTCCTGACTTCGAATATCATGACTTATTATTATGTATTTCGAAGTCGGGAGACTTCGCCAATGCCCATCACAAGTGACGCCTAACGGCTTAACACTTGCGATATAAAAATTTACATACAAAAGAGACAAAAAGAAATAAAGAATAATACAATGAACTTTAAAGAGCAATTAACCGGACTTATTGAAAAACAGGAAGCATTATTAAGCAAAAAAAATCAGCCTTCTGATGCATACAATGGTATTTTCACTAAATACGAAAACCCTATACTTACAGCAGACCATACCCCATTATATTGGAGATTCGACCTAAATGAAGCCTCAAACCCTCACCTTCAAGAGCGTATAGGAATGAACGCTACGTTCAATGCAGGAGCCATTCGTTTCAATGGTAAATACGTGTTGATGGTGAGAGTGGAAGGGGTAGACAGAAAGTCTTTCTTTGCTGTAGCTGAAAGTGAAAATGGTATTGACAATTTCCGTTTTTGGGATAAGCCTGTATTAATGCCAGAAACAGAAGAGCCAGATACAAACGTATATGATATGCGTCTAACACAGCACGAAGACGGATGGATCTATGGTATTTTCTGTACAGAAAGAAAAGATCCTAACGCACCTGCAGGTGACACTTCATCGGCAGTAGCGGCGGCAGGTATTGTTCGTACAAAAGACTTGGTAAACTTTGAACGTCTTCCTGATTTGATTTCTTACTCAGGTCAGCAAAGAAACGTGGTATTACACCCTGAATTTGTAGACGGGAAATATGCATTATATACAAGACCACAAGACGGCTTTATTGATACAGGTTCAGGCGGAGGAATCGCTTGGGGATTGACAGACTCAATGGAGAAAGCGGAAGTGAAAGAGGAAAGAGTGATTGAGCCGAAAATCTATCACACGATCAAAGAAGTGAAAAACGGTCAAGGTCCAGCGCCAATCAAAACTTCAGAAGGTTGGTTGCACCTGGCACACGGTGTAAGAAACACTGCGGCAGGTCTTCGTTATGTATTGTATATGTTCATGACTTCATTAGAAGATCCTACAAAAGTAACGCACCGTCCAGCAGGTCATTTTATTGCACCGCTTGGAGAGGAAAGAGTAGGTGATGTATCTAACGTAGCTTTTGCTAACGGTTGGATTGCAGATGAGAATGGAGAAGTGAAAATCTACTACGCATCATCTGATACAAGAATGCATGTAGCAACATCAACAATTGATCAACTGGTTGATTACTGTAAAAATACGCCAGAAGATGGATACCGTTCTGTGACTTCGGTTCAGACTATTCATGATATGGTAGACAAGAATGAAAGAATGATAGATGAACTTGGAATTGTAATTCCGAATAGAGAAACAGTTTAATAAGATAATTACTAAAGGGTATGCTTTAGTAATTATTTAGTAGAGAGTAATAAAGAGGGGAGAGATACAATGACTCTTCCTTCTTTCCTCAAACATTCATTTAATTTTTTGGGAAGATGATAGATTCATTCAAAACAGCATTACAGAAAGAACTTACAGACGGTATTTTAAAATATTGGGCTGAGGAAACCATTGATCATAAAAATGGAGGTTTTTACGGTCAGATTTCTTATGACAATAAAGTCAATGAAACAGCCGACAAAGGGGCAATTATGCATGCCAGAATTTTATGGACTTTTGCAGCTGCTTACCGTCAGTTAGGAGATAAAAAATACTTGGAAGTTTGTGATCATGCTTATGAATATATCAAAGCACATTTCCTGGATAAGGAAAATGGCGGAGTCTACTGGATGGTCGATTATTTGGGTGAAAAAGTAGATGGCAAAAAGCAAATCTATGCTAATGCTTTTGTAATTTACGCCTTTTCAGAATATGCAATGGCGAAAAGTGTGATTGAACCATTGGAATTAGCCATGGATATTTTCCAGGAAATTGAAGAGCATTCTTTTGATCAGGAATTGAACGGTTATTTTGAAGCATACACTGAAGAGTGGGTGTTGATGGAAGATTTACGATTGAGTGAAAAAGACAAGAACGAAAAGAAAACAAACAATACACACTTACATATTTTAGAAGCCTATACCACATTATACATCGCCACAAAAAATCAAAAAGTAGGACAGCAGTTACGCAACTTGATTGAATTGTTTTTAGACACAATTCTCGATTCAGAGACCTATCACTTCAAACTTTTCTTTGATGAAAGATGGACACTGAAATCAGATGAAATCAGTTACGGTCATGACATTGAAGGCGCTTGGTTGATTCAAGAAGCGGCAGTGGCTTTAGGTGATGAAGCACTTTTAGCAAAAGTAAAAGATGTAGCGGTAAAAATTGCAGAAGTGACGCTGGCAGAGGGAATTGCGGAAGATGGAGCAATTGTCAATGAAGGAGATCCTTCAGGAATTACAGATACAGACAGACATTGGTGGCCACAGATTGAAGCAATGGTTGGATTCATCAATGCTTATGAAAACTCAGACGACGAGGTGTACTTAAAGGCGGCGCATCGTCTTTGGGAATACACTGAAGCCCATTTGATCAATAAGGAATTTGGAGAATGGTGGTGGAGAGTGGACGAAAACAACGTTCCTAATTTGGAAGAAGATAAAGTAGGTCCTTGGAAAGCCCCTTACCATAATGGCAGGGCGTGTATAGAAGGGATCAAACGCTTTGAGAAAATACAATTAGCACAGACAACATAGAATACTAAAAAGGTAGAAGGGTAAATGTTCGTGCACCATGACTGAAGTCATGGGCTAGTGATACAAACTCCAACAACACTAAAGTGATGTTTTCGTCTTCAATCTTCAAGACTTTAGTCTTGATTAGGTTGAATTATCACTTATCCATAGTTTTAACTATGGTGTACAAACCACTTTCCCTCTTCCCTTTAAATAATAAACATGAATGAAATGAAAAGATTAAATACACTATTACTATTCGTGCTCTTGTTTGCGGTATCATGTGTAAAGCAAACCAAGGAGCAAGGCAACTCAGCTAAAAACAACTTTGTGACCATAGAAAACGGGGCCTTAATGTTGAACGGTCAGCCTTACTATTTTATGGGTGCCAATTATTGGTACGGTATGAATATCGGTATGGAAAAACTGGGTGACCGTCAGCGTTTGATCAAAGAATTGGATCAAATGAAGGCCATGGGAATTACGAACTTGAGAATCTTGGCTTCATCAGAAGGAGATGAAAATCAAGCATTTCAAGTACACCCAACAATGCAGTCTGCTCCAGGTAAATACAACAGAGAAGTATTGGAGGGATTGGACTTTTTCTTAAGTGAAATGGGAAAAAGAGATATGAAAGCAGTGATGGTATTGAACAACTTCTGGACTTGGTCAGGAGGTATGCCTCAGTACTTACAGTGGGCTGGAAAAGGAGAAGTGCCTTATCCGCAGATCTCTAACGAATGGAATAAATTTACGGATTATTCAAAACAGTTTTATGCTAATGAAAAAGCATCAAAAATGTTTGAAGAGCACTTAAAAGTATTGATTACAAGAACCAACTCAGTGTCTGGATTAAAATACACTGAAGACCCTACAATCATGTCATGGCAATTGGCCAATGAACCGAGGGGTTACAGTGAAGTGGAAGAGTATCATCAATGGATTGCTAAGACTTCAGCATTGATCAAATCACTAGATCCAAACCACTTGGTTTCACTAGGTTCTGAAGGAGATTCTCCAGGACCTGATGCGGGAATCAATTTATTGAAAGATGGTGATGTGAAAGATATTGATTATGTAACAATTCACATTTGGGCCCAGAACTGGGGATGGTATGATCCTGCTAAACCAGAAGAGAAATTTGAAGACACAAAAAAGCAAGTGAGAGAATATTTATACAAGCATGTTGAAGATGCTAAAACGCTAGGAAAGCCCTCGGTTTTAGAAGAGTTTGGTATTGCTCGTGACAATGATGATTACTCACCAACTGCCACTACGGTGTGGAGAGATAAATATTACAGTTTTGTGTTTGATGAAGTCTACAAGTTAGCCAAAGAAAAAGCACCAATTTACGGTATGAATTTCTGGGCTTATTCAGGAGAAGGAAGACCGCCAAGACCAAAAGAGTTCTGGAAGAAGGGAGACAATTTCTTAGGAGACCCTCCACATGAACCACAAGGCTGGTATGGGGTGTATGACAAGGATCAATCTACGATTCAGGTGATACAAGATTATGCAAAGAAAATGAATGGATTAACATCAAAAGTAGTTGCTGATAACGCTCAATAATCATGATGAAATCCATTAAAAATAAAATGAGTGTTTTGTGTGGAATGTTGCTCATACTCCTCCCGAAGGTGTATGGGCAATCATCAACAACTTCACCTAACGTCGTTGTGATTCTGACAGATGACCAAGGTTGGGGAGATTTTTCTCACACAGGCAATCAATACCTATCTACACCTCACTTTGATCAAATGGCAAGTGAAAGTGCTGTGCTGAATCGCTTTTATGTAAGCCCGGTTTGTGCACCCACTCGAGCGAGTGTTTTGACGGGTAGATACCATCTCAGAACAGGCGTTTCTTTTGTTACAAGAGGAAGAGAAAATATGAGAGCGGAAGAGGTGACATTGGCGGAAGCGTTTAAAACGTCAGGGTATATAACAGGCTGTTTCGGCAAATGGCACAACGGAGCACATTACCCGGAAAATCCTCAAGGACAAGGTTTTGATACCTTCTTAGGTTTTACTTCTGGCCACTGGAGTAATTACTTTGATACCTCATTGGAATACAATGGAGAAATGGTGGAAACAAAAGGCTATATCACGGATGTTTTGACAGATTCAACTTTAGCTTTTATTGACAGAAATAAAGAAAAACCATTTTTCGCATTCGTCCCTCTTAATGCTCCTCACACGCCATACCAAGTAGGTGATGAGTATTATGATTTGTATAAAGACATTGATTTCGGTTACGGAGAAAAGCAAAACAAAAAGATTGCAACGATCTACGGAATGTGTAAAAACATTGATGATAATGTAGGTAGAATTCGTCAGTACCTAAAGGATAACAAACTGGAAGAGAACACAATTTTAGTTTTCTTATCCGATAATGGCCCTCAAGGTGACCGTTATAATGGTCCTTGGAGAGGAGGAAAAACATCGGTACATGAAGGTGGTTCTTTGGTGCCATGTACATTGCAGTGGAAAGGAAAAATCAAAGCAGATCAGAAAGAAGCTTTAACGGCTCATATCGATTTAATGCCGACTCTTTTAGGTTTGGCAGGGGTTGAAAAGCCAACAGACGTGCAGTTTGATGGGGTAGATTTGAGTGCTTATTTATTAGAAAATAAAGCACCTGAATCAAGAAAGCTTTATACTCATATGACGGGTTTTGAGATCACAGCGGAAAGAGGTGCAGTGAGAGAAGGTGATTTTAGATATACAACAGAATACGGTAAAACAGGCTTATATAATTTAACAGAAGATCCTTCTCAAAAGCATGATTTGCAATCTCAGTTTCCTGATAAAGCAAAAGAAATGAAGGAAGCTTTTGAGGCTTGGTATGCTGATGTTACTGCGGCAGGTTTTGCAGATTTAAGAATTCCGATGGGGTATAAAGAAAGTGCAAGAGTAGTATTG
The DNA here is from genome assembly GCF_012844305.1 of Flammeovirga aprica JL-4. GTDB lineage: Bacteria > Bacteroidota > Bacteroidia > Cytophagales > Flammeovirgaceae > Flammeovirga > Flammeovirga aprica. Next base: position 18,998 of record NZ_JABANE010000089.1, read on the forward strand.
GCAGTGCATGAAAGTACAGGCAAAGGTGATTTGAAATTCAAAGCCAATGTCAACGGTTGGGCACACGATTGGTTTTTAGTCAATGGAGATGCTACGATTGAATGGCCTATTGAAATTGTAGCTCCATCTACTTTCAAACTGTCCTTGAAATACGCAGGACAGGCAGTAAAAGGGGATGTGGTAGAAGTGATTTTCGGAGATCAAATCATCAAAAAGAAAATCAAGAAAGACTTTTTACCAACGGCTCTTCCTACTCCAGACAGAGTGATGCGTGAGCAAGAGGCAAAAGAGCAAACTTGGGGTGTGCTGGAATTGGGAGAAATAACATTGCCTGCAAACACAATGAAACAATGTACTTTGAAAATCCACAAAAAAGGAAAGGGGACATTGGAAGTGAAGGAGATTGTGAGCAGGAGATTAGATTCTTTATAAAACTATCGATGTTTCAAGTGGTAAGCGTTAGCATCACTTGCGACATTATAAAAATTGAGGAGGATTTTCCTGACTTCGAAAAAGTTTAATGGTATATACAATTCGAAGTCAGGAGACCTCATCAAAACTGAATTACATGTTACTGGTTGTATTCAGAAAAAGCGATGAAAATTGCTCTCGGAAAAGAAAAATGCAAGCATGAAAATGCGACTTTTTAATATGAATAATAGAAAAATTACAATTCAATTTTTGATTATGGAACGTAAAATGATTACTAGCTTTTTATTACTACTCGTAGGGTTGATGAGCTGTTCTTCGGACGATACGCCTTCAGACCCCGTAGCCCAGAATGGCAATCTGTCATTGGCGGTGACTATTAATGAAGATGTGGAAGAGAAAACTTCTTTCAGACAACAGAATGAAGGAAGTGGAATTAAAATTAATATTGTTGACGCAGAAGGGAAGACAGTGGTTTCTTATGCTTCTATTGAGGCTGTACCTGAAGAAATAGAGTTGCCGGCAGGTGTTTATAAGGCCAAAGGTGAGAGCAATTCTACCGCTCAATTTGGTTTTGAAGATCCCCAATACGGTGGCTCATCAGAAGACTTCTCTATTCAGTCAGAAAAATTAACGACTTCAAGTTTAGAGTGTAAACTACAAAATGCGAAAGTGACTGTGGGGTATTCTGATGTTGTGAAAAATCAATTCGGAACGTATTCTTCAGTTGTGAAATCGTCATTGGGACAATTAGCATTTTCACAAACAGAAACAAGAGCAGGTTATTTCAGAGCAAGTGGTAATCTTACTGTAACGGCTACAATTGGTGAAGGAGATAGTCAGCTGACTTCAGAAATAACACTTACTTCTATACAGCCTACAACACATTACGCTGTGACTGTTGATGTAGAACAAGGAAGCGGAAAATTAGTAATTTCTGTAGATGAAACAATTTTAGCAGGTGGTGATAAAGGTATCGTAATCACTCCAATTGAAGGAGAAACACGTCCATCTTATAACACTTCGATTGGTTTCTTTACAAAAGACGGAAAATTATATGATGCCAACGGAATGGAGTTTATTGCGAGAGGCGTAAACAACGGTCATTTCTGGTTTGACAGTGGCAATAGAAATACAGCAATTAAAGGTTTGACACCAATAGCAGCCTATCATTCAAATACTGTAAGAATGGTATGGCAGACAAATTATGTGCCTTCTCAATGGAACAATGTGGCGGAAACGACACAGTTGAGAAAAATGATCAATACAGCCATCGACAAAGGAATGGTGCCGATGATCGAACTGCATGATGTGACAGGTGATGAAAGCAAAGAGAACTTACTGAAAATGGCGGAGTACTTTGTAAGACCTGATATTTTGGGTGTGATGAAAGAATATGAAAGTATTTTGATGATCAATATTGCTAACGAGTGGAGTGGAAAAACAACAACGTATAGAGATGCTTACAAAGAGGCGGTAACAATGATGCGTGAGGCTGGTTTGAAGCACACAATTGTAATTGATGGCAGTGGATGGGGACAAGACATGACGACGATTTTTGATTACGGTCAAGAAATTATTGACAACGATCCGCAGAAAAATATCCTTTTCTCTGTGCACATGTATCAAAGCTACAGAAACGAAACAACGATTACTTCTAATCTAGAAAAAGCGGTGGAAATGAAGTTGCCTCTGATTGTGGGTGAATTTGGTTTCCAACACGGAGGTACTCCTGAAAACCCAATTCAAATTCCATACAAGCATATTCTTGCAGAGTGTGAGCGTTTGGGTATTGGTTGGTACGCTTGGTCATGGAAAGGAAACTCTGGCGGAGTTGAGTACTTAGACTTGTCTGTAGACTGGGAAGGAACGGAGTTGACGGACTGGGGTAAAGGCATTGTCAACGATGTCAACGGTTTAGAAAATACAGCAAAAAAAGTTTCAGTAATTAAATAATTGGGTCAGATGAAAAACATTAAAAATATAGTGGTGGCACTCTTCATAGGCTTATTATTAGTGAGCTGTAACGAAGAGCAAACAGTAGAAAAGGAGTTGAATCAAGGACAGTTGGTATTACAATTAGGTTCTAATCAGAGAACAAGCCAAGATGTCAACAACTACGGATTGAAAGTAGAAAATGCAGCAGGAGAAGTTGTGCTTTCTTACGAAAAAATTTCAGATGCACCTGAGAAAATCAATCTAGCCATCGGTGATTATACGGTGAAAGTGGCAAGTGCTGACGAGATGCCTTATTTCACTTTCGATGCTCCTTATTATTATGGTGATAAACAGTGTACAATAAATAGTGGAGAAGAAACGGTAGTAGACATCGTTTGTGCTTTGAAGCATGTGAAATTGACAGTCAACTTTGATGGACAAATTACTGAAACGGCAAAATCATACGAAGCGGTAATTCAAAGTGCTCATGGAGAAATCACAATAGATGCATCAACGGCCAACATTGTCTATGCCGAACGCTCTGCATTGGTAATTTCAACTACCATCGAAAAGGAAGACGGTTCAGTCGTCAAAAACAAACAAATAGTTTCTGGTTTAGAAACGCAATCGGAATATACTCTGAATATTTCATACTAGTTTTAGAATTTACAAGGAAATCGAAAAGCTGCTTCTTTCTAAGGAGTATGCTTTTCCTGTTCACTACTTCAGCTTTTACACAATTAACATAGGAAGATTTGGATTTTTAGTCTACTCCGCTTTTGAATGTCAACTAGTAACTTTTTTACCTTGATTAGACTAAAAAAATAAGCATCCAATCTCTCATAAATTCAAATGTGTAACAGCAGAAAACCTATTACACCTTTAAAAATATTACATGAGATGAAACAATTTTTTATCCTTCTATTATTGTTATTTTTTAATCTTCTTTCTTACGCTCAGGAAAGAAATTTTCACCATATATCAGATGCGTCAGGACTTACAAATAAAGTTGTAAAAGACATTTACAGAGATCAAAAAGGGTTCTTGTGGTTAGGCACCCAAAATGGTCTTCATAGATATGATGGTTATGAAATGAAAATTTACAGATCTTCTTCTGAAGAAAACAGATCTTTATCCACCAATGATATCAATGTAATTTTCGAAGATGACCAACAGCAATTGTGGGTAGGAACCACAAACAATATTCATATTATGAATACAGATGGAGAGCATTTTACAAAATTGATTACGCAATCTCCATTTGGAACAGAAGAGTTTGCCTTTGAAATTACTTCCATTATCCAAGCCAAAACAGGTACGGTATGGGTAGGGACTAAAGGGGCCGGACTTTATCAGTTCAACACATCCGGTGAGTTGATCAGCCATCATTTGGCCGACAAACAAAATCCTTATTTATCTATGGTCAATACCCTAGCGGAAGATAAGAACGGAAATATCTGGATTGGGCATGAAGGTTTGAACCTGAGTGTATACAATCATAAAAGAGGCATTTTCAACAGTATTTCTGCTGATCAGCACAAAACTTATTTTTCAGGAAATGGTTCAAGTGAAATCACTAAAATTGTGCCTACAGACAGAAAAGGCATTTTGGTAGGTACACTACAGAACGGTGTTTTTTCCATTAATCCTTCCAACAAAAAGGTGGATTACCTGCTGGAAACGAATAAAGGGCTGAAGCACCCTACGGTAAAAGATATTGTGATTGATGGCTTCCAAAATATTTGGGTGGCGACATCCGATGGCCTTCATCAGCTGTCTTCTTATTCCAATAAAGTATTAAAAATTTACAGAGCGGATGACCTTGATAATAAATCAATTGCCAGTAATGCTCTTCTTTCACTGCATTATGACAAGCAACATATATTATGGGTCAGCGTATCTGGGCAGGGCGTAGATTATATTGAACCCAACTTCAAAAAGTTCAAAACTTACAAGAGAGAAGTGATGAACCCAAACAGTTTGAAACATACTACTGTGCAGGCAATTTTTGAAGACAGTGACCGCAATTTATGGTTTGGAACAAGTGGTGGCGGTATTTCATTTCTTAATACCAAAACAAAACTTTTTGAACACCACCTTCCAGAAAAAGGAAACCCAGACAAGTTGCAAGTATGGGCGGTTTTTGCCATTCATGAAGATCATAAAAAGAACATTTGGGTAGGTTCTTATATGGGTGGTTTGTCGAAGTTCAATGCTGAAACAAAGACGTTCAAAACCTATAAAAATGCAGCGTGGGACAATACAAGTCTTCCGCATGATGATGTAAGAGATATTTTTGAAGACAGTAAAAAGAACTTGTGGATAGCGACTAATAGTGGTGGCGTGGCATTGTTTGATGCTGAAAAAGAACTGTTCAAAACCTTCAAAAGGGAAGAAGGAAAAGGAGATCAAACCCTTTCAAGTAACTGGACGCTCAATATTTTTGAAGATTCAAGAGGCTGGATCTGGGTAGGAACGTACGGCGGTTTGTCCATTTATTATCCTAAAGAGGATCGTTGGATCAACTTTATGAATGATAAACAGGACGAAAATTCACTTGCTCACAACTGGGTGTATGCCGTTCATGAAGATCAGTCGGGCAATATGTGGATTGGTACAGCAGGCGGTTTGAATAAAATTGAAGCCTCAAAATTGAAAGCACCGATTGAGCAGTATTCTTCTGACTTGATGATTACTTTAAAAGAAGCACAAGGATTAAGCAGTAACAGTATTCATGGTATTTTAGAAGATGAAGACGGAGTACTGTGGCTGAGCTCAAACAGTGGCTTGTCCAAGTTTGATCATAAAGAAAATGAAATAACGCATTATACTAAAGATGACGGTTTGCAAGGCAACGAGTTTATTCCAATGGCATTTTGTAAAACACATGAGGGAAGATTATTCTTCGGTGGAAATAATGGAGCCAATGCCTTTTATCCCAATGAAATCATCAACAACCCTTATAAACCGAACATCTGCTTGACGAATTTTTCACTTTTCAACCGTGAAGTGAAACCCGATTCAAGCTCACTTGTATTGCAGAAAAATATAAGCATCACTGATGAGATAAATCTACATTATGATCAAAATGTATTGACGTTCAGTTTTGTGGCCTTGAATATGATTTCTCCAGAAAAAAACCAATACGCGTATATGTTGGAAGGTTTTGACAAGGATTGGAATTATGTGGATGACAAAAGAGAAGCAATCTATACCAACCTTGATCCGGGAGACTATATTTTCAGAGTAAAAGGTTCTAACAATGACGGACTTTGGAATGAAGATGGACAGGAAGTTTTACTGATTATCAAGCCTCCTTACTGGCAAACTTGGTGGTTTAGATTGATGGTTTTCTTGGTGTTGCTCTTGAGTATTTTCTTAGGTTATCAATGGAAAGTACGAGCTTACAAAAAGGAACAGCAGATATTGGAAAAAACGGTGAAAGACCGTACAAGAGAATTGGCAGAAAGAAACAATGACCTTGTGATGATCAATGAAGAGGTGCAGCAACAAGCGGAGGAATTGGAAATGCAGAGAGATAATTTATCCAATACCAATAAGCTGATTTCTGAAAGAAACTTGGAGCTGAATCAAAAGAACAATAAAATTTCAACCCTGCTAGAACAGCTACAAACAGCTAATGGAGAGATTACGCAAAAGAACCGTCACATCACTGATTCCATCCGCTACGCACAAACCATGCAGGAAGCCATTTTACCGATCACGGATCAGTTCTCATCTTATTTCCAAAATCATTTTATACTCTTCAAACCGAAAGATATCGTATCAGGCGATTTCTATTGGGTGAGTGTGAAAGATGAGAAAAACCGTCTTTTCATCGCATCAGTAGACTGTACTGGACACGGCGTTCCGGGAGCCTTTATGTCGATGATTGGTATGTCCCTTTTAAATAAAATTGTCAACGAATATAACACAGAAGATCCATCAGCCATTTTAATTCAGCTGGATGAAGGGATCCGAAAAGCATTAAAGCAGGATCATTCTAAAAATTCAGATGGAATGGATTTGAGTATTGTAAGAATTGATCAGAATGGAGACTCCAAAGATCTCTGTTTTTCATCCGCAAAAGGTTCAATGTACATCTATCGTGCAGCACATGAAGAGTTGCAAAAAGTGGTAGGAGATAAAATTTCGATCGGCGGTATTCGTCGCAAAAAAGAAAAGAAGTTTACAGAACAGCATTTCCAACTGCAGAAAAATGACCGCTTCTTCTTACTGACAGACGGTTACATCGACCAATGTGATGAAGACAGAAAGAAATTTGGAACAGTGAAATTCGAGAAAATTTTAAATCAAACTATCCGTATGCCTTTGGATAGACAGTACCAATTGTTATTGGATGTCTTAAGAATCCATCAAGGTGAAATGGAGCAAAGAGATGACATTACCATTTTAGGATTTGAGATATAAATAACATTTAGAATGAAGAGTGAAGAAAATGGATCACAATACAAACCATTTTCTTCCCTCTTCATTCTTAACTCTTACTTAAAATTGTCTTTAAACTTGAAGTGAAAACAAATTAAATGATGAGTACTAAGCAGTACTTCTAAGTAAATAAAACCATGAATTAACAGTATAAAAAACACTAGCTATGAATAGAAATGAATTAATCAATCTAGGTTTTAAATCTCTCGTACTTCTTCTCGTATCAGCTACAATTATTGAATCAATTTTTATAATTAATGTAGAAAGCAGAGAAGATTATATCTACAATATCTATCTGATAGTATTGCAGCTTCTCATTCTAATCTCATTGTTCACCTATCTTTTCACCTATAAAAAAGTGAAAGAAGAGAAAGAACTAGCTTTTCAAGCCAATGAAGAAATTGAGGATGAATTGATCCTGAAAATCGATGAGATCATTCAGTCGAAACATGCCGACTCCGATTTTAATGTCGTCGAGATAGAAAAAGAAGTGGGAGTAAGCAGGCCGGTGCTTCTGAATCGGTTCAAAAAAGTAAAAGGAACAACGTTGGTGAATTACATCAAAAAAGTGAGGCTCAGCAAAGCCGAAGAACTTTTAGTGTCCTCTTCAGACAACATCTCTGAAATAGCCTATAAAGTAGGTTTTTCAGATCCAAAATATTTTAGCAAAGTATTCCGTCAGGACAAGGAATTGACACCTACCGAATACCGCAAACAAAGACAGTTAGACGAATAGGTTTTTAAGTAATAAAATTTCATTTCATGTTAGATAGGGATATGTATTTTACATATCTCTATTTTTTTGTCAAGTGTTTTTAATGGAGGGTTTGAAAATAGTTCATCGTGTATTTTTTAAGAAAAACCTTGATTTTAGCTTAATTTGGAAGGTTTTTGTAATTTTCCCTTTGAAGAGAGAACTATTTGTAAAGTAGGAAGAATAATTATTCAACCCCTTTAGATAGAATATTTTCGAATTTTGGTAATGTAAAAATGTTGATCATAAGTTGACATAGCACTTAGAATATTTTGAATGAAGAATTAAGAGGGAAGAATGAAGAATTATGGTTCGTAAAATGGTTTTATAGTGATAATTAAGTCACAGCAAGAACTATAATTCTACATTCTTAATTCTTCATTAAAAAAGTTCTATAACTTTTTTTCTAGTACTTAAGTACTGTGACAAAAGTAAAGGTACATTTTATCTTATCTTTTTTATCCTACTCTTCGTTAGATTTTTATCGCGTAACTAAGGCTATGCTCTGCAAATCTGCCTTGATTAGAATAAAAAATATTAAACTAAAATCATCCCTTTTCTTCTGTCGCAGTACTTATCACCACAAATCAAGAAATGAAAAGAATACTCCTATTACTAATCATCAATGTATCGCTTATATGTTCATTGCAAGCACAGAAAATCAGTGCTGACAAAGTTGTAATGTATAGAGATTTAGATTCATTGAAATTGAACTTACATATTTTTCAACCTTCAAAAAAAGCAAGTTCCAATGGAGCAGTGGTTTTGATTCATGGAGGTGGATGGAATTCAGGAAGTCCAAAAGCATTATTTCCTCAAGCAAAACATTTAGCAGACCGAGGCCTTATTGTTTTTCTACCAGAATATAGAGTAAGAAAAAGAAACAATACCACCATTTTTGAAGCAGTAGAAGATGTTCAAATTGCCATGGCTTATGTGAGAAATCATGCTTCTGAATATGACTTCGATCCGAATAAAATTGTTGTAGGTGGAGGTTCAGCCGGAGGTCATCTTTCCTTAAGTTTAGCCTTTATTGAGCCTTTAACAAAAGGATTGAAACAAGCAGATTACAAACCGAATTTATTGGTGCTGTTTAATCCTGTTATGGACATGAGTAAGGAAGGCTATGCACATCGTTTAGTCGATAAAGAAATGAAAGCATTAGGTAGAACATGGGAGTCGTTTAGCCCAAGACAAAATATCAATAAAGATTTCCCTAGTATGTTGGCCATGTTAGGTGATACGGACAAAGTAATTCCTGTTAAAGTAGCAGAAGACTTTCAAGCAAAATGCCAAGCAGTGGGTGTTGAGTGTCAATTGAAGGTGTACGAAGGAGCAGAACATTCTTTTTTCAATGCTGGATATGCAAAGAAAAAAGGGTTTGAAAAAGGCACTATCAATAGATGGCATTATGAAACGATAGAAGAAATGGACCGTTTCCTGGTGTCTAAAAAGTATTTAGAAGGAAGCTATAAAGCAGTGATTCCAGAAGGAGCTATTTATCCTATTCCACAAAAATAAGATGAAGCATTTATTACTCTTATTAGCGGTCATCTTGTGGATTCAGGTGGCCTCAGCACAGCAGAAAAATGTGTTATTCTTTGTGGTGGATGATTTAGGATATTTTGATATCAGCATTCATAATAATTCATTTTATGAAAGTCCAAATATTGATGCACTAGCAAAAGAGGGTGTAGATTTTTCGAATGCCTATGTAGCACACCCTCGTTGTGTACCATCAAGATACGCCTTGCAAACGGGTAAATATCCTGCTCGTATTGGTGTTCCGGGGGCATTGGGGAAAGACGAATGTAATTTATCAGAAGAGGAAATTACAATTGGTCAGGCTTTCAAAAATAATGGATACACTACTTTTTTTGCTGGAAAATGGCATTTAGGAAAAGAGGAAAGTCATTGGCCACAAAATAGGGGTTATGATATCAATATTGCAGGTTGTTCGGCAGGGGCTCCAAAATCTTATTTTTATCCTTATAATATTCCTCAAGACCCTAAAAGATCTGGTAATCATAAAATCATAGAGGGATTGGATGAAGGCAAAGAAGGAGAATATTTAACGGATCGATTGACAACGGAAACCGTGAAGTTTTTAGCACAAGAACATACCTCTCCCTTTTTTGCGATGCTTTGTCATTATGGAGTACATACTCCGTTAGAAGCGAAAGCAGAATTGGTTGAAAAGTACAAAAAGAAGAAGGAAAAAATGTCTTTTCCGGAAAGTGATTTTTTTGAAAAAGATGGCGTCACAAAACGCTATCAAAATGATCCTGTTTATGCGGCAATGATTGCCTCAGTAGATGAGAGTTTAGGGCAGGTTGTGAAAGCATTAAAAGAAAACGGATTATATGAGAATACCATCATTGTTTTTACTTCAGATCATGGAGGGTTATCCAATAGAGGAATCAATAATAAAAGAAGATTGGCCACTTCAAACCTCCCTCTTAGAGCCGGAAAAGGACATAACTATGAAGGTGGCTTAAAAGTACCTTTGATTATGGCAGGGAATATAAAAGCCAAAAGAAAAATCAATCCTCAATTGACAACCAATACAGATTTATACCCTACAATCATGGATTTATGTCAGTTGGATTTACTTCCTCAACAGCATTTGGATGGTATCAGTATTAAAAAATCGATCAAGAAAAAAACAACAATAGATAGAACACTTTATTGGCATTCGCCCATGGCTCGACCTCAATCTACCGGAGACACAAATTGTACAGTAGTCAGAGAAAATGATTTCAAGCTGTTTTATTTTTATGATGAAGACAGGTATGAATTATATGATGTGCGACGTGATCCTTATGAAAAGAACAATCTATTTGATGCAAATAACCAAAACGCTCAGCGCTTGATGAAGAAGGTAAAGGCTTGGCAGCAGGAGGTCAATGCTGTGTTTTTACCATCAAATTTAAAGTAGGGGATATAATTTTTATCAGCATGAAATCTCATAACGATGAAGAGAACCGTTGTAGGGACGTTGCATTGCAACGTCCACTGAACCACCATAAAAACCACTTATGATCCACAATACGCATTATCAATCCAACAAACAACGTGTGTGATGAACTACAAAATGAACATTTTATTAAGAATAGTGATAGGGTATTTATTAGGTACCCTAATGATCAGTTGTGAGACCACATCAAGTCCACTACAAAAGCCAAATATTCTACTGCTATATATGGATGACCTTCGTCCACAGCTGGGATGTTATGGGCAATCGAATATAAAATCACCTCATATTGACCAACTAGCTGAAGAGGGAATTTTATTTACCAATGCCTATTGTAATGTGGCAGTTTGTGGTGCCTCAAGAGCAAGCATGTTGACCGGGATCCGACCTACAAAATCCATCTTCAGAGACTATAAAGTTTTTGTGCAAGACGATACACCAACAGCCATTACACTCCCTCAATTGTTCAAAAAGAATGGCTATAAGACCATTTCTAACGGAAAAATCTTCCATCATCTAGATGACCGAATAGAAGACTGGGACGAAGTATGGCGACCTTATGCTTTTGATGAAAATCCATTCGGTTTAGCCCCTACGGAATGGTGGCAAGGATTATGGAGAGACTATCAATCTCCAGAAAACAAAAAAGTGTACAAAGCCACCAATAGAGGACCCGCCTATGAAAAAGCAGAAGTAGAAGATGGAGAATATATAGACGGCTTGCTGACACATAAAGTAATTGATGACTTGGAAAAGCTAAAAGAGAGTAATGCTCCTTTCTTTCTGACGGCAGGGTTTATCAGTCCTCATTTACCTTTTAATGCACCAGCCCTTCATTGGGAAAAATACAAAGCATCTGAGATCAAACTCCCTTACAATAACTTTGTAGCTAAAAATGCTCCTGAAATTTCTATCAGTGCTTCTCATGAATTACGTCAGTACAACGGTATTCCACCAAAAGGAGAAAGGGTGGATGATACTACTGCCCTCCAACTGATCCATGGCTATTATGCAACCGTCAGTTATGTGGATACTTTGATCGGGAAAATACTCAAGAAGCTGAAAGATACAGGCTTGGACAAAAACACCATTGTAATTTTAGTATCAGATCATGGTTATAACTTGCAGGAACACGCTCAATGGGCAAAGTGGACAAGTCATCGAACCTCCATGCAAGTACCTTTGATCATTTCTTCCCCTTTTATCAATCATCAAGGCACAACAAATGCTTTAGTAGAATTAGTAGATATCTACCCTACTTTGGCATCAATGGCTCATCTAGAAGTACCTCAAAAGCAACTGGAAGGAGAAAGTCTTCTCCCTATTTTACACAACCCTGAGTTAAAAGGAAAGCCGAATGTGTTTATCAATAACGCCAACGGTTATACCATTAAAACACCAAGGTATAGTTATACAGAATACATCAACCCTAAGGATAATAAGACCTTTGCCCGAATGCTTTATGATCATCAAATAGATCCCGATGAGAATGAAAATATTGCCGTTTATAAAGAAAATAAAGGGTTAGTAGACTCTCTTCACCATGAACTTTACAAGCATTATCAGCACAATATTTTAGGTGGAGAGTTGACGCTAAAATAGATGTGATCAACCATTTTGCTTAATTTCTAAAACCACTATTTTGTACTATTTATTAGAATTCAAGATTGAATATTTAAAAGAGATAACTAACTTGGAGGGAGTGAACTATCTAATGACAATTTTTTTTAAAATAAATGAACGGTATGAAAACAATCATGAAAATACTATTATCCTTGGTTGTATTTTCATGCACTATCCCTCTAACCGACAATAAAAAGAAACAGGATGAAATGAATGTTACAGAAAAAGAAATACTTAGGGAACTAGATTTAGCATTTTCAACAAATGCATCAACACTACCCAAATGATAAACAAGGAGTTATTAAATACAATTTTTTTCTTGATTTGGAACATGGATATTCTTTGACGGCAGGCAGTAGAATTCATTTATATGCTGATTCTACAAGATGGGCTTTAGTATTTGAAAGAAATGGATATCACAATAGAGGTTTTTTTGCAGAAATTGAGTTGAACTATTTTGGTAATTGTATTGGCTATACAACAGCAGAAGGTTCTAATAGCAGCGACATTACAAATACAAGTAACATTATTTTAATCGAAACAAGCGAATTTCAGAGAATTGCAAATAAAGATGGTGATGACATGGAGAATTTTGAGTTGATTGAAAAGGATATCCAAGAAATTAAGATTCGAGACCAAATTGTTCCTTTTAATAATAACCATGAAGACTATGAAAAAGTTGGAATTGAAGTTCGAAAAGAAGAGAACCCTAACCATCTTATAGGATTTGGTGATTTAATTCGATACTTACATGAAACAAATTCAGGAATAATTAAAGCAACTGAAAATGATATTCTTAAACATATTCCAAATGATATACCTAAGCTAATGACAATTGAGGAATTCCATTTTGAAAGTGTTTATGAAGAGACTCCTCCAAGTCAACAAGAAACATATAAGTTACTTGCCAAGATTTTGATAACAAGAGATACTTCAAATTGGGCTCCAACAGAAGAGCCGAATAACAGTTGGAAAAATTGGGAATCGGGGAATTTATAATTGAAGATAGTGCTAATTATGGTGGTTCGTGGGGATTTCGAAAAACCTTTAAAATTCCTAATTACTCTTCATTTTTAAACCGTTTAGATTCATACGATTAAAAGATGAAGAGTATTTAGAAAAATTAGAGGTTTTGCGACAGTCCCTCAATAGCTAAATATTCTCAATTTAAGATGATGTATTAACCTCAAACGAACATTTAATTTCTCGAGAAAAGCACACTTTTTATGTATTTTTTTTACATTTGTTAAAGTATATTTCGTCTAACGGAATATTTTTTACAGACCTCTTTTCAGCCTTACGTAAAAATGACTAATCTAACAAGTAAACTATGTGTTATTGCTATTGTAATATTATACGCTTTCAATCAACTTTCCGCACAAACATTATTGTCAGAAAAGGAATTGTCTATTGATAGTGAAGGTGTTATCACTTTAAATCAAGGGGTATTACTGGATACAGATATTATTATTCCATCGGAAATCAATGGACAAAGTGTAATCAGTATTGGGAGTTATACTTTTCAAGGCAAAGGTATCACTTCAGTACAATTTCCAGAAACGCTTGAAATCATCAACTTTAGTTCCTTTGCAAATAATAACATTAAAAAACTTGAACTTCCTGAAAATTTAAAAATTATTGAATCATATGCTTTTTCAGATAATGAACTAACGGACCCTGTTGTGTTTAATGGGACAGTCGTAGAGAAGATTGGTCTTAGTGCATTTAAACATAAGAAGGGTACAAATATTCCTGAAAACGTTATCCATCGCCTGCCTGATTACAAAAAAAAAGGATATGAATTGAATGGGTGGATTCAATTACCAACAGAAGGAAAATACTTTCCAGAAGGATACCCTATATCAATATATCATTCATATGTAGCAGCTATAAAATATATTGGATTGACCTTAAAGGGCCATATATTGGGTTATGCGTTTCCTATTGACCTTGAAGTTCGAGGAGATGTAATAGAAGATATTCAATTAAAAAATGGTGAAGAATTTTCAATAACTGTAGATTTTGGTTCAAATATTACGCTCACTCCCAAGAATAAATATTTAACTTTTGAAACCGAGTCAATAACACTGTTAAACATCCAGAATAATATTGATACGCTTAATTTTTATGTTGAATATCATACCATTACTGATGAGGATGTAGAATCAAATCGAGAAGGGGACTTAATTTTAGATGACCGTCTCCCTGAGGATAATAATTATATTTATTTTGGTCGCTATCGAACGAATATCATAATCCCTGACACCTTAAAAGGTGAAAGTGTAAAAAGATTATTATACCCACCAAATGACTTGAACGTTAGTGCTGTAAAATTACCAAATACGTTAGAGGAAATACACAGAAACTATTTTGAGAATAATAACATGCTCAAAAAAATAAATTTGCCAGAAAGTTTATTAAAGATAGAGAGTTATGCATTCAAGAATACAGGACTTAAACAACTCAAGCTGCCTTCAAATTTAGAATTCTTAGGTAAAGAAGCTTTTGGTGATACTGAAATTTCAACAATTGAATTACCGAATAGTTTAAAAACCTTTCATTTAGATGCTTTTAAAAACACAAATATAAAAACAGTATTTCTTCCTGAAAATAGTCAAACCTTATATCAAGATACTTGGATTGTGGTTGATAATCCATCTGTTGTTTTTGGTGCAGGGGAGGAAGTAGAAGTTGGTACAGGGTATATATTAAATCACAAAATTGAATTTACGGGTGTTCATGTTGAAGTAGCTAATACTACCAAAGAGACTATTAATTTTAATTATAACTCATCAGATGATCAAAAAATAGAGGTTACTCTTTTACCTTTTGAAACCTATACAATTGAGGAGGTAAAAGGTTTTTCATCTACAATCAATGTATTGGAAACGAATGGCATAGAGTTAAATCAATCAATTCATACACTTAACAATGTACAAGAAAATACTTTGATTACAATTGAGGAAGCCGGGTATTATACTTTGAAGGATGAAGATGTTGTAATGGTTGGGCAGTCCATTAGCTCTCTAGTTTTAGAAGAATTACCAAACTCCAAGATAATTATTCCAACTATTCTTCAGAAAGAAATCGTTAAGGGAATTTCTTCTGATGTTTTTAAGGAGAAAAATATAACAGAGGTAATATTGCCAGAATATTTGGAGGAAATTTATACGGATGCTTTTAAAGGAAATCATTTGAGAAGTATAAATCTGCCTAAATCTTTAACTTATATCAGTTATGGTGTATTTGAAAACAACAAGTTAACAACGATAAAATTCCCAGCAAAGCTTAGAGTTTTACATAAAAGAGCATTCGCAAATAATAGAATTCGCACTGTTGAAATTCCTTTATCCATTAAAGAACTAAGCGAAGACCTGTTTAAAAATAATAGAATTGATTCATTATATATTCCTCCTAACATAGAAGTTATAGGAAATGGAGCTTTTAAAAATAATAGTATCAGAAAATTATCATTTGGTGAGAGTAGCAAATTAGAGCTCATATATAGTGAAGCTTTTCAGTATAATAACCTTCAACAATTGATTCTTCCAGAAGGTGTAATAAAAATTTATGATGATGCCTTTAGTTTTAATGAGTTGAATGATTTGAAGTTGCCCAATTCTCTTGAAATAATAGGTGAGGGTGTATTCAGAAATAATAAACTTGTTTCACTTGTGATTCCAAACAATGTTTATCATATAAAGTATAGATCGTTTCAAAATAACCACCTAAAAACGGTTACTTTTCCTCAAAGTTTAAATGATATTGGAGCTTATGCTTTTGAAAATAATTTTATTGAAGAAGTAGATATTCCGGATGGTATTGAATCCCTCAGATATGGAACATTTTTACATAACAGTTTAACCAAAGTAAAGCTTCCAAAACAATTAAACACTATCGCTTCAAAAGTTTTTGATGATAATATGCCAATACGTTTACCCATCTATTATATGGAAGGTGTGAGAAACATTTGGAGCCCCATCATTGATGAAGAAAATCCTTTCTATGATAATGAACGATCTTACTCAGTTTATAAGGACAACTATATTTTTGAGGAAGGCTATAAAAAAGTAACTATTAAATACATTAGAAATGAATTCTGTAAGGCTAAAGTTATAGTTGACGATACTGATGAAATTCATTTAAATGGTCCAAATTATGCTACAGAGTATAAGTATAACTTTGTAGTAAAAAAAGTTGGGGAAGATTTAAAATTAGATTTTGGAATGGTAGCTCTTCCTGAATACTTAGATTATAAAATTTACCCTGAGTCACTGCTCTTAACGGATGAAAGTCTAGAAGATACAATTCAAGTAGAAGTGGAATATATTCAAAAAGCAACTACTAGAAAGGAAGGTAATGTACATTATCTTGAATTGGGAACAAGTTATAACTATCTACCAGTCATTCATGAACTTTCAGCAGATTCTAGCATTGTGTTATTCGACCTAACAAATTATACGAAAAATGGAAGCTCCAATATTAGAAATGATTCATTACATATTACAGATGGTAAATTAAAATTACATTACTTAAATGCAGACATCAGTAATACTAAAATTGCCAAGGAAGCATACTTAAAGTCAGATAAAAGGGATTTAAAGTACTTTAAAATTAGTTATGAAGATTCTCTTTATATAGAGAAAAATAGTCATCCTGATTTTCTTTATTGGGAACACACTCCTACTTGGATCAATGAAGAGAAAATAGAACCATTTGAGGAAGGGATGCTGATGGCAACTTCAAATTACGACTATGACATTATTATATTGCGAGCCTACTTCAAGCCTTATGTGGTTACTTCCAATGATGTAACAATAAAGGACGGCTTAATTACATCATATAATGTGACGGATAAACATCTACATTTAGTAATTCCCGATTCAATTAATGGTCAATTGATTCGAGGTGTAGCAGATAGTGAAATTGGTATTTTTGAAGATTTGGATATTTGGTCCCTAAGCTTACCTGATTCATTTATTTATTATGGATCAAATTCATTTAAAAATAATGATATTAATAATTTTGATTGTCTCAACTTCACCAATAACTGTATTTTCAAAGAAAGTAGCTTTGAAGGTAATTTATTCTTAGAATATAGCAGATCTATAAGGTCATTTCAAAAGATTGAGCGTAATGCTTTTAAAAATATCTATAGCAAGGTTTATGTAATTAAAACTAGTGATTATTTTTATAAAGAACTTTATAACCCAGACATTGAATATGAAAAGGAAGTTTTTTATAGAGTGCCATTGAATGAGTTAACGATTGAAAATGGGTATATAGTAAATTATCATCCTTTGCAGTCACACTCATTTATAAAACTGCCATATAAAGATTCAGAAGGCTTTTTAATAAAGGGAATTATTGATGCAAAAAATAAAGAAGAAGGAGTCTTCAATAACAAGGGTTTAGAAGGCGTGGAAATGTATAATGAATATATAGGTGATTACGCTTTTTCTGATAATGATATTTTTCTCATTAAAGCTTCAAATGTAAAACATATAGGAAAAGATGCATTTCGCAACAACTCCATATCTTCACCATACAAATTAGATAAAGTGAATTATATTGGAAAAGGGGCATTTTCAGAGAACCCAGATTTGTCATTTAAATTCCCTTCCAACCCTCTCTTAGAAAGAGGATATCATCATTATGGTTATTGGTATGATGAAAATAATGAAATGTATTTTACGGATTCATTATTAACAGATCATTCTCACAGTTATACAAAATATTTATTCTTTAATGGTTTTACAGTAACTTCAATAATTGATTATCCCGACTATAATAACATTGCTTTTAAAGCTTATTTTTATGATCAATACGGTGATTTAAGAGACAAAAATCTTTATCCTACACTGAATAAAGAAGGAACTTATGAAACTACCTTTGCAAAAGGTGATTCAGTACATGTGCACTACAAATTGAGTGAACATTTTGAATCGGAAAACCAAGATTTTTTCATTACTTCTATTGACAGCGATACAACAATTTATTTTGATGCTACTCCAAAGGAACATTCTATTGAGTATGAAAATTTACATGGAGCATATAACGAACATAATCCAACAAGTTTTACCATCTTTGATGAAGTTGAATTTGAAGACTTGGTACACAACGAATGGGGATTTATAAATTGGACATATTATTATGTTAGCGATGAAGATTCAGTTATCCATTCTATTTATGGTCCCAGAAATTTTTATGGTGATATAATATTAAAAGCACATTGGTATAAAAAAAATCCAACTGATATAAATGATGAACTATTTGAATCAGTTATACTATCGCCAAATCCAGCAAGCTCACATATTACAGTTTTGAATTTCCCTATTGATAACAGCTCCACTTTTAAGGTTTATAACCTAAGTGGTCAGTTGGTTTTAAATGGTACATTTAGCAATGGAAATATAATCAATATAGAGAGCCTACAAAGTGGTGTATACATTTTGGATATAGTTTCAGTAAAGATATTAAAGTTCATCAAACAATAAATGAAGAATGAGTCACTCCTAATTTAGATATGAAGGAGTGACTTTTTTTATCATTGATCTCAATAACCTTAACCATTTTGAGAACCGACGATTCCACATAAATTATTTAATAGGTATCTAAACTTAGATCGCCCTAAATAGTAAAACGTACTTCTGTTACGGTTAACTGATTTACATTAGTGTAAAAGTAACCAAACAACCAGATGTATTATGATCAATTTTGAAGGTTTTGACGATAGAACATTTTATTCAACATTTCAAAAAGAAGAAGATTGTCTTGAATATTTATCGACACTAAAGTGGAGTGATCATTACAAATGTAGGAAATGTGAACATACAAAATATATGAAAGGTAAAAAGTTACATTCCAGACGTTGTCAAAAGTGTAAATATGATGAGTCTGTTACGGCTCATACCCTATTTCATAAGCTGAAATTTTCAATTCTAACTGCTTTTGAATTCATATTTAAAGTTAGTTGTGATAAGAAAGGCATGTCCACTTTAACTTTAAGTGAGAAACTGTCCTTGAGTTATCAAAGCTGTTTAAATTTCAGACGTAAAGTGCAATATGCTATGCAAAGTAGTTTACAGCATCCTTTGAAGGGGTATGTTGAGGTCGATGAGTTTGCTGTAGGTGGGTATGACGCTGGCAGTCAAGGTAGAGCCAAAGGAGATAAAAAGCTTGTCAA
>NZ_JABANE010000009.1 GCF_012844305.1 Flammeovirga aprica JL-4
GGCGGCCGTAACTATAACGGTCCTAAGGTAGCGAAATTCCTTGTCGGGTAAGTTCCGACCTGCACGAATGGTGCAACGATCTGGACGCTGTCTCGGCCATGAGCTCGGTGAAATTGAAGTAGCGGTGAAGATGCCGCTTACCCGCAACGGGACGAAAAGACCCCATGAACCTTTACTGCAACTTAACGTTGGCCGTTGGCCAGGAGTGTGTAGGATAGGCGGGAGACTATGAAGGAGTGTCGCCAGGCATTTTGGAGTCATTGTTGAAATACCGCCCTCTCCTGTTCGACGGTCTAACGGGCTTTGCCCGGACATTGTTTGGTGGGTAGTTTGACTGGGGTGGTCGCCTCCAAAAGAGTAACGGAGGCTTTCCAAGGTTCCCTCACGACGGTCGGCAATCGTCGGAAGAGCGCAATGGCATAAGGGAGCCTGACTGCGAGAGAGACATCTCGACCAGGCACGAAAGTGGGACATAGTGATCCGGTGGTACCGCATGGAAGGGCCATCGCTCAAAGGATAAAAGGTACTCTGGGGATAACAGGCTGATCTCCCCCAAGAGCTCAAATCGACGGGGAGGTTTGGCACCTCGATGTCGGCTCGTCACGTCCTGGGGCTGGAGAAGGTCCCAAGGGTTGGGCTGTTCGCCCATTAAAGTGGCACGCGAGCTGGGTTCAGAACGTCGTGAGACAGTTCGGTCTCTATCTGTTGCGGGCGTAGGAAATTTGAGAGGCTCTGACTTTAGTACGAGAGGACCGAGTTGGACACACCTCTGGCGTACCGGTTGTTCCGCCAGGAGCATCGCCGGGTACCTATGTGTGGAGCGGATAAGCGCTGAAAGCATCTAAGCGCGAAACCCACCTCGAGATGAGATTTCCATATAAGGGTTGTTAAAGATTATGACGTTGATAGGCTTCAAGTGTACGTGTAGAGATACATTCAGCTGAGAAGTACTAATCGCCCAAAAGCTTTTTCTTTTACGGTTGGTACTCTAGAAATAGGGTACCAGCAAAGTTTTTCCTTTTCACTGTCAATGACTAATCAGATTAGTTATTACAGTGATTAAATTCTAACTCATTAGATCATTAAGAAATTGATGGTGCCAATGACGTAGGTGTTCACCTCTTCCCATTCCGAACAGAGCAGTTAAGCCCTACCGTGCTGATGGTACTGGGTTAACCCCCGGGAGAGTAAGTCGGCGCCACATTCATTAAATACAGAAGGTTAGTTAACACAAGATGTTGACTAACCTTTTTTTGTGTCTATACATTTTCGAAATGTAATAATATATTAAATCAAACTATTTTATCTACTTGGAAGTATATTGAAAACTTTGAATTTCTTACCTTCGCTATACAAGCACATAACATTATAAATAATAGAAAATGAAAAAAATAGTTACCTATTTATCAACCTTACTTCTTCTGTTTTCTTGTGCTACTGAATCAAAGCAAACAGAGGAGAAACAACAAGAAAAAACATTAGGAGTAGCTTCTGATGATCAAATGCCTAAACTCTATGCAGGAAAAATTGATCGAATCCCTAATTTCGAATCAAAATACATCGACAACAGAAATGTAGATGTATATATGCCTGAAGGTTATTCTAAAGAAAAAAAGTATGCAGTATTATACATGCATGATGGTTTGATGCTATTTGACTCTACGGTAACATGGAACAAACAGGAATGGGAAGTAGACGAACACATCACTAAACTATTGCAAGAAAATAAAATTCAAGACGTAATTGTGGTTGCAGTTCCTAATAATGGGAAGTACAGATCATCTGAATATTTACCTCAAAAGTCACTGAAAAAACTTTCAAAGTCTGATTTGGAGGATGTGTTGGCAAAAAGGGTAGAAGGAAAACTTTTATCAGATGACTACCTGAAATTTCTTACGAGTGAACTGAAGCCATATATAGATAACCACTATTCTACTTATTCAGATAGAGAACATACATTTGTAATGGGGTCTAGTATGGGAGGGTTAATTTCTATGTATGCTATCTGCGAATACCCAGAAGTATTTGGAGGTGCAGGTTGTGTTTCAACACATTGGCCTATGGTTTATGCTGAAGATTTTACTGCAGCTCAAAATAAGGCGATTACAGATGGAGTTATTAATTATGTAGCGAACAATTTGCCAGACCCTAAGACACATAAAATCTACTTTGATTTTGGCACAAAAACGTTGGATTCTCAATATGAACCTTATCAAAAGAGAGTAGATGTGATCATGAAAAACCACGGTTTTACCTCTGAAAATTGGATGACGAAAAAGTTCCCAGGCGAAAATCATTCTGAAATTGCTTGGGCAAAAAGATTGAATATTCCTTTAGAGTTTCTATTGGGTAAATAAATTTAAAGCACTAAAAAAGCCAGAG
This sequence comes from Flammeovirga aprica JL-4, assembly GCF_012844305.1. GTDB lineage: Bacteria > Bacteroidota > Bacteroidia > Cytophagales > Flammeovirgaceae > Flammeovirga > Flammeovirga aprica. The sequence goes on from NZ_JABANE010000009.1 coordinate 2,383, forward strand.
TAATACTAATTTACTCTGGCTTTTTTATTTGAAATATTTAATCAGGTAACATTAAACATTTGCTGGTGCCCAATCTCCACAAAGCATACCTTCTGTTGCTTGTGCAGGCTTAGAGCAGTTGTCTTTTTGGAAGAATGCACAGTTAGTACATTGAATAGCATTGATTAATTCTGATGCACTAGAGAAGCTGTCACAAGTATATTTCTCATTTACTTTAACATTATGTACGTTACATGTTAATGATTCAGCTAATTCAGCACAGCTCTTACAGTTTGATGATAATCTAATAGACATATTTTTATCGTTTAGGTTTAAACTTTTGTATCTTAATTGATGCTCAAATTTAAGTTGAAAACTGCGATTAGAACAAATTATGGAAGATATAAATACCTGAAAATGATCAGTTTGTATTTAGATTGTTTCTAGTTAAACTTTGTTGATAATTAGTCTAGATTACCTTGTCTTATTTAGAATTAGAATAAAAAAAATCAATGAATTAACGTATTGAAAATCCATTGATTATAATATTTTGAAAGCGGAATATGTCTTATGTGAGCGTCACTGTAAAACTCAAGTGGTCTGTAAGGTCAACTTCTACATTTTGCTTTACAGTAGTTGATAATTCGTAACCTGTGAAGCTAGGAATTACAGGGAACTTATGATATCCTCTATCAACTAAAACTGCAACTTGTAATTTTTCGATTCTAATGCCCAAGAACGGTTTAATACTATAAGCCAAAGTACGACCAGTATTCAATACATCATCGGCTAATAGAATTACTTTTCCTTCCATTTCCTTCAAATCTTTATCAACTTCAATGAAGGTCTGTAGAGGAGCAGTTTTATCAATCGTAATTTTAGTAATGTCAGATGGAATGGTAGAAATTTTATCAAACTCTGCCTTTAGTAATTCAGCAAAGTGATAGCCATTTCCTTTGATTCCTGCAAATATGATTTCTTTAGCTCCAAAGTTATCTTCATACACTTCAAAAGCTATACGGCGTATTTTCTGAACGATCTGCTCATGCTTTAAAATAACATTGCTAATAGTCGTCATGATTAATTATTTTTTGAATATAAAACCATTAAACGATGTCGAAATCAATCGATCGTTTTTCAATGTTTGTTTCCTTAACGATAACTTTTACTTCGTCACCCAACTGATAAGTTTCTTTATATTTCTGACCTGTAACAATCATTGCATCAGGATCAAAAATAAACTGATCATGCGTCATTGATGAATAGCGCACAAGGCCTTCACAGCGAGTATCCTTGAGCTCAATAAACATGCCCCAGTCTGTTAATCCAGAAACAGTACCTTCCATTTCTTCTCCTAGGAATTCAGACATAAACTCCACCTGCTTGTATTTGATTGAAGCTCTTTCTGCATCCGCTGCTACTTTTTCTCTAGCAGAAGAGTGCTTACAGCGATCTTCAAATTCATTCTCATCAGCAGATTTACCTTTATCTAAATAATGTTGTAATAGGCGGTGCACCATTACATCAGGATATCTACGGATAGGCGAAGTAAAGTGAGTGTAGTGAGCAAAACCAAGACCATAGTGTCCTTCTGGATTTGTAGTGTAAATCGCTTTCGCCATTGTACGGATGGCTTGTTGCTCAATGATGTTTTGTTCCGGCTTTCCTTCTACTTCTTCTGTTAAGTTATTCAGAGAGAAAGCAATTTTCTTTTCCGTTAGATCTAAATCATAGCCAAAACGCTTCGCAAATGTGGCAAATTGAGCTAGTTTATCAGGATCAGGATCACCGTGTACCCTGTAAACCATCGTCATAGGTTTGCCGTCTTGTTTTTTACGGAAAATTGATTCAGCTACTCTTTTATTGGCAAGAAGCATAAACTCCTCGATCATTTTATGAGCATCCTTTCTGATTTTTGGAGTCAGTCCTGTTGGTTTGCCATTTTCATCTAAATCGAATTTCAATTCAATAGACTCAAATGAAATCGCACCATTTCTAAATCGAGCATCTCTAAGTTTGTGAGCGATGTCGTTTAGTGTATTAATTTCTTCTTGGAAGTCACCCTCTTTAGATTCAATTCTTTCTTGAGCTTCTTCATAAGAGAAACGTCTGTCAGAGTGAATCACTGTTCTGCCAAATGATTGCTTATGGACCTTACCCGTTTCATCCATTTCGAAGATCGCTGCAAAAGCTAGACGATCAACATGAGGATTTAATGAACATAGGCCATTGGAAAGTTTCTCTGGCAACATTGGAACTGTACGATCCACCAAGTAAACTGAAGTTGCTCTTTTGAAAGCTTCTTCTTCCAATAATGATCCCGGAGTCACATAATGTGATACATCCGCAATGTGAACACCAATTTCATAATGACCATTTTTCATCTTTCTGATCGAAAGTGCATCATCAAAGTCCTTGGCTGTAACAGGATCAATCGTAAATGTAGTTCTATCCCTGAAATCCTTTCTGTTTTTGATTTCATCTTCCGGAATTTCATCAGGAATAGCATTCGCCTCGGCATCTACTTCCTTAGGGAATTCAAATGGAAGACCAAATTCAAACATGATAGAGTGAATTTCAGTTTCATTATCACCTGCCTTACCTAAAACCTTAGTGATTTTACCAGTAGGTGATTTATCATTCTGTTTCCATTGTGTAATCTTGGCAATTACTTTATCCCCATTTTGAGCATCTCCAATCTTTTCAATAGGAATAAATAAATCATAGAACATTTTACGATCTGAAGCTACCACAAATGCAAAACGCTCAGAGATTTGCAGTTGTCCTACAAATTCATCTTTTTCACGCTTTACTATTTTAGTGATTTTTGCTTCATCACGCTTTCTTTGTCTATTATAGAAAGTCGTAAACTCAACTTTATCACCGTTGAGTGCTCTGTTCATATTGGGTAGCAACACACGTATATCCTCTACTTCTTCACCAACAGGTGTGTCTACTACCAGGAATGCAAACTTAGGGTTGACAAAATCAACTGTTGCAGTTCTGGTATTTTGTTGCTCTTCTTGCAACAGAATAGATTGATATTTCTTACCTTTCAGAAGAATTTTACCTTCATCTGCTAAGGCAATCATTATATATTTGAGTTTATCTTTATCAGTTTGACTTTTAATTCTAACATCTTTAACAATTTGTCGAAGACTAAAACCCATTTCAGGTCTAGAATTTAAAAGTTCAATGATATTTTGTATTGTATGAGAATTAAGGCTGCTTCTTCTTTGCACCTTTTTCTTAGATTTCTTATTCTCTTTTATATTCTTTTTTCTGGTTTTTGCCATGTTTTTGATTTACATCTTATAGAGATGGATCAAGATAGGTTTAATTAAAAGTAGGTGGAGATGCTATCTTAATCCTTCAGTTTGCTAAATTACGATAAAATCCTAGTTATAGGGCGATGAATACGAAACTATGTTGAGAAGTTTTTACTTAACCCTTCAAATTTTAATTTTATTCACTTCTAGTTATGCTCAGAAGTCCCAAAAATTGTGGGAAAATGAGGAGGCGTTACAATGTGCCACGTCTATTATGGACGCTTTGTACAAATGTGATTTTGAAACTTCTGATTCTTTGATGCTTAAGTATACAGACCTTATGAACGGTCATTCCTCTACGGCTTTACTTAAAGGATTAAATGTTTATTGGAAAAATGTGCCCTTTGATTATGAAAATGAGGAGAGTGTATCCTTACTTTTTGATTACTTAGACCGCTGTATAGAGCTATGTGAAGAAGCCTATAATAAAGATGCTAGTGATTTTGAATCCATTTATTTTTTGCTGTTGGCAAGAAGTATGAAAGCAAGAACTTACAATTATAAAGGAGCGACTTGGAAAGCAGTTTCCGAAGCAAGGGAAGTTTATTCATTGACGAGAAAGGGAATGAAAAACCTGGAACGTTTTGATGAATTTAATTTTTCATCGGGTATTTATAACTATTACAGAGAGTTCTATCCAGAATTGAATCCAATTTATAAACCTTTTCTCAGTTTTTTTCCCTCAGGAAATAAGGATTTAGGGATTCAGCAATTGGAGTTTGCAGAAAAGCATAGCATTTTCACTTCAACTGAAGCAGGAAGGTATTTGATGTGGATTTATACGAGAAATAATAACCCTATTGCTGTTAATATTGCGTATCAGTTTTTAGATAAATATCCTAATAATCAGCTTTTTATATTTGAATCGCTTATTACCTTAAATTTTAATGGAGAATTTAAAAATGAAAAAGTGTTGCTGTATATCGCTTTATTAGAGAATTCTCATGAGGAATTCAATCAGGTTGGAGGGCTGATCATGAAAGGAGTTTATTATTTTGAAAATGCAGATTATGAGAAATCAAATGCAATGTTATCTGAAGCAGACCAAAGACTTCAGAAATTAGAGTCAAGAAAGGAGTATATTGATTCCCCTCTTTATGCTTATTTATATGCTTTAAATGTGGTTTTGAAGCAAAAAGATCTCTCTAAATTTTATAAAAGGAAAGCTACTGAAACTGAATATGGAGTCAGAATAATTGATCATCTCAATAAAAAGCAACTTTCCCGTTTGTAAGTTCTTAAACAAAAGTATTTAATAATACTGTGCGAACGATTTTATTCAAATAAGTCTTTTTGTGTAAACTTGAAAGGCAGTAAATCCGAAATTGACTGTAGTTCATAAATATCTTTTTCACCTTTCATCAAAAGACGGATTGGGCTTTCCTGTTTTACTTCATACTCTAGCATTGCTTGCCTGCAGGAGCCACAAGGTGAAATGGGGATAAAAGTTTTTTCCTCTCCTTTTCGAGCTGCTATTGCTATAGTCTTTATAGTTTGATCAGGGTATTGTCCTCCAGCCCAGTAAATTGCACTTCTTTCAGCACACATTCCAGAAGGATAAGCGGCGTTCTCCTGATTATTTCCAGTTACTATTTCTCCATTTTCAAGAATCAGAGCCGCTCCAACATTAAAATTAGAATAAGGGGCATAAGACTTGAAAGTAGCTTCTTCTGCAAGTCGCAATAGTTCTTGATCTTCTTTGGATAATTCATCAAGGCTGTCATAAGTAACAATCTCGATGTTAAGGTTTAATTTCTTTGCCATATCTTTTCTTATTTAGAGAATTAAGATACAGAAAAAGCCTTTAGAATTCATATCCTAAAGGCTTTCTTTACCGAAAAGTACTGTTAATAATTACTTTCCTTTTCTCTGTACATCTTTGATGTCTTTACGAACATTGTCGTCATAAGCTACAATCCATGCATCTTTAACGCCCATTGCTCTCATATATTTTTTGAACTGATCAGCCTCTCCATAATCACGGAAGTAAGCGATTGTATATTTTTTCAAACCATCTTGATCTTCCATCCAGAAGTTTCCTTTGTCTTGGAATTTAGAAAGGTCACGATTCTTGAAAGCTCCAATTTGAACTTTGTAAACAATACCTTTTGTGTAGTCATCACCAGAATTAGAAACGTTGTTATCCATTTTCTTTTTCAGCTTTTCATTCTCAGCCTTCAGGTCAGCAATAGTATTGTCTTTCTCTTTCAATTTTGCATCAAAAGAACCTTTTTCCTGCTCTAGTTTAGAAATTTCCGCTTTCAATCCAGAAGCTTGACCTCTAAGCGTATTCAACTCCTGAGTCATATCTCTAAACTTAAGAGGATCAGTGCTTTTTAGTTTTTTCTTCCATTCTTTGATTTCAGCCTTTTCATTTTTAGCATCAGATGCTTTGCTTTTCTTTTTCTTTTTTTGGGCGTATAGATCGTTGTCTACAGCAAGAACACTAAATGCGATAAAGAGTAATATAAATATCCTTTTCATGGTAAAATTAATTTTCAATACTATTTGTTTAGAATAACCTTAAATAGCGGTATTTTATTTTGTTGAAGAATGAAAAAAAGCAAGATTGCTGTTTAAAAATAGATAAACATTATTTTTTCACCTAAAAACATCAATGTTTATGCCACTATATTAACGAAAATTGCTCTAACAGTAAAAATCTTTTTCCAATAACCTTTAAATTCGCAGTACAAAGACTTGTTAGTATCAAGAAAAAATAATTTTCAGTATTTTTTCTATCATTTTAGGCGGTTATCCTTCAAATATTGAAGGGAAATATTGTTGCCGTGGCGTTTTTTGCAATGTTTTCTTGCGTGTGAAATTTGCTGATGCTTGATACTCACTTGAATTGAGGTATTTTTTAATAAAACCATTATTTTTATGAACGCTGTGTTGCAACGTGTTTCTTTCGCTAAAGTTGAGGTGGGAGGTAATGTGATTGGAGAAATTGAGAAAGGATTAATGATTTTGCTGGGTGTCAGTCATGATGATGAAAAAGAGGATCTTCAATGGTTGGCTAAGAAAATAGTGGGTATGAGAATATTTTCTGATGAGGAAGGTAAAATGAATAAGTCAGTTCAAGACGTTGTGGGAAATATATTATTGATTTCTCAGTTCACACTTCAGGCAAGTACCAAAAAAGGCAACAGGCCTTCATATATTGGAGCAGCGCACCCTGACAAGGCAATTCCTCTTTATGAAGAGATGATAGCTACACTGTCAGATCTTACCGGGAAGAAAATTGAAACGGGAGAGTTTGGAGCTGATATGCAGGTTTCTTTATTAAATGATGGTCCTGTGACAATCTTCATTGATTCAAAAGATAAAAAATGAGATATTTTTACCATATAATTTTTTCATTCATTACTTTTTTTGTCCTTCAGCATAAGACATTTGCAGTTGAATTTCCCATTCAAGATAAGTGGCTTATATATGAAAGTAAAGTGAATGGATTCGTTCCTTATATTCCAGAAGAACATCCTTTTGTGAGAAATTACTACCTTCTTTTAGATGTTAAAAATCTCAATGGACTAGGCGTAGAATTTGTCATACCTGAAAACGCGGCTGTATTTGTAAATAATCAGCTTCAGGATATATCCAAGAAAAATAATGGCATTGTTTATTTCTCTAATCTGGAATTAAAAGAACAGCAAAAGGTAACAGGTGAATTGTTGTTTGTTGTGAACACCGTAAATGGTGATGCTCCAAAAGCATTTTTTGTAGATAAGAAAGTTCCTTTTAGTGAAATAGTAACGAGTGCCGCTTTTGAAAAAAATGGAGAGATAGAAAAAGCAAGATATCATTCTGACTTTAGAGAAATGCTGTTGATGTGGTCGCTTATTGTTTTTGCTTTTGTTGGATTATCAGCAAAAGTTGGAGGACTTAAAACAGGAGCGAATTCTTTGATCAGGTCTTTTGAAGGAGTAACGATGGGGAGGGTAGATACAACTAAAATGAACACCCTACAATTGATCATGTTTATCTTTAGTTTTACCTTAGTAGGAAGCCTTGCACTAATGTTGTTTGGAAGTGGAGAAATTTGGCTATCTCAGGTTAATGCTGCAGAATTGAATAAGGATGTCTCTGCCTTTGCAGTCAATATACTCTATGTTATGGTGGCAATTTTAGGATTTGTAGCCTTCAGATTGATAATTATTTATTTTTTAGGAAATATTTTTTCGAATACAAATATACCGTCAATTCATGGGGCTGAATTCTACAAATTAACATGGGTTTATGTACTGTTTTATATGATTATATGCGTTTTTTGGACACTAAATCCTTTTTATATCTCTTGGGAATTTATGAGGTTATTTATAGGGATAGGCTTCCTTGCAAAGAGTTTTTTAGTGTATATAGCTGTATCTAAACAAGTAAACTTTAGAAATAATTATTTATTTTCGTATTTTTGCGCGACTGAATTCCTTCCTTCCTTGTTAGCTGTGAAGGTTTTCATTAGTTGATTTCTTATAACTCAAAGTAAATCTTTTTTTAACTGCGATTTACTACATAAAAAATATATAAAACAACATGGCAAACGACATAGCAGGAAAAGTGGTGAAGAAAGCTGTGAAGTCAATATTGGTGTCTCAACCGGAACCCGCCAATCAAAATTCTCCTTACCATAAATTAGGAGAGAAGTATGGAATCCAAATTGATTTCCGTCCTTTTATCGAAGTAAAAGGCGTGACAGCCAAAGAATTTAGAGCTCAAAAGATTAACATCTTAGAGCATACAGCAGTGATCTTTACATCTAGAAATGCCATTGATCATTTCTTCAGATTATGTAAAGAACTGAAGGTAGAAGTTCCAGCAGATATGAAATATTTCTGTATCTCTGAGCAAACTGCAAATTACCTTCAGAAGTATATTGTAGTCCGTAAACGTAAGTTGTTTACAGGATACAAGACTGCTAGAGACATGTTTGATTTATTTAAGAAGTTTAAAAACGAGAAGTTTTTATTCCCTTGTTCAGATATTCGTAAAGAAGACATTCCAGATTACATGGAGTCTAACAATATCGAGATGAATGAAGCGATCATTTACCGTACAGTAGCTGCAGATTTATCTGATCTTAGCGACATCTACTACGATATGATTGCATTTTTCAGCCCTTCAGGAATTAAGTCGTTATTTACTAACTTCCCTGATTTCGAGCAAAAGGAAACAAGAATTGCAGCATTTGGTCCTACAACTGCTTCAGCTGTTAGAGATGCAGGTTTGCATTTAGATGTAGAGGCTCCTCTACCTAATGCCCCATCAATGACAGGTGCAATTGAGTTGTACATCAAAGAAGCTAATGAGTAAAAACTTTACTCTTTAAGATATTGAAACACCGCAATTATGTGGTGTTTTTTTTTATTTCTAATTTGCGGTGAAACTTTATTTTTTTTGTTAATTTTAGTAGAAGATTCCTAAAAATATAGTAACTTCTTTACGCACTTAATAAGCGAAGAACGGAATGACTTTTTAATTTCAGTAGCATAAAGAAATTAATTCAACTTGGAGCAAAGTACTTATCCTTCTCTTTATTTCGGCTTTGTAAACATTTAACTCAATCATCAACTTTAGGGAGAATCAACCTAACCTGACTTATAAATTATGCATTGGACAAAAATTATCATCATGAGCTGCCTCTTCATGATGTGTACTCATCTAAGCACTCAAGCTCAGCAAGACCCTCAGTTTACGCAATACATGTTTTCCAAACCATTTTTAAATCCAGCGGCTGTAGGTATGACTTCCTCAGAAACTGAAGCTGTGTTATTGCACAGAACACAATGGCTTGGCTATGAAGGCACATTCGAGAACGAAGGAACGTTGAATACGCAGTTTTTCTCTATATCATCTCCTATTCAATCAAAACGTTTAGGCGTGGGCTTTCATGTAGTGAATGATGATGTAGGGTTGATGTCTAATTTAGAAGCACAGCTTTCCGTATCTTATCTAATTCCTCTTAAAAGCGGATCACTTTCATTTGGTTTAAGAGGAGGTATCTACGACCGTAGTGTAAATACAGACAGATTAAGGTTTGTCAATGAGAATGACCCTTTATATAACGGTGGGAAACCTATGAACTCTATTGTGCCGGATATTTCAGCAGGAGTTTATTACCAAAGCGAGAAGCTATACGCAGGTATAGGAGCAAAGCATTTATTAGAATCTGATTTTGAAGGAGGAAGTGCTTCACCCTTCAGTGCTTTAGGGATGTCTTTCAATGGTTTATTTGGAATGTCACTTGATGTAACGAACAACTTAATCATACAGCCTTCTATTTTAATGAAGACAGATTTGAATAATTTTACTTTTGATTTAACTGTTTTAGCCAATCTTCAAGAATGGGTGTATGTGGGAGCTGGATTACGAGAAGTGGAAGCATTAAGTGCACTAGCTGGGGTTTATTTATTGAAAAATAGAAAACTACACCTTGGGTATGCTTTTGATTTCACAATTAAGGATCAATCTGCAAAAGCACCTACCTCACATGAAATAATTCTGTCGTTTGGATTTGGAGCCTTTGGAAGTAAGTCGCCATCTGTGATTAGGACTCCTCGTTATCGTCATGACTAATTTCACCTTATTATTTTAAATTGATTTTATTTTTTTTCTCTCAATTTTAATTTTTGGATTCATTTTTGTTTCACTCATGTTTGATAATGTTTAGTTATAATTTATTAACGTTCATTATCCTTAAAAAAAGAAACGTATCATTCCAATAGGAGAATTTTTTATCATATGAAAAGCTTGTCAAAGAAAAGGCTAATAGGAGCGTTAAGCATTTTGGCTGTCTTAACACAAAGTTGTGGTGGAGGCGGCCTGTTCGGAGGTGGTAATGAATCTGATCAGGGTAATTTGATTGGTTCACAAGACCGACCAGAATGGGATCCAGGAGTGTTACCTTATGGAATGACTAGTGTACCTGGAGGAACATTTCATATGGGACAGGCGGATGAAGACATTACATACTCTATGATCAACATGAACAAACAAGTTACAATTAGTGGCTTCTTCATGGACGAGACAGAGATTACAAATAACGAGTACCGTCAATTCATTGAAGGTATGGAAGCTGAATCTGATACTAGTGCAGATTGGACTTTCGAACAGATTCAAGAAGAATTACGTCCTGACACAACAGTGTGGGAAAAAGACTTCACTTACCACATGGGTGAGCCAATGCAAGACTATTATTATAGTCACCCTGCATTTGATGATTATCCAGTTGTAGGTGTAACAAGAAGAGCAGCAGTTGAATTCTGTGCTTGGAGAACAAGACATTACAACGGTTATAGAACTGAACAAGGACTAGCAGAAATGCCAGCTTTCAGATTACCTACAGAAGCAGAATGGGAATATTCAGCTAGAGGAGGTCTAGATATGGCTAAGTACCCTTGGGGTGGTCCTTATGTGAGAAATGGTAAAGGTTGTGCTTTGGCGAATTTCAAACCAGGTAGAGGTAACTATTATGATGATGGTTATTCTTATACTTCGCCAGTAGCCGCTTATTTCCCTAACGGATTTGGACTTTATGATATGTCCGGCAACGTTGCAGAATGGTGTGATGATGCTTACAATCCATCAGGTTACCCAATTGTTTGGGACTTAAACCCTACTTATACGGATCCAAATGAGCCAAAGAAAATCGTAAGAGGAGGTTCTTGGAAAGATATTCCTTATTACATCCAAACGGGAACAAGATCATACGAATTCGAAACACAAGCAAGATCATATATAGGGTTTAGGTGTGTTATGATTAATCTAGGTAGATCATCTGGGTTAGATTATTAAGAAAGTGAGCCTAAACAAGGAACACACACAAGTTTATCCAAAACAATCAATTTAGACAATTTTAAAAGCAAAATGAGCCATTTACACGAAACAGGAAGAGCAAAATTCTACAGAGTATACGTTCCTATTTTAACTAACCTTGGAGCAGCCGTAGTAATTATTGGTGCAATGTTTAAGATTCTTCACCTACCTAACGGTGGACCTATCCTTGCAGCTGGCCTTATCACAGAAGCATTATTATTCTTTATCGGTGCATTCGCTCCAGCAGCTCCATTTGAGAAGCATTATGACTGGGCATTAGCTTACCCTGAGTTATTATCTGAGGAAGCAGCAGCAGCTCCAAGAAAGAAAGTTGCTAAAGGTGACCCTAAGAAAGATGTTGCAGCTTTAGGTGCAATGGATAAAATGTTAGCAGACGCGAAATTAACTCCAGAAGTATTCAAAAACTTTGGTGCTGGAATGGAGAACTTAAATAAATCAGTAGGTCAAATGAAGTCTGTAGCAAGTGTTGCAGGTGCTTCTGATGAGTACTCTCGTTCATTACAAGTTGCTACTAAGTCAATGGGAGACTTGAATAAGTCTTTTGCTACTACAGTATCAGCAATGAAAACAATGGAAGGTACTGCTGCTGATTCTAAAGCACACCAACAACAAGTTCAAGCAATTACTAAGAATTTAGGTGCTTTAAATGCAGTTTATGAAATGGAATTGAAAGATGCGAACAATCATCTTAAAACAATCAACAAATTCCACGGAAACTTAGCAACTGCTGTTCAAAGCATGGATGAGGCTAGTAAAGAAGCTACTAAATTCAAGACTCAAATGACTGCATTGACTACGAACTTAACTTCGTTGAACAATGTATATGGTAAGATGCTTACTGCAATGAAAGGCTAATTTTAGTCTTTTAGACGTTCACATTTTGTAAAAACTTAACAAAGAAAAGAACTAATGGCAGGAGGAGCAAAAGAAACCCCAAGACAACGGATGATTGGTCTAATGTACTTAGTACTAATGGCTATGTTAGCGTTGAACGTGAGTAATACTGTACTTGATAAGTTTATTTTTATCGAGCAATCATTAGAGAACTCTAATGGCATTACTTCACAAGAAAATGATAGACAGCTACACGCAATTGAGGGTGCGGCTGCAAAGAAAGTAAATGATGTCACTAAATCAGTTTTAGCAGATGCAAAAGCACTTCGTAATGAAACTGCTGAGGTTGTAGCTTATATTGATCAATTAAAAGAAGAGATCAAAGAAAAAACTGGTGGTGTTGATCCACAAACTGGTGACTTGAAAGGAAAGAGTGATTACCAAAAGCCTACTGAACTTTTAATCGGTTTAGAAGGTAAGAAAAATGGTAAAGCTTATGAGTTAGAGAAAAAACTTAACACATTAGCGAAGCACTTTGATGATGTAGCCATGAAACATGATACATCTAAGACTTGGCAAAAAATTGGTAAGCTAGCTAAGCCGGCAAGTGAAATGCCTCAATACAAAGAGGATAAGGATAACAAGAAGAAAGATTTTGCAAACATTCAGTTTGATCATACACCTACAGCAGCATGTATGGCGATCCTTTCAGAAATGTCATCTGAGATACTTCAAAACGAAACTAAAGTATTGAAAGTATTGAATGATCGTGTTGGTGGTAGAGTAGTATTTGATAAAGTAGTGGCAGTAGTAAAGCCTACTTCGAAATATGTTGCAGCTGGTTTAGATTATGAAGCTACAATGTTTATTGCAGCATCATCTTCAGCAGCGAAGCCAAGAATGAAATACAATGGTGGTTCTATCAAAGTAGTAGATGGTATTGGTGAAGTTAAATTCCCTGCAAAGCCTGCTAAATATGATAAAAATGGCCGTTCTCTTCAATCTTGGAAAGGTGAAATTACTTATACAACTCCATTCGGTGATACTACATTATTAGTAGAAGAAGAGTATGTTGTTGTTAAGCCTTCAATCGAAGTTAACTCGGCTACTGTAAACGCTCTTTACAGAAACGTAGCAAATAAATTAGTAATTGATGTACCTGCTTTAGGTGAATCTTACAACCCTCAGTTCTCTGCTTCAAATGCTAAAGTAATGAGTTCTGGTAAGGTAGCTACAATCATTCCAGGTGTTAAAGCTAAATCAGTTGCTTTAACTGTAAGAAGTAATGGTAATAAAATTGGTACTAAAAACTTCAAAACAAGAGGGGTACCAAAGCCATCAATCACTTTCCCTGGTGTTGATTTGAAGAAAGGTATCAGTTCTAAAACAAGAACACTTAAAGTTCGTCCTAAACCAGATGAAGAATTCAAAGCGGCGTTACCAGATGAGGCTAACTACCGTGTAATGGAATGGGAAGTTACTGTAGCATTCGGTACTAAGCCATTGGCTGGTCCTGTTAAAATTAAAGGTGGTAAGCAAGATTTCGATATCGGAAGCTTGTTGAAAAAAGCACCAAAAGGAACACCAGGTGTACGTGTTGTAGTAGATGTGAAAACAGTAGTTCGTAAGAACTCTCAGGGACAAACTGAAAAAGTTTCTGGAGTAGGTGGAATTACTACAATCTCAGTAAACTAAAGAAGAATCAAGATTATGAAAAGTCTAAGAGGATTACTTTTACTAGCATTTGTAGCAGTTGCTAGTATGACTTACGCACAGGAGATTGACGAGAGTGAATGGAATAAGCATTCCGTGAGACCTGTCCGTAATGCAGATATAATGTTTAAGAAAACGGTTTGGTATAGAGTAAACCTTTCTGATAAAATCAATCAGCCGTTCTTTGCTAAAAACCGTTGGTTACCTAAACTGATGATTGATGCAGTAAAGAGTAGTTTACTTAGACCATATGAGAATGACTCTTTAAAGAAGCGTTTGACAATAGACGAATTCAAAGAGCGTATCAAACGTCCTAATGAAGGAGGCAGCAGCTCAGAAGGTGACGACTGGGGTGGTGGCGACGACTGGGGCGGCGGAGGCGGCTGGGGAGACTCAGGTGACTCTGGCTGGGGAGACTCAGGCAGTGGCGGTGGTGGCGGAGCTGTTGCTGCTGAAGCCAACGATGAGGTTTACCCAGAAGATATTTATCTTATGGAAATCAAAGTAGATATCTTATTCGACCGTAGAAGAGGAAAGTGGGTTCATGATATTCAAGTGATCACATTAGTACTTCCTGCAGAGAATAATGGAGGTACTCTAGAGAGAATGGTTGCTTCTTTCAGTTACAAAGAAGTTGTTGAAAACCTTTTCAAAGAAAACAGAGATGCTCTATGGTACAATGATAGAAACTTAGCAGAAAGTAAGAATTTATCTGATGCATTTGATCTATTGTTATATCAAGGTAAGATTACTAAGTACACTAATACACAAGATAAAGATATTGCTTTATTGTATGGTGATGCTAAAGGTGATATCGCTTTGATGAAAGGCTTAGAATACAAATATGATCTAGTAGAGTACGAGTCAGACTTATGGTCAAACTAGTATAATATTAGAATAAAATATAAAAAGAGAATCATGTAAAAGTGGTTCTCTTTTTTTGCTTTTAGGTTTTTGAACTTCATTGATTTCTTTACATATGTTCTTTTTCTCTTAATGGATATTTTGAGGAAGGAGATTTAAAAAAGATAATTATGTCTTAGGATAGATGGAATTGCTCAAGATGTATGGTATACTCCTCTTCTTGGCTTTGATTAGACTAATACAGGTTCAACTAAACCGATTATAAATGTTCAACTGCTTAGAATTGTGATGCAAGTAATAAACTTGTAGATCAGAATATTGATAAAAAAAGGCTACTCCATCAAAAGATAGAATAGCCTTAATATAATTGATTCCTTCGTTGGAAGGAAGTTCATTACTTACCAGTAGAAACTCTGTGGAATGATTTGATAACCATACCTGATTTCACTGAACCTACGTAAGATTTTACAGATTGACCTGGCTCTTTTACGTAGTCTTGGTTCTCAAGAGTGTTCTCTTTTAAGAATTTCTTCACATATCCTTCAGCAATACGCTCTAAGATATGCTCAGGTTTACCTTCTTGACGAGCACGCTCAACACCAATTTCTCTTTCTTTAGCAACAACAGTTTGATCAACGTCTGCTTCAGATAAAGCTAATGGACGCATAGCAGCAACTTGCATACCTACGTTTTTACCAGCTTCTAATACAGCGTCGTCAGCAGCCTCAGAAAGTTCAACTAATACTGCGATAGCGTTACCGTGCTTGTAAGCAGCAACAGCAGCACCCTCAACATTAGCGTAACCGCTAATTTCCATCTTCTCACCCATTTTTGCAGTTAAAGCAGTGATTGCTTCAGTAGCAGGAGCTCCGTCGATTTCTAATGCAAGTACTTCCTCAGCAGTTTTAGCGTCGGCAGCAACAGCAGCGTCAAGTAATTTTTGTCCTAAAGCTTTGAATTCGTCGTTAACTGATACTGGTTCAGTTTCACAAGCGAATGCTAAAGCTACAGATTTAGAGTTGTCAGCGTTTTCATAAACGAAAACTTGACCTTCTGTAGTCTCTCTGTCAGCTCTTTTTGCAGCTAATTTTTGACCTTTTTTACGAAGGATTTCAACTGCTTTTTCGATGTCGCCTTCAGCCTCAGTAAGGGCTTTTTTACAGTCCATCATACCCGCACCAGTGATAGTACGTAGCTCTTTAACGTCTTTTGCTGTGATAGCCATCTCTATAAAAGATTTAAAAGAATGGTTGAAAATTGGTAGAAATACTCTACCCTTAATTTATTTACGAACGAACCCGCAAGGTACTAAGTACGATGCGGGTCCGGCTTTAAACCCTAATAAGCTTGAATTATTTCTTATTAGCTGCTAAGCCTTCTTTTACTTTAGCTTTCAATTCAGCCATCTCAGTACGGATAGCCTCAAGAGCTGCAGTATCACGCTCAGCTTTCTTCGCTTTGAAGATGTCGCCTTGCTTCACTTTTAAATCGTGAAGTTTAGCTTCAAGCTCTTTGATATCTTTAATATCCATTGTAATCAAATTTTAAAGGTAATACGGTGAATTACTCAGCAGAAGCTTCATCAGCTGCTTTTTTCTCTGCTTCAGCAGCAGCACTAGCAGCTTCGTCACGCTCCTTCTTACGCTCGCCAATTCCTTCTTCGATTGCAGAACCTACAGCACCCATGATAGCACTTACAGATTTGAATGCATCGTCGTTTGCAGGGATTACAAAATCAACTCCTTCAGGGTTTGAGTTTGTATCAACCATTGCAAAAACTGGGATACCTAATTTTTGAGCTTCTTTTACAGCGATTGACTCACGCTTAACGTCAACGATGAATAACGCAGCAGGAAGACGAGTTTGGTCAGCGATACCGCCCAATACTCTTTCTAACTTCTCACGCTCACGTTGCATCATAAGACGCTCACGCTTAGCTAATGAATTGTACTCATCACTCTTCATTAACTTGTCAATTGATGTCATTTTTTTCAATGACTTACGTACAGTTTGGAAGTTAGTTAACATACCACCTAACCAACGCTCAGTAACGTAAGGCATTTTTAAACGTGCAGCCTCTTGTGCAACGATGTCTTTTGCTTGCTTTTTAGTAGCAACAAACATCACTTTACGACCAGACTTCACAATATTTTTTAAAGCATTTTGTGCTTGCTCTAAAGATGTCTTTGTTTTGTTCAGGTCAATGATGTGGATACCATTGCGCTCCATGAAAATATAAGGAGCCATCTTTGGGTTCCACTTTCTGGTCAAGTGACCAAAGTGAACACCTGCGTCAAGCAGTTCTTTGTATTCTAAATTTTTCATTGTTTCTAACAAGTAGAGTTTTTTGCAAAACGTAATTTAAAGCAGTATGGCAGATAGTCTGTATAAGACCATCTTTGCCAAAATAACTGCATAATCCAGATTAACGCTTCGAGAATTGGAATCTTCTTCTCGCTTTTCTGCGACCTGGTTTCTTTCTTTCGACCATACGAGGGTCACGAGTTAAGAAACCTTCTGGTTTCAATGTCAATCTGTGTTCTGCGTCAATTTCGCATAGCGCTTTAGAGATAGCTAAACGTACAGCCTCAGCTTGTCCGTTGATACCGCCACCTTGTACGTTTACGTTGATATCGTACTTGCCAGACTCATTAGTCAATTCTAATGGTTGTTGCACTTTGATTTGCAAAACCTCAGATGGGAAATAATCCGCAAACTCACGTTTGTTGACAGTAATTTTTCCTTCACCTTGAGACAGGTAAATTCTTGCTACAGAAGTTTTTCTTCTGCCTGAAGTGTTAATTACTTCCATCACTAAATTTTATTAAAGTTCAATTTTCTTTGGTTGTTGTGCTTCATGCTTATGCTCGCCACCTGCATATACATACAAGTTACGGTATAAATCACGGCCCAAACGTCCTTTCGGCAACATGCCTTTTACTGCGTTCTCAACTAATCTTGTTGGGAACTTTGCTTTCATTTCTGTAGCAGTTCTTGATTTAAGACCACCTGGGTAACCAGAGTAACGAAGGTATACTTTTTCGTCCCACTTTTTACCTGAAAGCTTCACTTTTTCTGCGTTGATAACAACTACGTTATCACCACAGTCAACGTTAGGTGTAAAGCTAGGCTTCTTCTTGCCACGTAAGTACATAGCAATTTCTGTAGCTAAACGACCCAATGTTTTACCTTCAGCATCGATCAAGATCCACTCTTTTTGAGCAGTTGTCTTGTTTACTGAAACAGTTTTGTAACTGAGTGTATCCACTGTGATTCTTCGTTTTATTTATTAAAACTTGAAGTATTTACATCACTGAAATACAGCTACTTGCAAATACCTCGACCTGAACACGCAATACGGGTTAACGTATGCGACGGGCAAAGGTAGAACATTATTTTGTGATTACCAATACTTTAGCAATTATATATGTCTAAATAATTCATAACCGCCCCATAAAAATAAGGTGTTCATTATTGATAATGAACACCTTATGAATTAATATTTTATAAACTAAATGTAAATTTACTGTATAGTGACTGTTTTTGACCATGTTCCAAACATTGGAGTACTATTTTCAGTACACTCAATAGTGGAGTTGTAATAATTGTAAATGATTGATATTGTAAATTCATTTTGAGGTAATTCTGAATTTTCTCCAGGTCTACTTACAGTATATTCTACGTTGAAATTGTAGACATAATATCCGTTGCTATCTTTTTCTAGGTTATGTTCTTTTACTTCAAAACCAATTCTATTGGAATGAGGAAGTGTAGCCGGAGTGTTGTCTACAACAGCATCGAATCCACCTTCTAATACACTTGTTCTAAATTGAATACCTGTTTGTCCGGGAATATCAACAGAGGTAGTTGTGCCATTGTATGGAAGTACAGATTTAAAAGTTCCTGTTACAGTAAATTTGTCTCCTTCAGCTGCTGAAGAAGGCACTTTTGTACTGTCGATTTCCATGATAAAAGGTTCAGCTACTACTTTGATTTTTTGTTCCACATTTGATGTTTTCCCATCATCAGTATAAGCTGTAAATGTGATGGTGTAGTCTCCTTTGCTGTATGGAGCTAATTGTCTATAATTCAAATAGCCTTCATTTTCATTTAGTGTGGTGTCTTGTGCTTGAATACAACTACCATCACCTGTGGTCTCAAGGTCGCTTATTGGTTTATCGCTATTTGTTTTGGCGAGAACATCAAGCTGTATTTCTTGAAGCGGATAGACTTCTAAGATATCTTGTTGATTTTCAATTGAAATCGATGGAGGATTATTAGGCGTTTCATTATTGTCATTATTTGAACAGCTAAATAGTTGTACAGATAAAATAGATAGGATAATGATTGATAGGTTTTTCATTGTAGTATTATTAGATATTATAACGTTTTAAACGATTTTAGAGAAAATAGGTAGACCGTAGTTTACATTTGTTTTATAATTTATTGAAAATTAGGTTTAAATAAAAAAAGCCAAGTCCATTGCTGAACTTGGCTTTTTATTTTTTAGTAGCTAGTACTAAAAGTATATTTTAATTACCATTGGAATAATGGGAATTGACGCATCCACTCATTGATTTCAGCTCTCACTTTATCAATTTCCGCATCGTTTTCGTGGTTCATCAATACACGGTCGATGAAGTCAACGATTTTACCCATATCAGCTTCTTTCAAGCCACGAGTAGTAACGGCTGCAGTACCAACACGCATACCTGAAGTAACAAATGGAGATTTGTCATCAAATGGTACCATGTTTTTGTTGATAGTGATATCAGCTTTGATTAATGTATTTTCAGCGATTTTACCTGTCAAGTTTTTAGAACGAAGGTCGATTAGCATCATGTGGTTGTCAGTACCGCCAGAGATGATATCATAACCTTTTGCTAAGAAATGTTTTGCCATTTCTTGAGCGTTTTTCTGAACTTGAGTAGTATAAGCATCATATTCAGGAGTTAAAGCTTCGCCAAATGCAATTGCTTTAGCAGCGATAACGTGCTCTAATGGACCACCTTGAGTACCAGGGAATACACCTGAGTCTAATAAAGAAGACATCATACGTACTTTACCTTTTGGAGTTTTTAATCCCCAAGGGTTCTCAAAATCTTCACCCATCATGATCACACCACCTCTTGGTCCACGTAAAGTTTTGTGGGTAGTAGTAGTAACGATATGACAGTGCTTTAAAGGATCATCTAATTTACCTTTAGCGATTAGTCCTGAAGGGTGAGAAATATCGGCTAATAATAAAGCACCAATTTCATCAGCTACAGCACGTAATTTTTTGTAGTCCCACTCACGTGAGTAAGCAGAAGCACCTGCAATAATTAATTGAGGCTTTTCTTCACGAGCAGTTTCAACAACTTTATCAAAGTCGATAAAACCTGTTTCTTTTTCTACACCATAGAATGTAGGCTTGTATAGTTTTCCTGAGAAGTTTACAGGAGAACCGTGTGTTAGGTGACCACCATGAGATAAGTCAAAACCTAAGATTTTATCACCTGGCTTCAATACTGCCAACATTACTGCTGCGTTAGCTTGAGCACCAGAGTGAGGTTGAACATTGGCCCAAGCAGCGCCAAATAATTCTTTAAGACGGTCAATAGCAAGGTTTTCTACCTCATCTACTACTTCACAGCCACCATAATAACGTTTGCTAGGCAATCCTTCAGCGTATTTGTTTGTCAATACACTGCCCATAGCGTTCATCACTTGTTCTGAAACAAAGTTCTCTGAGGCGATAAGTTCAATTCCAGAAATCTGTCTTTCTTTTTCACGATCTATAAGATCAAAGATGATGTCATCTCTTTTCATGGTTGCAAAAGGGGTTTGTTCGTTTTGTTGATTCATCCCATTGTAAATAGGAGGTTGTACCTTTTTAGACATGCAAAACTACTAAAATCCTATTATTCAATAATTATAAATGACAAAAAATATTCTTTAATCCATTGAAAAAAAGAAAAAAAAGCACTCTACTTTCTCTTTTTTTCATAATCGGGTAACAAAAAAGTCATTAAAGTAAGCTCAATTTGAACTTTTAACTTTAATGACTTTATCATATGAAATCAAACCTTTCACTAATCGTAAAGGTGACTAATTTTTACTAATCCATCCGGATTGATAATTTTAATACTTCTCTTATTGATTTCAATTAGTTTTTCATGCTTGAATTCAGAGATAATACGAATGGCCGTTTCTTTCACCGTTCCTACTAATCCTGCTAAATCTTCACGTGTTAAAGTGATGTGCTCTTTGTCTACAAACGCTTTGTCTAGTACCAATAAGGCTTCCGCTATTCTTCCTCGAACAGGTTTATAAGCGATGTCAGTAATCTTAGTTTCTGCGTTGTCAATTACGTCGCATAATAAATGGACAATCTGTTGGTAAAATTCCACATTCTCATGAAGAAGCTCCATGAAAATTGCTTTGGGTATGAGACAAATGGATGAATCTTCGATTGCTATAGCAGAAGCTCTATAGCGACTCCCTTTAATAAGAGATTTGTAGCCTACGAAATCGCCAGGTTTGGCAATTCTTAAGATCTGTTCCTTCCCGTTGCTTCCCAACTTCGTAACCTTCACAAGGCCCTCGCTTATACAATACACTCCGGTAGGCATAGAATCTTCTTGGAAGATAGGTTGCCCTTTTTTAAAGAAGTGACATGTATGAGACTGAAGCTTCTCATGTTGCTCAGCGGTAAGACAAGAAAACATAGATTGGCTACTCTTCACTTTACAAGCACAAGAGGGTTGTACCAATTTCATCTTTGTTTAAGTAAATGGATAATTCTGATAAAAGCACACTAAAAGTAATATCAAATTTAGAGATTTGCTAAAAAAAGATGATTTTAGTTACTTTTTTGGCAAAAAAAACACAGCTGAGAACCAAATGTGTCCCCAACTGTGCGCTTTTATCAGAATTATCCACTACAAAAGTAGATTCTTATATCTAAACTCTTTATGACTTAAGTTGTTCTCTATTATGAGAGAAATCACTAAATTAACCCTGCAAATTCTAACTTATTAACGATTCTATTCTTACTTAATTTAATTATGCTAACAATTTCTCTTAAAAAGGTTCTCTTCAGCCTTATTTTATTTTGCTTTTATTCTTCATTTTCTTTCGCTCAAAACATTTTAATTGAATCGAGTTTTGAAAATTTGGAAGAATGGAAAGGTGAAACTTTCACAACGGGGAAAGACGCTCAAGGCTGGTTTGAGATAAATACTGAAAATCAATTAAAAGTCAATGTAACAGGAGGATCAGGACAAAGGTTTGTAACGGCTATTCATAATTCAGACCTCAAAAATTTTTCAGATAAAGATACTTTGATTTGGGAGTTAACTTTAATGCACGATTTCACTGTGTCTTCTAGTTTGCAGAAAAAGAACTATTCAAGATTAATCCTTTGTCAAAATACACCTCTTTTCTCTAATGCTGATACCTTGTTATATTTAGAGTTTTCTGATCGGTTATTATTAATTTATGAGGCAAATAGTGAAACGAATTTAATAGGTGATGTTCATCAAACGCTCAGTCCATCACAATGGCATAACGTAAAAGTTCAAAAAGCAGGTGATAAATGGAATGTTTATTTAGATGAAGTAGTATTGATAGAGGCAAAGTTTAGTGATCATTCATTTCCATCTTACTCAACAGGACTGTTATCATCTTTTTCATCTTCAGCCAGAGGGCAACATTTTTATTACGATAATTTTATTCATTCAGTAAGACTCAAGGCACTTGATACTCAACCTCCCTTTGTCGTAAACACATTTTTACCTCATCAGGATACTTTAAAGATAGAATTTAATGAGCTTTTGAGTGGTAATGCTAATTGTGAAGGAAGTGTGATGATAAACGGCTTGCTTTCTCCTTATACATTCAGTCATGATTCTTTGTCCTTATTGATTCCTCAGCATTTTGAAATTGATAGTATATATAATGTCGCATTAAGTGGTTTTTGTGATAAAGCAGACAATCACTTCAATGATTCTACTTTTCAGTTTTTAGCCGAAGACCTTTTTCCTCCTTCTATTGATTCATTGCATGTGAAAAGTGATTATGTAATAGATTTATTTTTTAATGAGGCTGTTTCTTTGTTTGACCTTTCAAGTGTTTATTTGATTTCAAAAAGCGATACTATTAATGTAGTAGATACTTTAAGGAGTGATGAAAGCAGGAAGAAAACCATTGTACTGCAAAAAGCACTTTCTGCGAATAAAAGTTATGAATTACATATTGATGCTTTAAGTGATACAAAAGGAAATACCCAAAATGTGGTTATACCATTTTATAATGATACTAGAGCTCCAAAATTAGAATCAGCTGAAATACGAAGCCCTTATTTTGTCACATTGTATTTTGATGAGCCAATAGCTTCTCATCATAATGACCCTTTTAATTATGTAATAGGTGAAGGAGAAATTCCCGACAACATTCAAATTAGGGAGAATCAAATCGATATCAATTTCAAAGAAAATGTATTTGAGCAAGACGCTGTATATACTTTAAATATTAATGCTGTTCAAGATCTTTTCGGTAATGAAATGAAAACTAAAACGATTGTTTTGGAATATGATACTATCGAAGCTCAAATCTTGAATACTTTTCAAGGGGAAGATTTTAATACCATTCTTTTTGATGAAAAGATTGTGGCTATTGATAGCTCTACATATTTTTATTTGGATATAACTTGCCCTACCTCCATGGTAAAAGTAGAGCGAACGCCAACACTAAAGTTATTTGGTGTGGAAGATGAAAATCAAAATGTAATTGACTCGGTTACTATTTCGTTCGATGAAAATGAAGTGATCCAAAATATATTTTTCCTCTCAGATAGTAGTATAAGGATTGTTGGTGATGCCATTCAAGGGAAGGCTCTTAGGATGGGAAATTCTGAAATTGATTCATTGCAGACATTTTTGGATAAGTTGGACTTTTATTTCAGACCAAAGTTTATTGAAGGAGAACAAAGGGTATTGAGGATTGGTGAAAAGGATTTTACGGTTGCATTTAAAAAAAATGAGATCCAATCCATTGAAACGTCCACTGATTATTCTATTGTACTTGAATTTGAAAATGCATTAAAACCGAATTGTGTTCCTTTTATCAGTGCTCAACCTCAAATTGAAATACAGAGCAGTATTATTGAAGGTGATCAGTTACATTTGTTTTTCAAGGAAGCAATCAAAGAAAATGAAAAATATCACTTCATTATCGAAGATCTGATTTCATGTGAAAATAAAATACTACCTCATTACTCATTTTCTTATACTAATGATACTCAAGCTCCCTTTTTGACCGGTTCTAAATGGAAGAACCGTTTTCAATTATTGCTTGATTTTAATGAGGAAATAGACGAGTCTTCTTTAGAGAAAAGGCTGTTTTTATATCAAAATGAGCATGAAATTACAGATTATTCTATTAAGGTCGATGCTGAATCTGTAGAAGTAACTTTTGATGATGAGTATTGGAAAGAAGACATCAAGTTTGTCATTTATGAAGGACTAGAGGATCAAAATACAAATACAACAGATGAGGTGATTGAAGGGAGTGTTTTCTCAATTTCATCTGTGGAAAAAGGAGATTTGATGATAACTGAGATTTTTGCAGATCCTTCTCCAATTGTTGGTTTGCCGAACGGTGAAGCTATTGAAATTTATAATGCTTCGAGTGATTCTTTATCATTACTCTCTGTCAGTCTTCTTGTGGGTGATGACACGCTCTTTTTTGAAAATAAAGCTATTGCTCCTGAAGAATATGCGATTTTGGTTCCTTCTACAAAAGTTGAAATATGGTCTGAATACAGCTCAGTGATAGGTGTGAATCATTGGAGTGCTCTTAATAATTCTGGAGAAATAATTCAGCTGTATAATGCCCAAAGTAATGCTAAGATTGATAGTGTAAACTATGATTTGTCAAGCTATCAAGATGAGTTGAAAGCAGAAGGCGGATACACTCTAGAGAAAAGAGATTTAGCTTTTGATTGTCATCCCTTTATAAATTGGAAAGCCAGTCAATCTGAAATTGGAGGAACTTTAGGAAGACAGAATTCAGTTTTTGAAACTATCCAAGATACTGTGCCTGCTACTATTGTAAGTATTGAGGTGGTGGATGAGCATAATATGTTGATATCATTTGATAAAAGCATATATATGTTTTCCACTGAAAGTACTATCAAGTATCGTGTTGGTAATGTTGATAAGTCTGTTGATAAGTGTTTTTTTGTTGATAACTCTACTCTTAAAGTGCTAATAAATGAGGATTTACCGAAAGGAGTGTTGATAAGTTTAATTGTTGATAACTTTCAAGACTGCTTTAATAACATATTATTATCAAAAATTGCAGATTTCGTAATTAAACCAAAGGTTAACTATCAACAATTGTTGATAACTGAGTTGATGATTGATCATTCACCTATTAACAAAATGCCTGATTCTGAATATATAGAGGTTTATAATAACAGCGATTTGAGAATCAATATGGATAAGTGCATAATGTTAGTGGATGGTGATACGGTGAGATTGCCTGATAATTGGATTTTCCCAAGAAATTATGCTGTTCTAGTTCCAAGTGGGAATAAGTCTTTATTTGATAGTTTGGGAATCCCTTCAGTGGGTGTTTCGAGTTGGGAAAATTTATTGAATGAATCTGGTGAAGTAGCATTGGTGAACGAGGAGGATGAGATGATACATTCTATCAGTTACACTTTAGACTATTATCATGATCAGTTGAAAGAAGAAGGTGGTTGGTCCATTGAAATGAGAGATCTATTGAGTCCGTGTGTGGGGGTGGAAAATTGGCAGGCATCCGAAAATGAAAATGGAGGAACACCGGGTGTGAAAAACTCTATTGAAGAAACGGTCATAGATCATCAAGTGCCTATTTTGGAATATGCTTTCGTGCAGGAAGAAGAAAACAAAGTGGTGTTGAATTTTTCAGAAGTGATCGCATTGACCAGCCAAACTGAAATTATTTTAGATGATGAAAAAATCCTTTTTGATAAAGTAAGCTTGAAAGGAAAACAGCTAACGATTGATCTCGCTTTTGATATTTTTTATCAAGAAGTGAGTATATCTACCATCACAGATTGTTCAGGAAACTTAAATTCTACTTTGATGACTTCTGAAATATTATATCCCTCTTTAAATGAAGATGTTCATTTGTCTGAAGTATTATATGATCCGAGTGTTTTAAATACTGATTTTCTAGAAGTTTATTTTAATGTAAAAGCTGGGGAGTATATCAACCTTAAAGAATGGTCTATTGGCAGGGTTAGAGAAGGTGTCATTGAACAAATGGTAGCATTATCTAAAGTAGATGATTACTTGTTTTCGAGTTGTTTTATGGTTTTTACCAAAGAGCAAGAGAAGTTGCTAAGCTTTTACCCTAAAATAAAAAAAGAAGATATAAGGGAGATTAATCTGCCTTCCTTTCCAAATGAAGAAGGAAATGTGGTGTTGCTGTATAAAGGTGAGGTGCATGAGAGTTATGACTATTCTGAAAAACACCATCAAGCTTTTTTAAACAACACGGAAGATATATCCTTAGAAAGAATTGATTTTACTGTTTCTTCTTCTAATCCTAATAACTGGACTTCAGCTACCGAAAGTAGTGGTTTTGCCACACCCACATTTATAAATTCCAGAATTGTGAATCATGAATTGAATGAAGGGGCGGGGGAAAGTCTTGTATTTTCTTCAACCTTGATTACTACAAATGGTGATGGAGTGGATGATTATCTTAAAATTGAGAATAATAGTAGTTCTCCATTAAGAATTTTGAGGATGGAAATTTATGATATTCATGGAAGGGTAATCTATCCTTGGCTTAGTAACTATGAATTATCAAGCCGAGATTTTGTGAAATGGGACGGAGTAGATCAGGAGGGAAGGCGTGTAATGGGTAAGTTTTTAGTGTATTATCAATTAGTTGATCACAATGGAAACCAACAAGAACAAACAAAAATTGTGAGTGTAGCCCCTTGGAATTGACGTGATTAGCACTTTTTTTAAGATATTCAGAGATGTTATCGAATTAATAGTCAGTTATTTTGTGTTATAAGTTTCAATATATTACTTTTGCATTTCGATTTGGGATTACAGAAAAAGTAAAAAATATTAATAAGATGAAACAAGACATTCATCCGGATTTCAGACCAGTGGTATTCCACGATCTGACTTCTAACGAAAAGTTCCTTATTGGATCTACAGTAGCTACATCTGAGACAATTGAATTCGAAGGTGAAACTTATCCTTTATTCAAAGTCGAGATTTCTTCTGCTTCTCACCCGTTCTACACTGGTAAGAAAGCGGCTATCTCTGCTGCAGGTCGTGTTGATAAATTCAACAAAAGATACGGAAAAAAATAATTTCGTTTTTATCCACAAAAAATCCACAATTTCATACGAAGTTGTGGATTTTTTTTGTGCCTAACTTTCTTCATTGCATCTTTGTCCCGTCATTTTTTGTTCGTTAAATATCTAATCTGGGATATTTAGTTTTTCAGATGTAAATCACCATTTTACCATTGCGATTTTGTGTGTAACATGGTCTAAAGCAATTATTAT
Organism: Flammeovirga aprica JL-4; assembly: GCF_012844305.1. Classification (GTDB taxonomy): domain Bacteria; phylum Bacteroidota; class Bacteroidia; order Cytophagales; family Flammeovirgaceae; genus Flammeovirga; species Flammeovirga aprica. Next base: position 29,503 of record NZ_JABANE010000009.1, read on the forward strand.
GAATATTATACTATTCGACAATCCGAAGACAAGAATTAAATTATTACCCTTCACGTTTGTAAGACCTATTGCAGATATTCGTGTGGGTATTTTTAAGATATATGAAAAGTGGGAGAAGGCGTTTAATGCAGAAACTTCATTCTTAACTGAAGAGTATTTGCAAGGTAAGTTTCCACTAAAACATGGTGCAGACCAGTATTATATTAATGGTTCTCTTTGCCCAAATCCTTTTTTGATTCAGAAAATTCAGGAATTGAAAGATGGGCAGGGTTTAGTTTCAGGAGAAGATCTTTTGGTACTGCATACCTCTGAAAAGTTTGATCATCTAGATGCTGAACCTGGTGATTTTGAAAAAATTGAAGTGCCGGCTGAAGAGGTGACCTTGATTAAACATCCATGGGAAATTTTTACTCACAATAGAGAGCAGATTATGCTTGATTTTGAGGTGGTGACTAAAGGAAGAATCAGTCATCATATTGAAGATCCCCATACAGTGGTATATGGTCGTGCTAATATTTTTGTGGAAGAAGGTGTAGAAGTAAGAGCTTCTATTTTGAATGCACAGAAAGGCCCAATTTATATTGGTAAAAATGCCGTGATAGAAGAAGGTGTGATTATCCAAGGTACATGTGCCATTGGTGAAGGAACACGTATCAATATGGGGGCGAAAATCCGTGAAGATTGTTCATTCGGACCGCATTGTAAAATTGGTGGAGAGATCAATAACTCTGTGGTGTTTGGTTATTCTAATAAGGCTCATGATGGCTACTTGGGTAACTCAGTTGTAGGAGAGTGGTGTAACCTTGGTGCTGATACCAATAACTCTAACCTGAAAAATAATTATGGCCCAGTAAGAATATGGAGTTATAAAGAAAGAAAATATGTAAGTACCGAACAGCAGTTCTGTGGTATGATGATGGCTGATTATTGTAAAGCAGGTATCAATACCATGTTCAATACTGGTACTGTGGTGGGGGTTTCTGCACATATTTTTGGTGGAGGTTTCCCTCCGAAACACATTCCTTCGTTTGCATGGGGAGCAATTGATTCTAATGAGGTAGCAAACTTGGATAAAATGATTGAGATAGCGGAAAGAGTGTTTGCAAGAAGAAAAGCGGATTTTACAGAGCACGATCGTCAGATTCTTCAGAAAGTTTTTGAATTGAGTAAATTTGACAGAATGTAATTTTTTGCATTAAGTGATATAATTAAAGAAGGGATCTTCCTTACATGAAAAATGTAGAGAAGATCCCTTCTTCGTTTATAACCAGACTTTTTAACTTTCAATGCTACTGAAATATTGAATCAATTCATCAATTTTAGCTGTTTGTTTCTTGATCGCTCTTGGTCTGAAATAAAACCAATTCACGGCTAACCAAGCCAATGTAACAATTGCGATAGGAATAGAATAGTTAGGTTGGAGTGCCAGTAAATATTCATACATATAAAGCCCTAATCCTAATGAGAATAATAGGAAATAAGAAGATGTAGTTGTGGTTTGAATCCTACGTTGCCTGTTTTTGATTTCCTTCAGTTTCTCCAAATAGGCCATTGAATTTGTATCAAAACCAATATCATTGATCAGAAAGTATAGTTTATTTTGTGAAACGGTATAGATAATCACAGCTAAGATGGCACATCCAATACCTAATTTTGCTAACAATAAATCAGGATCATAATAGAAAGCGATGAAAAGTAAGTAAGCAATAATTCCTACTCCAGTGATATTTTGGACAATAATATTTTGTGTAGATTTCTTTTTATAAGCTTTTGCTTTTTTTAAAACCTCTTCAATTTTTGGTTGATTGGTTGGCTGTTGTTGCCATAAGTTTTTAAGATCCAGAGTACTCATAACGTGACATTTTTTTATTTAATTTTTCTTTAATTCTATGGAGTTTTGTTCGAACATTTCCATTCGATAATCCTACAATTTCAGCAATTTCACTTTGCGGAACTTCTTCTAGTTCAAGAGAGATAATTAATCTGTCAATTTCATTTAATGATGAGATACATTGATAGAGAAATTTAATTTGGTCATTGACTTCAAACTGATTTTCAGAAGCAGACAAATCTTGCGGTAATGCTGTGGTTTGATGTTTTTGTTTTTTCTCCACAGATCTCAGACAAGTATTTGAGGCAATTCTAAAAATCCATGTGCCAATGCTTGATTGCTGATTAAACGTAGAAAGCTTTTGATACACAATGATGAAAACATCCTGTGTCAGATCTTGAGCAAGGTCCTCATCGTTGACATAACCCATTGCTAATCGAAAGACTTTCTGCCAATAGTTCTGATATATTTCTTCAAATTTCATTTATTGAATATTGAGAGCGTTCATCTTTTGGTTTCATTTCTTTAGATACAAGTTATTGGGAAATGTTACACTAGGAGTTTATTTTTTTTTAGAAAAAAGAAAAATAGCGGTTTGCAGTGCTGTAGGGTAGTATTTTTTTATAAGATCAATAAATGTTCATAAAAAAAGCATTGCACTTAAATGTTATAAATGCAATGCCTTAAGTACTAAGTCAAAAATTAATGTTATTTATTTTCGTCTTGGTACTTATACTTGAAAGTTGATAAGATATACTAGAAATTAAAACTTGCGTGTCGTGCTTTTCTAGCTTTTCTTTTCGTATCAAAAATATTACAGTTCAGAGAGAAGTAGAATACATTACCCTGTAGCTGATTATAATTTAGCGTAGTGCCGTCGATATTCGCTTTATCACTTCCCCATGATTGATTGAAGAACGGCGTCATATAATACTTGAATTTAAGGTTGAGACCTCTTGCAAATTGAATTCCGAGCATTACACTTTCTTGGGGAACCACCCTATCGCTGAACCAAAGAGAGAATTTACTTTTATGACCTCCCACAAATGTTTTTTCTTTATAGTGAATAGGTTGTTCGAATTCATATCCACCGTAAATAAAAAATCCATTTAAATTCCCTAATTTAAACCCAACAGGAAATCCTATATTGTAAGTTCTCATTTTCTTTCTCATCGAACCTGAAGCACCATCTTCTTTATATTCGTCGGGAACATCAAAAATGAAACCTATATTGCGGATCGATAGACCTGCAAAAAGTCCGAAGCGGTCACCAAAATCGATGTTGTAAAATGTCTGTCCATTAAAAACAGGAGCAAACCGAATGACATCATTCTTGATTTCCTGATTGTCGATATTGATGGCTGTCATACCGGAAAAAATAATTTCCAATCCTCCGGAAAAGTAGAAGTCAGTTCTTCTTTCTTCTTGACTGAAACCTGAAAGTGATAGCAGACAGATTCCAAGAATGGTAAAGAGTAGTTTTCTTAATTTGACCATAAGCTTATAGTTTTGGAGTTGATAGCAGGTGTAAATTGAGAAGAGTTCCTGCTTTAAATTAATTAATTACACTAGTGATTAGTTTAAAGACAAAATTAGAATCCGTAGGTTGCGCCAATTCCACTTTAAACATTGATAAATTATGAAATACACTGCACTGGATCTTGTTTTAATTCCAAGTGATGCATTTTTAAAAGAGATTGTTGAATATAACAAAAAACTTCCTGAAACAATACTGAAACTTGGTGAAAAACAGACAGTTCCGCATTTGTCAATTGCAATGTGCAGAGTTGTTACCACTCGATATGATGAGTTATTAGGGAAATTACAAGATTATTTAGAGGTGCTTGACCTTTCAGAATTATTATCATTGAATGTTCCATCTATCTATCAGCATAGTATAAAAACAGTAGGCTGGAATGTGAAGTTGACTACACCGCTGAAAAACCTTCATTATTCTCTGTCTACATTGATGAAACCCTATCATTATGATAAGATGGCAAGAGAAGAAAATAATGATTTTGCTGTTATACACCCGCAGATGCCTTTTTCAGGTGTTGATTATCTTAATTCATTTTTTGAAAAATATGCCTTTGAAAACTTTAATCCTCACATCACTTTAGGGCAGGGAAATGCTCAAGTTTGTGAAGAGTGGCTGATGAAAAATATTGAGTTTGACCGGATTGCTCTTTTTCAGATGGGAACAGGCTGTACTTGCGAAAAGTTGCTTTGGGAGATAAAGCTCAATAATAATTAATACCCTAGATTTTAGTGGAAATGATTAAAAATTGACGATAGTAATTAATTGAAGGTGATATTGATTGTTTTTTTATCGATTTATTAGCAGATTTGGGGGGAAAACGAAAAATTAAAAATATCTTTTAGCGCTCTCACCGCTTTATGGAAGACGCTAACACTCAACAACCGTAAGAGATGTCTCAAGAAAAAGTACTGAAAGAAGAACGTGCATTCTCCAAAGAACAATACTGGGAATGGTATGAAAATATGCTATTAGTTAGACGTTTTGAAGAGAAAACGGCACAGCTATACGGTCAGCAAAAAATCAGAGGTTTCTGTCACTTATACATCGGACAAGAAGCTTGTGCTGCAGGTCAAGTATCAGCACTAACTAAAGATGATCATTATATCACAGCTTACCGTGACCACGCTCACCCAATCATGTTGGGAACTGATCCTGGTGCAGTAATGGCTGAGATGTATGGTAGAGCTACTGGTACTACAAAAGGTAAAGGTGGTTCAATGCACATTTTTGACAAATCAGTAAACTTTGCTGGTGGTCATGGTATTGTAGGTGCTCAAATTCCAATGGGTGCAGGTATTGCATTCGGTGAAAAATATAAAGGCACTAAGAACCTTTGCGTGACAATGTTTGGTGATGGTGCAATCCGTCAAGGTGCAATGCACGAAGCATTCAACATGGCAATGGCTTGGAAATTACCAGTAATCTTTATCGTAGAGAACAATGGTTATGCAATGGGTACTTCAGTAGAGCGTACTTCCAATGTACACCACCTTTATGAATTAGGTTCTGCTTATGATATCCCATCTCGTCCAGTTGACGGTATGGATGTAGAAGAAGTACATATCGCTATGGAAGAAGCAGCTGCTCATATCCGTGCGGGTAAAGGTCCTTACTTCTTAGAATTCAGAACTTACCGTTACAAAGGTCACTCTATGTCTGACCCTGCAAAATACCGTACTAAAGAGGAAGTTGCAGAGTACAAAGCACAAGACCCAATCGAGAAAGTGAAAAACAAACTGATCGAAAAAGGTTATGCTACAGCTGAAGAGTTGAAAGAGTTTGATAAGAAAATGAAACAGAAGGTATTGGATGCTGTGAAATTCGCAGAAGAATCTCCTTATCCTGAAGCTTCAGAAGCTTATACAGATGTATATGTTGAGCCAGATTATCCTTTCTTAGATTCTTAATTTGAGTCGGAAAATTTAAAATATACGTAAGGCATCCCGTTTGGGATGCCTTTTTTTTGTGAAAAAAACTTTAAAATATCAATTTTAAGTGCAAACAGTACTTAAAAATATTATGTTTCGGGAATATTTTTTAAATTTGCCGACTGATAATTTTGAAATTTTAGGCTTAGCCTATTTTATATATACATGGCGACCATGAAAGAAAAGAAACACAATACAGTGAAAGGAACTACGAAGGAAGAGCACAACGAGTATGAAGTATTCGAGAGTGCTGAGGTTTTACAGGACAGAATTGTAGAGTCTCAAGATTTTTTTGAAAAGAATAAAAATGTCGTTCTTGTTGTTTTAGGCGTTATCGTAGCAGCAATTGCGGGTTATTTTTTCTATGGTGTAAACATCGAGAAGCAGAACACTGAAGCACAAGCTGAATTGTCACCTGCAGTTTTCTATTTTGAAAAAGACTCTTTAGGAAAAGCATTAAACGGCGATGGTAACCTTACAGGAGGTTTCTTAGAAATCGCTGACGAATATAGTGGAACAAAAGCAGCGAACTTAGCAAATTACTACGCTGGTGTTTCATATATGAGATTAGGCGATTATGATAAAGCAATCTCACACTTAGAAGCATTCTCAGCAAAAGACGATTTAGTACAAGCTCGTGCTTATGCTTTGATTGGTGATGCTCACGTTGAGTTAGAAGCTTATCCTAGTGCTATTTCTTCTTACAAAGAAGCAATCTCATACAAGCCGAACAAAGAATTTACTCCTTCATACATGATGAAACTTGCTTTCACTTATGAAGCAGCTGGCGACAACGCTAAAGCTTTAGATACTTACAACAAATTAGTTAGCGAGTACCCTAAAGCTCAAGAAGTGAACGACGCTAAGAAATTTGCTGCAGTTTTAGCTGCAACGAAATAAGTATAAATCTTTTCTTATAAAATAGGCTATCTTTTTTTAGAAGATAGCCTATTTTTTTATGCATAAAACCAAACAACAGATTAAGCAGTCTCTTTCTCCGCATATTTATTTCTGTAATCACTAGGACTGAGGTTTTCCATTTTCTTGAAGAACCTGCTGAATGCCTGAATATCATCATAGCCTAATTCATACGCTATTTCTGAAATTGACTTATCTGTATATATAATTTGTCTTCTTGCTTCGAGGATAATTCTGTCTTGAATAAACTGTAAAGGAGACTTCTGACCCAATAACTTAAAGGCATTGGAAAGTGTTTTTGGTGATTTATTCAATAATTCAGCGTATTCCCCTACGGATTTTTTTTCTTTAAAATGTAGTTCTACTAAGAAATTAAATTCTTTGACCACGGTTAGTTTGTCTTCACTCAATGTGGAAAGTGAAGTTTGTTTCTTCATAATTCTAGTACACAGGATCAACAATCTTTTCAGGAGCATCTGAAGCATTTCCAGTTGATGATCGTCTGTTGATTCCATTTCATTTTCGAAGACTCTCCAAAGTGCCATCAATGTATCTCCGTCGTTGTTGGTGATACTGATTTTAGGAAGTGAAGAAGCTCCAAAGAAAAGGATCCCTTTACAGCCTACATCTGAATCATGATCCAGAATACAGTAAAAAGGCCTGTTGAAGCGTAGCAATTTACCTTTTACAATGTTAATTTCTTCTATTTTATGGAATTCTGTTAGAAAGACAATTTCGTTGGGACAGAAAGAATACATTCGCCCATCAATTCTCAGCTGGCTTTCTTCAGCAAACCAGATCACACTAAGCTTACTGCTGCTGTCCTCGAAAAGTGATAGATTTTTTTCGTCTGTCAGTTCTGTGATTTCGAGGTATTCTCCTGTAGATTTTAAAAATTTCATAGGAATAAAAATAGGGTTAAGCGAGTAGCACCCAATAAAAGGTATATCTACTCGCTAAACAACATTTTTATAAAAAAACTAGCTGTTCTAGTTCGCAATCGCTTCCAAATGAGTTCTTAACTCTTTCTCTGCAGCCATGCCTACGTGAGTTTTCACTACCTCTCCATTTTTAATGAAAACAAGGTTTGGAATACTTCTCACCTTATAGAGTGTGGCCAATTCCGGCACCTCTTCAATATTGACTTTTTGAATAGCCACTTTGCCTTCATATTCATCAGAAAGCTTTTCTACAGTGGGCAGTAAAGCTTGACAAGGTCCACACCAATCAGCATAAAAATCAATTAGGATAGGTGTGTTGCTTTCATTGATCAATTGATTGTACTCTTCAAAATTGTTTATCTTTTTCATCGTATTGTTTTTTATCTGTTTATCTAAATGAACAATACAAAGATGCAGGATAAACTAGAGGGAGTGTTATGCTTTAATACCCGAAGGTTGTGCTAATTTTCCTTTGAGTGTAAATCAGTCTAATTACATTGTAAACTAAATTACCGTAAGCTTTCAATCGGCATTTCTACAAGTTTTCGAAGTTCTTTTTTCAAACTTCCTTCTTCTTCATTTTTGTCTTAACACAAAAACGAAGCAAAAAAGTCAAGGCTTTGAAGTCAAAAGCTAAATTCCATTCCTCTCGCCTAAATGATTTTAAACTCGCTAAAGCTCAAACAAGAAAATCATTTTTAACGGCTCAATCCATGAAATTCTTAACGCTTTTCCCTTCAAGGCCGGGGGAGTACTCTCAACCTGATAGGGTAGAAATTTCACTGATGCGAATGTTAAGTGTTAGCGTCATTCGTGATCTTATAGATCATCAGAAATCACATGATTTCTAGACACTATAATTATTTGAAAATTTAGTTTACAATGTACTAATTCATATTATTGACATGCGTAAGGAAGTTGAGTAGCACTTGCTGTGTTTCTAAAGTAGCTTCAAACATACCCATGTGTCCCACATCGTCTTTGATAAAAATATGAGCGTTTTTAGGCAGGTGTATTTCTTCAATACTTTTTCGAAGAGGAACGGCATTGTCTTTCTTTCCTATTATATAAAGTACAGGAATTTCCAGTTGTCCCAGTAAAGCACTGCTGTCTTCTCTTAGTCCCATGGCAAGAGATATTTTGGCTATAGTTTCTACTTTCTCATGACAAGCTGTATCAATAATTTCCTGAATAATAGGTCTGTGGTTTTCTCTATGTTTTTCAGCAAATAAATTACCGATCATAGGGGCAACAAAAGTGCGGATACCATTATCTCTCACAAAGTCAGCCGCTTTTTTTCTTACTTCTTTTTTCGCTTCATCATCTTCAAAAGCAGTGGAGTGGAAAAGACCAATTCCATTAAGACTGCTTTCGTATTTTTTCGCATATGCTAAAGTTACATAGCCACCTAAAGAATGACCTACAAGCGTAAATTTTGGAATAGAAAGGTTTTGTAATGTCTGGTGAATCTCATCCGCAAAATCACTTAATAGAGGTTGTTCTTGTTGGATTGCATCACTTTCACCACAGCCGGGCAGGTCAATACATATTACTCTATAATAAGGTGTGAAGACCTGAATAAAGTCTTTCCATATTGTCTTGGTTTCACAAAATCCGTGAATTAATACTAATGCAGGTTTATCTATGGCTTTATTATCTGTGTATGAAAGCATCTGAATTTGTTTTAATGATTAAATTTTCTCACAAATAATAACCAAGGCAGGTGATTAAACCAAACATTATTTTTTTAGGTTATATTGAAAATGAATAATCACGCTATCAACACCAACAATTTTTAAACACAATGAAAAACACAACATTTATTACTCTTCTTTTACTTTTCAGTGGACTTTCAGCGCTATTGGCTTTGCACAATCCTTCCAAACCTGAAAAAGTGGTGCTTTGTCATGCAGACATTGAGGCTGTACGAAAATTTGCTTTATTCACAGAAGAAGCTGAATTTAGAAAGGCACATGCAATGACGAGGGAATTGAATACACAAAAATTTTCTGGAAAAAGAATCTCTTTTGATGTGGCAGGGGGAAAGAAAGGGGAAGCTTATTTTGTCTCTTCCAAAAAGAAATCAAACAAGTATCTTTTTGTTTTCCATGAATGGTGGGGACTCAATGACTATGTGAGAAATGAATCTGACCGTTTATCGAAAGAACTGAAAGACGTCAATATTATTGCATTGGATTTATATGATGGAAAAGTAGGGACAACAAGAGAAGAGGCAAGTAAATACATGAAAGCTTGTGACCCCGAAAGAGCGGCTTCAATTGTAAATGGGGCGATGGCTTATGTCGGAAAAGATGCAAAAATAGCAACTATTGGCTGGTGTTTTGGTGGCGGTTGGTCACTTCAGTCCGCTTTGCTTTTAAAACAACAGGCTGTAGGCTGTGTCATCTATTATGGAATGCCTGTGCAGGATGTGGAGCGCTTATCAGAATTGAACTGTGATGTATTGGGAATTTTTGGAGAGGAAGATAAATGGATCAATCCTGATGTAGTAGCTGAATTTGAAGGTCAAATGAAGGAAGCTGATAAAGGATTGACAGTGAAAATGTACAAAGCGAATCATGCTTTCGCAAACCCTTCTTCGGATAGATATATGGAGGCAGATGCTCAAAATGCGAATAAAGAAGCTTTGATGTATTTAAAGAAAAGATTTAAATAGTTGATTACTCTCAAGCTTGTCACTTCAAAGAATTACTCTAGGAGACAAAAGTCAGAATAGGGTAATTCTTTATTTTTTGCACTTCTAATAATGAATTCACTTAAACAATAAGAAAAATGGTTAAGAAATTTATTATTGGAACATTAATGCTTTTGTCCTCTTTAACTATCTACGCTCAATCACCTATGTTACCTTCTATGTCAATTCCTTCTTTAGGAGGAGGCACGAATGCACATGCAGGTACATATACTGGCGATGGCGTATTTGTAGGTGTAGCAACATTACATTCTCAGTATTTAAATTTTGCATCAGCCTCTGTACTTTGGAATACAGGTTGGGATGTATTGGGTGCGAAGTATTCGATGATGATTGCACAGCCTATGCTGATGGATGGAAGTTATAAGAATCATTTCTTTCCTGTGGTCTATATTACTCCCCTTCAATTGTCGTGGGATTTAGGAAATACAAAATTACAAGGTAGCTATTCAGCCTTAATAGGAAGAGAATTGCCCGTAGATGCACATTTAATTTCTGTTAAAGCCACTCAGTATATTTTAGACGGAAAATATTCACTAAATGGAGGTGTGACTTACGAACACAGAGTAGCTAGGCCAGAATTAGGACGTACATTAGGAAGTGCAATGGTTTTTGAAGCCAACATTTCAAGGCACTTTACTAACGGAAGTACTGTAGGTGTTTTTGGTTACTATAATACCAATACATCACAGGAAATTGTTGAAGGACGATCTCTCTTCAATGACATTTCAGGTACCCGCGGAATAGGTGTAGATACCTCACATCCCCTTGGTAAGCACTTGTTTTTAAATGGTAAATTTATCTATGACATGCAGCCTAACAAGGTGACAAGATGCAATAAAGTAGTACTTTCACTCGCATATAAATTTTAGAAATGTATGAGGTGGATGAAGAAAGTAGTACAATGCGTTTTATGTTTGATGGTATTTGGCGTAAGTAATGGTTACGCTCAATCTGATGAAAAAGTCATTGATCCCTCTAAACCTACTAATGTTTATACTAGGATTAATAACAACTTTGAGCATACAAATCTTAAAGATGGTACACAATTGACGGGTTATCGTTTTAACTTGAGTTATGCTGTAAGTGATTTTCAGACCACATTAGAAATTCCCTTATTGTACAATCACACTACTCAGAAAGTGGGAATGGGTGATTTAAGATTAAGGACTTTTTATGTGCCGTATACAGATTATTCTAAAACGTTAGGAGGTTTAGGTATATCAATGGATATTTTTGCTCCGATGGGCAATAGAATAGAAGGTATCAGTTCTGGCAATTGGAGTATTTCACCCGGTATTATAGCAGGTATTATGATCAGTGATAGTTATTCACTTTGGCCAATTTTGTCCTACAGATATCAGTTTGCTGATCCTAATTTAGTAGAAGGAAGAGCACAGAATATTGAGAAACATGGTATGACATTTCAGTTGATGAACTCAATAAATATATCAGAAAAGATTTATTTGCTGGTCACGCCAATGCTTATTCAAAATGACTTTGCTACGATGCAAAGCTTTGATTACGGAGGAGAGGTAGAATTCAATTATATGCTACTGAAGAATAAATTGCAAGTGGGTTGTTTCTCCAGACAGCTAGCCAATTCGGAATATTCTTCATACAGACTAATGTTGAGATTCTTTCTGTAGTTCTATTATAGTTTAATCAGATAAATACCTCAGTACATAAAAGAAAACAAGCGTATTCTTTTTCGTGCTGAGGTATTTTTATTTACTTAAAGTCAAAAGCAGACGATACCAACACTATTATGAGAGAACTTCGACTTTATACTTTCCTTTTTTTCTCCTTCTTCTCTTTCGCTCATGCCCAAGAACACAAGGTTCATGAGAATGGAATGGTCTATCATGACTCAACAATTTCTCACTTCAGAACTATAGTAGATTCCATAACAGCAGTATTTGATACCGTGGCATTGAACAAAATCTATTATTCAAAGAAACAATCGAAAGGGTATTGTTTTGAATTTCGAGGAGATACTGCCGAACAGATCAACAAAGACTTTGAGCATAGAATAACCTTTGAGGATTTTAAAGCAAAATACTTAAAAGGTAAAGAGTTAGAGGAGGTAGTGATGCATAAAGTTCATCTCTTTGATAAATTTATTATCCTAACTAAACCTTCAGGAGAGTATTTTTTTCCACTGTCTGATATGTCATATAGAAGTACAGCACAAGATTCTTTAGATTATAATAAGTTCATCAAAGACAAACTAAAAGGAGAACTTTGTTCAAACTTTATTGACTATAAAGCTTTAAAGCAGGAGAGTACAATAAGTATCTTCTACATTATAGATGATTTTGAGAATGGACCTCTAAAAGAAGATTATGCTCGGATGATTCAATATAGTTATAGTTTGATCGATACAAATCATACAATCTTATTTGAAGATGGAGAACTTTTTAAATCTAATCCTTCCGTTGAACGTTTTTATAATTACATAGAATCCGAGATAGAACAAGGTAAGTCTGAAAAGGAGTTTGCACAGACAGAAGAATTTGAACAGCTATTAGCGGCCGCGATAAAAGAAGGATATGATGGTGGATTCAAACGAAGAAGTTATGAATATTATGTAGAAAAATATCATTCAGCAGAATTAGCTCTATTCTTTAAAAGGAGTGTAGAATTTTTTCTATCATGTGCTGCCGACCCTGCAGATAATGTTCATTATCAAGAAATATTCAGTTTAGTGACTAAAACTTTGAATAAAGATATTTTCTTCAGATGTCATGTCAATAATATGTGCCCTTCTTACCCTGATTGTGCTCAATTTTGTTTTAATAATGAAGATCTAAACGTTCATAAATACACTTCTTTCGAAGATTTTTCACCTAAAATCAAAGAATTGGAAGCGATGAATATCAACGTTTTCGATTTCTTTATGGGCTTAATATTGGATGTATCTAATCCAGTTCCTAATGGAATCGATGCCTGTTTGCATACTTTAGGTTCCAATCTATCCAGGGCTAGTGATTTAGATCAGATTGATGCCCGGCTCTTTTCTGTTTTGGAGGATGAAGAGCTTGATCTAAACAATAGAATCAGAATTAACTATCTATTTCAAATCTATAATATTAATGTGAGAGATATTGATGTCGATCGATTCCATCAAAATGAATATAGGTTTGATATATTCGTTAGTAATCTACCGAAAAACTTGAGAGGCAATTTTAAAAAGATCTATTAGATAGTGCATTAGAAAGGGAAAGAGTGTCTATGGATCTTTTAGCGCTAATTTGTAATCATAAATTAAACAAGACGAGTCTACTATTCCTTAATTATTTTTATATATTTAATTACTGAAATGCTTTAAATTTAAATAAATAACTATTGTAATGAAGCAAACTATCGTCCTTCTGCTATCCTTGCTGTGGATAGGGAACTTAAATGCTGTTGCTCAAAAAGCTGCTGAAAAGAAAGTAAGAATTAATATGCTTATCAAACCTCTTCAAATATTGAATGGTCATGCCTCACCGTATCAAATAGATGGTCAGATAGCGGATACAATCATGCCGCCATGTTTTGCTGTAAAGGCAATTTCTACAGGAGGTAATAAAACGGTGAAGAGTTTGTTTGATAAAGTCACTATTGTAGGAATTAAGAAATATGATAAGGGTTCATCTTCAGATCAGCTTCTTGCCAAAAGTAAAATATCAAACAACGGTATACATGGTTATGATTATGCGCTGGAATATTACGGAGGAAGTTATACTAAAAAATTAGCCATTGAAACGATTAAAACAAAACAAGGTGACTCCACAGTCGTGACTTATACTCCTTATGCTGAGGTGCAAATTTCTGTGAATTATAAGTTCAAACATGTGGATGGTACTTTGTTATTGGAAAAGAACTTTACGGGAGAAGAAGTTTTTAAAAGAAGAAAAGAGATAGGAGGGGCTTATGCAAGCAGATCTTTGGCATTGAGCAAGAAAAAAGAATTGGGTAGTACTACGCTGGCGAATTTGGAAAAAAATGTACAGGAAGATTTCTATAATGGGATTGTGGATAACCTGAATAATCAATTTGGATATTCTTGCAGGTATTACACTTTCAAGCTGGCTATGGGTAAGGGGAAAAAACATGACTATTCAGCTTCTGAGGAAATCATAACCGAGCTGGATGAAGTTTTCAAAGAAAATGAAAAAAAGTGTTTTTTGAATCAAAGAGAAGACTTTGCTAAAACATTGCAGCCTATTCAAGCTAAATTTAAAGAGGCTATTCCAGTTTGGGAAGAACTGATTGCCTTTTATGAGAAAGGAAATAAAAAGGCGAAAGTTTCTGACAAAAATATTGCTTACTTTTATTACAATATTGGTGTAGCTTATTTGTTTTTGGAAGAATATGAGAAAGCATCAGATTATGCTAAAAAAGCGTATGCTTTCAAGTATAACAATAAAGGAGAGGTAAATGGATTGTTTTATGCGATTAAAAACTTGAAACCAAGGAGCAATCCCAAAGTGCATCAATTTGAATTTACTGACGCTGCTGTCGATAAATTTTATGCTGCGGAAGTTACAGCATTGAAGCGAACAGCAAATTCCTCTAAAAATATAGCTGATTTACCTTTTGCATTGAGAGTAGATTATAGCAAAGTGGATCTAGAAAAAGAGATAACACTGAGTTATAGAAAAATTATTGATGCGGCAGGGTGGTTGAAATATCAGCTGTACCTTACCAATAACTCTGATACGCCTATTATTGTACCTTATATGGAAGGCAATGAAAATGTAGGTATTGTCACTCAAGTCAGTTATAAGAAAAAAGGAGGGGCTAAAGAAAAGGTCAGTTTGGAAAACGAACCGCTGCAGAATACTTTCTTATCAGAAAAGAGTTATTATTTATTACTTCCTTCAGATAAATGCTTAGTCAAGACTTTAGACATTCCTAAAGTGAAAGAAAAAGCAGTGTATGAAATTGATATTCGTCTGCAAATAGAGCCACGTTTTATAGAAGACAAGTGGTTCAAAAATGATAATACTAGAAGGGTACGTTTGCAAAGTATTGTATTGGATAAAGTGCTCACTTTTGATGATAAAATTGAAGCGAGCGAACTTTAATTGAAGAGATGTTTCAAACATGCTCTAATGGTTTGTTGTAATATAAGCTGTATTTTTTTACTGGGAAATTTCCTGGTGCTTTATTGTAGAGTAAACAGGTGTATTGGGTTGAGAGGTGATGCTCAATTCAGGATTTCACTTAAAGCATAAATAAAAAGTTTACTCAACTCAAATTTTTAAATATTAAATTCCTAAAAATGAAATCAAACTTCATGTTACTCTTGTTGGCATTTTTTGCTAACTCGGTATTTGCTCAATCTCCCAAACACTTTACCATTTATGGAGAGGTATTTAACTATCAGAATGGAAAATATACTGCCGTTAAAGAGGCGTCTCCTACACAAAGTCAAATCTCTTCCTTAAAAAGAATGAAGGATGGGAGTATTCTTGCTGTAAGCAATTTGAAAACACTTCGTATCAATAATGGAAAGCTGGAAACACTAGAAAGCCACACACTCGATGCTGATGTATATGGTGAGTCAGCTTCACGTTTAAATTCAACGATTTTTTCTTATGAAGCTAACGCCAAAGAAAATAAATACCAGGCACTCAACTCTGCCGGATGGGATGACCTGGACATCCTATATATTCCTGATAATGAACAGGGCCTTAGAATTATCAAAGGAGATATAGAAAAGCAATATCCTCTTCCTGAAAAATATATAGACAATGGAGCTTTACGTAATATTACAGGTATTGAAGTGGGGTTTGTGGCGATTATGAGAGGGCCTCACCTTGCTAGAATTGTACATTTCGATGGTGAGCATTTCAAGGTCTATAAATTGCCCGAGGTTGCTGTGGGTCTAAACATTGCAGAAGACATCTATAGAGATAAGAAGGGACAATGCTGGGTAGCAGGTTCAAAAACACTTTACCTTTTCAAGAATGGTCAATTCGAGAAAAAATTAACGGTCGATACTAAGGATGAAATTCAAAAATTTGCTGTGAATGCTAAAGGACAGGCTTTAATAGAAATTTCATCAGGACATGTAGCGGTTTATGATATTGAATCACAAAGAAGGCTATTGAATTTCAAAAAGTCAGAAACAATAATTGACGGACATGTAGGTACTAGTGGTTCTGTGATGGACATTGAAGTGGACAATCAAGATAGATTTGTAATAGCAAGAGGAATCTGCACAACGGAATACAATGAAAAGAATCCAAAATTTATTAATTCAGAGACGGTCTACAAAGGTTCAATTGTAATTTTTGATGTTCCAACATTTGAGTTTGATCATAACTTTAAGGTACTCAACACTGTAACAGACAAATCTAAAAAATTCAAAGACTATATAGGAGCAGATAGATTGACGGATGATTTAGGTAATGAATATATCTTGGCGACTGATTTTGAGTCTTTCAAGAAAATAGATAAAGAGGGAACTGTAAAAAAGTTTACCGTTGATGATTTAACTGTGAGTGCGGGTTACAAATATCCAGACACAAAAGTTTATGCCAAGAATTGGGCGGTTGATAAAAAAACAGGAACGCTATACTTCGTAACGGCGACAAGAAAGTACACTTTCAAAATGAATGCTGACGAGTCAACGGAACAAATAGCTCTTACATTGGATAAGAAATTAGGAGGGAAACCTAAGATGATGGTTTTTGACGATTTGAACAATGCTTTTTGGTTAGCGACGAGTAAAGGCTATGCTTATTACCCTGTAAGTGGACAAGGAGTGAAGTACTTCACGAAAAAAGAAACAGGGTTGGGAACAGGTTATGGTCTATTTGAAATGAGATTAGATGAAAAAGGAACTCTTTGGGTAAGTAATTCCAAAGGATTGGGAGAGTTTACAAAAGAAGGTTTTAAAATTCATACCTCTACAAAAGAAGAGGGTTACATCTCAAAATTCATCATTAAAGATTACAACGGTGAAGTGAATTTTGTAGGTACTAGTCATATTTCTCAGTCTAACGGTGGAGAAATCAAAAACGTCTATGATTTTGCAGGATTGAAAAAGGCAGTAAAAGAGAAATTCCCAAATGATAATAATACAAATTGGGTAGAACAAGCATGTTTTGATAAAGACAACCAATTATGGGTAGCGACAAAAGAAAATATCATTGGTCACTTTGACGGTACTCAGTGGGAAGTTTTCAAAATCAGTGATTTCTATGCTGGTGAAAAGATCTTCAGTATGTTTTTAGATAAGCAAGACAGAGTGAACATTGTAATTACTAAAGTACCTGCACCTGTGGTTACATCTCAAACTCAAGCAACTACTGCTGCACAGGAAGTGGCAAAAGAAACCTTGGAAGATAAAGTACAGAAGCAAGCCAAGTCATCTATTTATTTTGATGATACAATTGTTCTTGTGGATAAGAATAAAGAGAATTAATTCGTAAAAAAATTACTAAGCCTGGTTTGCTGTATAGGTAAACCAGGCTATTTTATCATCATTTTTTGTTTGCTCAATAACCCAAAATGCTAAATTTATTCATGAATAAGAGCTGTTCTATTATCCTCTTTTTACTATTGTTTTGTAGTGTATGGTCACACGGACAAACTGTAAGTTTAGAAAACACACATGAAAAATTCTTCAAAGTTGACACTGTAGTTTGGGAAGATACCCGAGTGTTGAACTGTTGGGTAGATGCAGTATATCCTCAATTGAAGAGCAGTTCCAGTTTCTGTTTAGCAATCAATAAGCAAATCAGGGAAGCTGTGTTCAAAAATATTGAAAAGATCCAATCAGTTTGTGAAGGTTTAGATGAAAGTGACTTAGAGTTGGTGACGAATAATGATATTGAGGAGTATACGGAAGTCTTTTTTGAAGGAGGAATAAATTCGTCCATTGTCTCAATTGTCGTGAAAAAAAATTCTAAAGGTGCCGGCGCCGCTTATACCCATGTAGAGTTTGTTTATTATAATTTTGATATTGAAAATACCAAGCCGTTATACCTCAATGATATTGTAGAAATAGACAAACTGATTGCTTTACTTCAGAAGTCAGCATCATTAGTTGAAAATGACGTATTTGATGAGAAGGCAATACTTGATTTTCTACAAACACCAAAATTTTCAAGTTTTATCATTACAAAAGAAGGTCTCAAGATTGATCCAAGGGAATTATATGAACGTTCAGATGTTATGACTGTAGAATTCGATTTTTCAGTTTCTATCGATGAAATTCAAGCATTTTTAAAGATAGATCGGAAGTTATTACCATCTCCGAAAGAAAATTAAAGACCGGCATAATGTACTGTAAGCCGATCTTGTTTTTTCTTTTATGTGAAGTTAAAATTAGAATTACTTCGACTTCAACGCTATATTTTCCAATACATATTCAAGTGCCTTATTTGATTCAACATAGACATCAGGAGCAACACCCACTTTATCCAATCTTGATCCATTGTAAGTCTGATAATCTGCAATGGGGATAAAGACATTAAAATTCTCATTTACTTCAAATGAAGCTCCACTTAGCATTGCTCCAGCAGATGGTGTACCTACCAATGTGGCAATTTTTTGTTCTTTGAGTAAGTAGATCAATGGCTCACACGCACTGGCTGTATTTTCATTGACCAATACATATACTTTTCCTTTAAAAGTTGGATTATTGTGAGAAGGAACCACCATTCTAAAGGCAGAGTTTTCCATAAACATTTTTGAAATACCAGCATAAGTGAAATCCATCAAAAAGGGCAGGGAAGTGATCTCCTCAGCTGTAGCAGGTTTTGTGTGATTTGCATACCACCCTCTAGTGAGGTAAACCCCTGCGTCGATAGGATTAGGTGTTAAAAACTGACCTAAAATAACTGGAGCATCCAACGAACCTCCTCCGTTGTTTCTTAAATCAATAATTAAATTTTCGAAAGTATCAGTTCCAATTTCTTGAAGTGCTTGATACATTTGACGAGCCCCACCAGCAAAAGAACGAACATCAAGATAAGCGGTAGAATCGTTCATTTTTTTCCATGATAGTTTTTCTATCTCACCTTCTGATGCTGTTGTCGTAGACTTTATTTTTTTAAGATAAAAGTGCGTAAAATAAAGTGTATTACACTGTCTATTGAAAGTTAAATAGAATTCCTTTTCATCAAGTTTCAACGTTTCTTCAGCATACATATGATGCTTAAATTTGATAAAACTGTCTTCTTTTAACCATCTTGGATTTGCCACTTTTTGTTCTAATAGTTGAAATACTTTATCAAGAAAGGCTTTGTGTTCTGACTTATTTTCTTGAGCAATTGAAGAGAAAGCAATAAATAAAGCGATGAATAGCACTGTGATAGATTTCATAATAATTTCCTTTTGATTAAACACTGATTCAAAGGTATTTCAATGAATTATTATGAAAAAATGGGAGTGATGAGCTTGAAGTTTAAATGCCGAAATTGAACTCTGAGGGCTGTTTTTGAAGGTTTAGGGATGAAATTGAAGCTCTTTTTTTAATGCTGAGAAATATTTTGGTGAGACTGGAACCTCCATTTCAACGTGATTTAAAACGGCGGCCCCTTTTCTTGTATTTCCTTTGAGTTCGCTGATGAAAACAGTGTTGATTAAAAAAGAACGATGCACCTGAGTAGCCATTGGCAGTTGATCAAAAAGTTTACTTAATGTGCTTCTTAATGTAAACTTCTGCTGTTCGCCATTTTTTGTGTAAAGAAAAATATCAATATAGTTTGATTGAGATTTCGCCATGACAAACTCGTCCCATTCAAATTGAATTTGCTCATTGGCATTAGCCCCTTCTATACTGATTAGTTTGTTTTCTATTTTCTCTTCACTCATTAAAATCTGTCCAAAGCGGAAACGTAAGTAAGCCCAAAATGTGATGAAGATACACGCGAAAGGCAAGCCATAATAGATATTCCAATAGAACAGTCCAGCCAAAGTAGGTTGAACACTATTCATGACATAACAGTTGTATAAATAGCATAACAAATTGATAAAGAAAAAACCAAAAGTAAGGACGAGTAACTCATTGAGAAGCGTCCATTTTTGACCGTGTTTTTTATACCATATTTTTTCAATAGCATGTATACTCAATAAGGGTATAATCACACATAAACTATAGCCGGCAAGTTTCAAATTTTTGTAGGGAGCATTGTAAGTATAAGTATCAAAAGGTTGAAGAAATATCAAAATAATACTTATAAAAACGGACAGAATAAGCGTAATGAAAATGGTGTTTTTCCAAGAGGAAGTGAAAGAGATGATTTTGTTAGCTTGCATATTAATGATTAAAAAGTCTTAGCCTTGCAAGGCTGATTTCTAGCTCGTTTAAAGATAGATGAATCTATTCAGAGAACAAAAATCAGCATTAAAATGTAAAACAAAAAAAGCTCTTACTCCTTCTGAAAGGAATAAGAGCAATATCTATTACTTTTTATTTTTTGAAGGTTTTTGATTAATCTACTGAATCATAATAATCTCCTTCTAATAATGTACTTGATGTTAAATCATGGATTAATGATTTAAAGAATTGCAATGCTTGTGAAATAATCTTCATATTTAAAATAGTGTTTCCTTATTGTTTTTGAACGATACAAAGGTGAGGGTTTTAGCAAGGATTTTTTTATACGAATTGGGATTTGAATTACACGAAATCGTTATAATTGAGAATTGATATTTGTTTAGTTTTTAGATTGTTAGTGAACTTTAAACTCAGTTTTAGAATATTTATGGTTAGTAGAAATCAGGAGATTTCTACTGATCTGTAAGGCAGGAATGACACTGACGCTTAACATTCGCGCCAGTGAGTATTCTACCCAATTCAGTTGGTAGTACCTTCTTTGGCATTGAAGGGAAAAGCGTTAATAATTTCATGGAGTGAGCCGTTAAAAATGATTTTGCTGTTTGAGCGTAGCGAGTTTAAAATCATTTAGGCGAGAGGAATGGAATTTAGCTTTTGACTTCACAGCCTAGATTTTTTGCTTCGTTTTTCATCAATGGAAAAATGAAGAAGAAAGAAGCTTGAAAGTAGATCGTAGAAATTTCAGCAGAAAGATGGATTGAAAGTAAAAAAGGCTCTCACATCTCTGCAAGAACCTTTCTTCTATAACTAAGGATTCAACTCCTCCAAACGCTTCGTTTTCCTTTCCTTATAACTCTTCTTCTTTTTCACTTGAAGAATAATTTTTCGGTCCCAATTCAATTGGTCCAATAAGGCATTTTGAATGCTTTTCGGAATCATCGTTCCACCTTGACTGTACTTGATATCGGAAATTTCAGAAATCAAATCACTCAATTTGTGTGTCAATACTGCTTGGTAAAGTGTTTCTCTGTAATTACTCACACTTTGATTGGGCAGGGTATTGATCCACTGATAGAAACTTTGAATGCTTTGTTCGATATTACCTTTTTTGATATCACTTCTTAGCTTATTGTAAGCTTGTTTTTCCTTGTAAGTGGAAGTCGAACGGATATCTTCTAGTTTCTTTTTGATCTTGGTAATCGGTTTGTATTTGTACAATAACCAAAGAATCACTAGACCTAAAAGAATATATTCCCAATGCTGAGGAACGTAATCTCTCCATGTTTTTTTAGGAGTTGTATCTACTTCTTCCGGCACCTGATTGAGTTTATTCAAACTGTCCTGAAGGGATTGCAACATGCTTAGGTTAGGATTTTCTTCAATGGTGATGGTTCTATTTTTCGAAGAAATATCTTTCGACTTTTTGGTATAAGGATTATAGTAACGAACTGTAATTCCTGGTACTTCAAATTCTCCTGCTTCTTGAACAAGGTAAGTAATGACTTGTGTTTGCGTACCCGAAATATAATTGTCCTTATTATAATTACTGTTGGTTGGGTGTTCTGGATAAACGCCTGCCCAGTTTAATGAATCATAAGTTCTCACCGGAATCATTGGGCCGAGGGTGTTACCCGCTGTGATACGCACCGTTCTTTTGAGTACATCACCGACTTTTACTTGAGACAAGTCCTTATTCCAAGTATCAGAAATTCTTACACTAGAAGCAACCAGCCAAGATTTTGGATCTTCACCAACAGGTGGAGGAACCACTTTGATCGACTTTTCTTTAGTATGAATCGTATGTTTTTTCCCTTTAAAATCTCCTGGATCTGGGGTTGTTACTTCCAATTCCAAAGAAGGAAAGACGTTTTCACCAGCCGAAAAAGGAAATACCCAATATGTTTGTTCCACACCTGAATACTGATACTTGCCGATCTGCAAGGAGTTAGGAATCGCTCTGCCGTCTTTAATCATTAAAGCATTGGGCAGTTGAAAATCCTCAAAGTTCAATCCTTCCGTAAACCAAGTAGTGGTGTAGATGGAAAGCTTCACTTTGAAAGGCTGTCCGACCATTACTTCCTTCTGATTGATGGTTGTAGTGGTAAACAGGTTGACCTTCTTTTGAGCGTAAGTATTCAATGCCCAAAACAACGTCAGTACGATTATAATGCTTTTTCTTACCATGACTGATCTGATTTTTTAGGCTTGTCTTCATCAGTGAGGTACTGATACTGAAATTTCTTTTTGAGATACATCGAAGGGTCCAATTTCACCTGACGGATCATGCTTGCCTTGGATTGCTGTTTGGTTTCAGAAAACTGCATTTGCAAGAGTTCCTCCATGGTGGGATTCACTTCTTTTTCTCCCATTTCTTGAATGGTTTCCCCTTCTCCTTCCCCTTTTCTGTCCGAATGCTGAGCAGATTCCTGTTCTTGTTCTCCGGCTTCAGGTTCGTATTTTTTTCCTTTGAAAGGATCTTTTTCGTTGAGTTTACTGCCTTCCGACATATTAATATTGATCATACGAACTTGTTCAGAAGCAATATTGAAATTTTTCTCTGCTTCTTTGAATTGAGGATCAATATCCAGTGCCATTTGAAAGGCTTTTTGCGCCGCTTCCCAATTCCCTAATTTGGCTTGAGAAACGCCCAAGTTATACATATTATTGGCGGTGATGTCTTCTGCGTATGCATCTGCTGCTTTCTCATAATCTCCCATTTTACTGTAGGCATAACCTGCTTGAGATTGATCAGAGAAAGTCACTGCCGCTGTAGCTGTATCTCCTTTATCCAATAATTCTTGAGCCTGTTGATCTCTCGTATAAAAAAGGTCTTTGGCTTTTAAATCGTCTTTTGGCAATTGGTCAATACTATCGCAACTGATAAAGAACATCGGAAGGAGTAAGATCCAAGTCCATTGTACTAAAAGTCCTTTTCTAAACCAGAATAATAGGAAAAATGCAACGACAAACGAAAGGTAATATCCAGCATCTACCCAATCCTCTTCCGCTTTTGTGCTATCCTTAGTGAAGACCAAATTGTCTTGGATGTTTTTTGCGTAAAGCTCCACATCGGTGTTGTCCAATGTAAAAGGCGTAAGGTTGACATGTGGCATGGCAATCGCATTTTGGAGTTGGGCTGTATTTAGTCCAACCGTTACTGCTTTACCATTTTTATCTTTTAAAATTCGATTTCTATACGTAGGAATATGTGCTCCCTGAGGAGTGGCTAATACCAATAAGTTGTATTGATCTTTGGTGTTACTTCTTTGACCGAAAGCTTGTACATCAGAAGCGTTGATATCATCCGTAATGATCCATACAAAACTTGGTGCATCTGTATTTTCTAGGATTTTATCCGTAAGATCTAAGGCATCCGGTAAGTTACTTCCTTGCAATGGCATACTACTCGGACTTAAAGCATCCAAAGTAGAACGGAAGGTTTTGTAATCTTTGGTAGGAGGTAGTGCTTCGTGAGCAGAACCTGCAAAAACCACCAAGCCGGTTTGTACACCTTGATTGATTTTCAAGTAATCCTTGATCTTCATTTTGGCTCTTTCCAATCGGCTAGGACCAATATCTGTTGCCAACATCGATCTACTCATATCGAGTACAATGACTACTTTGGCTTCGGTTTGATTTCCTGGCTTGTCTACCCTTTTCCAAGTAGGACCTGCCATGGCAATGACTAAGATACTTGCTGTGAAAATCATCAGCATTTTAGGAAACCAAGCTCCTCTTTTATTGCCTTTGATCAGCAGTAAATTCAATAACTGTGGGTTGATCAATTTCTTCCATCCTTCAGACTCACGAATAGAAATCCATGAGAGGATAAACAGAATACCTACCGGAACTAATGCCCATAAATAATCGGGTCTTATAAAGTGAATGTTGGTCGAAAACCCTTCGAAAAATGCTTCTATTTCTTTCATGATTTTCGTCTGTTAAATGATGAGAAAAATTGAACAACGATGGTGATAAATTGTAAAGACATCGCTAATAGAAATCCAATACCTAAAGGAATATAGAACAACAAACGAGTAGGTCTGTAGCCTTCATCTTCAAACTGTATCGGTTCCATTTCATTCAACTTGTCGTAGATGGTATTGAGTTCCTCTACATTTCCGGCATTGAAATATTCACCACCTGTATTTTTAGCGATCATTTTCAAAGTCTTATCATCCAATTCATATTGGGAACTTTTCTTAGTACCAATACCAATCGTGTAGATCTTAATGCTGTCTTCGGCTGCCATTTGAGAAGCAGTGATCGGTACAATTTCACTACCACTGTCTTGACCGTCGGTCAGTAAAATCATCACTCTTTGATCGATAGAATCCGCTTCAAAAACTTGCGTAGACAAGGCAATGGCATTACCAACCGCCGTTTTATGACCTGCCATACCGATACCTGTTTCATCTACGGTATGTTTGATAATATCTAAATCAGGTGTGAAAGGCAGGGCAAATACATCACTACCAAACATCATCAAACCGATGCGGTCACCTTCTCTTTTATCTATAAAATCAGTCAATACATTTTGAACAGCTTTCCATCTCGTGATACGATTACCGTCGGCATCAAACCAATCGGTAGTATTCATACTCATCGAAATATCAGCAGCGATCAACATGTTTCTCGCGTTCTTTACTTTTTTAGCCGGCTCTCCAATGTATTGTGGGTTGGTCATCGCCGTTACCACACAACACCAAACTAGAAAGTTGACGAGGTACTGAAACCATTTTCTTTTTAAAACTGTCGCACTTTTTTGAGGTTTCAGACCAGTAGCGTCTGTCAATTCATCAAATTTAGGATAGTACAATGCATCTTTTTTCTGTTTATATGCAGGGACTAACCACCATATAAGAATCGGCAGGGGAAGCAGTGCAAACATCCACGGGTAGGCTAACTCATACATGACTTTTAATCCATTTTTTTGATGATTGAATCAATTGCGTCAGTGTTTCATCATGATCAGCGGAAGGCTTCATATAGGCTCCATTGATCAGTAAATCACTTTCTTTATCAGAAAAATTATTTTTCCAATGTTTATTTAAAAAAGTAACCCATTCTTCACCGCTCAAGTGTGCTACCTGATCACGGTCGTAGGAAGTCAGTGCTACTCTTTTCAGTGTGGTATTCACCTGAAAAACACTTTCCTGTAGGGATAACTTTTGATTGATTATTTTATCTAAATCCTTATTCGCTACTCTTTTGTAAGTAGAATTAAGGTAGCGATTGTACTCTCTGATGCTTACGATCAGTACCAATAAGACGGCTATTCCACCCAAGATATACCATCCTGGACCGGTAGGAGATAGGTCTACCTTTTCCGGAGGAATAAAGTCCAATACTTCGCTCGCAAGCTGTGTAGAGTCCTTTAGGAATTGTAAGGAATCTTGAGGCATAATTAATGGTCTTTTAGTAAATCACGAAGCTGATCTGCCAGTCTTTCGTTGGTGTTGAAAGTAAGTACCGGAATACCGTATTCAGCAAACTGATCTGTGAGCATTTCTTTTTCGTTCGCAAAAGCCTTCTGATGTTTCTCTCGGACTTTTTTCATACTGTTTTCAATAGAAACCTGACGGTCCGAATTGGAAAGGGAAATGGCTCTCAATGGAAGTTCTTTTTCCCAATCATCTTCAATATGAAAAACCATGACATCGTTATGTCTTTTCAAGTTGAAGATATGATGAATGGTTTTATCTGAAATTCCTCTAAGATCGGATATAATGACGATCAAGTAATCGTGATTGACTGTACTTCTTACTTTTTGAAAAACGCTTTCTAAAATCAACGTTTTGGATTGAGGAGGCTGTTGGGCATTCAGTTGATTGTTGTAAACTTCTATGGTTTTCAACATCGAAAGAATGGCCGTTGAACTTCTCTGAGGTCGGATATTTTCAAATTTTGTATCATTGAAAACAAACGCACCTACTCGGTCTCCCACATCTACCGTTCTCCAAGCGCCAAGTGCCGCAAGGTGAGCGGAAACTGTCGATTTCAAATAGCTTTGTGTTCCAAAAAACATAGAGGAAGATTGATCCACCACTAAAAGAACTGGGCGTTCTCTTTCTTCTGAAAATACTTTGGTATGCGTTTTTTGAGTACGTGCTGTCACTTTCCAATCAATGTTTCGGATATCATCACCCGCAACATATTGACGAACTTCCTTGAAATCTAAACCTCTTCCTCTCATCGCGGATTTATGTCGGCCAGCCAAAAGCGATTGCACTTTGTATTTTGGTAAAAAGCTGAAGCCTGATGCTTCAAACTGCATACCGTGCAATTCATGGAGGGTGACATAACCTGATGTTGGATTTTCTTTTTCTGATTTACTCATAAGAAAAGAGATTAAGCAACTGCCACTTTACTGATCAGTTCATCAATGATTTGTTCTTTGGAAATTCCTAAAGCATTCGCTTCGAAACTGCTTACAATTCTGTGGCGGAATACATCTTTGATCACCTCTTGAATATCTTCCGGTTTCACAAAATCACGACCATTCAACCAAGCTTGTACTCTAGCTACTTTATCTAATGCGATTGTCGCACGAGGCGAGCAACCTACATCGATCCATTTCGCTAAATCTTCGCTGTATTTTTCAGGAGTTCTTGTAGCGTAAACTAATGCTACGATATATTTTTCGATTGCCTCAGAAACGTGTACTTCTTGTACCTCTTTACGAGCATCAAATACAATTTCTTTTGGCAGTTTTTCTTTTGCTTTAGATTCCTTCTTTTCTCCGGCAGATTTCTCTTCGTTTCTTACCAAACGCAATACCTCTAACTCTGCTTCTTCAGAAGGATAATTGACGATAACATGCATTAGAAAACGGTCCATTTGAGCTTCTGGAAGAGGATAAGTACCTTCTTGCTCAATAGGGTTTTGAGTGGCCATCACGAAGAAAGGTTTCGGTAATTCGTAGGTATTACCCGCTACTGTTACTTGTCTTTCTTGCATCGCTTCCAATAAAGCCGATTGTACTTTTGCAGGAGCACGGTTGATCTCATCCGCTAAGATTAAGTTGTTGAAGATAGGACCTTGCTGGAACACAAAGCTTTCTTCACCTTGACTTTGGTAAATTTCTGTACCTGTAATATCTGAAGGTAATAAATCAGGGGTAAATTGAATTCTGCTCAATCCTAAATCCATATTTTTTGCTAAACTATTGATCGCTCTAGTTTTAGCTAATCCAGGAAGACCTTCCAGTAGTAAGTTACCATCTGATATTAAACAAGAAATAATTCGGTTGACCACTTTCTCTTGGCCAATAATTGATTTGGAGATCTGTTCTTGTAACTGTTGTATAGATTCTAATGCTGTCACGGTAGTAATGTTTTGTAAATATAATTAAGCTATAATTGTTCGTTATTAAACAAATAAACGGTTTAAGATTAAACAAAAATAATTTTATTAAGAAATATTTATTCTATTATATGAAAAGAGAACACTCAAATTTATTAGAAATAGAAGGGGTTTTGATTAGTAAAATTCTCATTTTTAATGGTTAGGTATTTTACCTATCCGCTTTCTATATGACTAGAAGTTAATGATTTATTACTAATTATAATGCTTCTGTAAATAATAAATTGATGTTCTCTTACTTCTTTTTTAGAAAATGAATTTCACCCCTGAATAAATTATGTATTCATTATTATAGAGATCATATTCAGGCTCACAATAGATGTAGGTCATAAATGTTTTTGCTCTTACGGTATGTCCTAAACCAACCCCGACAGGAATTTCATGTACTCCAGTTTGTGTATTAAAAAGCATTCTAGGGTGGGTTCTCACTTCCCAGTTTCCGTTTTTAGTGAATTTATAGTAAGCACCATATTGTGCTTCTATGGTTCCATTGGATTGGTAAGTCAGCAATTCTACGAACTTCCATTTCTCATTGGTCTGTACACCCACAAAGTTTACACCTATGGCTGAGCCATTTACCTTTGAATTGGAGACTACTACACCAAAACCACTTTGTACTTTCCACTTTTCATTGTTCTTAGCAAACTCAAAAAGTCTAGAAACCATAAAACTGGAAGATCCATAATAGACTTTACCATCATAGGGCTTAGTATAATCTATTGCTCCCCTTATAAACCACTTATCAGTAGTATAGTTGACAATGTTTTGAAGCTCTACTTGATTAGGTTTAAAACGCCCAATCTGATAAGCATTCAATCCTTTAGATAGAGGATTACTCGCATCGACTTCCTCTTCAGGACTGTGAACAGCAGTGCTGTCTTGTCCCATTGTGATTGTTGTACTGATGATTATGGATAGTAGGGTAAATAAAATTTTCTTGTACATATCTGTTTAATTGTGTTTATGATAGTACAAATCTTGAATAATTAAGTTTAATATTAAACAATTTAAAGTTATAGATCATAACATTTAGTTATATCAAGAACTTATTAGATTGGAATGGAAAAATCAGAGTTGCTGATAACAATTTGAATGCTTTTATTGTTGATGTTTTACACCAATACACTATTTCACTTATGAGAATACTACTTACTGGATCAACAGGATATATAGGAAGACGTTTGTTGCCTTTATTAGTAGAGGCAGGGCATGAAGTTATTTGTGTGTGCAGAGACCCGAGGCGGTTTGACTTTGAAGACTTCGATTACTCTTTCTTGGATTCGGTGACAGTGGTGAAAGGTGACTTACTTAATGCAGATTCCTTAGAGAATATCCCTAAAGATTTTGATGTCGCTTATTACTTGGTGCACTCCATGAGTAACTCTTTTGATGATTTTGAGAAAATGGAGAAAACAGCAGCGATTAACTTTAGAGATTTTATCAAGACCACAGAATGTCAGCAAATTATTTATTTGGGAGGGATAGCCAATTGCAAAAAGCTATCAAGGCACCTACAATCAAGAGTGGAGGTGGAGCATATTTTAGGTGAAACTCAGAGTGCATTGACGGTTTTAAGAGCAGCGATAATTATTGGTTCAGGTGGAGCTTCTTTTGAGATCATTAGAGATTTAGTGGAAAAATTGCCTGTGATGGTGGCCCCAAAATGGCTGTTGACCAAATGCCAGCCCATAGCTATTCGTAATGTAATGGATTATTTGATGGGTGTCATGCTCAAAGAGGAAGCCTATAATAAAGTCTTTGATATAGGTGGAAAGGACGTTTTGAACTATAAAGACATGCTATTGCAGTTTGCGAAAGTAAGAGGATTACAAAGGCGGATTCTCGTAGTTCCTGTCTTTACACCTAATCTGTCTTCTTATTGGTTGTATTTCGTGACATCTACAACTTATTCATTGGCTCGAAGCCTTGTAGAAAGTATGGGAAATGAAGTGGTTTGTAATGATAGTGAGATTCAGAAAATCGTTCCTGTAAAACTCTTAACCTATGAAGAGGCATTAGAAAGTGCTTTTCAGAAAATTGCTCAAAATGAAGTAGTATCAAGTTGGAAAGAATCTATTATTGGTCCTATTCGTGAAGACTTTTTAGATATGATTCAAGTACCTAAATATGGCTGTTTTGTCGACTTTAGAAAATTTCAAATTCAACGTCCTGTAGATGAAGTATTGGATAATGTTTGGGCTATTGGTGGTGAAAGAGGGTGGTATTATGGTACATGGCTTTGGAAAATTCGTGGCTTTATGGATAAAATGGTAGGAGGTGTTGGATTAAGAAGAGGAAGAAGAAGCCAATACGATTTGAAAACAGGTGAAGCGTTGGACTTTTGGAGAGTGATCTTAGCAGATAAAAAACATAAGAGGCTATTGTTGTTTGCCGAGATGAAATTGCCGGGTGAGGCTTGGCTGGAATTTAGAGTGAAGAACAAAGACGGAAAACAATGGTTGGAGCAAAAAGCAACTTTCAGGCCTTTGGGAGTTTGGGGCAGATTGTATTGGTACTTAGTATTTCCATTGCACATGTTTGTCTTTCCAGGCATGGCCAAAAACATTTTAGCTTATCAAGATTCACATCATGTGAAAAAGCGTCTAAAAGTCACTTAACTACAAAGAGTTACATTTTCGGAGAGATTTTACTGGAAATTCGAGGAATTAAAACATTAACAATTTGTTAACATTGAAAATTTCGATTAAGTGTACACTCAGACACTTGCATCAATTCTATAAATGATGCGTGTACACTTCTATTTCTTTTTCCTTTTATAAGTTTAAATGTCAAAATAAAATATAATAAAGTGTGTAAATGAGCATTATTAATATTTCGTTTATTTAGCTTTTAATTGTATAAATACACTTTATTAATTCGAAACTTTCCTACACCTTTGTCGTGTAATAATAATGAAAACAAAATCGAAAACATTTAAACAAAAAGAAAAATGAATAAGTTAGAAAACACAATCGTAATAATGACTCCAACAGGATTTCCAGTTGTAATTAAAACAGTAAAATAATTTGTATAACAATTAAAATAAAAAAATCATGAAAATTACATTCGTAACAATAACACCGACAGGTTACCCAGTAGTAATCAGAAAATAATTTAAACTATATCAAAAATTAAAATTTAAGAATTATGAAAAATACAGTAATCACAACAACCCCATCAGGTTTTCCAATAGTAATTAAAACAAACAAATAAATATTTAAAATTATGAAAACAATTATAACAGTAACACCAACAGGCTTTCCTGTAAGAATTGCGGTAGCAGAGCCAAAAGTAAAAACAGCAACAATCTCTAAGGAGATAAAGGGTACGGTTAAGCAAGGAGCTTAAGCAATACCCGACTTTCCAATCGGTGGAAAGTCGAAATATGATAATGATTTGATGCCCTTGAGGGCTTTTTTTATACCCAAATATTTCAATCAATCCGGCGACCAATTTCAAAATAGGGCGTAACATAATTTCATCTTTACCCTTCCAAATACTGTCTTCTTCATTTTTTCCATTGATGAAAAAACGAAGCAAAAAAATCTAGGTTGTGATTGCAAAAGCTAAATTTCATTTCTCTTGCCTAAATGATTTTAAACTCGCTGTGCTCAAACAAGAAAATCATTTTTAACGGCTCAATCCATGAAATTCTTAACGCTTTTCCATTCAATGCCACTAGGAAAAAATCTGCAAGTACAAAATCAACTCATCGATGAATTTATGAGTAATATTTTATCGTTCATTTTCTTAATTCTTCATTGTTAATTTTTAATTCCTTTATTTTACCCCAAAATAAAATAAGAAATCATGACACTAGAAGAAGTACAAAAAGTTGTTGATGAATGGATCAACACTACAGGCGTTCGCTATTTCAATGAACTGACTAATACTGCTATTTTAATGGAAGAAGTGGGGGAAGTGGCTAGAATTATGTCTAGAAAATATGGGGAGCAATCTTTCAAAAAGTCTGACGAAGAAGTGGATTTAGGTGATGAGATGGCAGATGTATTATTTGTATTGGTTTGTTTAGCGAATCAAACGGGTATTGATCTGACAGAGGCATTAAAGAAGAACCTTGAAAAGAAATCAATCAGAGATGCTGACCGTCATAAAAACAATGAGAAATTGAAATAAAAATTAAGAATGTAGAATGAAGAATTAGGTCTACATTCTTCATTCTACACACTTCATTCAAATTTAAAACTCTCCGTTCCAAATTTTCCAAGAGGCTTCTGCTTGACCAATTAGCATATCTAAACCATTTAAGGTTTTTGCACCATTTTCAGCACCTAATTTCATGAATTCGGTAACAGATGGATTATATACTACATCAAAGAAGTAGTGGTTTTCAGTCGTCAATTCATAAGGCAACTTGGGAGCAATTCCTTCATTAGGATGCATACCAAGAGGAGTTGTATTGATCACTAAAGTGTGAGTGGCGTAAATCTCTTCTGTAATATCAGCATAAGAAATACTTTCCTCAGTCCTATTTCTAGAAACATACTGATATGGAATGTCCAAGTCTTCTAAAGTTACTTTGATGGCTTTTGAAGCACCGCCCGTACCTAAAATCAAAGCCTTGAATTTTGTATGAGGTAAAAACTCTAAAAGTGATGTTTTAAATCCATAATAATCTGAGTTGTAGCCTGTTTTTGTGCCGTCTTCCTCAAATTTAATAACGTTGACTGCTCCAATTTTACCTGCAGTGGCAGGGTCCAATCGATCTAAGTAAGGAATAACATCCTGTTTGTAAGGAATAGTTACATTCAGGCCAGTTAACTCAGTATTAGAAACTAAATCAGAGAAAATGTCAATTTTTTCAAGCTCGTAAAGTTCGTATTCGCACCCTTCAATTCCTTCCTCTTGGAATTTTTCTGTAAAGTATTTTTTTGAAAAAGAATGACCCAAAGGGTATCCTATTAAACCAAATTTTTTCATAGTCTTATATTAATTTGGCCTACAATTTACGAACAACTTTTCTTTTTTCACGCTTTCCATTTTTCTTTCATCATTCAAATGGATCAGGAAATTTGAGGTTTGAGTCTTTAAAACAATATGCAATGATATCCTCACAACATTTTGCACTTTTTGCACAAAGTGTTTTGATGTTTCATTATAGGAGGAATGATAGCAGGTGTAATTTTGTATTTGAGGAAAAGAATAGCTAAAATCTGAAAAGATCTGACCAAAATGAGTGAAACTCTAAACGCATTATACATTTTAGAAAAGTTACCTATTCCTCTGGTTGTATTTAAACTTTTGGATAGGGAAACACGAGACTTTGAATTTGTCTATGCCAATCAAGCAAATCAAAAAGCCTCAAGAGTAGATATAAAAGAATTTATCGGAACAAGGCTTATTGATTCTTTTCCAGGAATTTATGAATTAGGATTGCCAGAACTTTACCTTCAATGTATTGAAAAACAAGAAGCTGTAGATGTAGGGGAGATTGAGTTTGGAGATGAAAAAGTAAATTATATAAAGAGATCTTACCGTATAAAGGCCTTTCCATTGACAGACAATGAATTGGTGATTTTATATGAAGACGTTACGTCTTTAAAGAAAGCAGAAAATGAGTTGAGAAAGAAGAATGAAATTCTCGAAGAGAAGAATAAGTCCTTGGAAGAATTTGCTTATATCACCTCTCATGATTTGCAAGAACCGCTGGGTACAATTGCAAGTTTTGTGGAAATGTTACTGTTGGGATATAAAGACCTTCTGGATGATCAAGGAGAGCAGATATTAGATTATATCGGTACTTCAACTTTGCGTGTGAAAGGAATGGTCCACAATATATTGCAGTACTCTAGATTGGGCAGTGAAAAGGAGATGGTTACTGTGGATTGTAATGTGGTGCTTTCGGAAATAAGAAGTGATTTGAAGAAGTTGCTGGATGATAAAAAAGTGGATCTAAAAGTGGATGAACTTCCTTCTATCGTTGGTGCTGAATCTGAAATCCGAATGCTTTTCCAGAACTTAATTACTAATGCCATAAAATATCAATCCAAAGATAATGTACCAGAGGTGGGGATCTCGGTAAAAGAAGAAGTGGACAGACAAGTATTTTCCGTAAGAGATAATGGTATTGGGATAGCGGAGGAAAACCAGAAGAAAATCTTTAGAATGTTTCAGCGTCTACATTTAGAAAAGGAATATGAAGGAGTAGGGATTGGATTGGCCAACTGTCAGAAAATCGTAGATGGTCATAAAGGAGAAATCTGGGTAGAATCTGAATTGGGAAAAGGAAGTACTTTTTACTTTTCCATTCCGAAATAAACGATCATTCATCAACATAAAAAAAGTCTGTCATTGCCTTAAATTGGTGCATGACAGACTTTTTATTTATTGGAAAATCGGATTAAAGTCGAATAACCAATAAACCATTTTCTCTTAAGGTTTTCCAAACTTCACTTTCTGTAAAATCGATAAAGGAGAATCCTGTTTCTTCTTCAAAGGCCTCAGCAATCTCTTCTATTTTTAAGAAACCTTCTTCATTATAGATACTAAATGTCTCAATATTGTTAGCAATCCATTCTGCTAAAATAGGATGGCATTCAATTTCTAAATCTTCCTTTTTATTAATGAAAATAAGTTGACCGAAATCTTCCTCTTCATCAATTTCCAGCATTGGTGTTTTTCCAAGCCAAATCAATGAATGCTTTGAGAGTTCATGATCTTCTTTTCCTTTTTCAGCTAAATAATCTTCAATGAGATTAGGAGCTAATGAAGTAGAAGAGGTAGAGAAATTAAACCATCGGTGAACCGGCAAGTCTAATTCCACTCCGTGCATATAATTGAAAATTGAAGCTTTCAAACCTTCACTGAAACGGGTATGCTTTGCTCCAGTGGGGTCTTTGTGTGGAAGATCATTCCATGCAAAACCTTCAAACTCAAAATCTTTTTGCTCCACTTGATAAACCTCTGGGTCCAACCCTACAGGGGCATGTGCCGTCATGGCAAATTGATGCCAGAAGCCAGAGTGAAGACAGTGATTACTGAACATTTGTCGAACTACTTCCAATGAATCAATCGTCTCTTGTGTGGTTTGAGTAGGGAAACCATACATCAAGTAAGCATGAACCATAATTCCCGCTTCGCTGAATGCACGAGTCACCTGTGTGGCTTGTTTTACCGAAACTCCTTTTTTCATCAATTGGAGTAAACGGTCAGATGCTACCTCAATTCCTCCTGATACGGCCACACAGCCCGAAAGTTCTAGTAACTTACAAAGGTCAGGAGTAAATGTTTTTTCAAATCGAATATTTCCCCACCAAGTAATTTTAGTCCCTCTGCGGATCAGTTCAATAGCAATATCTCTTAAAGCCAAAGGAGGAGCGGCTTCATCTACAAAGTGAAAGCCCGTCTGTCCTGTCTCTGCAACAATCTTCTCTATTCTGTCTACAATCATATTGGCAGGAGCAGGATCATATCTTCCGATATAATCAAGAGAGATGTCACAGAAAGTACATTTTTTCCAGTAGCAACCATGAGCGACCGTCAGTTTATTCCAACGTCCGTCATTCCAAAGTCGGTGCATTGGATTGGCTACATCAATTACAGAAAGGTATTGATCCAGAAGCAGGTCAGAATAGTCTGGTGTGCCTACTTCAGCATGTGGAATTACACTCTGTACTTTTTGGTCTATAAACTGCAACGTTCCTTCCTCATTGATAAGGTAAGTGCGTTGTAATTGTTGTGAAGCTATTTTCCCTTCTAGGAATTTAAGAAGGTTGATTAGTGGTCCCTCGCCATCATCCAGTGTGATGAAATCAAGGTATTGAAAAACGCGTTGATCTTGCAGTGATCTTAATTCAGTATTAGGATAACCGCCACCCATAGCCACTTTTACATCAGTGTGATTTTCTTTGATGTATTTACCGCATTTCAATGCACCATAAAGGTTGCCAGGGAATGGAACTGTGAGCGCTATAAGATCAGGATTGACGAGTTGAATTTTCTCTTCAAGAATTTCTAATAACCATTGGTCAAGTATATGAGAAGGCTGTTGTAATGCTTCCTCGATTGGAGAGAAATTCGTTGCCGACATTGCTATTCGTTCGGCGTATCTGCTAAAACCAAAATCTTCTGTGATGGCCTCAATAATAAAGTCACCTAGGTCTTCAAGGTATAAAGTAGCCAAATACCTTGCTTTGTCATTGATGCCCATAGTACCAAAAGTCCAGTCCACATTATTGACTTGCTGAAACCTTTTAGCTCTTGGCAGGAAGTTTTCCTGACAGATACTATGAGCGAGCGTGTTGTCTTTATTTTGAAGAAAACGAACTACGGGAGTGATCGTTTCCAGGTAATCATCCTGCAGCATAAATATCCTCTGCACATTGTCAGAACAATCGCCGATGACCTCTTCAGCTTCGTCAAACAAAGCCGAAAGTCCCTCCTCACTGAATATTTTCAATACCAATTCCAAGCCTAAATCGACCTGAAAAGCATCAATATTCTTCTCTCTTAAAAAGCCCTTCAAATACGCAGTAGCAGGATAGGGTGTGTTCAACTGTGTAAGTGGAGGGGTGACTAATAATGTTTTTATGGACATTTATGAATGATCTATTGATTTCATAATTTTCTATATCAAGTTTATGCCTGATATAAACAGAAAAAGGCACGCAAAGGTGCCTAAAAGCCTTCTTTACCATAAGATAATTAAAAAAGGCTTTGAAAAGGAGTTAAAGTACTAGGACAGAGGAAAAGGGATAATTTTAGGATAAAAAAGATAAAATAAAATGTCCGTTTTCATTTGCCCTGGTACTTAAGATAGTTGAATTATTAAATTCAGCCTTAAAAAAAGCATTATCAATACTTCGACTATATATCCTCTCTCAATATTTTGATCAAGCTGCCACGGACTATACCGTTTTAGGCTCACTTGTTTTTTACTTTTTTGACGAGCTGGCTTTCGCTTCAGCCAATGCTTCTTTCGCCTTTTTTAATTGCTCAACAACTTCCTTCTGGATTTCAGCGGCAGTTTCCACATCTTCCTTCAAGTAGTATGCATAGCTTTTATTGAAAGCAGCAGAGTCGATATCGTTTTTAGAGTATACTCCACCTTCCAATTGCTGGTAAGCGTTCATTGCTTCATCCTTCGGAAGGTGTTGCGTAGAAACGGTAGCTTCCGCTTTGTAGAGATCTATTAATACTTCAACCATTTTATCCTTTGGCACTAAATCCGCCGGAGCTTGTGGTTTTTCAGGACCGCAACCGATAAGTAAAAGTCCTAATGCGAGTACATTAAATATTCTTTTCATAAAGGCAAAAATACCCAAAGTGTTTAAATGCAGGAATCATATTTTGTTACCACAGCTAAAATTGTGGTTAAATAGTGTTAAATGAGCTTTCAAGTTGCTCACAACAATATGGTTGAACTAAATTTGGTAACTCGGAAAAGAGAAAATGTTAAGAAGAAACACCGAATTGTAATGAAAGAACTGCTCAAAAAGCTAAGACGCTACGAAATTCGTATCAGAAAAGCGATCGACTCGCATATGCAAGGCGATTACCACTCTGTATTCAAAGGGTCAGGTTTGGAGTTCGATGATGTGAGGTTGTATCAGTACGGAGACGACATCCGACATATAGATTGGAATGTAAGCGCAAAGGGACATGGAACTTTTGTCAAGACATTTAAGGAAGAAAAAGAACAAAGTGTTTTCTTTGTAGTGGACGTGAGTGCCTCTCAGGATATTGGTAAGCAGGGAAGGAAAAAAATAGATATCTCCAAAGAAATAACAGGTGTATTGTCTCTATCAGCCATCAAGGAAGCAAGTTCTGTAGGACTGCTTTGTTTCTCTGATGACAAGGAAAGATACATGAAGCCCAATAAAGGTCAGAAACATGCTTATCAGCTTTTTGGTGAGTTGTTCAGGCTAAAACCACGATCGCCTAAAACAAATATCGGCAGGGCTTTGGGACAAGCTTTGGCTATGCTGAAAAGAAAAACAATTGTGATTGTGATTTCCGATTTTGTGGACGAGGGTTATGAAAGACACTTGAAAGCATTGTGCAGAAAACATGACCTGATTGTGATTCACGTGGGCGATGATAGAGAAACCACTTTCCCAAGAATCGGTATTGCACCTCTTTTTGATAAAGAAGCAGGCAAGACGATTTGGGTCAATACCTCTTCAAAACAATTCAGAGACCGTTTGGATAAGTTCTATGCTAAAAACAGAATAGCTCTGAGTGATCTGATCAGAAGAAATGGAGGCAACTATCTTTTTGTAAATGCGCAGGAAGATTATGTACCAAAGCTGATCAACTTGTTTAAAGTCAGAAATGCATCAAAAAAATAAAAATTAGAGTGACTGATAATGCGTATTCTAATGAATAAGATTTTAACTAATATACTTTTTATCACATTCATACTAACAGCAAATGCAGTAGTAGGGCAACAGGACAATCTTCCTTATGGCCGTTTTAATACTGACAGTATTATGCTGGGTGAAGAAGTGAAATACACGCTCCGTTATGAACACTCTTCAGATGCGGAAGTCTTATTTCCTGATTCTACCTATAATTTTGCTCCTTTTGAACTGTTGGATAAGACTTATTTCCCCACAAGAACCACCAATGACGTCAGTGTGGATTGTGTGGAATACACTTTAGCGGCGTATGACATCGATTCGGTTTATGAATTAGGTTTGCCGGTTTGGGTATACAATCAGGGAGAAAAAGATTCTGTGATGGCTATGCTGGACGGTATTTTCTTTAAAGATTTAATTAAAGTAATGCCTGATTCCTTACAGTTGTATGCCAATGCGGAATATGTTCCTTTAGAAGAGAAATTCAACTACCCTTATTACCTGATCTTTTTGGGAATATTAGTAGTCATTGCTTTGGTGGTCTTAGTTGGATTTGGTGGAAAGATCAAAGAGTATTTCAGAAGGAAAAAACTTCAGAAACGTTACGAGCAGTTCTTGCAGAATTACAGCAGTCATTTAAATGGAGATATGACTGTCAACAACGTAGAAGAATCGGTGGTCATCTGGAAGTCATTTATGTCTTCTGTGGTAGATGTGCCTATTCAAGCCATGACTTCTAAAGAAGCAGGACAGGCGTTGCATTCCAAAGAACTTGAAGGACAACTCAAAGTACTGGATAGAGTGATCTACGCCGGACAGGGTGAGGAAGAGGTAAAGGATATCCTTGAAGGATTAAAAGAGTGGGCAGAACAAGGGCAGGAGTATGCAATGGCTAAGCCTGAGGGAGCATTTGTTTTTAAGAAATAGAAAAGATTAAGTACGAAGACAATCATGTACGAAAATATATTATCACTTGACTGGTTTACACCTGCGGTCTTAAAAGGTTATGATTGGGGAAATATTATTTTCTTATACGGCATTTTAGGTATACCAATTCTCTTCTTATTAAGATGGTTATTTCGCTATAGAGTACGTCAGAAATTAGATGTAGCTTTACCTGAAGGCCATTTGAAAGCGGATTGGAGTACTTTATTGCGCTTTTTACCGCCTTTGATGCTTTCTATTGCTATAGCGTTGATGATGGTGGCAATGGCAAGACCTCAGAAAACCAATGAGCAGGTGGAACAATGGACGGAAGGTATTGACATTATGTTGATTCTCGATATCTCTCATTCCATGAAAATTGAAGATTTTGTACCGAATAGAATGGAAGCTGCCAAAAAAGTAGCCACTCGTTTTATTGATGGTAGAATTCAAGATAGAATCGGTTTGGTAATTTTCTCTGGAGAGGCCATTTCTTATGCACCTTTAACGACGGACTACAGCCTTCTGAAGAACTTGATCAAGGATATTGATTTTGATATGATCAAGGAGCCAGGAACGGCGATTGGTTCTGCTTTGGGTGTGGCAATTAACCGTATGAGAGAGTCTGAAACGAAATCAAAAGTTGCGATTTTGCTTTCAGATGGTGAGAATACAGCGGGTAGTATTGATCCAAAAACAGCCGCTGAATTGGCTTACGGTTACGGTGTGAAAGTATATGCTATTGGTGTGGGGAAAGAAGGTAGAGTACCTTACGGAACGGACATGTTTGGCAGACCAAGATATATTGAGCAACATTTGGATGAAACAGCGCTCAGAGAAATTGCAAAAATTGGTAAAGGGAAGTATTTTAGAGCTACGAATAATAAAGCTTTAACAGCCATCTTTGACCAGATTGATCAATACGAGAAAGCTGAAATCAAAGAAACAAGATATAAGGATACGAAAGATTTTTACCACATTTATTTAGTTTGGGGTATTGTTTTCTTCCTGATATGGATGGCGCTGAAGAGCACATTCCTTACAAATGCTTTAGAAGATTAAGAAGAACGAAGGGGAAGAATGGAAGTAAGACGTTGGCATATAATCATTGGCTTTTCTATACTATTTATCACTTATGCAATAGTGCTATTGAATATTCAGGTATTCAGTAAGAACTATAAAACAAGGGCAGAAGCCAACATTGTGGAAAGAGTGGTAGAATATCCATTGCGCGGTATGATTTACGACCGTAACGGAAAGCTACTGGCATCAAACGCAGCGGTGTTTGACATTATGATTGTACCCAAATATTTCAAGCTCGCTCCTGAAGATTCTACAGGACTTGCGCAAATGCTGGATTACACCATGGAGGAATTCAGGGATAATATCAAAAAAGCCAAAAGATATTCTTGGTATAAGCCTTCCATTTTCAAAAAGCAATTGACAGAACAGGAGTACGCTCAAATTCAGGATAGAATTATTTCTTTCAAAGGACTCAGTATACAAGCAAGAACTATCCGTTCTTATCCTCATAAAAGTTTAGCCAATGCACTTGGTTATGTAAAGGAAGTTTCGTCAACTTTTTTACAGAAAGATACAGCTAAATATTACCAAAGTGGTGACCTTATCGGTAAGAGTGGTGTAGAGAAATATTACGAAGAGCAATTGCGTGGTCAGCGTGGTGTAAGCTACATCATGAAAAACGTAAAAGGCGTTACGAAAGGTAAATTTGAAGATGGTAAGTTTGATACCATTCCTAGAGTAGGTGCCACTTTAACCTCTTCTATTGATCTTGATCTTCAAGCTTACGGAGAGCAGTTGATGAGAAGAAAGAAAGGGGCAATTGTAGCCATTGATCCAAGTACAGGAGAGATTTTAGCGATGATTTCAGCACCTTCTTATGACCCCAACGAATTGACTGGAGAAGGTAAAAGAGTCTCAAAAATATACAGTGAACTGTCGAGAAGTGAGGATAAACCACTTTTCAACAGAGCCATGCAATCCCGTTATCCTCCCGGATCTACTTTTAAAACCGTTATGGCAATGATTGGATTGCAGAACAGAGCTGTTGATACCTTGACAACTTATTTCAGCTGTAATAAACACCTGGTGGGCTGCCATGATCATAAATCACCATTAAATGTTTCTGGTTCTATTGTCAACTCTTGTAACCCTTGGTATTATCAAGAGATCCGAAGAATGTTGAACGACGAAGGAAAACGTTATGAGACGTCGGACCTTCTGCGTAAGACATTGGATGAATGGAAAGAAGAAGTGATGGAATATGGTTTAGGTCGTAAGCTTGGGGTGGATATGCCTTATGAGAAAGGTGGTTTAGTACCAAGTTCTAAATTATACGATAGAATTTATAAAGGCGGAGGCTGGAAAATCAGTACCATTCACTCCATCAGTATTGGGCAGGGTGAGGTGCTGGCGATGCCAATTCAATTGGCCAACCTAGGAGCAATCATCGCCAATCGAGGGTATTATTATACTCCTCATATCATTAAAGATGTTGGAGGAGAAGGACCACTGCCGGAATATAAGGAAAAACATAAGGTGAATGTAAAACCTGAATATGTAGATCATATTGCCAGAGCGATGTCAGAAGTACCACGCATTGGTACAGCGAAGAGAGCCTATAGCCCTGATATTGTAATCTGTGGTAAAACAGGTACAGCTCAAAACCCTCATGGTGAAGACCACTCCATATTTATGGGATTTGCTCCATTATATAACCCTAAGATCGCTATTGCTGTATATGTTGAAAATGCAGGTTTTGGTGGTACTTGGGCGGCGCCAATTGCCAGCTTGATGATGGAGAAATATGTAAATGGAGAAGCGAAAAGAGGTTATCTTGAAAAATATGTAGATAGCGTTGATCTGATTCAGAGAGAAAAGGATAGAAGGGAAAGAGAACGTATTTTGAAGGAAAAAAGGGAACAAGCAAAAGCAAGAAGATTAGAACTTCAAAAGAAAAGAGCAAAACAAGATTCAATCAAGGTGACAACATCACCTGAGGCATAACCCATAGGGGTAGACCTATGTGTCTACCCGCTGTCAATTTGTCTAATAATTTTATCAGATAAATGATAATGAATGGCTGAATCAATGAATACATTCAATGAACGTAGATTTTCATGAAGCACAAAAGGTCATAATTCTGTAAAATTATGACCTTTTGTGTTATTTGGTGGATTAGCGGGTAGACACATAGGTCTACCCCTACAGCCCCCCACGACCCCAATAAGATTACTGATTATCGTACTTCCCTTTGAATTTCTTGTACAACATACTGTGCTTGTTGTTTAAATCAATCTGTCTTCCATCAATAAACGCATGGTTGATTTTACTTGTTCTCATATCCAAAACATCACCTTCGCTGACAATGATAGTCGCTGATTTACCCACTTCAAGACTACCGTATTGCTTCTCAATTCCAAGAATTTTAGCAGTGTTAGAAGTGATCATTTTTAAAGCATCTTCTTTTTCCACCCCATAAGCGGCTACAGTACCGGCATAGAAAGGAAGGTTTCTTGAGTTTGAAGGACTTGAATGTGTAAGCCCTACTATCAAGCCAGCATCTTGTAAAAGTTTAGCTCTTTTGTAAGGTAGATCCACATCATCCTGTTCACGGACAGGCAAGCTATGAACGTCGGTCATTAAAACAGGAATAGCATTTGATTTTAAGAAGTCTGCCACTAACCAAGCATCAGTTCCACCTACCACTACAACGTTTTTGACATTATATTTTTGAGCTAATTTCACTGCCTCAACAATACTTTTTGCTTCATCCACATGAATAAAAAGTTGTTCTTTTCCAGAGAAAAGTTCCTTCATAGCTTCCAAAGGGAAATCAGGAACAGGAGTAGGTTCACCTTGACTATAAGCTTCGGCGTCTCTTAATGTTTTCTCAATTAAAGCCACTTGCTGATGATAGCTTTTAGAGATAATCAAACCTTTTTCTGGGCTTGTCCATGAAGGGCTGTAATACTTTCTTGGCCAACGTAAATGCTGAGCATCGTTTTCCTTGATTAAAGCATCTTCCCAGTTCCAAGCGTCGAGCTGTACCACTGAAGATCTTCCAGAGAAAATTCCACCTTTTGGCATTACT
This sequence comes from Flammeovirga aprica JL-4, assembly GCF_012844305.1. GTDB lineage: Bacteria > Bacteroidota > Bacteroidia > Cytophagales > Flammeovirgaceae > Flammeovirga > Flammeovirga aprica. Next base: position 72,381 of record NZ_JABANE010000009.1, read on the forward strand.
TGTTCTACTAAAACACCGTTGCTTCTCACTGTTGGGATAACATGTGAATCTGTATTGTAAGCAATGACAGAACGTACTTCAGGGTTGATTTTACCCGTTTCATAATTATCATTAGAGGCACTTACCGCTTCAATTTCCACTAATCCAAGCTCTGAAGTTGGCAGTACAAAACCAGGGTATACCTTTTGACCTGAGATATCAATTACTTCATAACTATCGTCAGAAAAGCTTTCACCGATAAAAGTGATTTTTCCCTCGTTGAAGGCGATGACAGCATTAGGAATTACTTTTCCTAACCCATCATGAATTTCTCCTCCTTTCAGCACAACACCTTTAGACTGTGCTTTGGCTGGTGTTGGTACCTGTGCATTTGCGTTGATCGACAAAAGCAATCCACAAATGACAGAAAATATATAATATGTTTTTTTCATGTTGAATGAGTTTTTCTTTTTTTTCGGGTAGATACATAGGTCTACCCCTACGTGGTATTAATCTAAATGCAAGTGATCACAGTGCATATGATGATTGATTTTTGGAGCAACATCTTTTGGCTTTGCACCGTTTTTAATCGCCTCTTGCATTTTAGCCACCAAGCGAGCACGTTCTGCTGTCATTTCCTTTTTTAATTGCTCATCATTTTCTAATGAAAAATACACCGTACCGTCCACTAAAGTGTAAGCTGATTTAGCATAAATAGAAAGTGGGTGATCTGTCCAAAGCACCACATCTGCAGATTTACCAACTTTGATTGATCCCACTTGATCATCGATTTGAAGTAATTTGGCAGGGTTAAGTGTCACCATTTTCAATGCTTCCTCTTCTGACATATCAGCATATTTTACACTTTTTGCTGCTTCTTGGTTTAATCTTCTTCCCATTTCAGAGTCATCAGAGTTGATAGCAACTGTCACACCTTGAGAAGTCATCAACGCAGCATTTTGAGGAATAGCTTCATAAACCTCAAATTTATAGGCCCACCAATCTGAGAAAGTGGAAGCACCTGCACCGTGTTCCTTCATTTTATCTGCTACTTTGTAGCCTTCCAAAATATGAGTGAAAGTATTTACTCTGAAATCAAAACTGTCAGCTACTTTCATCAACATATTGATTTCTGATTGCACATAAGAGTGACAAGAGATAAAACGCTCGTCATTTAAGATCTGTGCTAATGCTTCAAGTTGAAGATCCTTTCTTGGTTTTGGACCTTGACCAGCATATTCTTTATGAGCTTTATCGTATGCTCTTGCTCTAGCAAAACCGTCGTTATAAACCGCTTCAACACCCATTCTTGTTTGAGGGAAACGGTGAGACATTGGCCAGCTCGAACGTTTTACATTTTCACCCAAGGCAAATTTGATAAAAGGTTTTGCATTCGGGAAAAGAAGTTCTTCAGGGTTAGTGTGTCCCCATTTCATCTTAACAATAGCAGACTGACCGCCGATAGGATTGGCAGAACCGTGAAGTAATTGGGCTGAAGTAACACCACCGGCTAATTGACGGTAAATGTCTACATCATTGGGGTTGACAACATCTTCCATTCTTACCATTGAAGACATTACAGCTACATCGTTCACACTGAACAAGGCAATATGAGAGTGTTCATCTATAATACCAGCCGTAAGGTGTTTTCCTTTTCCATCAATAACACGTGTCTTTTTACTAGCCTTTAAACCTTGACCTATTTTGACGATTTTTCCTTCTTTAATCAAAACATCAGTGTTTTCTAAAACACCTTCATTTTCATTGGTCCAGACTGTAGCACCTGTTATTAAAATATCTTCTTGTTTTGCAATTTCCTTGCTCCCATAAGCACTGAAAGGATAAATAACATCACCAAGAACATTAGCTTTCTCCTCTTTATCTTTCTTTTGATCCTCTTTTTTATCAGAAGAAGCCACCGCTTTCACTGCAGTCCATTTCACCCATTCGCCTTTAGTGTCTTTACCTTCACCACTGAAATTACCGTTTTGATCAGCCCATCCCGAAAGACGAATTTTAGGAGCATTTTTAGTAGTATCACCTGCAAAAGCTAACGTCATCATTCCTTGGTGTAAAGTAGCTTTAGTGTCCAATTTTGTAGAGTCGTTGATAGAAACATTCCACTTAGGAGCAGAAGGGTTATCACCTGATGCTTTAAGGGTGTAAGTAGAACTATTCACTTTCAAGGCATAATTACCGATCAAATCTTCATTTGTCCATTTTTCAATGACAAACTGATGTCCTCTGATCCAGTTTTCAAGTACTTTTCCTTTTTTAGAAAAGATATTATCAGATGTGATAATGAAGTTGGCAATTTTACCAGGTTCCAAAGTACCTAATCTCGAAGAGGCATTGATATACTGTGCAGGAGTGACCGTAAGCGCTTCTAATGCTTTTTCTTCAGAAAGCCCTCTTTCAACTGCCAAACGTAAATTCTTTAAAAATGAAGTCTTTGAATCCAATTTTGAGGCTGTGATAGCAAATGTAAATCCTTCCTTTTCAAGCATAGCGAGGTTAGAAGGGGCTAATTCCCAGTGTTTCATTTCTGAGAAAGGAGCATTCATTGCATCAATAGGGTCAACTACATTGATAGGTTGAGGATAGCTGATAGGGATAATCAGAGAAGGCTGGAATTGCTTTAGGGTAGTTAAATCTTGGTATTCATCACCATTACCCACGTAGATATATTTTTTGTTGAATTCTTTCCCAACTTTAGCCGCTCTTTCCAAGTCAAAAAGGTCTTTGGTATCAAAGAATTGAGGGAAAGATTGTGTAGCATTAAATGCTTCCAACGTTAAGTCTGTAAATTTTTCTTTACCACCTTCAGCATACCATTGAGCATCATAATAAGTCTGTCTTAAAAGTGCTACATAACCCATGGTAGAAACAGGATACATTTGAGCCGAAGAACCTTTGTCAAAAGCATAATGAGCGCCTACTTGGTTTTCAAGAATTAAAGTATTGGCTCTTCCTTTGCCAAAAGTAATCAAAGCTGATGTACCTCTAGCTACGCCATCAGGCAGATAAGTCAAAGCACTGCCGAAACCTATTTTACGCATTGCCTCCGCTTTTTTGTCATCACTTTTAAAAAGTTCAGCGGCATTATTATTAGCTCTTATCGCATCGTTGGCATTGTAGGCTTTAGGGTTTTGAGGCCCAATATTTTCTGGTTTCGTCCATGACCAGAAACTGCCTTTTTTCACGCCGGGCATACCGTAATGTGAATTGGCATCGATGAATGAGGCGTAAACATGTTTTCCTTTCGCATTAATTTCCGCCGCACCTTTAGGAACTGCATTGCTTTTATTTACGCTTACAATTTTACCTTCTTTGATGACCAAAGTAGCATTTTCTAGTTTTTCAGAAGGGGAAATGTGGATTGTTGCATTGGTGATGGCATAATAATTACTCCTGTCGTCCCGAACACCGTTTATTGTAAATGTTTCCTGTGCAAGGGCATTGAAACAAGTACAAATCAATAACAGAACAACACTTAATAGTGAGTTGAGTCTAATCATATTGAAGTTATATTAAATTGAATTGGAAGTTGTGTTATATTGAACTACTAACTTAAGCAGTATTCAAAATAAAGCAAAACAACATCTTTATTAATTGGTTATATTGTTATCAATTGAACAGAAAATAACTATGAAAATACTTATAACAGGAGGTTCAGGACTTATAGGAAAAGAACTTTCAAAAGAATTAATCAGAGGAGGACATAAAGTAGGTTGGTTATCCCGGAAGGAGGACCTTAGTAAATCAATACCCCGCTATAAATGGGATTTGGAGAATAACGTAATTGATAAGAAAGCATTTGATGGAGTAGATGTTGTCATTCACTTGGCAGGGAAGAATGTGGGGGAAGGCAGGTGGACGCCAAAAGCGAAAGAAGAAATACTGAAGAGCAGAGTGGGGGCTACAACTTTATTGATGGAGACAATCAATGCACTGGAACATCCTCCGAAAGCAGTGATCTGTGCTTCAGCAATAGGTTATTACGGTGATAGAGCGGAAGAATGGCTGGATGAGAAAGCAGAGGTGGGCAGTGATTTTCTATCGGAAGTAGTGAAGAAATGGGAAGATACTATGGATGTTTTAACGGTAAGCCGATTGGTGAAATTGAGGTTAGGCGTTGTTTTGTCTAATAAAGGTGGAGCGCTCTCAAAAATTACGATGCCTATTAAGTTTGGAGTAGGTGCACCGTTGGGAACAGGAAAGCAATGGATGTCTTGGATAAGTCTGGAAGATATCGTCCGATTGATCATTTTTTCAATGGAAAATGAACAAATGGAAGGAATTCATAATGCAGTGACTCCAACACCAGTAACGAATAAGGAAATGACAAAGAGAGTGGCGAAGTTTTACCACCGTCCTTTATTACTCCCGAACGTGCCTGTTTTTGCACTTAAGTTATTATTAGGAGAAAGCGTAGCATTGGTTCTGAACAGTGCAAAGGTGAAATCATTGGATAAAAACTTGAATTTTGAGTTTAAAAATAAAGAAATTGAAACTGTCCTTGTTTAAACATGTGTTCTATAACATTTTACACTATTCTAATAAAAGAGGTGACAACATTAAGAATGTCGCCTCTTTTTTTTGTGAATACTAGACATTTAGCTTTCTGCATATTATAATCGTTCATATTATAAAACTTACTTATGCTAATTTCATTGAATCATAGGCACTGATGCTAAAAATTGAAACCCAAAGACTTTAACAACAATCAGTGCCTATTGTATGAAAGTTTATCTAATCTCATTATCATGTATATCTTAAAATTAAAGCCAATCCTAATGCACTGTGTTTTGTAGAATGTCCCTATTCTCAATCTTTTATAATGTTATGGGAAACCTTAAATTATTGATCAATTCTAGTGTATTTCAATATCTCATGTAATGTATTTATTGTTTTGTGAACATTTTTTTTGAATAAAACCAATGTAGTATTGTACTTCATTAAGTATTGATGTTAATATTTATTCATCTGTTAATGAATTGATTAAATTTATATGAAACGAAGACAATCTGTATCTTCTAACAATATATTAAGTCTAACATTAAAATTATACATTGCCTTGAAGCAACAGTTTTTCTACTTCTACTTTGACTCTTCTTAATCTTTTCTTTATTAGGTCATATGAAGTAAACAAAAATCCAAAACGAAAGAGATGGAGTTTTTATTGAAGCTTTTATTTAAATACTGAGACAAATCAGATCGGGTATTTAAATCAAATATGAAAATGCACCCAGAAATATCAACAATCACACATACCTAATTCTTGATGTAGGCTGGAATTGGTTTTTCGTTCAAAAATTTGTCTAGTAATTTTGATAACCACTCAATCTAAGTACTAAGCCAAAAGTAATTGATAGTTAATTCTTAATTATTTTTTGTGAGTACAACGCAAAAAAACGGATAAATAGCAGTTCTATTGATCGTTTTTTTAAGGCAGTAATCACAAAATAATAATTGGAATTAGTATTAAGTAATTTTGTCTTATTACTTACCTTAAATACTATTTCATTTTACTCCTCTCAAAGCTCAATTATTTCTTCTAAATTTTTATGAAAAAAATACTTTTACTCTTAGTTGCTGTTACAATTAGCTTTGTAGGAGCATACGGTCAAGAGCGTACCGTGACGGGTACAGTTTCTGACGGAGGAGAACCTTTACCAGGTGTTACAGTAGTGGTAAAAGGAACCTCAAAAGGTACGATTACAAATCTCGATGGTAAATTCACCTTGGGTGTTGATAATGACGATGTACTCGTTTTCAGTTTTATTGGTTACGCATCCCAAGAAGTTCCAGTAGGAACACAGTCAGTGATTGATGTGCCAATGGAGGTAGACGCTGAAGAACTTGATGAAGTTGTAGTCACAGCCATGGGGCAAACACAAGATAAAAAATCACTTGGATACGCAGTACAAGAAGTACAGACGGAAGATCTGCAGAGAACAGGTAACCCTGGTTTAGCGGGATCTATGCAAGGTAAAATTTCTGGTGTAGACATTAAACCATCATCAGGTATGCCGGGTGCTTCTACTCAGATCAACATCAGAGGTGCAAGATCTTTTACAGGAAATAACGCTCCTTTATACGTGATTGACGGTATGCCGATCAGCTCAAACCCTGACTTTAGTACTGGTAGTTCTGTAACAGGTAGTGATATCTCAAACAGAGCTGTGGATATTGATCCCAACGACATTGAAAGCATCAACATTCTGAAAGGTCAAGCTGCTGCTGCACTTTATGGTATTAGAGCATCGAATGGTGTGATTATTATCAAAACCAAAAGTGGTAAAGGCAATAAGATGGGTAAGCCGGTAGTAAGAATTAATAACTTCACCAGCTGGGAAACTGTTTCGCGTAAGCCAGAATACCAAACTGCTTACTCACAAGGTACTGGTGGAAATTATGTTTCTAATAGTTCGCAAGCTTGGGGTATCCCAATGTCTCAGCTTCCAGATGATCCCAACGTTGGTGGTAACAATCAAGGACAGCCAGGGAAATATTTTGTAGCACAAAGAGAGCAAGCAGGTCTTGATCCATGGGTAGCACCTAACACTTATGACAACTTTGGTGATTATTTCCGAACTGGTTCTACAGTAAACACATCAATTAGTGTCAGCCAGTCCACAGAAAACGCCAACTACAGTATTGGTTTAGGTAATACGACTCAGAACGGTGTAGCACCTTCCACAGGTATGGACAGATGGAATGCAAAAGGTAAGTTTGATGCTACAGTCAACAATTTCTTCTCTGTAGGTGTTTCAGCGAATTATGTAAATACAAACATCAATAAATTATCAGCAGGTAATGACGCAGCACTAGCGGGTGTTTATGCAGCACCAACCTCTTATGATTTGAAAGGTATTCCATTTGCAAACCCTGATAACCCTTATCAACAAATCTATTATCGTTCCCCAACATTTGACAACCCTTATTGGGCCGCTCAAAACAACGTTTTCAATGATAGAACGGATCGTTTCTTTGGTAATGCATACGTACAGTATGAAACAGATATCACACAAGACCTAGATATTAGAGTGAAATATCAATTGGGTGTTGATACTTATACCACCCACTTCCAGGATATTTTTGAATATGGTCACAGAGGTGCTGAAGGTAAAATTACCAACAGAGGTGTAACGAATAATATTTTGAATTCATTGACAACAGTGAATTTGAACTGGAAAATCAATACAGATAATAACTTGAGTGCCATCATTGGTAATGAGGTCAATGATACAAGAAAGAAGACCTATACTCAAGATGGTCAGCAGTTCAACTTCGGTGGATGGAAACATATTGAAAATACTAAGGTGATCACTGCACAAGAAGAACAAAGGAGAACACGTACAGTAGGTTTCTTTGCAAGTGTTTCTTACTCCTACAAGAGTTTACTTTACCTTACTGCAACAGGACGTACAGATTATGTTTCTACAATGCCTAGAAACAACAGAAACTTCTTCTATCCTTCTATATCGGGTAGTTTTGTGTTGAGTGAAATGGACTTTATGGATGATGTTGATAAGGTATCATTATTGAAATTGAGAGCGTCATGGGCACAAGTAGGACAAGCAGGTGAGTATTTTGAAAACTTTTATGCTTTACCTACCTATGGTGGCGGATGGTTTGGATCAGGACCATTCCCAATCAGTTATCCTTTAGCTATCAATGGAGCCAATGTGAATTCATATACTCAAAATGCTAAATTATTTGACCCTAACCTGAAACCACAAAATACTGCCTCTTATGAGTTGGGTGCAGACTTAGGATTCCTTAATGATAGAATTACCCTTTCATATACTTATTCAAGACAAAACGTAACGGATCAGATTTTTGCAGTACCTCTTACCGCATCTACAGGTTTTGAAGAATTAGAAACAAATGGAGGTAAGATTACAACTAATGCGCATGAGGTAACTTTAAATGTAATCCCTGTACAAACGCAAGATTGGACCTGGTCAGTGAATGTCAATTATTCAAGAATTATAAGTAAAGTAGATGAGTTGGCAGAAGGTGTAGAAAGTATCTTCTTAGGTGGATTTACTACACCACAAGTAAGAGCTGCGGCAGGGTTTGCTTTCCCAGTAATTTATGGTAGTAGTTTCCAAAGAGGTCCAAATGGCGGAATTCTAGTTAATGAAGACCCTAACTCAGCTGATTATGGTTTGCCAATGGCAGGACCTGCAAAAATTATTGGTGATGTAACGCCAGATTTCATTCTTGGTTTTGGTACCAACTTGAATTACAAAACATGGTCATTGGGAGCTACTTTTGAGTGGAAACAAGGAGGTCAAATGTATTCAGGTTCAAACGGTCTGATCAATCTTTACGGTGTAAGTGAAGTAACTGCTGATAGAACCAATCCATTTATTTATCCAGGTGAAAAAGCAGATGGATCACCAAATGATATTCAAAGAGGTGGTGAGTCTGACAGTGGTGCTTATCAAAGAAGATATGATAATGTAGAAGGAAATATTAATGAGGCTTATATCTATGACAACTCTTTCGTGAAACTAAGAGAGCTTTCGATAGGTTATAAATTCCCAAATAAAATCATCAAAGGAACAACAAGTCTTGGTTTATCTGTATTTGCTAGAAATATTTTACTATGGACAGAATTACCAAACTTTGATCCTGAATCATCTCAGGGTAATAACAATATGGGTGGATCTTTTGAGAGATTCTCTATGCCAAATACAAACAGTTTTGGTTTCGGTGTTGATATCACTTTCTAATCTAAAATCTTAACAAGAAAAATGGAAAAATTTAAATATATAAAATTGCTCCTGATTGGGGTAATGATCTCCTTAGCATCTTGTTCAGAAGATGTGTTGGATGAAATTAATAGAAATCCCAATAACCCTCTCGATACACCATCTCAGTTTGTAATAACTGACGCAATGAATGCATCTCTAGTAAGGGTAGCCAATGGTGATTATGCTTTTTATGCTTCTCTTTTTATCGAACATCAAGTAGGTGTTTTTAACCAGTTTCACCAAGCTGAAATTAGATTAGACGCATCTTTAACTCAAGCGACCACTTATAATTCCGCTTGGGTGGGCTCATATCAGGCAATGAGAAATTTAAAAGATGTAATAGCCAAATGTTCAGAAGGAGGTGCAGAGGTAGGAAACAATCATACACTAGGTGTAGCTCAGATATTAATGGCTTACAACCTATCTGTTGTGACAGATATGTGTGGAGATATACCTTGGTCACAAGCTCTTGATCCTGTTAATTACCTAAGACCAGATTTGGACAAGCAAGAAGCAATTTATACTGACATCTTCAAATTACTTGATGACGGTGTAGCAAACCTTGAGAAGGACAATGACGGTAACTATGATGCTATTGGGGTTCATGATATGATTTATGGTAACCTTAGACCAACGTCTTCAAACGGTAATGATCAAGTTTCATGGAGACAAGCTTGGGTAAAATTAGCTTGGGGTTTAAGAGCACGTTTCACAATGCGTTTGTCACATAAAACACCAAATTATGCAGATGTACTTGCTCATGCAGCAAAATCTTTCACATCAGCAGCAGATGAAGCAAAATCTACATACAATGGTTCAACATCTTATAACCCTTATTATTTGATGTATACGCAAAGAGATTACTATGGATCAAGCCAAAGTATGCGCAACAATATGGATGATAATGACCCAAGAATTGCAAATTACTTTATCCCTTATCCTAAAAGTGACCCTGCTGATGAGAAACTTGAATTTGCACCAAATGGCGATATTGATCAAATACAAGGTGTATATGGTATTTCAAGTTATTTCAACAATAGAACAGAAAATACTTTTATCATGAGTTATCATGAATTATTGTTCTTGATTGCAGAGGCAACAGCTAGAAATAATGGAAGTGCGGCAGAAATTCAAACAGCTACAGTAGCGGCAGTGAGAGCTGCATTAGCTTCAGCAAGTATTGCCCAGGCGGACATCGATGCGTATATCACATATATTGAGGGTAATAAAACTTTTGATGTCGATTATGTGATGAAAGAGAAGTACATTTCTCAATACATCTCAGAATCATTAGAAGCTTACAATGATTACAGAAGATTGAAAGCAATGAATGGCGGAACTGTTCCAACATATGTTACTTTCTTAAATCCTCAGCCAGCAAAGTTTCCTTTAAGAATGACTTATGGTGCTGATGATGTAAATAATAATCAAAATGTAAGAGATGCCCTTGGTGATGGCCAATATGTTTACACAGAAAACGTATGGTGGGCCGGAGGTTCTAGATAAAAATTATAAAATTTTTACAAGTAAAGGATACACTTATTTATATAAAGTGTATCCTTTTTTGTTATACATAAAATAAAACATATTGTACAATATACTATTTTATAATATATTCTGTTTTTCGTTGATTTTTTGGTTTTTTATACTATTTTTTTTAAAATTTTCAATTTTAAATATTGTAAATCAGTTAATTAGAAGTATAATAAACTGAACTTAAAATTCATTAACTTAAATAAATACAACTCATAAAGTTAAAAGTTGATATTGCGACACAAACAAAGGTTAATATTAAAAAAAGATTCACTTTTATCAAGAGCAATCTAAAACCTAATTAGAAACCAATTTAAATTTTGTATTAACGTTTTTTTTAGACTCCATTTCAATTATTTTCTTTCAAAAACGCATACTACAATCTTAGCTTAATTTAATCAATTATATGAACAAGCGACTTCTATCCACAATAGTGCTTGCATTGATAACAATGTTGAGTTCTATTGCGCAGGACCGCACCATTTCTGGTGTAGTGTCAGAGGAAGGTAATCCCCTTCCTGGTGTTACAGTTTTATTAAAAGGAACAAGTAAAGGTACTATTACTGACCTCGACGGTAAATATCACCTTACTATCGGAGATGATGCAACTCTAGTTTTCAGTTTTGTAGGTTACTCTACACAAGAAGTAAAAGTAGGACAAAGCTCTAGAATCGACATCTCTTTAGAGCAAGATGCTGAGCAATTAGACGAGGTTGTAGTAACAGCCATGGGACAGCAAACTGATAAGAAATCAATTGGTTATGCTTACCAAGAGGTAAAATCAGAAACATTACAGCAAGCGGGTAATCCTGGTTTAGCAGGAGCACTTCAAGGTAAAGTTTCTGGTGTAGACATTAAGCCATCATCGGGTATGCCAGGTGCATCGACACAAATCAACATCCGTGGTTCAAGATCGTTTACAGGAAACAATGCTCCATTATATGTAGTTGATGGTATGCCAATTTCATCAAACCCTGATTTCTCAACAGGTTCATCAGTAACAGGTGCTGACGTTGCAAACAGAGCAGTGGATATTGATCCAAACGATATTGCAAGTATCAACATCTTGAAAGGTCAAGCGGCAGCAGCTCTTTATGGTATTAGAGCATCTAATGGTGTAATTATCATTGAAACGAAATCTGGTAAAGGTGGAAGAAGTTCAAAACCTATCGTGAATGTTTCAAATACGACTTCATTTGATGTTGTTTCAAGAGCTCCTGAGTATCAGACAAAATATGCTCAAGGTTCTGCTGGTGTTTTCGATCCTTATTCATCAATGGCATGGGGACCAAGAATTTCAGATTTACCTAATGATATTAATAACCACCAAAATCCACCTACGGGACCTAATGGGACAGGTTATGGAGGTAATCACCAAGGTCATGAAGGTAAATATTTTGTACCTCAACTAGAACATGCAGGTATGAACCCTTGGGCTACTCCAGGTACATACGATAATTTTGGAGATTACTTTGGAACAGGTTATACAGTGAATACTTCTGCTAACATTAGTCAATCAACTGATAATGTAAACTATAGTGTTGGTATTTCAAATGTAGATCAAAAAGGTGTTGCTCCAGGTACTGGAATGACTAGATGGAATGCAAAAGCTAGATTGGATGCATCATTAAATGATAACTTTAGTACTGGTGCATCAGCAAATTATGTTCAATCTGAAATTGATAAGCTTTCAGCTGGTAACGATGCGGCTTTAGCAGGTGTTTATGCTGCACCTAATTCATATAACTTAAAAGGAATTCCTTCGGCAAACCCTACAGATCCTTATGATCAGATTTCTTATAGAAATTTGGGCTTCCCTAACCCTTATTGGGCAGCAGAAAACAATGTTTTCAATGAGAAAACAGACCGATTCTATGGTAATGCTTATTTACAATATGAATCTAAATTGAGAGATAACATGGATATCCGTGTGAAGTATCAATTGGGTGTTGATTCTTATACTTCACATTACCAAGATATTTTTGAATTTGGTAACAGAGGCGTATTCGATGGTGTTGGTGGAGGATCTATCAATAACTATGGTGTAACGAATAATACTATTAACTCTTTAGCTACTGTTAATTTCAATTGGGAAATCACTTCAAAGAGCAAAATTTCAGCAATTTTGGGTAATGAATTGAACGATAATACTCAAAAGAAATATGAGCAATACGGTGCGAACTTCAATAGTGGAGGTTGGCAACATATTTCAAATACTCAGGTTCAATCAATGAATGAGAACCAACGTATGAAAAGAACAGTTGGTTTCTTTGGTAGTTTGACTTATTCTTATGAACAACTATTCTTCTTAACAGCTACTGGTCGTAATGATTATGTATCGAGTATGCCAAGAGGTAATAGATCATTCTTCTACCCTTCAATCTCAACTTCAGTTGTATTGAGCGAGCTTGATTTCTTGAAAGATGTAGATGAATTATCATTATTTAAAGTAAGAGCATCATGGGCGCAGGTAGGTCAAGCAGGTGATTATTATGAAGACTATTATAGTATTCCATCATATGCTGGTGGATGGTGGTCTGGAGAATATCCAATTAACTACCCAATGAATGGTGTTACTGGTTTTAATAGATATGGAACACTTTATGATCCACAATTGAAGCCTCAAAATACTACATCATATGAATTGGGTACTGATTTAGGATTCTTCAATGACCGTATTGTATTCTCTTACACTTATTCTCGTCAAGATGTAGAAGATCAAATCTTTGCTGTGCCATTAGCAAAATCGACTGGTTATTCTCAGAAGTTAACAAATGGTGGTCGCATCAGTACGAACGCACATGAAATCAACTTAACATTAGTTCCAATTCAGAAGAAAGATTTAAGATGGGACATGACTTTCAACTATTCGAGAATTGTATCTGTAGTTGAAGAATTAGCACCAGGTGTGGAATCAATTTTCTTAGGTGGTTTTGTAACTCCACAAGTTAGAGCTGCAGAAGGATTTGCTTATCCTGTAATTTACGGTTCAACATACTTGAGAGATGACAATAACAATATTATTGTTGATAAAGATGGTTTACCAATGGTTGATAAAGAGGATATTATTGGTGATGTTACTCCTGATTTTATGTTAGGATTCAATACAAGTCTTCAATACAAAAACTGGAACTTATCTGCAGTATTTGATTGGAAACACGGTGGAGAAATGTACTCAGGTACTAATGGTTTGATGAACTTTTATGGTGTATCAAAAACAACTGAAAACAGAGACGAAGATTTTGTATTTCAGGGTGTAAAAGAGGATGGTACTCCAAATGACATTGTTATTGGACCAAATGGTGAAAAATCTCACCAAGATTTTTATAACAGAACAAATAGTATCAATGAGTCATTGATTTATGACAACTCATTCATCAAGTTAAGAGAATTAGCTGTTGGATATCAATTCCCAGAAAAAGTGTTCAATGGAACAACTGGAGTAAGATTATCAGCTTTTGCTCGTAACATCTTATTATGGTCTAAACTTCCAAACTTAGATCCTGAATCATCTCAAGGTAACAACAACATGGGTGGATCTTTCGAAAGATTCTCTATGCCAAACACTTCAAGCTTTGGTTTTGGTGTTGACTTAACATTCTAATTTGACATAACATGACAATCAAAAAATATATAAACAAGTTTGCCATTTTATGTGTGGCAGGTGCAACCTTATTCTCTTGTTCAGAGGATAAGATGGACGAAATCAATCAGAATCCAAATAACCCGACAGAGATGTCAACGAATTTGATTCTTACAGATTTGATCAACAGAACAGCAGTACAAGTAGCTAACGGAGATTTTGCTTTTTATGCATCATTATTTGTAGAGCACTATGTTGGTACTCACAATCAGTTTTATCAATCTGAAATTCGTGAAGACGGGCAGTTAGCAGTAGCATCAACTTACAATAACTCTTGGAATGGAGCGTATACAGCTTTAAGGGATGCAAAAGATGTAATTGACATTTGTTCTCCAGAAGGAAAAGAGCAAGGAAACACAGCTAATTTAGGTATTGCTCAAATATTAACAGCGTATAATTTATCAATTCTTACTGACGTTTGTGGTGATGTGCCTTGGTCTGAAGCATTGAATGCAAATGATTTTATGTTACCACATGTTGATAAGCAAGAAGATATTTACAATGAAATCTTTGCATATATCGATGCAGGTATTGAAAACTTAAGTATTCCTAGTGATTTCAACAGTATTGGTGGTTCTGACCATATTTATGGGGGTAAGGTAGATAAATGGACAAAATTTGCTCATGGTTTAAAAGCCAGACTTTTGATGCGTTTATCTCATGTGAGACCAAATGTTTATGATGAAGTGCTTGCTGAAGTTGCTAAATCATTTACAAATGCTGACGAAGAAGCCAAATATGTATATAATGGTACATCAAGTAACAATCCTTATACATTATTGTATATGACACGTGATCAATATGGTTCTTCAAAATCATTACATGATATGATGTCTGCAAATAATGACCCTAGAATCGTAGCTTATTTTATTCCAAAAAATGTTGGTGGTGAACTAGTTTTAGGAGAGAATGGTCAAAATGAGCAAACTCAAAATAAGTATGGTATCTCAACTTATTTCACAGATAGAAAAAACGCAACTCAGTTCTTATCATTCCACGAGTTGAAGTTTTTAGAAGCAGAAGCTTTAGAAAGAAAATCAGCAGGTTCTGGCCAAACTGCAGCTATCGAGGCAGTAAAAGCAGCATTCGTATATGCAAACTTAAGTGAAGTAGAAGCTAACAACTATATTGCAACTATCACTGATTTCAGTATTGATAGAATTATGGGTGAGAAGTATGTATCATTCTTCCAATCAGAGGCTATCGAAGCATATAATGACTTCCGTAGATTAAAAGCAATGAACGGAGGAGCACATCCATCTTATGTGAATTTCCAAAACCCTAAAGTGGAGAAATTCCCATTAAGATACACTTATGGTGCTGATGACGTTAACAATAATGTGAATGTTAGAGAGGCTTATTTAAAGGTTAATGTTTACACTGACAATGTTTGGTGGGCAGGCGGAAGCTTCTAAGCGAAAGTGCTAAATAAAAATAAGATAGAACAATTGTAAAGTTGTTATTATAATTTAAGGTTGAAGCCCGGTGAATTTATTTCATCGGGCTTTTTTATGCTTTATATACTGTTCATTTTTTTAATGAAAAAGAATACTGAAGTGTTCTAAAATAAGTGATTGAAGGAATGTGAAATTCACTCATTTTTATTTGAAATATGATGAAGAAGTGTTTCAAAAATGTGATAAGATGAAGGTGTTTTTAAAGGTGTGGAAATCCCTAAAATGGAAGTAGATGCAAAGTGAAATTGAAGCTAAATACAGATGTTTTTTTTAGGTCTTTCTAATCATTAAGTGTTTTTTTTGTTAAAAGACTATTCTAGTTGAGTTGAGTGTTAGAATGGTATTCTTTGTTATTTTTAGTTGGTTATTGTATTGTTTTTTTGTTACGTGTAGAATAAAAATACACCTATTTAAATTTGTTCGAGAATATAATTCTGATTTATAATCAATGTTACGGGGTTGTGTTAATGTTTTGACATTTTAACTTTATTTGTTTTTTATTTTCATGATATACAGTGTGTTGCATATTGTCCTCTTTGTTGTTAGGTCTCATTAACTAAAAATTGTAAAAAATAAAAATCTTTAAATATGATATTGCAATGTAAACATAGGTTAAATTTTTAAATATTTTCATCTTCAGCATAACGCAAAAAGAGGGGTATTTAAAGATTAAACAGAGTATAGTATTAACGTTTTTTTTACTTCCATTTCAATTATTCATTTAGCAAAAAACGCATACTAAAATCTTAAGCTTAATTTAATTAATTTATTTATGAACAAACGACTTCTATCATTGATCGTACTTGCGTTGATGACCATCGTAAGTACTTTTGCACAGGATCGTACTGTTTCAGGTGTAGTTTCTGAAGCAGGAGAACCTCTTCCAGGTGTAACAGTAGTGATCAAAGGTACTTCAAAAGGTACAATCACAGACTTAGACGGTAAATACCAAATCTCAGTTTCTGATGATGCGACACTAATTTTCAGTTTCGTAGGTTATTCAACTCAAGAAGTAGTAGTAGGGCAACAATCAGTTATTGACATTGCACTAGAGCAAGATGCAGAGCAATTAGACGAAGTAGTTGTAACTGCTTTAGGTCAAGAATCTGATAAAAAGTCTCTAGGTTATGCTTTCCAAGAAGTACAAACAGAAACTTTACAACAAACAGGTAACCCTGGTTTAGCAGGTGCATTACAAGGTAAAGTGACAGGTGTAGATATCAAGCCTTCATCAGGTGCACCAGGTGCTTCAGCTCAAATCAACATTCGTGGTGCTAGATCATTTACAGGAAACAACGCTCCATTATATGTAATTGATGGTATGCCAATTTCTTCTAACCCTGACTTCTCAACAGGTAATTCAGTTACAGGTGCAGATATTGCAAACAGAGCAGTGGATATTGATCCTAATGACATCGAGTCAATCAACATCTTGAAAGGTCAAGCAGCAGCAGCTCTTTATGGTATTAGAGCATCAAATGGTGTAATCATCATCACTACGAAAAGTGGTAAAGGAAATAAAGGAAAGCCAATTGTGAAAGTTTCGAATTTCACAAGTTTCGAAACTGTATCAAGAAAACCAAACTATCAGACCAAATATGCTCAAGGTACTACATCATTTAATAAAGAAACAGGTAAATTTGATATAGAGTATGATCCAAGTACTTCATTATCTTGGGGTCCAAAAATTTCTGATCTTCCAAATGACCCAACCTATGGAGGAAACAGTAATGGTCACCCAGGTATGTATAAAGTACCTCAAAGAGAAGAAGGAGGTATGGATCCTTGGGTGACACCACAAGTTTATGATAACTTTGGGGATTACTTCCAAACTGGTCATACTGTGAATACAAGTGCAAACATTAGTCAAGCTACAGAGTCAGCAAATTATAGTATTGGTTTGTCAAACACTTCTCAGCAAGGAGTTGCTCCTTCTACAGGAATGGAACGTTGGAATGTTAAAGGTAGATTTGATGGGACAATCAATGATAACTTCTCAACAGGTATTTCAGCAAACTTTGTTCAAAGTGAAATCGATAAGTTATCTGCAGGTAATGATGCCTCATTAGCAGGTGTATATGCTGCTCCAGTTTCATATAATTTGAAAGGTAACCCAAAAAATCTACCTTCAGATCCATATTCTCAAATATATTACAGAAGTTTAACATTTGACAATCCTTATTGGGCCATTGAAAATAATGTATTTAATGAGAAGTCACAACGTTTCTATGGTAATACGTATTTACAATATGAAGAAAGCTTAAGGGACAATATGAACGTAAGAGTGAAGTATCAGTTAGGTGTAGACTCTTACACTACTCATTATCAAGATATTTTTGAAAAAGGTAGTAAAGGTGACGCAGGAAGAATCCATAACCGCGGGATCACTAACAATACAATCAACTCATTATTGACTGTAAATTACTCATGGGATATTTCTGAAAAAGTCAAATTCTCGGCAATTTTGGGCAATGAGATCAATGATACAAGAAGAAAGAAATATGAACAAAAAGGTACAGGGTTTAACTTTGGAGGGTGGAAACATATTGATAACTCAATTGTTCAAACCGCAAATGAGAATCAAAGAAATACAAGAACTGTAGGTTTCTTTGGAAGTGCCTCATTATCGTATGATGATTTCCTTTTTGCAACTGTAACTGGTCGTAATGATTATGTTTCAACAATGCCAGAAGGTGCAAGATCTTTCTTCTACCCTTCAGTATCTCTTAGCTGGGTGTTAAGTGAAATGGACTTCCTTAAGAATTCTGATCATTTATCAATGTTGAAATTAAGAGGTTCATTTGCACAAGTTGGTCAAGCAGGTGATTACTATGAAGATTATTACAGCAAGCCAACTTACGATGGAGGTTGGTGGTCAAGTACTTACCCGATCAACTATCCAATGAGTGGTGTAAATGCATATACAAGGTACGAAAGAATTTATGACCCTAACTTAAAGCCTCAAAATACAATGTCGTATGAGATTGGTGCAGATGTTGGTTTCTTCAATGACCGTGTGAGCTTGAACTATACATACTCACGTCAGAATGTAACAGATCAAATTTTCCCAGTGCCATTAGCATCCTCTACAGGTTACAATAGTTTATTGACTAACGGTGGTCGTTTACACACTGATGCTCACGAATTGACATTAACATTAGTTCCAGTTCAGACAAAAGACTTTACTTGGGATGTGATGGTGAACTACTCTAAAATTACTTCAGTAGTAGATGAGTTAGCTCCAGGTGTTGAATCAATTTTCTTAGGTGGTTTTGTAACTCCACAAGTAAGGGCAGGTATCGGTTATGCATATCCAGTAATCTATGGTTCTACTTATGCTAGAGATGACCAAGGAAGAATTTTAGTAGATGAAAACCCTGATAGTCCTACTTATGGTATGCCAATGCAAGGGGCTGATGGTATCATTGGTGATGTTACTCCTGATTTTATTTTAGGTTTCAACTCAAACATGAGATATAAGAGTTGGACTTTATCAGCAGTATTTGACTGGAAAAATGGTGGTCAAATGTACCATGGTTCTAACAACTTGTTAAATCTATATGGTGTAGGTAAAGATACAGAAGATAGAGAGAGCAAATTTATCATGCCTGGTTATAAAGAGGATGGAACACCTAATGATATTGAAAGAGGTGGAGAAGGTGATGAAGACGCTTATTTTCAAAGATATTATAATGTAGAAGGTAATATTGATGAAGGTGCAATTTATAATAACTCTTTCTTGAAATTAAGAGAGTTATCATTAGGGTACAGATTCCCTAAAAAACTAATAAAAGGCACTACAGATGTTCGTTTGTCAGCATTTGCTAGAAATATTTTATTGTGGACTGAATTACCAAACTTTGATCCGGAATCATCTCAAGGTAACAACAATATGGGTGGAGCATTTGAGAGATTCTCAATGCCTAATACTTCAAGTTTCGGTTTTGGTGTAGACTTAACTTTCTAATTTTATTAACATGATCAAAAAATATTTAAAATATATAGCGTTAGGTTCTTTAGCATTATCATCTATGACGTCTTGTACAGATGATATTATGAATGAAATTAACAAGAACCCGAATAATCCAACAGAAGTACCAACTTCATTTACATTGACAGATGTGATTAGTAGAGCAGCAGCATCAGTATCAAGTGGTGATTTTGGTATGTATGCAGCACTATATGTCGAGCATCAAGTGGGTATAGATGGTCAATTCTATAATGCAGAAACAAGAATTGGACAGGTCACTCAAACTTCAACTTACAACAATGCTTGGGTAACAGCATATACAGGCCTAAGAGATGCTTCTGATATTATTGAACACTGTTCGGAAGGAGGACGAGAAGAAGGAAACTTCCAGATGCTAGGGAGAGCGTTAGTCTTAAAAGCATATTATATTTCTGTATTAACAGATGTATGTGGAGATGTTCCATTTACTGAAGCTTCTGATTACAAAAACTATTTAACTCCTAAGTTAGATAAGCAAGAGCAGATTTATGATGATGTTTTCAATATCTTAGATGAGGCAATCATCAATTTAAGCAAAGAAAATACATTTCAAGGTCAAGCTTCTGATCCTAGTATTCAAGATGTATTATACAATCGTTTAAATTCAAGAGCTAATCCTGATGCTTCAATAGATGCTTGGATCAAATTTGCTCATGGTTTAAAAGCAAGAGCTCATATGAGATTGTCTCATATCAACCCATCAGAGCACTCTTACCAAGATGTATTGGATGAAGTAGCATTATCTTTTACAAGTGATAGTGAAGAAGCTAGATTTGACTACAATGGTTCTACATCGCATAATCCGAATTCATTATTCCTTAATGTTAGAGCATATTACGGTGCTTCTCAAAGCTTGAGAGATAATATGGATGATAATGATCCAAGGATTGCTCAATTCTTTATACCAAATATTTATACCTCAAAAAATAGTCCCAATTTTGGTAAAATTATTTTTGCTCCAAATGGAATGGAAACTGCTGCCCCAGCTTATAATGTATATGGTGTATCTTCTTACTTCTTAGATGCAACTCAACCATCTTACTTAATGAGCTACCATGAATTGAAGTTCTTGGAAGCTGAAGCAAAAGAAAGAATGGCTGCGGGTAGTGGAGTTGAAACAGCAAAAGATGCTATCAGAGCTGCTTTTAAAGCATCTAAAACTGAGAATGTTGAAGATTATATTACGTCAATCACAACTTTTAGTATTGATCGTATCATGAAGGAAAAATATTTAGCCTTCTTCCAAGCTGAGTCTTTAGAGGCTTACAATGATATGAGACGTTTAAGAGCTATGGGTGAAACTTCATATATTACTTTACAGCACCATGCTCCAGATAAATTCCCATTACGTTATACTTACGGTGTAGGTGATGTGAGTAACAACCCTAACGTGAGTGAAGCACAAGGTGATGGTCAGTTTGTATTTACAGAAAAAGTTTGGTGGGCAGGTGGAAATCGCTAATCACACATCATAAAAAAATAACTTATAGAGTTGATTCTATAATTAGGTTTTAATAATAAATAAGCCCGGTGGATTCATTTCCATCGGGTTTATTTTGTATAGCTAACGATATGTAATCGTTCTTTAGATATGGTGAAAAACTGGGTTTCTCTATTAAAATTGACTTGGTGATTGTTAATATTTTAACGTTAACAAAAAAAAGTTTTAATTGATTTATTTTAATGTAAATGATTGATTTAGTGCTTTTTAATGTGATTAAATTGAGAATTGATTGAACTTTTTCACACTTTAATGAAAACAAAAGTTAAAATTTTAATAACAAATATTTACAATATCAAAAACTTTCTATTACATTTGGAACTGTAACTATGAAACAAAGCAAGGAAAATTGCTACAAGTTTTTATTCTACTAAGTACTAAATTTTTAAAGACAAAATATATTTTTTGCTACCAATTCTATAACAGCAGAATTTTTTAAGGGAGGGTTTTTGGACTAAACCTAACCATATTTAAACTTTAAGTTCCAATTCAATTTATTTTACTATGAAAAAAGCAATTATGCTTCTTTCTCTCTTAATGAGTATGGCTTTTGCTACGTTTGCTCAGGAGAGAACAGTATCCGGTGTAATCACGGATTCTAATGGTGAACCATTGCCTGGTGTAGCCGTAATCTTAAAAGGTACAACTCAAGGTACAGTATCAAACATCGATGGAGGATACAGATTAGCTGTATCAGGTCAGAACCCAACATTAGTTTATAAACTAGTTGGTTTTGTTGAAATTGAGAAAGCTGTAGGCTCTAGCTCGACAATTTCATTCTCAATGGAAGAAGACATGAAACAACTTGATGAAGTAGTTGTAACAGCCTTAGGTTTTGAAGAGAGCAGAGATAAGATGGGTTCAGCTCCTTCTAAGATTGCAGCTGAGAGTATTGTTGATTCAGGCGAAGCTAGTTTGATTAACGGTATGGCTGGTAAAGCTTCAGGTGTGAATATTGTAAGATCTTCAGGTGATCCAGGAGCTGGTTCATATATTCAGATTCGTGGTCAGTCGACTATCCAAAGTAACTTACAGCCATTAGTTGTAGTTGATGGTATTCCAATTAATAACAGTAGCCGTGGCGATGGTGTTGATGGTGTATCTCAACAATCACGTATGAATGATATCAACCCTAACGATATCGAGACAATGCAAATTCTTAAAGGTGCATCAGCAGCTGCACTTTGGGGATCAAGAGCAGCAAATGGTGTAATTGTAATTACAACAAAGAAAGGTTCTTCTGCAGGTAAAAAAATTAACGTTCAATATAGAACATCTTACTCTATTGACCAAGTGAACGTAAAACCTGAATTGCAATCTACTTTCGGACAAGGTAGAGGCGGTTCATGGAGTGTTTCTCCAGAGTCATGGGGAGATAAAATTTCAGAGAGAGCAGGTGGTTTAGATGAGGTAAATACTTCAGGTGCTAGCTTTGTATCAGCAACAGGAAATGTAATTTATCCAATCAATACTAAGAACTCAAAGACAACATATGATGATTCTAACTGGGATCAAGTTTATGGGACAGGTTCTTACTGGGAAAATAACTTATCTATTTCTGGTGGTGATAGAGATGGAAGTTTTATGTTCTCTATATCAGACTTAGATCAAAATGGTATCATTAAAAACTCTTCATACAAGAGGACAACAGCTCGTTTGAATACGATGAAACGTTTTGGAGATAAATTCAAATTAACGAATACGTTGAATTATACTCATACATCTTCTGATAGAGTACAAAAAGGTTCAAATACAGCAGGTTTGATGTTAGGTTTATTAAGAACACCAGCTGACTTTGATAATACAGACTATATAGGTACAATTGTAGAAGATGGAAAAGTACCTCAAGAAAATATGCACAGAGCTTATAGAGCTCCAAATGGTTCAAGTAACCCGATTTATAACAACCCTAATTGGACAGTTAACAATCAAAAGAACCCATCTAAAGTAAACCGTTTCATTGGTTCGGTTGAAGCACAATTATTACCAGCTTCATGGGTTGATGTTACTTTAAGAACTGGTGTAGATTACTATAATGAATTGCGTTCATCATATTTCCCTGTTAATTCAGCAGGAAACACCGCTGGTAAGTATGAAGAAGATAACCTATCGGAAATACAGTTCAACACAGATTTATTTGCAAGAGTGCAAAAAGAAATCACTCCTGATCTTCAATTCACAGGTTTACTTGGTTTTAACTATAACCAAAGAGATTATACTGCAAATGGAGCTGAAATGCAAAACTTTATTATCGCGGATGCACCTCCATCATTTGATAATGCAACTTCTGAAAATACGACTCCTTATAACTACTACGAAACAAAGAAAATTGCTGCGATGTATGGTTCAGTAAATTTCGGTTACAAAGATAAATTATTCGTAAACGGTACATTAAGAGGTGAAGCGGCTTCAACTTATGGTGAAAATGCGAACTCTGTATATTATTATCCTTCAGCGGATGCTGCTTATCAAATCTTAAACAACTCAACAGGTGCTTTAAGCTTTGCAAAAGTAAGAGCTTCAATTGGACAGGTAGGTATTGAGCCTCTTCCTTATAGATCATTAACATATTATGAGTCAGCTGAATTTACTGAGTCATGGGGACCTTCTTTAAATATGTCTGGCTATGGTGGCGGATTTAGAAGAAGTGATGTTTCAGGTAACCCTAACTTGAAGCCAGAGATCAAGACAGAGTGGGAAATTGGTACTGATTTAAGATTCTTAGCAGATAAAGGTCGTTTAGGTGTAACTTATTTCCAAAACGAAACCAAAGATGTATTATTCAACACTGAATTAGCCCCATCTTCAGGATATGCTGGACAGTATGGTAACTCTGCGACTTTAGAGAATCAAGGTATCGAAGTTGACTTAGGTTATGATGTATTTAGTAATTCAGATTGGAGAGTATCATTAGACCTTAACTGGACTAAGATTGAAAATAAAGTTACTGACCTAAAAGGTACAAAATCAATCTTCTTGAATGGATTTACAGGTTCTTCTTCAAGAGCAGTAGAAGGTTATCCTGTAGGTGTACTTTGGGGTGGTAAGTTTGCAAGAAATGAAGATGGTTCTTATGATTTAGATGACAATGGTTTCCCTAAACAAGCATTGGAAGAAGGCGTAATTGGTGATCCTAATCCAGATTGGAGAGGTGGTTTAGGCCTTACAGTTTCTTATAAAGGATTTAGAGTTTATGCTTTAATCGAGCATTCTCAAGGAGGTGATGTTTGGAATGGTACAAACGGAGTACTAGATCATTTCGGTCGTTCAGGAAGATCTGTAGTTGAGTCAGTAGCTCCTTCAGAATTAAAGACATATGGTGGCGGTGCTATTGCATCAGGTGATACATTCAGAGGTGTAGTAAGAGACTTCGGTGCAGGTCCAGTTGCATTAGATGAAAGCTGGTATAGAAGCTTAGGTGGTGGATTTGGTCCAGTAGGTGAGCAATTTGTGGAAGACGCGACTTGGACTAGATTAAGAGAGTTGACAATGAGCTATAGCTTAAGGTCACCAGGTTTGAAGAAAGCATTAAAAGTTTCATCAATTGATTTATCAATCACTGGTCGTAACTTGTTCTTATGGACAGATTACTCAGGTGTTGACCCAGAAACAAACTTAACTGGTGTTTCTAACGGTAGAGGTTTAGATTACTTCAACAACCCTAACACTAGATCTTGGGTATTTACAGCAGCATTTAATTGGTAAAAAACCTTTTTCATATTAATGGTGGTACATTCCACCATTAATATGTGCTTAACCTATTCAATTCTTTAAAAGAGAAATATTCAATGAAAAATATATTTAAAAACATATTATTAGCAGCAACTATTACGGCAGGATCTATGTCTTGTAATAAATTAGTTGAAGGAGAATCAATAAGCCCTAATGATCCTCAATCTGCACCTGCAGAGTTAGTTTTACCATCGGCTGAACTGGCTTTGGGTTTTGTTCATGAAGGAGAAATGGCAAGATTAGCTGGTATGTGGTCTGGTTACTTTACAGGTTCAGATCGTCAGTACATTGGCCTTAACTCATATAATGCTACTGCTGGTGATTTCGATAGTCCGTGGGAAAACTTGTATACAAGTTCTATTACAAATGCAATGTTGGCATTGAAAGAAGCGGAAGAGAAAAATAACAGAATCTTAGCAGGACAAGCAAAAGTTGTATTAGCAATTGGATTAGGAGTCGCAGCTGATTTGTGGGGTAATGTTCCTGCATCAGAGGTAGGTGACTATGAGAATATTCCAATGCCTAAATATGATGATCAAGCAAGTGTATATACTTATGTTCAAACTCTGTTAACAGATGCTATTGAAGATATCGAATCTGCTCAAGGTTTTGGTTCAAAAAACCTTATCAATACTAATATTGAAGCAATCAATACACTGAAAGCAAAATTTTATTTGCATGCAAAGGATTATGCTAATGCATATGCATACGCAGAGAAAGGAATCACGTCTTCTGCTTCAGATATGACATTATCTCATGAAGGTGCTACACCTTATGTAAATGCTAATACCTATTGGATGTTCCTAGAATATGATCGTTCAGGGTATATGACAGCTGAAACTGCGTATGCTCCTGGTTTTATCGAAGGGAGATCTAATGCTAAGACAGATTATCAGCACATCTGGAATTACTTGTATACAAATGAAGGATGGTATGGAGCTCCAGAACCAAATTCTCACCCTTCTTTCTGGGGTGGTCAAGGTAATGGCTTCTTCGATATTGCAACTAACTTCCCAATAACAACTTACCACCAAGGTTTGTTGATTAAAGCAGAAGCGGCAGCAAGAGAAGGTATGCTTACTGAAAGTTTAACGGCATTAAATGAGTACAGAGCATATATGGAAAAAGGTGGTTACCTTCATCCTCAATATCAAACTTACCTTGAGCCAATTTTAGATGGAAGTGGTGAGCCTGTATTAGATGCAGATGAGAAACCAACTTATGATACTCTAGCAATGAAGTATGAGGCGTTAACTACTGCAGATTTTGCAGTAGGTGGAATGTTAAATCCTGATGGATTAGCTGAAGGAAGAGCTTACATCAGAGAAATTTTAGCCGAAAAATATGTAGCCTCAGTTGGTTTGTTGGAAGGTTTTTCTGATTTGAGAAGAACTATTAAGGAAAATGATGTTAGAGTTCAAGTTCCTGTACTTTCAGGAAGTTCTATTCCACTAAGATTTGTATATCCTCAAGTAGAGATCAATACAAATACAAACATGCCAGAGGTAGTAGACTTGTTTACACCAACACCGGTAAATCAATAATTCGAAAATAATTGAAATTGGAAGTGGATTCTTCCTTATAAATTGAACGAGGTGGTCTCATTTTGAGATCACCTCTTTTTATTTTTTAGAAAAAAAACAGTGAAAATGAACTTTTTATTAAAATTGTATAATTTTTATCTTATTTATTAATATCAGTTGTATTTATTGTAATATTTCTATGTTTAAAATTGTTTAATAGTATTGTTGTGTTAAAAAACATAAATATTTTTATAACATATATTTAGAAATCAAAAGTTAATGTTATACATTAGCGACATGATAATTAGAAATAACATTAATTATCACATGAATCTACATTCTAATTTCAATTTATTTTAACAACTAATTTTATACTATGATCAAACTTTTATTTACTAGTTCAAAATCTCAAAATCATATTTTTTAACCATTTATTTTCCATTATCTCAAGATAATTTAGAGTCCATTTTTTAGACTATTCAATCTAGGTCTAGGACTGACTTTTAAGTTCCAATTCAATTATTTTATTATGAAGAAAGCACTATTATTAGTGTCTCTTATGCTTTCAGTAGTTTTTGCTGCGTTAGCACAGGAGAGAACAGTGTCTGGTGTAATTACAGACCCTACAGGGGAGACTTTACCAGGTGTAGCTGTTGTTGTAAAAGGTACTACTCAAGGTACTGTAACTGGAATCGACGGATCTTACCGTTTGATGGCCTCAGGCGATAATCCAGTATTAATTTTCAAGATTGTTGGTTACAAAACACAAGAAGTTCCTGTTGGAACTAGATCTGAAATCTCAATTACTTTAGAGGAAGATATTGAGCAACTTGACGAGATCGTTGTAACTGCATTAGGTATTGAAAAAGACAAAAAATCACTTGGTTACTCTGTTACAGAAGTGAAAGGTGATGACCTTAAAGGTGCTGAAAGCGGTGTTTTAAATAACCTAAACGGTAAAGTTGCAGGTGTTATGGTAAACACTTCTTCAGGAGCTCCAGGTGCATCTTCACGTATCACAATTCGTGGTAACTCATCATTAACAGGTAATAACCAACCATTATTCGTGATCGACGGTATTCCTGTAGATAACACTTATAACTCAGGTAATACATCAAGTGGTGGTGCTGACTACGGTTCACCAATCAATGATATTAATCCAGATGATATTGCTTCAATGTCAGTACTTAAGGGACCAAACGCAGCTGCCTTATATGGTTCAAGAGCACAAAATGGTGCAATTGTAATTACTACAAAATCAGGTAAAGGAACAAAAGGTTTAGGTGTATCATTATCACATTCGACTACTTTCCAAAATCCATTAGTTTTACCAGATTATCAAAATAGATATGGACAAGGATTCAATGGTGAATTTTCTTATGTAGATGGAACAGGTACTGGTGGAGGTATCAATGACGGATTTGATGAGTCATGGGGACCAAAATTAGATGCAGGTTTAATGTTGCCTCAGTTTAATACTGACGGAGTGGCTACACCATGGGTTTCAAGACCAGATAATATCAAAAACTTCTTTGAAACTGGACGTGTTTCTACAACAAACTTGTCAATCCAAAGTGCTTCAGATAAGTCAAATGTACGTTTCTCTATGATGTATTCTGACCAAAAGGGTATGGTACCTAACACAGGGTTAGAAAACTACTCTGCTAGCATTAACTTCGGACACAAGATTTCAGATAAATTACAGTTAGATTCAAAAATTGCTTACTCTCGTAGATCTTCAGACAACTTACCTCAACAAGGTTATGGTGCTGGTAACGTAATGCAGCAATTTGTATGGTTCGGTCGTCAAGTTGATATTGCAGCTTTGAAAAACTATAAAAAAGCTGATGGAACTCCATTCAACTGGAACTACAGCTACCATGATAACCCATACTGGATCTTAAATGAAAATACAAACTCACAATTAAGAGATCGTATCAATGGTTTTGCTTCATTGAAATGGAACATTACTGACTACTTGAACTTTAAAGTGAAAGGTGGTACTGACTTATATACTGAAAACCGTCTTGCAAAAACTGCAATGTACACGTTAAATGACAAGGATGGTGGTTTCAAAGAGTCAAACTATTTTGTGAACGAAACAAACTTTGATTTCTCATTCTCAAAAGACTTCGGTTCAGACTGGAATGTTAACGCTAACTTCGGTGGTAACAATATGTACAGAATGTACAGAAGAGGTAGTATGGAAGCATTTGGTTTAGCTTCACCAGGTGTATATACTCCTGCTAACGCAACAGGTGTGGTTGAGTCTACTTCATATTTCGAAGAGCAAATCATCAACTCTTTATATGGTACAGCATCAATTGG
The DNA here is from genome assembly GCF_012844305.1 of Flammeovirga aprica JL-4. GTDB lineage: Bacteria > Bacteroidota > Bacteroidia > Cytophagales > Flammeovirgaceae > Flammeovirga > Flammeovirga aprica. Next base: position 100,854 of record NZ_JABANE010000009.1, read on the forward strand.
TTACAGAGATTTCTTATTCGCAGATATTTCTATCCGTAATGACTGGTCTTCTACACTTCCTATCAAGAATAATTCATTCTTATATCCTTCAGTGAACTTATCATATGTATTCTCTGAGCACTTTGATTTACCATCTTTCATTACTAGCGGTAAAGTTAGAGGTGGATGGGCTGAAGTAGGTAACGGAGCAGACCCTTACTCTACTAGAAACGTTTTTGTTTCAGCTTTACCATACAACGGTTACCCAATGTTCAAGCATGAGACTACTCAAGCAAACCCTGACCTAAAACCAGAAACTACTCAATCATGGGAAGTTGGTTTAGATATGGGATTCTTCAATGATCGTTTAGGTTTTGAAGCAGCTTACTATGAGAAATCAACTTATGACCAAATTGTTCCAGCTGACGTTTCTGCTGCATCAGGTTACAGATACTCATATATCAATGCAGGACAAATCGACAACAAAGGTTTCGAATTGATGGTTCGTGCAACACCAGTAAGAACAAGTGATATTACTTGGGATCTTTCATTCAACTTTGCTAAGAACCAAAATGAGGTTGTAGAATTAGCTGAAGGTATTGATTCATTCGTTCTTGGATCTTACTGGAGTGCAACTACTGAAGCTCGTCCAGGTGAGCAATTAGGTACTTTCTATGGTTATGCTTACGAAAGAGATGACAATGGAAACATCGTTGTTGGAGCAAACGGTACAGCAAACAGAACACAAGAAAAAGTGAAATTAGGTTCTATCAACCCTGATTGGAGAGGTGGTATCAGAAATACTGTTTCTTACAAGAACTTAACATTATCAGCATTAGTAGATGTTTCTATGGGAGGTGATATCTTCTCAGTAACAAACATGTTCGGTGAATATGCAGGTGTATTAGATCACACTGCAGAAGGCCGTGAATCAGGTAGAGTTGTTCAAGGTGTTACTGCAGACGGAGCAGTTAATACTAAAGTGATCAATGCTCAAACTTACTACCAATCTAAATATGGTATCCACGAGGCATTTATTTATGATGCTAGCTATGTAAAATTAGCGGAGTTATCACTTACATACAGCATCCCTTCTACAATTACTAAGAAGTATGGAGTACAAGGTATGAGTGTAGCATTTGTAGGTAACAACCTATTAATGATTTATAGAAATGCACCACACATTGACCCTCAATCAGGTTTTGGTTCAGGTCTTAGTGGTCAAGGTTTTGAGTTTGGTCAATTACCATCTCCAAGAAGCCTTGGTTTCGATATCAAGATGAAGTTCTAAGTTGAATCAAAAGATTTAAAAGCTTAGGAAAAATATTTTATGAATTGTTAGGGGAGTTTTTCTCCTCTGGCAACAAATTAAATGAAATAATGAAAAAATCAATTGTATATATAGCATCACTTGTCTTAGCGTTAAGCATGACTTCTTGTTTCAAAGACTTCGAAGAGATGCAAGTAAACCCAAATTACCCTACGAATGTAAATGCGGGTAACCTTTTTGCAAATGCATTATTCTCAAATATTGGTGGTATTTATGGTGTACAAGCAGAAGGCTTCAATATGACAGCTTCTGGTCTTTGGGCACAGAACTTTGCCAAAATCCAATATATCGATGAGGACTGGTATGAGTACAGATCAGATGCTATTGATGGCTACTGGAAATTTATGTATTCTGGTTCATCTTCAGATACAGGTGAAAAAACAGGTTCATTATATGAGTTAGAACTTGCGTTGAAAAAAACACAAGATTTAAAAGAAGCTTTATTAGCAGCGGACTCTAAAGATGCAGCAGCTATAGCTAATGCTCAAGCAATGGAAGGTGCAATGTTGGCAATGCGTGCATATTTCTTCTCTGTAACTACAGACGTTTGGGGTGATATTCCTTACTCTGAAGCTTTACAAACTGTAGCACTAGGTTATGATAATACAATTACTCAGCCTAAGTATGATGCTCAAAAAGATATCTATACTGACTTGTTTGCCCAGTTAGAAACAGCCAATGAATTATTATCAAATGGTGGTTCTGTTGAGGAAAGTGCTGATATGATTTACCGTGGTAGTGGTCAAAAATGGAGAAAGTTTACAAACTCTTTAGCAGCAAGATTATATATCCATATTTCTAAGGTAGATCCAGCAACAGCAAAAGCAGGTTTAGAGAAGATCTTTGGAGATGCTACAACTTACCCGGTATTTTCATCAATCGCTGATGATGCTATGTTGACTTATGCAGGTACTCAACCATATGAGCACCCGTTCTTCGAAAACTATGTACGTGATACTCGTGATGACTTTGCAGTTTCTAATACAGTAGTTGATTTATTACAAGATAGAAAAGATGCTCGTTTATACATCTATGCAACACCAACTCCGTCTTCAATTGATGCATTCAACACTAAGTTGGCAGAAGATGGCGTAAAAGATTATACTTTATTGAAATATGTAGGTCAAGAAAATGGTGTGCCTAAAGGAACAAGTTTCCAAATCTCTGACCGTTCAAGAGTAGGTGTGCTTTACAGATCAACTCCTAACGGTGTATCGCATATCATGTCTTACGCTGAATTGGAATTTATTAAAGCAGAGGCAATTGCTGTTCTTGGAATTGCAGGTGATGCAAAAACTGCTTACGAAAATGGTATTAAAGCTTCATTTGAAAGACAATATACTTTAGCAAATTCATATAGCGTGAAAACGGCTTCATACGGTGCTTCAAGTGGTGCAATTCCTTTCAAAGAGGATATCGTTGAAGAAGCAGATGGTTATCAGGTAACTATTTCTATGGAAAATATGCAAGAGCATATCGATAGAACTTTAGCTGAGCCAAATGTAGCTTGGGATGCTGGAAAAGCAGCTCAATTGATTGCAGAGCAAAAGTACATTGCAAACTTTACAAATGGTCCTGAGCAATTTACAGAAGTAAGAAGAACAAACTTCCCTCAGTTGACTAAAGTAAAAGGTGGTACAGTTTACGCAGGAAAAGGTTTACCTTACCGTTTCCCTTATGCTGCTTCTGAGTTAACTACGAACGCTGGTAATCTTTCTGAAGCTGCAAATGGTATTACTGATACTATGTATGGTAAACTTGTATGGTGGAATACTTCAGCATTCAACAATTACAAATAAGTCCTCTCAAGTTTAAATTTGATAAAAATGAAAAAGTTATTATATATTTTGTCACTAGTTGCCATGTTTGCAGCATGTTCTTCTGAAGATGACAAATCATTTACTCCTGCTGATCATTCAGGGGTTCATCAATGGACTACATCAGTGAAAATTGGTGTTGATAGTTCAGATGTTGATAATAAAAAAGATGTATACGCAACAGTTCCAACAAGAGAATTATCTGTGGAAGGAACTACAGCTATTCTTAAGTTTTATACTTATAAAGTTGTTCCTGTAGCTGATGCTCATGATCAAGTAGATCTTTATGTTGTAGAAACAAGAGACGGAGTTGTAAGACAGTCTGCAGTTGATGAATTAGTGGTTGAGTTCCAATCTTCATGTAAAGGTGGAAATCCTTCAAGTGAAAGATATGTTGGAAAATCTTTCCATGGAACTGAGTTTGCATCGTCTAGTAAAGTTGATAATTTAACGAAGAGTGAATGTTCGGAAGTAATTCCTGACTAATTCTGTAGTATTGATTTTCAATATAGAATGTAATATTATTTGAGTATTAGAAATGTAGTTTCTGATGAACTAAAATAGTTATTACCAAAATAGAAACCGGAGCTTTATATAATAAGGTTCCGGTTTTTTGTTTTTACAATTTTAATGAAAACAAGCGGTCACTCTTTTCAGGCTCTCAAGAATTATAAAAGATGGTATATAATTTATGCCAGAAGAACTGTGAGTAGTCTTTTATTCAAGAGTCCTGTCTCATTAATTTGAAGAGGGACTCTTGTTTTTCACTTAATTAAAACAAAAAAAAGATCCCTACTTGTCACTTTCTCAATAAAAAACAGCATCTTTGCACGATCAAAAAATAATCTCTGAATACAACCTTTGTTATGGACAAGATCCTAATTTACGACTTCGGTTCACAGTACACTCAGCTGATTGCAAGACGCATCAGGGAGTTAAACGTTTATTGTGAGATTTTCCCTTACAATCACGAGCCAAAGATTGATCACTCTGAGTATAAAGGTGTTATCCTTTCTGGTAGCCCTCACTCAGTTTTAGAAGAAGATGCACCTAATTTTGATGTTTCTGACATCAGAGGAAAAATGCCTTTATTGGGTGTATGTTTCGGAGCGCAAATGTTAGCTCACCAAAATGGAGGAACTGTAGCACGTTCAGAGCACCGTGAGTACGGTCGTGCAAACCTTGACTTCATTGACCACACGAGCCCAATGATGAAAGGTATTCCAAACGACACACAAGTTTGGATGTCACACGGCGATACTATCCTAAACCTTCCTTCTACTTTCAAGGTGATTGCAAGCACAAACAGTATCCCTGTTGCCGCTTTCAGAATCATCGGTGAAGATACATTCGGTTTACAATTCCACCCAGAAGTAACGCACTCTACAGACGGTAAATTCATGCTACAAGATTTTGTAGTAGGTGTTTGTGGTTGTGACCAAAACTGGACGCCTGAGTCTTTTGTAGATGCAACAGTAGCATCTTTAAAAGAGCAATTAGGTGATGATAGAGTAATTCTTGGTTTGTCTGGAGGGGTTGACTCTTCAGTGGCTGCGGTATTACTTCACAGAGCAATTGGAGCAAACTTACACTGTATTTTTGTAGACAATGGTTTACTTCGTAAAAACGAATTCGAATCAGTATTAAAATCGTATCATGGTTTAGGTCTTAATGTAAAAGGCGTAAATTCTAAAGATAAGTTCTATGCTGAATTAGAAGGAAAAACAGATCCGGAAGCAAAAAGAAAAGCAATCGGTAAAGTTTTCGTAGACGTTTTTGAAGAAGAATCTAAGAAAGTAGAAAACGCGAAGTGGTTAGGTCAAGGAACAATTTATCCTGACGTAATCGAGTCTGTTTCTGTAAAAGGACCTTCAGCTACTATCAAGTCTCACCACAACGTGGGTGGTCTTCCTGACTACATGAAATTGAAAGTAGTAGAGCCATTAAATACTTTATTCAAAGATGAAGTACGTTTGGTAGGTAAGGCATTAAACATCCCTCAAGAAATCTTAGGCCGTCATCCTTTCCCAGGTCCAGGTCTTGGTATTCGTATATTAGGTGACGTTACAGCTGAAAAGGTTGAAATCTTACAAGAAGTAGATCATATTTTCATCCAAGGTTTAAAAGACCACGGCTTATATGACGATGTATGGCAAGCAGGAGCAATGCTTCTTCCTGTACAGTCTGTAGGTGTAATGGGTGACGAGAGAACTTATGAAAAAGTAGTTGCACTAAGAGCAGTATCATCATTAGATGGTATGACTGCCGATTGGGTACACTTACCATATGAGTTCCTTGCTGAAATCAGTAACAATATCATCAATAGAGTAAAAGGTGTAAACAGAGTGGTATATGATATCAGTTCTAAACCACCTGCAACTATTGAGTGGGAATAAACATCGTATCGTAGGGGTAGACCTATGTGTCTACCCGCTATTTAATAGACATGTCTATTAATTGATACAAATAAAGGCATAGGGTAAATATGATATTACCTTATGCCTTTTATTTTTTGTTACAAAAAAATGATTAAATTGCATTTACAATTGTTTGCAATTGTATTTTGATTTGTAATGTATAATCTAGTCTTATCTAATAACTAGCAGAACCACCCTTTAAACCGGGGTGGTTTCTTTATATAAAAAAGGCTGTTTCAAGAATAAAATTGAAACAGCCCTTTTTATATTTTGAACTTGATAATTAACCAAGCTTCTGTTGTAAAACTTGCCATAATACAACCCCCAAAGTAACAGAAACGTTCAATGAGTGTTTTGTACCAAACTGAGGAATTTCTAAAGCGATATCAGAAGCTTCAATCGCTTCTTGACTCACACCCATCACTTCGTTACCGAAGATCAAAGCTACTTTTTCTTCAGGTGTAGTCTGAAAGTCCTGAAGAGAAGTAGATCCTTCAACCTGCTCAACAGCAATGATTTTATAACCTTCCTCTTTTAAGCTTTTGATCGCTTCCACTGTATCTGTAAAGTGTTCCCAAGTGACCGTGTCTTGAGCACCCAAGGCAGTTTTGTGGATATCGCGGTGAGGTGGCTTGCCAGTAATACCGCAAAGAACAACTTTTTCAATTGCGAAAGCATCACCTGTTCTAAAAGCAGAACCTACATTATTAAGGCTTCTGATGTTATCAAGAACAACTACAATATTATTTTTCTTCTGACTTTTGAACTCTTCAGCACTCACTCTGTTAAGTTCATCCATGCTTAATTTTCTCATATATATTAATCTCCTATTGGATAATGACTCATTCTTCTTCTTTCAATTTTATTGATCGCCAATTCACGATTGCTGAACAATGTATTGTAAGTCGTCTGATCCTCAATCAGTGTGGTGTCTTTCTCCATATAATTGAAGATTGTTTCTATGATACCAGAAATTTCTTCTTTAATAGAATAAAAAGACCATTGATCCACTTTTCTAACATTGAGCAATCCGGCATTCTTCATATAGATCAAATGCCTTGAAGTTTTAGTCTGGGTATAATCTAAAACCAGTTCAATATCTGAAATACACATTTCCTCATTTTCATAGAGAAGGTGCATGATACGTATTCTAGACTCCTCCCCAAGGGCCTTCATAATTTGTGTGCCGATGGAAAGATTAAAGTGTTTAAGTTTCATATAAAAGTCTCTGCATTAATTTGCATTGACAAATATACTAATCTTGATATCAAATAGGAATAATATCTGAATTTTACGTATTGTTAAGAAAAACAGGCTAAAAATTGAAGTTTTGATGAAATATCATATTAAAATTCTAAGAAAATCATTTTTATTTCTAAAAATGTTTCGCAATGAACTTTCTATACCTTATTATTGTTATAGGTAAAGATAATAGGTTAGTCACCTATTATATGGCATGATACACCAGTAACATTAACCAGTTGTGGAAAGACATTCGATACATATTGAATGTCTTTTTTTTGTATTCCATTATAAGCCCTTTATTTTGAATTTCTTAGTGTGTATCTTCGCGTCATTAGAAAGATACAATTATGGCAGAAAGAATAATTAAAATCGGTACTAGAAAAAGTAAGCTCGCTTTATGGCAAGCTTATTATGTAAAAGAGCTTTTGGAAAAGAATAATCATAAAGCTGAATTAGTACTGATTGAAACAAAAGGAGATAAAATTTTAGACCGTTCATTATCAAAAATTGGCTCAAAAGGTGTTTTCACTGAAGAGCTGGAAGAACAGTTGAGAAATGGCGGTATTGATATAGCAGTACACAGTGCAAAAGATATGCAAGCTTCGTTAGGTGATGATTTTGAGTTGATTGCCTTTACAGAAAGAGAAGCGTGTCATGATGTATTTGTGAGCCATAAAGAAGGATTGGAAATCAATGCTTCTTCTGAGATTGTCATCGGTACATCTTCAGTAAGAAGAGTGGCAATGCTGAAAAAGCACTTTCCTAATGCAAAAATTGTTGATGTAAGAGGAAATCTTCAAACAAGAATTCAGAAAATGAAAGACGGTTTATGTGATGTATTGATGCTTGCTTACGCTGGAGTTCATAGAATGGAATACGATGATATGATCGTACATGAACTACCGTTAGATACTTTTACTCCTGCAACTGGTCAAGGTTGTGTCGCTATTGAATCAGCCGTTACATTGGATTCTGAGGTGAAAGAAGCGGTACGAAAAGCTATCAATGACGAAGATACTGAGCGTTGTGTAAGAGGGGAAAGAGCTTTCTTAAAAGAGTTGCAGGGTGGATGTAGTATTCCTGCATTTTGTTTGGCAACTTGGACAGAAGATAAACAAATTAATATCACAGGTGGTTTAGCAGTTCCGGAAGGTAAACCGCAAATCCGTTACACCTATACTGTAGATGCCGATAAAGTAGAAGAGGCAGGAACTCAAATTGCAAAGGAAACTTTAGCGAATGGAGGTGCTGAGTTATTGGCAGAATTAAAAAACTAAACTTTACTACATTACTATGAAAGGACTGATGGACCAGAATTTTGGTCAAGGAGAAATAGTTATATCAAAAGTAGACGATTTAATCAACTGGGCTCGTTTGTCATCACTATGGCCTTTGGGTTTTGGTTTGGCTTGCTGTGCCATTGAAATGATGAGTACGTTTGCTTCCAATTATGATTTGGACCGTTTTGGGGTCTTTCCTAGAGCTTCACCTAGGCAATCGGATTGTATGATTATTTCAGGAACAGTAACTTTCAAAATGGCTGACAGAGTTCGTCGTTTGTACGAGCAAATGGCAGAGCCTAGATATGTGATTTCAATGGGGTCTTGCTCTAACTGTGGAGGTCCATACTGGGAACACGGCTATAATGTAGTAAAAGGAGTAGATAGAATTATTCCGGTAGATGTCTATGTGCCAGGGTGCCCACCAAGACCAGAAGCGCTGATTGGAGGTATTTTGAAGCTGAGAGATGAGATCAAGAAGGAAACTTTAATGGCTCCAACTGCTGTTGAAAATCTATTAAAAGAACAAACTGCCTAACAATGACAACAGAAGAAATATTAGCATTGATCAATGAAAATCTTTCAGATTGTACATTGACTTATAACCCGATCAAACCACAAGATGAAATTATTGTGGAGGGAAAGGATATTGCGACAGTTTGCCAGTTTTTAAAAGAGAATAAAACGACTTACTTCGATACACTTTCTTGCTTGACAGGGGTAGACAATGGTCCTGCAAAGAAGACTATGGAAGTGATTTATCATTTGTATTCTATTCCTTTTGGTCATAAACTGACGTTGAAAGTGATGTTGGATAGAGAGTCACCTTCACTGCCAAGTGTGACATCTGTGTGGAAAGCAGCGGATTGGCATGAAAGAGAAGCGTATGATTTAGTGGGGATGAAATTTGAAAACCATCCTGATCTCAGAAGAATTCTTTCGCCAGACGATTGGGTAGGACATCCATTACAGAAAGATTATGAGCCAGAGGAAAGATACCATGGCATCAAAATCAAGTACGAAAAAGATTAATGTAGGGGTAAACCTATGTGTTTACCCGCCTTTGATGAATGCCTAACCTCATAAGTTCACCAAATATTGGTGAGGGAGAAGTATCCATCAATTTTTCAATAATAAAAAAAGAGCAATTGTATTTTTTATAGATTACAATTGCTCTTTTTTATTAAGTAGGAAGTTGAATTTATTTCTTCGATTTTTGACCAAATTGTCTTCTTGACATTTCAAATAAAACTAAGAATACCAATGTTATAGCAACTCCTATTACATTCATAACACTCATATCTTTTGAGAAAGCGATGATTCTACCAATAAGAGATAGAAGCGTCAATGCCATGCCAATTGTAATGATATTTTTAGTGAAATAAATAATACCCACAGAAGCATAAAGCAATTGAAAAAGTATATTGACATTCGTTCTTAAGCTTGATTGTCCCATCCAGATATCTGAAAAGTATAAGCAGAAGATCATAAAGTAGAAGATCAGTTGGGAATTATGTAAACCTTGAGTTTCAACTGTCGCATCTTTTCCTTCGTGGTCATTATTTCCTGAGAAAATACGGAGTAAAATATAACCAGCGCCTATACCAAATACGTAGATTAAAGCTCCCCAAAGTACTTGACTGATAATGATATCATTACTAAGACTGTCCCTGAACTGAATAAAAGAACTAGTAGCAGACATCAGTACGTAAATACCAAAACCTGCAATTAAGTGCATCAAGTTTTTAGTAGTTATAAAATGACGTATGATCAATAATGAAATGATCAAAACGACAAGTTTTCTAGAAAGCTTATGCAATATCGTTTCTAAAAGTATCTCTTCTCCTCCATGAAGAATGTAAAGATTCAGCATCACACTTAACCATAGGCCAAGGATACCAATCCAGAACACTGCTTTTTCTTTATATCCTTTTAAAAACCCTATTCCTAAAAATAGAATAGCAGGTGAACTGAAAAAACTTGTAAAGATAAGTCCAATTGTAGTCCATGTGCTCGCACCTGCTCCACTGATTAATCCATATATAAGTGGAATAATTTGTACAATGACAAAACCAAGTCCAAAGGCTAGACCAAAGTTTTTGTACTCTTTTTCTGTTTGTAATGTTAGTTTATTCATAAAAATAAAAAAGTAGTGAAAGTAAGATCAATAAATTTAAACCTTATCTTTTAATAATTCAATTAATTTAGAAACCGCTCTTCCTCTATGGCTAATTTTATTTTTCTCAGTAGAAGATAACTGAGCAAAGGTTTTGGTTTCATTCTCAGGCTGGAAAATAGGGTCATATCCAAATCCTTGATCACCTGTTCTTTCAGAAATAATTTCACCTTTCGCTTCTCCCTCTACTTGTTCTATATTTCCTTCCCAAAGCAACGTAATGACCGTTCTAAATCTAGCGGATCTGTCTTCTTTTCCTTCAAGGTTTTTCAAAACCAAATCCATATTATCTTCAGAATCACGTTGAGGACCTGCGTATCTTGCAGAGTAAACACCTGGCTCATTGTTAAGTGCCGTTACTTCTAAGCCTGTGTCATCCGCAAAGCAACTTACCCCATAATTATCCCAAACGTATTGTGCCTTTTGTAAAGAGTTTCCTTCTAAAGTTTCTTGTGTTTCAGGCAACTCTTCTTCACAGCCAATTTCTTTAAGACTTACAATTGTGTAAAGTCCATCCAATTGCTGTTGTATTTCCTTTAATTTATTGACATTGTTTGTCGCAAAACAGATTTTTTTCATTTTAAATAAGATTAATTACGCACACTTTTTTTATGGCCACTAATTACGGAACTTTTCTTTAAACTCTTTCAAAAAATCCTCATCATAAGGTTCCTTATCCACTTCTTCTTTATAAACTTCAAATCCAGCTTTTTGATAGACTTTAATTGCTGAAGGGTGATCATATTCACAAGTATGCAACCATACATTTTCTACCTCCTCTAACTTTTCGATTTGATGAGTGGCATGAGTAAGGAAAGGCAATCCCAATTGTTTTCCGATATAATCTGGCATCAGACCGAAGTAAACGATTTCGGGTCTTGTTACATCTTTAAAATCAAATTCTATAAAACCGGCTGTTTTTCCTTCTACTTCTAGTAAATAGAATTTAGACTCCGGTGAGTTTAACCAGTCGCTTAATTCTTCTTCAGCCATCAAAACTCTTCCAGTCCAGCCCCAATCTTTCCCAATAGCATTATACACATCAAGGTATTCTACGTTATTTTTAGGGGCCCACTCTTTGATTTCTCCCTTCAAAGAAAACTTTAAATGTGTCTGTATTTGTTTGTCTTTCTGTAAATACCATGTTTTTACAGGAATAGTGATATAACCCATTGTCTTCTCTAATTTTTTATTCAGATCTTCAATATTAATGAAAAGTTTTGTTGAGTTTACCGTAAGATATGGGTAATTTAATAATGTATAGATTATCTTCACTCCTTTAAAAGTAAAGCCATGGCAGAATTTTTTAGAATAAACGCAGATAATCCCCAAGAGAGATTACTCAATCAGGTGGTAAATATCTTAAGAAAAGGAGGGTTAATAATTTATCCAACGGATACAGTTTACGGTGTAGGGTGTGACCTTATGAATCAAAATGCATTGAAGAAGCTGATCCGTTTTAAAGGATTAAAACCAAATAAAATGAACCTGTCTTTTATCTGTTATGATCTTTCAGATATTACTAACTATGTAAAGCACATTGAAACACCTACATTCAGGTTGTTGAAAAAAGCTTTACCGGGACCGTTTACCTTTATCATGCAAGCGAGTAATTCAGTACCAAAGCTGGTGGACTCCAAGAAAAAAGAGGTAGGTATTCGTGTGCCGGATCACAATATTCCAAGAGAACTAGTCAATCTATTAGGTAACCCAATTGTAACCACTTCATTGAAAATGGATGATGATATTCAAGAATATCCAACAGATCCAGAATTGATTTATGAAGAATATGGCCACTTAGTAGATGCTGTAATTGATGGTGGATACGGAAATATCCATTTATCTACAGTAATTAACCTAGTTGGCGGAGATTTTGATGTAGTTCGTCAAGGTTTGGGAGAAATAGAAGATTATCTGTAAGAAGCATAATCGAGCTACGTTTAAAGACAAAATTTACATATTTACAATAAATCATGAAACGAGTATTAATCACGGGAGCCGCCGGTTTCCTTGGGTCACATCTGTGTGACAAATTTTTGGCAAATGGTTTCAAAGTAGTAGGGATGGATAACTTCCTTACAGGTAGTGAAGATAACATTTCGCACCTTTTTGGAAATCCAAACTTTGAGTTCTACCACCATGATGTTACAAAGTTTGTACACGTATCAGGTGATTTAGATTACATCCTTCACTTTGCCTCTCCTGCAAGCCCAATTGACTATCTAGAAATGCCAATCCAAACATTGAAAGTAGGTTCATTAGCACCTTACAACTTATTAGGTTTGGCAAGAGTGAAAAAAGCACGTTTTATGATTGCTTCTACTTCAGAGGTATATGGTGACCCTAATGTACACCCTCAAAAAGAGGATTACTGGGGTAACGTAAATCCAATTGGACCAAGAGGAGTTTATGATGAAGCAAAGCGTTTTCAGGAAGCAATTACGATGGGATACCATACATTCCATGGTGTGAATACGGGTATGGTAAGAATCTTTAATACTTACGGACCTCGTATGCGTCTGAATGACGGTAGAGCATTGCCGGCATTTATGAGCCAAGCATTAAGAGGAGAAGATATTACAGTTTTCGGTGATGGTTCACAAACAAGGTCGTTCTGTTATGTAGACGATTTAGTGGAAGGTATTTACAGATTAACAATGTCTGATTACCATGATCCAGTAAATATTGGTAATCCTCAGGAAATCACTATTAAAGAATTTGCTGAAGAGATTGTGAAGTTGACGGACTCAGGTTCTAAGATTGTTTATCATGATCTTCCTAAAGATGATCCAAAACAGCGTCAGCCAGATATTACTAGAGCAAAAGAAATTTTAGATTGGGAACCGAAAGTAGATCGATCTGAAGGACTTAAGCGTACTTTAGAATATTTTATGCAAAAAGTGAAATAGATTTTGACTTTAAAGTACACTTAGCTGTATATTGAGTTTAGAAAAGAATTTAGAGCATGTTTAATGTATTTTTATGAAAATAATTTACATTGATATGCTCTAAAGTTTATAAAAATAAACGAATGAAAATTCATTATTAAACTATTTTTGTAAGCAGTTTTTTATTTTAATCATTAACGTTTATTTGCTTGAACTAACATTAATGTTATATTTGTCTAGACAAAACCTCCAATTATAAAAAATGACTAGTGAAGAGAAAAAAGCTTATCTATTAATCAAATCGGTGATATTCCATTATCACGGGCTAGATGAGGATGAACAAGCAATCTTGGAGGAGACTGCCACTAACATTCAAGGTCATGAAGAATTGGAATGGGCAACACAGTTTATCGGAGAAGATTATGTCAATGCTTTCGATAGAGCAAAAGATTATCTCTCTGATGTAATGATGGATTTTCCTCCAGAAACGAGATTAAAATATATACGTCTTGCATGGGATGCCAACAATAGAAAAGGGTATATCAGTGAGATGGAAGCTACCGCTATGCTCAAATTAGCCAACACTTTAGGTGTGCAAGGCGACTTCTTAGCGTATATTAAGTCAGCGAATTAGAAAAAAAAGACACTTTTTAGTAGATATGAACCTCTTCTTTATAAAGGAGAGGTTTTTTTTGTGCAAATTCGCGTAAGTATTCGTATTCGTGAGAATGTAGTCTGTGACTTCATGTCATGTATTACAACAGAAAAAGAGAGGAACATGAATAAAAAAGTTGAGTTTCAACACATCGGTAAAATGCCTTATGCCAAGGCGTGGGATTACCAAACAGAATTGTTTGATGCTATTGTTCAGACAAAACTAGAAAATAGAAAGAGAACAGACAGAGGAGAGGAACCAATTGAAACAAAAAATTATTTGTTGTTTGTGGAGCACCCTCATGTGTATACATTAGGAAAAAGTGGTAAAGAAGAACACCTTTTGTTAGATCAGCAAGGGTTGGAGAAAGAGCACGTTGAGTTTTTTAAAATCAACAGAGGAGGAGATATCACTTATCATGGTCCCGGGCAGATAGTTGGTTACCCTATTTTAGACCTTGATAATTTCTTCACGGATATACACAAATACCTTCGCTTTTTAGAAGAAGCTATCATTTTAACGTTAGCGGATTTCGGTATAAAAGCAGGTAGAATAGACGGTTTAACGGGTGTTTGGATTGGAGAGGAAAATGATCCAAACCCTAGAAAAATATGTGCGATGGGTGTCAAAACAAGTAGATGGGTGACCATGCATGGTTTTGCACTTAATGTCAATGCGGATCTAAAATTCTTTGGAAACATTGTCCCTTGCGGTATTTCTGACAAAGCAGTTACCTCTATGGAACATGAATTAGGTCATGCAGTCAATATGCAAGAAGTGGAAGCGGTATTGAAGAATCACCTTGCAACGCTTTTTGAAATGGAAATTTTTGAGAACCAAAATCACTAACAGACAGATGAAAATTTATCACCCTACGAAAAAAGTGAGTTTAGATGTGCCTTTGGTATCTTCTAAAAGTGAAAGTAACAGGGCTTTAATTATTCAAGCATCCGCAACAGAGGATATTCAATTGGACAATATCTCAATGGCGAGAGATACGCAGACTATGATGCGTTTATTGGATAGCGATGAGCTTACATTGGATGTATTAGATGCAGGAACAACAATGCGTTTCCTTACGGCTTACGTTACAGCAAATAGCCGTGAGACCATAATGACAGGAACAGCAAGAATGCAAGAAAGACCAATTGGAATTCTTGTTGATGCTTTACGTTCGATTGGTGGAAACATTGATTATATGAACAATGAAGGTTATCCTCCACATAAAATCAAAAGTTTTGCACAGTCGACTGATACTGTAAATATCAGAGGAGATGTAAGTAGCCAATATATTTCTGCATTGCTATTAGTAGCACCTTCACTTCCTCAAGGATTAAAAATTGTATTGGAAGGAGATGTGAACTCTAAGCCTTACATCATGATGACATTAAGCTTGATGGAACGTTTTGGAGTAGAATATAAATGGGAGGACAATGTAATTACTGTTGCCCCTCAAAACTACAAAAGCGGCGCTTATACGATTGAGTCAGATTGGTCGGGTGCAAGTTACTGGTACAGCATCGTAGCACTTTCTGATGAAGCGGAAGTAAAGATCATGAACTTAAGAGAAGATTCTTTACAAGGTGATAAAGCTATTGTTGAAATCATGGAGCAATTAGGCGTGAAGAGTACTTTTGAAGCAGATGGTGTTCGTTTAACGAAAACAGGCTTAGCAGATAAGTTCTATTACGATTTCACTCACTGCCCTGATTTAGCACAGACTATTGTTTCTTTAGTAGCCGCTTTAGGTATGGAAGGAAGAATGATTGGTCTTCAAAGCTTGAGAATCAAAGAAACAGATAGAATTGCCGCACTTCAAAACGAAATCAAAAAATTAGGATTGGAGATTGAAGTAATTGGTGATGAAGAAATCAGAGTTCCAAAAGGAGGTATCAAGATCGAAGGACAAACTATCGATACTTATGATGACCACAGAATGGCAATGGCCTTTGCTCCATTATCATTGCTTGGTGAATTGGACATTGAAGAACCTGGCGTAGTGGCAAAATCATACCCTAGCTATTGGGAAGATTTGAAAAATGCTGGCTTCGTAACAGAAGGTGAATAATATAAATTAAGATAAGTTCTAGGAAATAAGTAAAAGGATAATTTTTAAAGGGAAAAAGGAAGAGGTATGAGGGAAGATTGTGCCCTAAGAGCCATAATACGAACCATTTTTCTTACCTCTTAATTCTTAACTCTCACCTCAAAAAAATCCGTTCGCTTCTGTCTTAGTATTAAAAGTACTCAGTCAAAAATAAACTTAGGGAAGTAGTTGATTATTTTTTGTGAGTACAACGCAGGAAATGCAAAAAGTGATTCTCGTCTAAATTTTTGGAAGGCAGAAATCACAGAGAGTAAATAAGTAGTTTAAATAAATTTTGTCTGAGTACATATGGAATTAGATGTTAGTTTCAAAGCTGTGGCATCTGTGTCACTTATTCTTTTTTCAGTAATTGATATCATAGGTTCAATCCCTATTATTATTGACTTAAGAGAAAAAGAAGGGAAAATCGAATCGGGAAAAGCTACAATTGTAGCAGGAATCATTATGGTATTATTCCTGATTGTCGGAACGCAGATTTTAAGCTTATTTGGGATTGATGTAAGTTCATTCGCAATTGCAGGTGCCATTATTCTATTCTTATTAGGAATAGAAATGATTTTAGGAATTGTCCTTTTCAGAAGCGAAGCGGAAGAAGGAGGCACAGGGTCGATTGTTCCATTGGCCTTTCCATTAATAGCGGGAGCAGGAACAATGACAACAATTATCTCCCTAAAATCAGAGTATTCAACCTTTAGTATACTTTTAGGGATCTTTATCAACTTGATATTTGTGTATATCGTTTTGAAAAGTTCAGGTTGGATTCAGCAAAAACTAGGGCAAGGAGGAGCGAATATTTTAAGAAAGGTATTCGGTATTATACTTCTAGCTATTGCGATTAAGCTCTTTAAAACAAACATATAAATGTAGGGGTAGGCCAATGTGTCTACCCTTTCTTTTTTCAATTTAGGATGCTTAGAATTGACAACTTCAATTTTTTACATTAACTTCTATAATCCCTAAAATGAGATCTATAGAATAGAAAAACATCTAACAAGTTTAATTGATGAAACAAACTGTTAAAATAATGGCAGTAGTATTCATTGGAATATTAACCCCATTTATACTGCAAGCTCAAAGTGTATCTAATTTCACCGTCAATCTAGGTAGCACAGGAAAATACGTTCGAGTAGGAGAAAAATTCACGATTAAAGGCAATGAAGCGGAACGATATTTTGTGTATCATTTCTCTACTGACTTTATGCCTGCACCGCCTCCAATGGTGGAAAATGCCAATACTGGTAATCCTATGATTGTAGATTCTACTTTTGAGGTAAAAGCCAATCAGCCTATAGAGATTAAAACAACAGGTTTGTATTTTATACAGACTGATACAACCGGCAGAGATGGAGTAGGATTTACAGCTATGCCCTCTGACTTTCCGAAGTATAAAAAGATGAGAAATATTTATCCTGCAATGGTTTATATTTCCACTCAAAATGAAATGACCTCATTCAAAACAGGTCAACGCCCAAGAGAAGCCTTTGAAAACTTTTGGATCAATGTGGCAGGGTCTCCTGATAATGCAAAACGCTTGATCAAGTTGTATTTTGAAAGAGTTTCTGAAGCAAATACACAGTTTTCTGAATATAAAGAAGGCTGGAAGACGGATAGAGGCATTGTTTATATTATTTTTGGGGCACCAGATGAAATTTCAAATATTGACGGTGGAATTCGTTGGTCTTATGACAGTAACTTGAATCACGGGCAAGTAGAATTTGATTTTTTCGAAGATCTGAATCAATTTACAGGAACGCATTATGTATTAAAGCGTTCTTATGATTATAAACGTGTGTGGTTTGATACTGTGAAAAAATGGCGAAACGGTACCATACAATAAGAACATAACTTTCAAACGGACAACAAACTTTAAGATGAAAAAGGCATTATTTATAGACCGCGACGGGACAATTATTGTTGAACCTCCTGTAGATTATCAGGTAGATTCATTAGAAAAACTAGCTTTTGTTCCTCAAGCAATTTCTCAATTGCAGAAAATTGCAGACGAATTGGATTACGAATTAGTAATGGTAACCAATCAAGACGGTTTGGGTACAGATAGCTTTCCAGAAGATACTTTTTGGCCAGCTCAAAATAAAATGTTGGACACACTGAAAGGTGAAGGCATTGAGTTTGATGATATCTTAATTGATAAAACATTCGAACATGAAAATGCTCCAACAAGAAAACCAAGAACAGGTTTAATGACCAAATACATGTCAGGTGAGTATGACTTGGCTAACTCTTTTGTGATTGGCGACCGTTTAACGGATGTTGAATTGGCAACGAACCTTGGAGCAAAAGGAATCTTAATTGGTGATAAGCAAAAGTCAGAGGCTGTATTGACAACAAAATTTTGGAAAGAGATTTACAGCTTCTTGAAAAACTATAAAGCAGGAGGAAGAACTGCCAAAGTAGAAAGAATCACAAACGAAACGAAGATTCTTATTCAAGTAAACCTTGATGGAACAGGCAAATCTGAACTATCTACGGGTATTGGTTTCTTCGATCACATGTTGCACCAAGTAGCAAGGCATGGTAAAGTAGATTTGACAGTGAAAGTAGAAGGTGACCTTCATATTGATGAACACCACACTATTGAAGATACAGGTTTAGCTATTGGCGAAGCTTTCAAACAAGCACTAGGTGATAAAAGAGGTATCGCTAGATACGGTTTCTTTATCGCACCAATGGATGAAGTTTTAGCACAGGTTGCATTAGATTTCTCTGGAAGACCTTGGTTTGTATGTGATGCACCTTTATCAAGAGAAAGAGTTGGAGATTTTCCAGTAGAGATGTTCTCACACTTCTTTAAGTCATTCTCTGATACATCAGGATGTAACTTAAACATTAAGACATCAGGTGATAATGACCACCATATTATTGAAGGTACATTCAAAGCATTCGCAAAAGCTTTAAGAATGGCTATTCAAGTAGAAGAAGGTAACAACGAAATTCCAAGTACAAAGGGCGTACTTTAAAATTTCTTTACGATATTTGAACGGACATTATCATACGGTAATGTCCGTTTTTTATTTTTACGAAGAGATGATCAAAAATATATACACATTATTACTGCTGTTCTCACTTTTAAGTAGCAACGTATTCGCTCAAGAATTGGAACACAAACCAAGAAAGAGTGATACAGGTTTAGCCACTTACACAATGGAAGATGGAACCTATGTGAAAGTGACCTATGGAAGACCAAAAATGAAATCTGATTTTGATACAAAGTTTGGAGTTTCTGTGCCATGGAGAAAACTGTGGAGGTTTGGTGATGATGATGCTACTGAAATTACAGTAACAGAAAAAGTGACCTTGGCAGGGCAACCGCTTGAAGCCGGTACTTATTCATTATATGCTATTCCGGATACAGCAGAGTGGACTTTGATTGTCAACAAAGCCGTAGGGCAGTGGGGTACTTTTAAATACGATCAATCCAAAGACGTTTTCAGAGTGAAACTACCTTCTTTGAACTCTTTTAAGATCTTTAAAAAGTTCTCGATTTTTCTTCAAGAAGATCCAGAAGGGTGTAATTTAGTAGCGATATGGCAAAGAGTTTCCATTGTTGCACCGATTAGAAAAGAGGAAGAAAGTGAGTGATTTTCTTTTATTTAATAAAGAAAAACTAGAACTTTAGTAAAAATGTTGGTTTTCCAACAGCAAACTACTCCACAAAACTTTCAGGTAATGATTATATTAAAGTACTACTTATTATAATTCAAATGCCTAATTAAATGATGTACTAGCATGTTTGTACCCTTTTTAAAACGATTAGCCGTTCTGACGATAGTTGCTCACATTTCATTTTTTGCATATATAGCATTAGGATCACTTTATGTAAAGTGGGCTAATCCCTCTATGTCTATGTTTATGTGTGTGAGATCTCATTTTGATCTAAATAATGTAATTACTCCTAAATTTATACCGAAAGAAAGTATCCCAAATGATTTGCAAACGGCAATTGTCGGTTTGGATGATCCTTCTTTTAAAACGCATATAGGATATTCTCAAAAGTCAGCTCCTAACACAAAGACAATATCTCAGAAAGTAGCAAGAACAATGTTTTTATTTCCTCATAATAATAACCTAGGTTCTTACTTAGAGACTTTAGCGGCTGTAGAAATGGAGTGTATTTTAGATAAAAACAGAATTTTGGAACTTTATCTGAATTACTCTGAATGGGGAGATAATATCTACGGCGTAGGAGAAGCAGCGGATTATTATTATAAAAAAGATATTCATAATTTATCTAGAAGACAGAAATTGAAATTAGCATCAGTTTTGGCAAAACCGCTTGAGGTAGACCCAAGTACTTATGATAAAAATAAAATTGTTGAAGCTCGTTTCAATCTGTTGAATAAATTGATGGATTAAGGCTTTGGTAAAAAATACATAGCTGTTTTAATAAAGGCAGTTGTATTAAGAATAAAAAATAACGGAGACGTAGTGATAAAAGCTACGTCTCTTTTATATTTATAGCTATGGATTACAAGGAAGAGTTGATGAAGGTGGTGAAAAACCTTCCCCTTCAGCCCGGAGTGTATAAATACCTCAATGAAGAAGGGAAAATCATCTATATAGGAAAAGCAAAGAAACTGAAGAACAGAGTATCTTCTTATTTTTTGAAACAAGCAGGAATGAATAGAAAGACCAAAAAGCTTGTTTCTGAAATCAGAGGGATAGAGTATACGGTAGTGGATTCTGAATATGATGCGTTGTTATTAGAAAATAACCTCATCAAAAAGAATCAGCCAAAGTATAATATTCTTCTGAAGGATGATAAAACGTATCCATACATCTGTGTCACTAAAGAGAGGTTTCCAAGAGTTTTTTCAACGAGAAATACAACTGATAAAAGGCATCGTTATTTTGGCCCTTATCCCAATGGCAGGGCAATGTCTGCTCTATTGGATTTATTCAAACAACTCTACAAAATCAGAAACTGTACTTATAATCTGTCAGAGGAAAACGTAGCAGCAGCTAAATATTCAGTTTGTTTGGAATATCATATCAACAACTGTCTGGGACCATGCGAGGGGAAACAAACGGAAGAAAGTTATAATGAAGATATACAACAGATTCTGAATATTTTGAAAGGTAACTTGAGTGTTGCCCGAGAATATTTTACTTCAAAAATGGAGGAAGCTGTGGCTTCACTGGCTTTTGAGGAGGCTAACACATGGAAACAGAAGCTGGAGTTAATCACGAATTACCAATCAAAATCACTAGTCGTTTCACCTACTCTAAAAGAAGTAGAAGTATATGCGATTATATCTGATGAACGTTTTGCCTATGTCAACTTCATTAAAATTATGAATGGCGGAATTATCTACGCGGAATCCAATCAGATTACAAAAAGAATGGATGAAGAGGATGAAGAAATTCTGCTACAAGCAATAATGGATTTTAGGGAACGCTATAAAACATCTACCCGAAAAATTTACACAAACATTGAAATTACATCATTTGATGAAGAGGATGACAGAGTGGAGTTTTCTGTTCCAAAAATTGGAGATGGGAAAAAATTAATCCAGTTGTCTTTTAAAAATGCGATGTATTTCAAACGTGAACGTGAAACATCAAGAGGGGAAATCAGTGATAAGAAAAGTAATTATCAGACATTACTTCAATTGAAAAATGAGTTGCAACTGAAGGATGTGCCTGTTCATATTGAATGTTTTGACAACTCGAATATTCAAGGAACAAACCCCGTTTCTGCTTGTGTAGTTTTTAAAGATGGAAAACCATCAAAGAAAGATTACAGACATTTTCATGTGAAAACAGTAGAAGGTCCTGATGATTTTGCTTCAATGGAAGAAGCGGTATATCGCCGTTATAAAAGGTTGCTGGAAGAAAAGCAGAAATTACCACAATTAGTCATTATTGATGGAGGTAAAGGACAATTGAGTTCTGCTTGTGAAGCGCTCAAAAGTTTAGGGTTGTACGGGAAGTTGCCAATTATAGGCATAGCGAAGAAGTTGGAAGAAATATTCTTTCCTGAAGATCCCATTCCATTGCATTTGAGCAAGAAATCAAGATCACTTCAGTTAGTACAGCGACTTAGAGATGAAGCCCATCGTTTTGGTATTACTTTTCACAGGAATTTAAGGAGTAAAGGAAGTATTCATTCCAAGTTGGAAGACATTCCTGGTGTGGGGCCAAATACCATTCAGAAATTATTAAAGCATTATAAAACTATTACCAATATAAAAGCAGCTCCAGTAGAGGAAATTGCTGACTTGATAGGGAATAGTAAAGCCCAGAAAGTGAAAGACGGATTGTCTTAAAAAAGTTACGGCTATTACTTGATTTAAGTAATAGCCGTAATTGTATACTATTATTTCTTTTTCTTTTTAGAAGGAAGCTTATCTGTAAGGTGTACATCACCAACATTCAGTATAATATCTCCAGCTTCATCAACATGGAAATTTCTGACAAACCTTCGCCCTTCCACAAAGTCAGTGGCAAAGTAGGAGTGATAAGTATAAGTATCCTGCCCGAATGTTTCATCAAACCCTTTCAATACAATCAATACTTCACCATGTTGATGTATCAAGTCCTGTAACGTCAAGTTATACAAAGGACTTTTTTCATCAATCATATGTACAATTGTCCATGAAAGAGGCATGAACATGATATTGGATCTTTCTAAAGAAATATCATAAAACTGTCTTCTAAATTCTTCATTTCCGTTGGCATCGACCTGTTTCTGTTGGATAGATACATAAACGGAAGCTTCAAGATTAAGTAAAGTATTCTCTCTTTTGTTGATGACTCTGAATTGCAGACAATCTTTGTCCGTATTTTTGAATTTTGTCAACAAAGCATTCTTAGAGAAAATAATCTTAGAGATAGGTCTGGAAAAGCGCCCATAAAGAATACCGGTAGAAAATGCAGATAATAATAGCCCGTTAAAAGCCTCTAAACTCGCAATTAAACTAATAGCATGACTTTGCGGTGACATTGCTCCGTACCCCACTGTGGTAAAAGTTTGGACACTGAAGAAAAAGGCCTGTACAAATTCATCCCAAAGGCTATTGGTCTGAAATACGCCAGTGATGTGCTCGACACCACAAGCCATATACAAGAAAGCATAGACAACATTTGTTGTAATAATAATACTTCCGATCACCACTATAAATGGAAGCCAATTAATGGTAATCAGCCAATGGTATGCGTCACGGACAAAGTTGGCAGTACCAATTCTCTTTACATTAAAACTACCGTCAGGGTTAATAATACGTTTGGTTTCATGTTCATATTGAACACCAACCCCAGGATCTTGAATTTTTGAAGTTTTATCAGACATACTGTTTTTTTCACCTAGGCTACTTCATGACCTTCTGCAGCCTCTAATATTTTAAACCAATCTTCTCTTTCCAATTTCACGCTCATTGCTTTGGTTGCATCCACTATTCTATGTGCTTTTGTAGTTCCTAATACTGGAACAATTGCAGTAGGGTGCGTAAGGTGCCATGCAAAAATCGTTTGGTCAATGCCTAATCCATATTTCTCCCCCACTTCTTGAACAACTTGTTTTAAATTAAGGATTTCAGGAGAAGACTCTGTGAAAATTCTACCGTTTCCTAGAGGAGACCAAGCCATTGGTTGAATATTATTTTTCAAGCAGTTATCTAAAGAACCGTCATAAAGAGCTTTAGTTTGCAAAGGAGAAATTTCAATTTGATTAATACTTAAAGGAAATTCCTTGTGTAGCATATCTACTTGATGTGGCAAGAAGTTACTTACACCAAAAGCTTTTACTTTACCTTCCTTTTGTAAAGATGAAAACGCCTCCGCTACTTCTGCAGGATTTAATAAAGGATCAGGTCTGTGGATCAATAAATAATCAATGTTATCAACCCCTAAAACCTTTAATGAATTTTCAGCAGACTGAATAATATGTTCAGCACTTGTGTCATAAGACTTTATATGATGATGAGGCCTATTTGGAGTGATCAGTTTAATACCGCATTTGGTAACGATCTTCATCTTCTGTTTCAATTCTGGTTTTAAAGCGAGAGCCTTACCAAATTGTTCTTCAATAGTATAACCACCATATATATCAGCGTGGTCAAATGTGTCTATACCATTATCAATACTTGTTTCAATCAGCTTTAAAATATCTTGAGAACTAAGAAAACCCCAGTTCCAAACACCGGTTACAATTTTTGAGATCATTTGTTTTTTTTTATTTTAGTATAAAATTAGTAATGTCGGAAATAACTAACCGTTTCTTGTCGTCAGAAAAATCTACTTTGAGTAACTAATATAATTACGCTATGTACAAAGAGACTTTCCTTAATTTAATAGAGAAAGACAAAAATATTCCTTTTTTTATAATTGAAAAAGAGAATTATTCTTTCTTAGAAAGTCACAAAATCCAAAAGATTCTAGGTGTCGGTCTCGAAGGAGATAAGACGGCTAATTTTTTTGAGTTTTGTCCTAAGGCTTGGCATGGCATTTTTAGAGGTACTTTTCTTGAATTAGAACAGCTTGATTATGGAGCATCTTTAGAACAGAAGCTTTATTATGAAAACGGCACACATCAGAAAATAGAAATCATTAATGATAAAAAAGCCTTCATTGTCAAATTGCATCGTGAAGGTGATCTAAACAATGATGTATCCTTTTTGAAGTTGACCAATCACCTTTTATTGAAGTATTCAGATGATGCCATCTTTATTATTGATAAACAACTGAAGGTTTTATTTTATAATAATGCGGCAAAAGATTTGGGTAAAAGGTTGCTAGGTAAAGTTGAAAACATTACTTCAAAAATGCATTACTTCCTAGAAAAGTACGAGCGTTTGAAGATAGGTGTGAGTGCGGCTTTCAAGGGTGAAGAATTTCATTCAGAATTATCTTATTATATACATTCCGGTGAACAAGTTTTCCTGAAGACACATTATCAGCCTATTTATTTACAGGGGCAGGAAGTAGAAGGGTGTTTGATCAGAAGTAAAGATATCACTACCCGTTCTACCGTTGAGGAAATGTTTAGTTCCATGCTGGAGCAAAGCAATATTGGTTATTCAATCATAGATACTGATCTTAAAATTGTAAAAATCAACAAGTATTTAAGGACATTACTTCAGTATTCGGATCATGAAATCATAGGAAAAAAATTCACTGACTTTATACACTCTTCATTAAGAGCACATTTCTTAAAGGAGTTTCAACTTATTTTGTCTTCAAGTGAGTTAGAATCACCTCATAAACTTTTTATCGATCTTAGCTGTAAATACGGCACCACCTTGCTATTTGAATTACAAACAAGAAAAGTAAGGATCTCAGACAAGAAGTATGCAGTATTCGCAACGCTCAAGAATGTAACGCAGAAAGAGCAAAACAATCAGATGTTGAAAGAAATGCAACGCTTGATTAAGGCCTGCGGGTGGGTTTATGACCGTTTTTCTAAAACAATGAATGTGACGGAGGAAGTAGCTCAAGTCATAGGGATTTCACAAGAGTTTATCTATAAAAATCCTACTGCTCTTCTTTCTATGTGTGATGAGAAATCATATGATAAAGCTAGGAAAGCACTCTTGAACTCTTACAGAACACAGTCTGACTTTGATCTGGAGTTATTGATTAAAGGGAAGTACAGAGGAGAACAATGGATTAGGCTCACAGGAAGGCCTATTATAAGACATAGTAAAGTAGTAGGACTTTATGGTGGTATTCAAGATATTTCTACACAGAAGAAACAACTTGGAATTTTAGAAAGGAATGAAACCTACATTGATGAAATACAAAGAGTAACACATGTAGGAAATTGGGTATATGAGCCGAATGAGGAGCGATATTACTGGTCAGACCACCTTTATACACTTTTGAATCTCAATAAATCAAAAGGAATACCTTCAACAAAAACACAACTGAACTATATCGATAAGCATTACCGTATTTTGTTCAGGGATGCAATAAAGCGACTTTCTATACTTCATAAACCAATAGATTTGGATGTGAAGTGTAGTGAAAAACTATTTAAAGCTACGCAGTTGGAGTTCTTGAATATTCAAGGCAGGGCTATTTATGATCAAACAGGTAATCTTTTACGTTTTGTAGGGGCTGTAACAGATATTACAGAAAGGAAAAGAATTGAAGAATTAAGCAAGAGCAAAAAAATATGGCTGAAATCAATGATTAATGCCGCAAAGGATAGTTTTATTGCTGAGTTTTCAGGAAGAGTAGTCAATTATAATAAAGGATTACAGCGTTTATTAGGTTTCAGTAATTACTTTGATTTAAGAGGAAAGGTATTTTTAGACTTCTTCCATGAACAGGATCATAATAAGATATTAGAATATAGAAATAACTGCCGTATCGGAGACGTTTCTAATCCTTCAAAAATTGAGGTGAAAATGAGAAAGAGGGATTCTTCATATGTAGATGTAGAATTGAGTGCTAACCTCGCAAAGATCCAAGGAAAACTATATACCATCTTCAATGCTCATGATATAACAAAAAGAAAAGAATACGAACAGGGCTTATTGGCCAAAAACGAAGAACTAAAAGAAACCAATAAAGAATTAGATCGCTTCCTATATAGTACAACTCATGATCTAAAAGGTCCCATAACTTCGTTGAAAGGATTGCTGAATCTTGCTTACAAGGAAAAGCCTGAAGAAGTAATGAAAACTTACCTTCCAATGATGGATAAAAATGTGGACAGGGTATTGGACCTAATAAAAGATTTTGGGGAGTTCCTAAGAAACAACAGGCAGCAGTTAGAGCCAAAGTCTATTGATTTATTCAGTGAGTTGAAATTAATCATCGATAGTCATCAATTTTATCTAAGTAATGACTTTGTGATTAACTTGGATATTTCCACTGAACACCTTTTTGTCTCGGATCGCATCCGACTGAGAAGTATTTTGACAAACCTTTTTACGAACAGTATAAAGTATAGTGATGATCAAAAGGATGATAAGTTTCTGAATATTGTAATAAGGGATTACAAAGAAGGAATTGAAATTCAATTCGAGGATAATGGTGAGGGAATCTCAGAAACTGATCAGCATAAAGTGTTTGATATGTTTTACAGAGCCTCTGAATACAAAGAAGGAACAGGTCTTGGACTTTTTATTGTAAAAGAAGCTGTTGAAATATTAGGGGGTAAAATAGACCTGATTTCAGAAAAAGGATTGGGTTGTAATATAAAAGTTTACCTTCCTACTCTTATGAGAAAAATATAAAGTGCTGTTTAATAGGTGTCTGTGTGGTTGTTGATTTTCATTTAAAATATTTCTTTGAGATATCCCTTGCATTTTCAAAACAAGCTCTTACCTTTGCACTCGCTTTTGAACGGAAAGCCAACAAAAACATGATGTGAAAGGAGACTTTTTTGATGATACAACTATTTGTGTCAGAGTAAAATAAAGCAATGAAAATTAAGTTTCTAAATAAAACAAAATAAGCATTGCAGATTAAAAAACTCTTTTTATCTTTGCACTCGCCTTTAGCGAAAGGCTTTTAAAACTTCTCTTTTGGAGTTGGAAATTCAGAGTGTTGCAGGTTGAAAAATCAACGAAAAAAACTTTAAGAATTTTTGAAAAAAGATTTGGAAGTTAAAATAAAAAGTTCTTACCTTTGCACTCGCTTCTGAAAAGAAGAAGCAAAACAAACTGAGAAATTAGTTCATTGAGCAACGGCTCAAACGTTCTTTTGATGTAATGAAAAAGTAATTATAAGATCAGCGAAAGCGGATCCCAATTACAGTTAATTCTT
>NZ_JABANE010000090.1 GCF_012844305.1 Flammeovirga aprica JL-4
GTTGAATATGGTCTTTTTTCATCTCTATAAAATTTAGACCTATAATTTACGATAATTTAGTTTACAATGTATTAAGTAGTAGGGCAAATGAAAACGAGTGTTTCTTGCACCATAGTTAAAACTATGGGCAGGTGATAGGGCAACCTAATCAAGACTAAAGTCTTGAAGGTTAGCAACGGAGACAACACTTTAGTGTTGTTGGAGTCAGTATCACTAGCCCATGACTTCAGTCGTGGTGCACGTAATTATTGTTCCATTTCTTTTGAATAAAAAAAACTACTTTACGACCACAATTCTTCCCTCTTAAATCTCACCTCTTCCCTCACATTTAGTCCCAAAGCTCCAAAGAAAGCTCTTTGTTTCTAAACGTTAAGGTATCAGTTACGATATGCGTTTGATCATTCAATGAATATTTATATTTCAAATACACTTTTTGATCTTGTTTTACATAGCGTGAGGCAATGTTTTCTACGTCTTGAATTTCTGAATCTGATGCACTTTTTAGATCGATAATACCATCATCAAAATTCATATTCAGGTGCAAGCGAGAAGTGAAACGGATGCCTGAAAGGCCATTTGTAATGACTTCTGTAGCACCTACGGTCGATAAGTTCCACACTACATTGTTGACCATATCTTTATCACTGTTTACTGTTACGTCTTGTAAATCACCGCTGGCATTGAATGCTGAATCTACACCGTGGTGATACCATACTGCATCTAAGGTGTGGATGTATTTGATCACTGGAATCATATAATCCATTGGTGCTACTCCTTTCAGTTCATCACCTGTCAATACTGAATCAGTGGTAGATGAAAGGATTCTGATCGGCAATGCGTAGTTTCTGATCAAGCTGTTAGGATCTTGCAGGAACTTTGAAGAGTCCAATACTACATCAATCAGTCCGTTGAATTCTCCTTCTTGAATCCACATTTCGTTTTCGTTACTCAAGGTGTAGTATTCTGAAGGAAGCATTTCAAAAGCTGTGCCTTCTAGAAGTGTGCTGTCGATTGCATATTTCACTACCTCAGTTTTATTGTTTTCTCTCTTTCCACCTAATACAACTCCCATTTTAAACTGCAAGCCCTCTCCTGCTATGACAGTTCTTACTGGTTTTTGATACGGGAAATAGACCGATGAATAGTCATAATCTGTTAGGTAATTATTGTAGCTTTCACAGCTGGTCAATAAAAAAAATGCTGCGATAAAAGTATAAAGTAATCTTTTCATAATTCATTCATTTACCATCCTATGTTTTGAATAATAGCCTCACCTTTCAGCACTTCACGATAAGGGATTGGACCGTAAATCATGTGGCTTTGGTAGTTTCTATCTTCAACATGAACTTTTTGATAGGAAGTTGTCTGTGTGTTTTGATCTATATTTATTTCTATTCCATTTACAGGTAAATTTAGAGCATCTACATCATAATTCCAGCGACGGATATCATAAAAACGGTGATTTTCGAACGCTAATTCAATACGTCTTTCATTATGAATAAATGTTCTGAAAGCTTCTCTTCCTGCAATAGTATTCAGGTAAGCATCTGATGTGATTTGTGCTCTTTGGCGTACGGCCTGAATTGCTTCTTTGGCGGTCATCCTCCCAAATGATGGCACTGTGTTAGGACCCACTAATTCGTTTGCAGCTTCGGCGTAGTTCAAGTAAGCTTCCACTTTTCTGAAAAGTGCCACATAGTGACGGCCATTTGTAGTTGTACCTGGTGTAATACTCACATTCGGATTGACGAATTTCTTCAAATAATAACCCGTTCTTGTGGCATATTCATTCACTTGCACATGATCTTCTCCTCCTACGTATGTTGCAATTGTTGAGCCTTTAAACGAAGAACCGTCATGGATAATAGTGGCATAAAAACGTGTGTCTCTTCCTTCATAAGGTTTTGATGGATCATAACCAGAATCGGGGTGATCAATCGGGAAGCCGTTGGCCATTGGGAATGCGTCTACCAATTCTTGAGAAGGGTTTGTAAAACCTTGACCGTTGAATGAAGGTGGAAAGTTTTTCTTCTCGATATCATTGTTGTTGGCGTATCTACGCATGATGGGTTCTCCTACTCTGTCGTCAAAATAAATGTCATCGTTCCAAGCAGGAAGTCCACCCATTACATCAATCAATTTTTGACTTTCGTACACGGCTCTGTTCCATCCTCCTTCTGTAGTGATACCGCTGTTTTGGTCATTAAAAGCAGGACTTGCTGCGTAAAGTGCTACAACAGAACGAAGGGCTTGTGCAGCCATTTTTGATGCTCTACCTTGATTGGACTCTCCAAAATCTACATCAGAACCCGTGTATTCTAATGGCAGATACTCCATAGCTACTTCGGTATCCTTCAAGATTTGAG
The DNA here is from genome assembly GCF_012844305.1 of Flammeovirga aprica JL-4. Classification (GTDB taxonomy): domain Bacteria; phylum Bacteroidota; class Bacteroidia; order Cytophagales; family Flammeovirgaceae; genus Flammeovirga; species Flammeovirga aprica. The sequence continues at coordinate 2,367 of NZ_JABANE010000090.1, forward strand.
CTACCACTTCTTCATAAGTATTGCGAGGTAGTACCGTCGATTGTGAAATGTTTTCTGTGATCACTGGCACGCCTAATACATTTCCGTTTGTGGCTTTTCCACCATGTCTTTTTAGAAGATTGAAGTGGTAGTAAGCTCTTAAAAAGTGGGCTTCACCATACAAACGTTTTTTGTAATTGGCATTACGAAGTGAATCAGAAATAAAGTAATCCACCTCAAAACCTTTCTCCAAAAAATCATTGATATTTCTGATTACCTCATAAGATCCAGACCAATCTCCAATAGGATTGCTTGAAGGGTTCCATCCTCCTGCCGCCATTCTTCTTGTATTGGCATTGATCTGTCTTGTCACTGCATTATCAGTTGCACAATCCAAAATATCATTCCCGTAAGTGGTGTACACTGAGGGTAATCCTTGGTAAGCGGAAAGTAAAACGCCTTCTGCTGAACTTGGGTGCGACCAAATTTCGTCCTCAAATCGATTATTATCTCTCTCCAGTTCAAGATAGTTGGAACATGCTGATGCTGATAGTCCAATAATCAAGCTGAATACTATATTCTTTATTTTTTTCATATCATTACATCATTTAAAATTTGAAATGAGCTCCCAGTGTCACGCTTCTCATAATCGGGAAGTTTGTGATGCCTGTATTGGGTCTTTCTGGGTCCAGATTTTTGTTTTTGATGGTTGTGAATTCAAACAAGTTATTTCCTCTCAGGGTGAAAGTTGATTCTATTCCAGCCATTTTATTTACAATTTTCTCTGGCATTGTATAGCTCAATTCCACACTTTTAATTCTGAAGAAATTACCCTTCTCTAACCAGAAATCAGAGTTTTGGAAGTTGTTGGTCGACTGTCCTGTCGTCAAAGCCGGGTAAGTAGCCTCACCTGCTGTTGCTTCAGTCCATGCGCCTCTTGCTATTTCTGTGTAATTCATCAAACCATCAAACTGATAGTACTGATTGTTGTTGTTGATATAATGCCCTGCCAAACCAGATCCATGTACAAAGAGATTGAAGTTTTTATAACCTACATTCAGCTGAAGACCGAAAGTCATTGTTGGGTCAACAGTACCTAAATACGTTCTGTCATCTTCATCTACCACTCCGTCATTGTTTAAGTCAGCATATTGCAAATCACCTGGTCTTACTACACCAAAAGTTTGTCTTGTGGCACCATCAATTGCATTGGCATTTTGGAAGAAACCTAAGTTTCTGTAACCGTATACATTACCGATTGGCATTCCTTTCTGGCTTAAGTAATTCTCATCAAAATTATATTCTAATACCTGATCCCATTTGGCTTGCTGATACATAAAATTAGAAGAGAAACCGATATGCCATGCACCTAATTGTTTCATATAAGAAACCATTAATTCAAAACCATTGCTCAACGTAGAATTATAATTCATCATCATTTGATTACCTCCCAAATAGTCAGGGTAGAAATCATCCATGGCTACCGGCATATCTTTGCGGGCATTTCTGAATACATTCGCCTCCACATAGATTTTGTTGAATAATGTCAGTTCCGTACCCGCATTGAGTTCAATTGCTTTTTCATATTTTAAGTCCTCATTACCGTAAGCGGTTGGTTTCCAAACCGGATATTTGTTGTTGTTGGAAGGACCAAAACGAGCATCTCCATCGTCACCATAACGAGTTACTTCACTGTAATAATTCAAAGAATTATTATGAGCTAATACACCTGCAGAACCTTTTAGTTTTAAGTAAGTCAACACACCATTGTTCTTTAGGAAATTCTCATTGGAAACTATCCATCCTAAACCGCCTGCGTAAGTCCACATCTGTTGGTTTTGGTTCTGCAGTGTATTAGAAGCAACAATCACAGAAGAACCTTCTACTACATATTTTTTATTGAACATGTAATTGGCTGTCAAACCAGAATGCAAGTGTTTGTGCACTTGGAAACTGCTGCTGTTTGAAGTGGCCTGAAGGTACCCCATTCCTGTTACTAGAATCTGATGCTTTTCATTGAAGTTTCTATCATAATTAATAGAACCGTAGAAAGCATTGCTGTAGTAGTCACTGGATGCCTTTCTTACTTGGTCATCCGCTTTTAAACCTGAATTGACTAATTGTAGTTGATAACCCTCTTCATTTGGCATCACAACGGCATAACTGTTATAGCCTTCATTTTTACCATATTTGAACATAGAGTTATAATCGATGGAAGCATAAATATCTGCTGATAAACCTTTGATGTAATTATCGAAATCAAAATCAACACCCAATCGGGTTTGAATGTTTTTGTCATTCTGAATATCATACCCCCCGTAGTGCATTTGACCGTAAATGTTCTTCGGGTGATTAAGGCTAGCACCTAATACTGTATTTTCTCTTGAATCTCCTTCTTGAATAAAAATAGGGTATTCTAATGCTCTTGTAGAAGCCAAATCAGTATAGAAATCAGCCGTTGACATGGTAGGCTTGTTTCTGAATTCTGCTCTTCCGGCTACGTCTGTTTTTAAGGTTGCCCATTCCGATAAAGCAATATCTACATTGGCTCTAATATTGAAACGTTCATAAGTAGTTTGGTAACCTGTCGCCTCTAAACCTCCGTCGCCTGTGTAGCCTAAGTGAGCAAAAAACTTCGCTTTCTTTGTTCCTCCTTGGAAATTAAGGTAACCTTTTTGGTATTGTGCTGATTCTTTTAATGCAAAACCTCTATAATCTACATTAGGGTATAAAAGCGGATCTGAACCATTTCTATACGCCGCAATCTGTTCTTCACTGTAGAACGCTGGAAGTCCATCATTCAAACGTGCTTGATTGTAGAATTGAGCGTATTCATCTGCCCCTAAAAATTCTGGATTGCTTGTAGGTGTTTTAGTACCAAATTCAAATCCACCACTAATTTTCAATCCGCTTGATTCACCTCTTTTTGTAGTGATAAGAATTACACCATTCGCCGCTCTTGAACCGTAAAGAATTTTTGATGTTGCATCTCTTAAGACTACAATCTGATCAATTTCTTCTGGGTTCAAATCCTGCCAAGGTCTGTCAATCCCGTCAACCAATACCAATGGAGAATTATTATTGTTTCTATCTTTTCCTCTCACCGTGATAGAAGCACCACCTCCGCCTGGTACGTTGGCGTTGGTTGTCACTTGTAAACCTAAGATTCTACCTTGCAATGCATTGGATAGATTCAATTCATTGGCAGTGGATAAATCATCTCCGTGAACACCATTGGCCACCCCAATAAACTGTTCTTTAGAAAGTGTTCTGTAGGTCGTTTTCACCTCATCATCACTGTTGGCTTTCAAGGTTTTCTTAAACCTTTCTGTCCCTTCGGAAGTCACTCTTGCAGGTGCCTCCTCTTGTGCATGAACATTGGCTCCCATCAAGAAGAAAAGGGATACAAAAGTCCATTTATATATTTTATTTGTATACTTCATAATTTAATTACCATCCTGGATTTTGAGTGAAATTTTCATTTTTACTTACTTCCTCCAATGGAATCGGGTACCAGTAATTTCTTTCCGAGAAGTTTCTCGCATTTGGAATTTCTGGGTATTCATAAGAATAATTATCCCCGTCTTTGGTAATGATTACTTTTCGGATAGAGCGGTAATCGACTTGGGCTGTTTTCCATCTGCGGGAATCAAACCAACGGTGTCCTTCAAAACACAATTCAACAGCTCTTTCATTGCGGATTCTTTCTCTAAAAAGATCTTTGCTGGCTGTAAACTTGCTATTAACATCCGGCATACCTACTCTATTTCTGATAATATTGATGGCTTGAACAGCAGACATTCCTGTTTCTGGAGCAACAGCCGTTGGGCCGTATACTTCATTTGCCGCTTCTGCAAAGTCTAAATAGATTTGAGCATAACGGATAAATACCCAAGGCATATAATGCATATCGTATCTATTTTCCCATCTATTATTTCCTTCGGGCCAGTATTTCTTAATAAAATAACCCGTCAAAGATCTCTGGTTAATCGGCAACTTGTCTTCTCTTCCACCTGTGTAAGTCTCGATATACAATTGCGTATCACCATTTTTACCCCAAGGAGCACCATCATACAGCACATTGTTGTAAAATCTTGGATCACGGTTTTCATAAGGATTACTACTATCAAAACCTGAATCTGGATCTGTTATTGGAAGCCCATTGCTCATCTCATATCGATCTACTGTGTTTTGTGTAGGACCTGTTGTAGCGTTGGCTCCTCCATAGGATTGAGGGATAAAATGATTTCTTACATCTTGTGAAGATCTAATGCCCGTATGTCTCCAGAAAATATACTCTGAATTGGCTGGCTCAAACTCACTATAAAAAATATCTTTATAGTTATCACCGCTCATCAATTGAATTCCATATTCACCTGCAGTCTTAAACAACTCCCCTTGAGTCACCATAGCCTGTTTCAATAAATCCTGATTGTAAACTGCTCCATTTCCTGCATCTTGCTGCATTAATGGTGATGCCATATACAGTTGAATCATTCCTTTTAAACCTAAAGCAGCACCTTTTGTCACACGGCCCAACTGATTGGATTCCCATTTTGTAGGCAATAATTCAAATGCCATATCTAAATCTTCTAGACAATCCTGAGCACTTTCCACAAAACTTCTTCTTGGAAGATTGAAATCTGTATCAGGAGTAAAAGAGACTTTCATTTCCGGCATTCCACCCCAACGGATGAGGACCTGAAAATAGTGCCATGCTCTCATAAAATAAGCTTGTCCCATCAGTTCATCAATCTGTCCAGGAGTCGCATCTTGCAACATTTCAATTCTTTCTATTGTTGTATTTGCTGTACGAATAGCCTGAAAACTATTTGCAATTACTGGGGAACGTGAACCGATACCATGATTACTGATTTCCCAGCCTATTTCTGTCTGTGTTGAATTGCCTGCGCTTGAATAAAAACCTCCGGCATTCATATCGTTTTGTACCGTCCAATTGGAATTGTTTTCGGTTTCATCACTGAAACTTCCTGAATCAAAACGGCGACGCCAATCAAAATAATCATCTAAGTAAGCATACAGTTTGTCGTTGAATGCTCTGTAGGACTCATAATTGGTAAACACTTCTGTCTCTGTCACACCTTGATCTGGTGAGCGATCTAAGAATCTTTCGCAAGAAAGAAAACCAAGTGCCAATAGTAATATGATAAATCTTTTCATTTTCATTTCTTATAAACCAAGTCTTAAACCAAGATTAAATCTTCTCACAAGAGGATATGCCGCATTAGAATTGGCAGGATCTAGTCGTTCATCAAAATTCGTCACCGTAAACAAGTTGTTGCCTGAAGCGTAGATGTAGATATTTCTATAGAAGTCTGATGATTTTCCTCTTACATTGTATCCAATTTCCAAGTTTTTCAAACGCCAATATGAAGCATCTTGCCACATGTACTCTGTAGAGTTGTTGTTATGCTGTTTGTTTTGGAAATGCAGTGTTGGATTAGCATTCGGGTCTGGGTTTTCAGCACTCCAAGTGTTGGCATGGAACTGATCCAGTACATAAAAACCTTTCGAGAAGCCCCACATCATATCATCCGAGATGTTGGCGTAATTGCCGTTTACTCCGTAGAATAATGCCGAGATAGAGAACCCTTTATAACTCACTGAAAGATTCACTCCATACGTTTGTGTAGGTACGTCCAACCCTTCCAAAATTGTCTGATCATTGATATCTACACTACCGTCACCATTGAAGTCAATGTACTTGATATCACCCGGAATTGGCGATCCTCCAAGGTTGGTATTTGGTGAGTTGTAGATGTCATCCCAATCTTGATATAAACCGTCAGTCACATAACCTTTTTTCCATCCGATTGGCTTTCCAGCATCTTTCTGAGAGTCTGGTAATAAAGCAGGATCATCTCTGTTGATGATTTTACTTTGGTTCATCGAATAGTTAGGAGCAATTCCAATATTCCAGTGATCTCCAATTGTAAAATCATAACTTAATGCCACTTCAAAACCTCTTGATTTCACTTCACCAATATTGGCGTAAGGGTTTTCAGGGAAACCTGACCAAGCTGGAATGTTTCTTCTTTCCATTAAAATATCATAGCGGTATTCATCAAAAAGGTCTACTGTCAGTTTCCAGTTTTTCATTACAGTGGCTTCAAAACCTAAGTTCTGTTTCACTGCCTTTTCCCATGTTGCATTTTCGTTTGGAATCCTTCCTTCGTAATAGTGAGGCGCCCAGTTTTTAGGATCTTGACCTAATCTCCAGTTAATATTACCGTCTTGGTAATACTCCCCAAAGTAAAGATGTCTTGTATTGTTATTGATATGCGAACGGCCCACTGTACCGTAAGAGTAACGAATTTTGGCACTGTTCAACCAATCCATTTTCTTAAATAGATTCTCTTCTGAAATCACCCATCCTAATGCAAATGATGGGAAAACACCAAATCGTTTTAATGGTGCGAAGTTATCTGAACCATTGACACCTACATTGACTTCAGCCATATATTTCATGCGGTAGTCATAAGTGATTCTACCAGCCCAGTTTTCTTCATAAAATGGGAAGGAAACATCTGGTGAATTAATTCTTCTCGAGAAAAGTAATAAACCTGTTACGGAGTGATCTCCAAAAGTTCTGTTGTAACGTGAAGAGAATTCATAAAGCATCGTTTTTCTAAACCAACCGTAATCCCAATTCTCAATCGTTACAGGTTGCTCGATAAAGTTGGCGTCAGGGTAACGAACTCTTGTTTCGGCATCAGGAGTTGGATAATGGAATAGTGTTCTGTCTTTGACAACCGATTTATTAAATTCAGTGTAAGTATCAAAAGCAATCTTCGCTCTGAACGTTAAACCTTTAGTGATAAAGTCTAATTTCTGATCCAGCTGTAAGTTTGTAAACAGCTCCGAACGTCTCGTTTGTCCACTACCCGACTCATTTAAAATGGATAATGGGTTGTCTGCACCGTTAGGATCGATACCTCCGTAGGTACCATCTGCAAATTGTGATGGATAAAGATAAGAAGGTGTTCTATAAATTTTCTTGAAGAACTCTCCTTTTTGATATGTGCTTGATTTTACTTCTTGAGGGCTTGAATATCTTTTTTGATTACCCGAGATACCAAAATCAATGCTTGTTGTATTCGTTACTTTAAATTTCAGATTCGATCTAAAGTTTAATCTGTCGTTCGTAAAACTTGGATCATAGTCTTGATGTGCTTGTGAATTAAGAATATCCGTTTCTTTCAAATAACCTACAGAAGTAAAATATTTGATTTTCTTTGTACCACCCGAAATGTTGAAGTTAGTTTTTGATTGATAACCTGTCCCTACTACTTCATCCCACCAATTCACATCAGGATAACGCTCTAAATCTCTATTAGGATTTTCCCAGTTACGAATGTAGCTTTCAGGAATCATTTGATCCCAAAGACCGTCATTGGCTAAAGCTTGATTTGATAATCTAAATGTGCTAGGCAAATCCAATCTTGAGGAAGTATTCATTGGTGTTTTCATTCCCACTTCCTGAGAGATATTGATTCTTGTTTTCTCTTCCTTTCCTTGTTTTGATGTGACCAAAATCACACCGTTGGCACCTTTCACACCAAATACGGCTGTTGCCGAAGCATCTTTCAAAACTGAAATTGATTCCACTTCATTAGGATCAATATCATTAAAACTTCTTTCCACACCATCTACTAAGATCAGCGGAGAGTTGTCATTCCATGATGAACGACCACGGATCAAGATTTGTGCTTCATTTTGTCCAGGTTCTGCAGTAGATTCCATTACTGTCATACCTGCCACTCTACCCGTCAGTGCACTAGTCATATTGGTTGCACCGCCAGATTCTAATAGTTCTTCAGTTGGCGTCGTTTCAATCGCACCAACAATACTTTGCTTTTTTTGTACACCATAACCGACTACCACCACTTCTTCAAGCAGTTCTTCATCGAGCGATAGTTTTACATCAATAACCGATTGTGTTCCCACTACAATTTCCTGACTCTGATAGCCAATGAAAGAATAAACTAAAACGTCATTGGTTTTTACTGATAGTTTGTAAGAACCATCAAAGTGAGAAATTGTTCCTTTCGTAGTTCCTTTAATAAGGATAGACACACCTGGTAATGATTCTCCCATTTCATCTGTTACTACTCCAGAAACGATTATGTTTTCTTGAAGTGCTTGAAGAGTTTTTTCATCAGCCTCTGAATTGGCAAGAGTATCGATATTAAATAGCAGCGTAAATGTCAGATACAGTATGCTTATTCTAGTAATGCTGTGAGCCACTCTAAAATGAGTAAACTTCTTGTGCATAATTTTAAAAAATATTAAAGTGTTCTTATTGAGAATAGAACCAATTCTATTTCATTTCTCTACAAAACAACAGCTTTCAAGGGAGTACAAGCCCCTAATAATTCATTAAAAAAGGGGGAAAAACTGATAAAATGTGCGTTTTTATGTGCTTTATGGCGGTTTTTACCATTTTATGAGGTTCCCTGTAAATTAAAAAGTTGGCTAGAAGAAAATGCCCTCTCATCATTAGCCCACGACTTAAGTCGTGGGCTAATGATGAGACTAAGATCAGGTGTTTTCTTGCTAACAGCTTAATCAGTTTAAAAAATCAAAAAAAGGATATTTTTGCGATTGTAAATCTACAAAAATATCCTTGTTTTTCGGTCTTTCCTATTGTCAATTATCTCTAAAAAAGTACATCAGAACATTAATTTTTTAATCGTTGATATTGTTATCAGAATAATAACTGAATAATCATTTTTTTCTTCATTCATCATTCTTAATTCTTCATTAAAAAAACACGTTCTAATGCGTCATTTTCCTTTTATGATTACCTCTTTTATAAACCGGGCGGTAATTTTCCGGTGTTTTCTTCATTGCCAAAGGTGCGTTGGTCTTTTTCATCCATCGTTTTACATCCTTCAGTAATTGATCTCTTTTCTTGGTTTCAATACTAGATAGATCTTTCTTTTCTGACGGATCTTCTCTTAAATTGTATAACTCCACCATATGATTAGAAGCAATTTGCTTTTCGCCCCCATCTAAAACATATTCTTCATGGAAGAATAAAAGTTTCCAATCTCCTTGTATTGCAACCGTTACAGGTCTATTTCTGAAATATTCATCCCTTGCTCCTCTGGCATTTTTACCATCCAAATAGATCGGATAGTGATAATAAATCGTAGACCTTGAAAGTGTTTCCTTTTCACCTTGAAGAATTGGAGCAAAACTTTCACCATCCAAAACTTTATCTTTTGCCTTCTCCAACCCTGCCATTTCTAACATTGTCGGATAAAAATCAATATTAATGATCGGTTCAGTTGAGTTTGAAGGTTGAATTTTAGAAGGGTATCTCACTACCAATGGCACACGGATTCCCCCTTCATAAAGCATTCCTTTCGCTCCTCTTAATGGTGTTTGCTTCACCTTACCAATCGCACCGTTATCTGATGTAAAGAATACGATGGTGTTTTCATCTAACCCTAATGCTTTCAACTTCTCCATGATCATTCCCATACTGTCATCAGTGTGTTTAACCATGGCAGCGTACTTGGCATTCTTATGGATTTTGCCTTTTTCCTTTTTTTCAAAGTAATCAATCATGGGTTGTCTAGCTTCCCATTTTGTGTGCACAGTGTGATGTGACAGGAATAAGAAAAATGGTTTGTCCTGATTGGATTCCATAAAATCACACGCTTTTTCTGTCAGGCTGAAAATGTCTTTCGGATCATTGGTTTCCTTGAAATTAATTTCGCTTGCATCCGTTTCTCCGTTCACATCAAAACCTTGATCAGAAGGAGTTCCAGCAATATGCCACTTTCCAAAAATACCCGTTTTATAACCACCGTCTTTTAAGGCTTCAGCTAATGTATAATTTTCTAAAGGCAAACCTTGATCCGGTACTGGCTCCAATCTCATTTGCTCTTCAATTCCTCTTTTGGAATCCCAAACGGCCATTTTACCATGTCGAGGTGTGTACTGTCCAGAAATCATACAGGCTCTTGAAGGAGCACAGTTAGGTCCAGCTGAATAGGCATTATGAAAAACGACACCTTCAGAAGCAAACTGATCCAAATTGGGCGTTTCATGGTAATCAGATCCCATAAAAGCGGGGTCTTTCCAGCCCATATCGTCTACAAAAAATAGAACGATATTGGGCTTTTTATTCATTTGACTATAACCTTGAATTGAAATGGAAAGAAAACTAAGCGTTAATAATAAAATGCTTTTTTTCATGACCTAAATATTTTCAGCTTGGAAAGGAAATTCTTTTGAACTTGTTCTAGCCTCATCAAAAATCTTCTGTGCTTTCTTCACTAATTCTGGATGTTGCTTGGCAAGGTTATTACTTTCTGAAGGGTCTTTTGAAAGGTCATAAATCTCAATTTTCTTTTTCTTTTTAAGATTGTATTGAACAGCCTTCCAATTGCCCATTCTTACCGCTCTACGTCCTCCTTTTTCATGGAATTCCCAATATAAATAATCATGTTTCTCTTGGCTCTCAGCCTTTCCTAATAAAGTAGGCAAGAATGAAATACCATCAATATTTTTATCTTCTGAAAGATCAACACCTACAATATCAGCCACTGTTGGCAATACATCCCAGAATGCAGATGGATGATCAGAAACTGTTTTTCCTGCAATTGTCTTCGGCCATGAAACGATCATTGGCACACGGATACCCCCTTCATATAAATCTCTTTTCACACCTTTGAAAGGTCCAAAAGACTGGAAATAATAAGGATCTGCACCACCTTCTTTGTGAGGTCCATTATCCGAACTGAAAATGATGATTGTATTTTCTTCTAAACCATGCTCTTTCACCTTTTTCATCACATCACCCACTGCATTATCCAAATAATACATCATCGTAGCGAATGCCGCTCTTGGGTATTCCTGATCACCATAAGCTCCTTTATAAAAACGATCTTCATGAGATAAATTAGGGTCATGATTCGCTTTATTTACGAAAGGTTTTCCTTGTGGATATTTTTCTTTAAACACCTGGAAAATAGAATCTTGAGGAACAACCATCTCTGCATGAGGAATTGTATAAGGCAAGTACAAGAAGAACGGCTTTTCTTTATTTTGATCAATAAAAGATAATGCCTGCTCATGAATCATGTCATGTGTGTAAGTGGCATGACCTTCTGAATTAGCTGGCAATGGCACCTTTGTTCCGTTGTGTCTTAAGTATAATGGATAATAAGTATGTGCTAAACGCTGGCAGTTGTAACCATAAAACTCATCAAAACCTTGTGCATTTGGTGCTCCTTCCGACTGCGGATAACCTAAGCCCCACTTACCAAACATACCTGTTGCATAACCTTCACTTTTCAGCATTTTTGGTAAACTGAAAGTTGCACCTGGAATCGGTACTTGTCCTTCCGGCATCACTTCTTTATTTCCTCGAATAGGTGTATGACCTGTATGCTGTCCCGTTAATAATGTAGATCGTGACGGAGCACATACACTACTTCCTGCATAGTGATCCGTAAATCGAATACCACTTTCTGCCAACGCATCAATGTTAGGTGTAGAAAATTTTTCTTGACCATAACAGCTAAAATCTCCCCAACCTGCATCATCAGCAAGGATATAAATAATATTAGGTTGTTTGACTTCTTTACTGACCGTTTGTTTGTGTTGTGTCGCACAAGAACTCATCCCGAAAACAACCGCTAGTACAGCAGTTACCTTCAAGAAATTATTTCGTAATAGATTCATTTGTATCTTTTCTTAATTGATAAAAACTTAATCAAATGTAGGTTAAAAAGTAGGTTTAGTAAGGGTTCAAATTCATACAAATAGACCTATATATTAGTCAAAAAATAGTTGAATGAATTATTCCCCAATCGCTTACATTTTGAAAGCTTATTTATTGTATTCATCGTGTAGGACTTCTAAGCCTAGATTTTTTTCTTCGTTTTTTCATCAATGGAAAAAATGAAGAAGAAGAAATATTGAAAGTAGTTCCTCGAAATCTTGTAAATACATCATTATCTTAGAATACAACTCCGTCAACTTGCCATATCTTGTTTCTCAGATAATTGAGACATTTTTTTAATATACTCAGAAGCCGACATACCATAATGCTCTTTAAAGCACTTTCTAAAGTATTTCACATCATTGAAGCCAATTTCATAAGCAATTTCAAAGATCTTCAGATTGGAAGAAAGTAATAATTCACCTGCTTTTCTCATCCTTACATCCTTGATAAACTCTACGAGAGATTTGCCCGTCACATCTTTCATTTTCTTGTACAATGCCGACTGCGACATTCCCATTTCATCCACTAAAAGCTGTACGTTTAAGTTGGCATCAGGAAGGTGTTTTTCTACAATTGCAATGGTTTCCTCCAAGAAATTATCATCCATTTCTTTAGAGTATTTGCTCAAAGGTTTCTGCAACTGCATCACTCCTTGATACATCTCCATCACGTGCTCTTTATTCTTTAAAACATTGATGACTTTTTGCTTTAAAATACTTGGTTTGAAAGGCTTCGTAATATAATCATCCGCTCCCGTTTCCAATCCTTCTAATTGATGCACTAATGATGTTTTAGCAGTCAATAAGAACACTGGAATATGCCATAAGTGTTCATTCGTTTTAATCTCATGACAAAGTTCTGTTCCATTCATTTCCGGCATCATCACATCACTGACCACTAAAGATATTGCTCTGTCTTCTTTCAAAATACTCAACGCTTCCTGACCATTAGTAGCCGTTTTCACATTACAAGTATCCTTTAGTAAATCAGATAAATAAAGCAGAATATCTTGGTTATCTTCTACTAGCAATACCGTTTGCTTCTCAAATGTTGCCCCACTCACCTTAAGGGTCGTTTCCTGCTGTACAAAGTAATTCTGAGGAATCACCTTTTCATTTGGCATCTCTTTCAAAGGCAATTCAATGATAAATGTTGTTCCTTCTCCTTTCTTACTTTCCACCTCAATTTTCCCTTCATGTGCTTCAATCACACTCTTGGCAATAGACAATCCTAGACCTGTCCCTTTGATATTAATGGAATTGGCATTTTTGGTTTGATAAAAACGGTCAAAAATCTTGTCTAAAGCATTTTCATCAATCCCCAAACCATCATCAATTACTTTCAAATGCACTCTTTTTTGAGTAGTATCTGCGTCTACCTTAATGGTAATATTTCCATTTTCCTCCGTAAACTTAAAGGCATTGGAAAGTAAATTATAGATCACTGATTCAATTTTTTCAGCATCAAAATAAACATTCAACGGCTCCTTTGACTGTTCTAATTGGAAAGAAATTTTCTTATCCATTGCTTTCAGACGGAAAGAATTATAAATGTTTTCTACAAAAGGTGCCAACTCAAATTTTGTACAATTCAATTCCAATGTTTTATCAAACTTTCTGAAGTCCATCAACTCATTCACCAATCGTAAAAGTTTGTTGGTTTGATTGTAACTCAATGAGATTTTCTCTCTGATTTCAGGTGCAATGGATTTGTTCTGAACTACTTCGTCCAAAGGTCCTTGCATCAGTGTTAAAGGTGTTCTTAAATCATGCCCAACATTCGTGAAAAATTCCAATTTTTGTTCTATCAATTCCTCGTCTTTTTCTCTTTGATTTTGAGCAAAGACCAATTGTGTTTTTAATTTATGCTGATGAATGTAGGAAATGTTTATTAGAGTAATAACGATTATAAAAATACAAATAAACATCACGATAGAATACCATCTCTGCCACCAAGGTTTTTCAATACTGAAATGTGTTTCCTGTACATCAGACCATGGACCATTATGCAATCTTCCTTTTACTTTGAAAGTATAATTCCCACTTGAAAGGTTAGAATAATAAGCAAAACTGTTTCCTTCAGAAGCTTTCAACCACTTTGTATCATAACCTTCCATTTTATAAACGTATTCCATTTTCGGAACTTCACTTGGACTGACACCTATAAATTCAATAGAAATATCTTTCTCATCAGGATGAAGTAAGTAAGATTTCTTTACTTGAACTTGACTATCCAACAATACCCTTCCATTCAACTCATTCTGATTGACCAATTCTTGATGATTGATTTGAATTTCCTTAATATTCACATTAATTTTTTGATCAATTTCTCTCCATCGTCCAATATCAATATAAGTCAGACCATCAATCCCACCGAAGAACATTCTGCCGTTTACATCTTTAAAATCCGTATTTACTTTAAAGCCATTTTCTGCATGAACACCATCCGATTTACTATACCTTGTAAATGTTTTTTTCTTACTGTCAAAACGGGTAATGGAAGAGCCCGCTATCCATAAATCACCGTTCTGATTATCGACTAAAAGCCCCTCTATATCATCTTCAAATAATCCGTTGGAATGATTATAACGCTTAAAAATTCCTTCTTTCTCATTCACCAAACAATTCAATGCTCCTCCAATTGTCCCTGCCCAAATTTGTCCTTTTTTATCTCTAACTATAGAAAAAACAAAATTGCTACTCAAAGATTTCTCATTGCCAATAGAATGCATAAACTGTCTTGCACTAACAATGCTATCCCCTTCCAAAGTCAGTTTGATCAATCCCTTATTTCTTGTCCCCAACCAAAGTAAATCCTCACTCTCTTCATAGAGCATAGAGTTGACCATCGACAAACTGATACTCTTTGCTTGTTCGATAAATTGAATCTTCTTTGTGATTAAATTATAACAATATAAACCCCCATCATTCGTCGCTATCCAAGCATTATCTGACTTATCTGTAATCACTTTTCGGATATGAAAACGCTTAGGTTTTTCGATTGTTTTCGGGATCTTCAACTGCTCAAACTTTAAATTATCAAATCCTGAAAAAGGTTGTTTTGAAATATAAAGTCCATAACCTGAAGATCCTGCTAGGATATAGTTAGAATTTGAAACGGCTATGGTTGAAACGGCACAAAATGCATTATTGTGATGCAAAGGGTCCGAGTGTAATTCATTACTGAAGTCTTTGCCTACGAAATGAATACCATTTTGAGTACCAATAATGTAATAGTTGTCCACCTCATTCATACATCTTGAATACCTAAAATCAAAAGTATCATTCTTTACAAAATCAACATGCTTAAAGTTCGATTCCTTTAAATCAGTATATCGAAGTCCCACTGAATTACAACCTACCCAAATAGAATTAAACTGATCTTCGAATAAGGCAAAAACGTTCACCTTCTTCTTGCTCTCATCCATTTCTATAAACTGAGGAGGTTGATACCCCTTTAAATACCAAAGCCCATCGTTATTACCCACCAGGATATCATTTTCGGCTGTTTTTAATAAGACATTGATTTTATTGATTCCCTTTGCTCTTTGAATCTTCTTGATGCTTTTATTATACAAAGCCACCTTGAATAATCCATTAAAAGTCCCAACTAGATACTTATCATCTTTTAGTTTTATAATAGACCTCACTCCTTTCAAAATATTATTGGAGTTTTTTATCATCTTAAAGCCTTCTTTTCCATTCTTCTTAAAAAACAAACCGCTTCTTTTTCCTACCCACAGGTTCTCTTGATCATCACAATAGATAGATCTCACAAAATTATCCGGCTGTACTTTAATATTAAAAGGAATTTCTTCAAGATATTTAGGTTGACCATCTTTTGTTAATGGCATTTTATAAACTTTACTATTTGTTGAAAGCAGATAAAGACAATCACCTTTATGAGACATTGTCATAAACTTGATCGAGAGATTTTGAATATCATACAATTGCTTTCCCTTTTGATCCTTCAACAGTTGATGATGAGTGATGTTATAAGTCATAGGATTGAAAGTGCTGATACCTGATTCTTCTGTCAGCAACCATAAAAGTCCTGACTGATCTTTTTTCATCTCCACTAAACGGTTGGATTTAAGCCCTTTCGATTTATCAAAAACTTTGATTTCTCTTCCATCAAAAAAGTTAAGTCCTTTTAAAGTAGCGAGCCAAATATAACCGTGATCATCCTGGCAGATGGCACGGACATCAGAATGAGATAATCCATTTTCAACTGTAATTTTTTTAAGGTCAAAAGGAGTAGACGCAAAAGCATTGAATGCTGAAAGAAAAACTAATAGTGTAAGTAAAATTTTATTCATTTCATTTCCGTTAGTATCAATCCTATTTATTTAAAAAATACTTCTTCACTTGAAGTCATAGGGCAAATAAGGTTTTCGTAAAATTACGATTAAACCCTTCTCATACCAACAAATTTAACGTATTCCACCACCAATAATAGGGGAATTATTCATTTTCAATGGGTGAAATATTAATCCTTTATCTATTCAAATGAGTTACTACACCACTAAAAAGCAAGAAAAAGAGCAAATTGGGTCTGAAACAAATATTCTTGAAATGAAATCTATTTTTACATTACTTGTCTTGATGATCAGTTGGGAAACGATCGCCCAAACCAAAGATCAGCCTAATATTTTATGGATCACTTTTGAAGACACTTCACCGCATTTGATCTATGACAACCCTTCTTCTAACACGCCAAATATGGACCGACTGGAGAAAGAAGGAGTACGTTTTAATGCCATGTTTTCGACGGCTACCATTTGTTCTCCATCAAGATCAGCCATCATTACAGGACTTCACGCCTCTTCTATTGGCACCGGAAATCATCGAAGTAATATTCCCGTTCCTTCTACCATAAAAGGCTTTCCTTATTACCTAAAAGAAAAGGGTTATCATACTTCTAATAATGTAAAAACGGATTATAATATCCGAGATCAAAAATCTTTTATCAAAGAGTGCTGGACAGAATCTAGCAACAAAGCCCATTGGAGAAACCGAAAAGAAAATCAGCCCTTCTTCTCTGTATTCAATTTGAACGAATCGCATGCTTCAAGAACTTTTGTATGGAAAGAAGAAAAATATAAAAAAGAGATTTTTAAAAAGCTTCCAAAGCATTTAAGAACGGACGAGAAAACCTTACTCCTCCCTCCTTTTTACAGAGACAGTCCTGAGATGAGACATCATATGGCACGTATCTACAACTGCATTAACTACACCGATTACCGTATTGGGAAAATCTTAAAGCAACTAAAAGAAGATCAGCTGGAAGAAGAAACCATTATTTTCATTTTTGCAGATCATGGTGAGGCGATGCCTAGAGGAAAGGGAAATGGTATCAACCTTGGGCATAGAGTCCCAATGTACGTCTATGTACCTGAAAAATACCAGCATTTAAGTGGATTGAAAATGGGAGAAAAAACAGAACGTGTAGGTAGTTTTGAAGATCTTGCAACCACGATTTTATCCTTGACAAATACTGGCCTCCCAGATTATTTAGAAGGTACAAATCTCCTTTCTAAGGAATATAAGAAAACCTATTTCTACGGTCATAAAGACGGTGCTGATGATGCGAGGGATATTACAAGGGAAGTTTCTGATGGAAGATTTATGTATTCAAGAGTCTATAATACGGCTTTACCCGAAATGCAATTCAAACACTATACAGGTGTTGCAAAGATTTATGAAACGATGCGTGATGACTTAAAAAATGACCGTTTGAATGATGATCAGAAAAAGATTTTCACTCAAAAAAGAGACAAGGAAATGCTTTTTGATCTGAAAAATGATCCATGGGAATTAAGAAACCTAGCCAACGATCCTACCTATGCAAAAGAACTGAAGAAGTTTAGAAAGATTTGTCAAAATGAGATTTTAAAAACGAGAGACCTTCAGTTTATTCCTTATGGTGAAATGATGGCAATGCATAAAAAACATCAATTGACACCTTATGAATTTAAGTCTGATGAAACTATTTACCCCTTAAAAGAAATGATGGTACAGATTAACCTTGCCGGTGAAGGAGCAAAAGCGATTGAAAAACAATTAAAAGGGTTAAAATCAAAACATGGATTGGTCAGATATTGGTCGGCTTATGGATTAAAAAGTCAAACTAAGCTTCAGCAAAGTCATTATGATTTGATCAATGAGGTCTTAAAAAATGAGCAAGAAAGTTATGTACAGATCGAATTAGCCACTATTTTATGTATGCATCTACCCAAACATTATGCTTTTAAAACATTAAAGAAGTATGCTTTAGGAAGTGATTATTTTGACCAATGGCACGCACTAAGAAACATCTTTGATTACCTCCCGAATCAACCTAAGTATAATGCTATTTATGCGGAAGTATTAGGTAAGCTTCCACCTAAGAAAGAAGTTTCAAAAATACATAAGAACATTCATTTCGATGTCTTGGAAACCGCGAAGAGTGGTCTGTATATGAATCGATGGAGGGAACAGTAATGCAATATCCGCTGTAGAAGCGTAGCAGGTTACGTGGCTACAATAAAACTGGACAAAAATTAAGTTTACAGTCTGTTTATTTAATCAAAAAAGAAATGAAAAAGTTATTATTTATTCTACTAATTGGACTTAGTAATCATGCTTTCTGTCAATCCAATTACAACGTTATACAAATTATTGTAGATGATTTAGGGTGGAAAGATTTAGGAGTGTATGGAAGTGATTTTCATGAAACACCTGCTTTGGATAAGTTTTCTGAAAAAGCTGTTGTTTACACACAGTCTTACGCCTCTTGCAATGTTTGTTCCCCAAGTAGAGCAAGTATTGTCTCTGGAAAATACCCTGCAAAGCTCAACCTGACCGATTGGATTGAAGGTTGGAAAATGCCTTATGCGAAATATTTAGTACCCGAATGGACCATGTATTTAGACCCAAGTCAGCCTACTATTGGCCAACTTTTTAAAGAGAATGGTTATAAAACAGCTCACTTTGGAAAGTGGCACTTAGGAGAAAAAGAGGGATATTGGCCAGAAAATCATGGCTTTGATGAAAATCATGGCGGATGGAGTAAAGGTGCTCCCCATAAGAATAAAAAGAAAGGTTATAAGGGTTATTTCTCTCCTTATGGGAACCCTCGATTGGAAGATGGACCGGAAGGTGAACACCTCACCGAAAGGTTAGCAAAAGAGGTTTGTCACTTTTTAGAGGAAAATCAAGACACTACATTTTTTGTCAATTTATGGTTTTACAACGTACACACCCCATTGCAAGCCAGAAAAGAGAAAGTCGAAAAATATAAGAAGAAAGAAAAAGGAATTTTACATCAAAACCCTGTCTATGCTGCTATGGTAGAACATATGGATGATGCTGTTGGCGAGGTTTTAAATAAGGTGGAGGCATTAGGTTTAATGGACAAAACCATCATTCTCTTTAGTTCTGATAATGGCGGATTAATTGGCAAACCCAATAATAAGGTAACGAATAATTCTCCACTCAGAGCAGGTAAAGGAACTATCTACGAAGGCGGTATCCGAATTCCAACAATGCTTTATGCTCCACATTTAAAACCACAAACAGTCGACCATCAGATTTCATCGATTGATTACCTCCCTACTCTAGCAAAACTGGCGAATCTAAAAGTGGATAAAAAGATAAAAGCAAATTGGGATGGGGTTTCAATAGTTGAGAAAAAAGGAAAATACACCTCTCGCCCTTTGTTCTGGCATTATCCTCATTATCATAAGCAAGGAGCAGTTCCTCATACCATTGTGATGGAAGGAGATTGGAAACTGATTCATAATATTGAAAATGAGAATTATGAGCTTTATAATTTAAAAAATGATATCAGTGAAAAGCAGAACCTTGTTGATCTTGAAAAGAAGAAGTTTTCGAAACTGAAGAAAAAAATGGAGGATTGGAAAAAAGAGGTAAATGCTCAAATGCCGACCAAAAATCCAAATTACAACCCTGATCTAAAGTAATTAGCTTTTGACTTCTAAGCCTAGATTTTTTGCTTCGTTTTTCATCAATGGAAAAATGAAGAAGCAAGAAGCTTGAAAGTAGAACATAATAAGCTAGTACAAATGTCTATTCAAATTCATTTTTAAAGCAACAAAAAAAGCATCGAAGTTAACCTCGATGCTTTTTTTGTTGCTTTACTCTGTAATCCTGTTGGTGTCGTCCTTATTTCAATATTTCATGGTCTGATGAAAAGCAACCTTCTCATCAAACCATGATATTTGGATCACAGAATATTTAATTATTTTTTCAATACTTTACCTGTTACTTGAGAAGTACCGTTGCTCACTTTGATCACATAGAAACCATTTGGCAAAGTGGATAGGTTAACTTCTACAACATTTCCAGTACTTTGAATCTCTGATGATGACATCATTTGTCCTGTCAAGTTGTATACTTCAACCACAGAAGCGTTATTAGAGAAATTTGATGGCAATTTCACCCATACTTTCGCTTTTGTAGGGTTAGGATAAACTAATTTATCCAACTTATCTACATTCACTGATAATGGTGCTCCAACAACAGTTACTTTAAGCAGACTTTCCACTTTAAGACCTGATTCGTTTTCTGCCACTACAATGATTTCAGAATCACCTAAGCTTGAACCTAACACTGTCAATTCGTTGTCATTCACCCAAGCCGTAGTAAATTGATCTGTACTCTTCACGTAGAAGATCATCTCTTCATCATCCAACGTCTCAAAATACTCATCAAGTAATAATACTGTCTCAGCGCTTGGATTCAATGAAAGTGAATCAAATTCCTGTACAACAACTGGAGCTACTTTAGTATCTACCACTTCCACCGAGAAATCAATTACTTGCTTAGCACCCAATTCATCTTCGATCTCGAATGTTGGGAAGTATTCTCCACTCATCAAGTAAGTCGGTGACATTGTTAAGTATAAAGTATCGTTTGACATATCGTAAGTGAAATCATCTGCGTTTGTAGCTTCGCTTACTGAGATTGAATGTCCTTCTTTGTCAAGCATTTGAAGTGCCCAAGTGATGCTATCCCCTTCGTTGATGCTCAAAGCTGTTGAATCTGCAAAGTAAGGAGCCGCATTGTATTTGATGGCCGTTGGTACTTTGATTGTTTCTTTCAGCTTTTGATTATGACCAATGTAAAGGTAGCCTTCGTAATCACCCGTTTCAAATCTGTTCATTGCCGTAGTGATTGAAATCTCCGTTGTATCGTTTGATGCAATTGATCCTGCTTTTGGAGTAATGTCCACCCACTCTTGACCGTAAGCATCCATTGCTCTCAACTTAATTGCGTAAGTATAATAGAAGTAGTTGCTTGATGACATCACTTCCCAATTGTTACCGCCGTCTAAAGTGACAAAGTATTTACCAATCACTGAAGGTACGTTATAATCTACCGGTAAACGGAATTCTACATCTTGAGGAGCCATTACACGAATCACGAATGTTTCACCATCTTCGAAGAAAATTGGTTGATCTAAAGTGATGTTTTCCATTTCACCTGTCAATGAACTTGGGTAATACATTTGTGTTGTAAGTACCTCTTCAGACGTTGGTGAATCACCTTTTAATACTTCAAATTTCCAAGCTGAATCCGACTGCTTCACGAAGTAGTTGCTGATGTGCGTCAATGTAAAACCTTGGATGTTGTTTACTTCAAACTTCGCTGCATAATGAACATCAAAGTCTAATGATCCTAAGTAATTCATAGGCTCTTCTGTTGGCAAGTCATATGAAATTGAATCAGAGAATGCGTGCTTTTCAACGTGAACTGTTCTCATTGAGCTTACGCTAAGATTTTGTGCATTGAAATCAAATGCATCTAGCATTGCTAAAGATTCAAGTGTATTGTTTTCCAAAACAGCAGACGGTTCAGGAGATTCCTCTTCCTCTTCTGGCTCTACTTTCATTGATTTCTCAACACCCCAACCGTATTTCGCAATTCCTAAAGTAACTGCATAATCCAATTCTTGCTCTAATCCTGCATTTAATAATGAGAAATTATAGACCGTTTCAGCACCTTCATTCACTAAGATATCCAATGTATCAGTTCTTACTGTTTCTGCTAAATCATACTCAATGATGGCAGGCAGTAAAGCGTCACCTTGAAGTGGTAGTAACATTTGTTCTCCATTATCAAAGTCCAATACTAATGTATCAACTACCACATCATTTGTATTTGCACCGAAAGCAACAGGCAATGCTAACTCACTGAATGCTCCTACTAAAGTATCAATATCAAAGCTGAAAGATTGATCATGCAGTAATGAAGCTGTAACATTTACTGGTAAACTTCCTTCGTTTTTCAATACGAAGTCTAAAGATTGTGTCATCACTGTATCTTCAAGATACACTAACTGATCAAACAATAACGAATCTGCTTCTAAACTTAATGCCGCTTCTCCTGTCACTGTAAGGTTTACATCAGTAATAACTCTTGAATTTGAAGCATCGTTGTTATGTACAATTACTTGTCCTTCGTGCTCACCTACTGCAGTTTTGTTACCTACATATTGTAATGAGATTTCTTTAGAAGCTAAAGCAGGAACTTTAATCAATTCTGGTGCTTTAATTCTTAATGTTTTACCAAGAATTCTCGCTCTGTAATCTGCATTTGTTTCCATGTATTGCCAAGCATAATCACCTTCAATATTCTTCATACCAATATTTTGGTAAACAAATACATTTGGTAAAGTTTTGTAGGCCATCACAATATCACCATTCTCATGCAATACCATTTGCAATGTAGTAATTGTTTCTGCACCTAAAGATCCAGCACCTACGGCAACGTTTTTCTCGAATTGAATAATCAATCGATCTTCTTTTTCATACATGAAAATACCGCTTCCCTCAAGACTTGATGGTGTCATGTTCATCCAGAATGCTGAGATAATACCTAAGTCCAATCCATTGTAGATGCTACCCTCTGCAATATTATATACTGGTGGCGGGTTGTAAGTGAAGTCGCTTGGAGTTGTTTCAGGGTTGAAGCTGATCAACGCTGCAATTGACATTTGGAAACGGTCATAGTATTGACCATAGAATGGGAACTTGAAGTTTTCAAACTCATAAGCATAAACAAACTCAGGATAGAACATTTCATAAGAAACATCTTTACCAACCGCTGAGATATCTTCCCATACAAGGCTATCTTCAATTTTATATTCATAACCAAATCCATCAACACCTTCGAAATCGAAGAATTCTTCTCCTTCTTGCATCATCCATTTTGGAGTAGACAAGCTGTAATATAAATCAAGATCTTCTGATTCGTTTGTTACTGTCAATGAAGTGGTTTGACCTTCTTCACCGTAAGCAATTTGATCTGAAGTTACAAAACTATCTGTGTTTACATCAATCGTAGGCGATGGTAATGCAGTTGCTGTTAAGTTGATCTCATAAGGCTCATCGTTCAATGTGAATGTCATCACACCAGACAATTCTTCTACACCAGCAAAAGTTGCTTTCATGTTCAAGTTCACCTTGCCATTTGGACTGATAGAAGATGGGATATAACCACTTACTGTAAATCCTGCAGGAAGATCACCCATTGAGAAAGTACCTTTTACATTACCTTTGTTTTCAATCGTTACATATCTTGACAATGTAGCACCTTCACTATAAATGATGCTTCCAAAATCAACATCAGCGTCATACTCTGCTACTACTTCTCCAAGTAATTCAACTTCAAATCGAACACTTGTTTTTCCAGCATCGTGTGTAGCATAAAGTGTTGTTGACTTTGTATTAGAATAAGCAATTTCGCCTTCTGTATCAATTGACACTTCCAAAGTGATAGACTCACCCGCATCAAGAGTGGCTCTTGAAGGAACAATGTCACTTACAAAACTTGTATAACCATCGTTTTCAATGCTTTCAAAAACAAACTCAGTCGCTTGATCACCTTCATTTGTCAACGTAAATTCAGCAGTTCTTGACTCACCAATAGTTACTGCATTATCACCAGTCCAGTCGATTGTTGATATGTCCGCAACGATTTTTGGTCCTACCACGTGATTTACTGATAAAGGAATAGAAACGCCATAACCTTCAATTGATAATTCACTCTCTACGTTAATTACCTCAGATTTTGCTTTAGCACTAACAATAACTTCCATCTGCTCCCCTGCCTTTAATAAAGGAATTGTAGAAGGCGATACAGAGAAATAATCCTCATTAGAAACCATCAATTGAATGTCCTCCGCTTCTGCCTTACCTTCATTTTTTAAGACAAAAGTTTGGTTGTCAGATTTATTCTCGAACAATGTACCGAATGCAAACTCTTCAACACTTGGTACCAATTCAGGCTTATTACCTGTAACTGTAACATAGATGTCTTTTGCTAACGGATATTGATTTGGATTTTCATGCGTAGCTACAATTTGTAGTTTGTAAGTACCGTTTTTCCAATCAGTATCTCTTAAAGTAACATCCGTTCTCGCTTCTTCTCCGTTGTTAATATCATGATATCTTGCGCTGAAAGAAACCATATCGTTTTTCTTCTGTGCCTCATACGCTCTAATTTTAAATAATGATCTATGAGCAGCAGCATAATCAGTGTAATATCCGTGAGTACCTTTTCTTGCATACGATTTACCTCTATCGCTGTATGACGCTTCATCTGCACCAAGCGGGAAGTAAATACCTTGAGGTGCTCCAATTGCAATCCAGAAAATTTCACCTGCTTTTACCTCTTTAGGCCAGAATGAAGTTTCTACCCATCCGCCTCTTTGCTGATCTGTAACATAGAAGCTACTTGTTGCAACTGGCTGACCGAAAGGTTGATCTTCACCACCAATATACATGGCTACTGTAAATGGTACAGAAGCATACATTTCATTGGAAAGTACAGCTCTTACTACACTAATTTCCATGTCTCTCTCTGCCACAAACTTGTTGGCATATTCCATTGCCGCACCCGTATGTCCTACCATGTAAGTAGGAAGAGGCTCTTGTTCATGATAAACAGAATCCATCTTTTTTGTACCTGGCAAGATAGTAATCTCATCTTCTATATCAATGCTTCCTCCATCACCTGGGATGTCAGAAAAAGGCATTCTTGAAAATTCTTCAGAAGAAACAAATGGTAAATTATTTTCTACTGAAGCCGATGTTGATGCTACTCTTTGAGAGGATTGTCCGCCTTGTGAATAATCGAAATCATTGATTGCAAACACAATTCTACTTGGCATTGAACCTGAATTGGTAATGGCTAAACTTGTAGAAGGGAATTCACCTGAAGCTACATCATATTGTAAATGAGGAACATCTTCAGTCACCCAAGACAATAGTGGAGTTTCTAGTGTAGTCACTGTAAATACTTCAGACAACGGTGACTTATTTCCAAATTGATCAACAGCTTTAATTGCAATTGAATAAGTATTTGCGGGTGCTAAGCCTTCAATGATGTAATTGGCAAACGAATTAGCAGTGATTGCTTGGTATGAAATTACTTCAGCATTCGCTTCAAAATCTGCATTGTTAGTGAACTCGCCTGTTGCTTTTAGGATCTCATAATTCTTGATTGTTAAACCAAAATCATCCTTCACAAACATCCAACCGATTCTTGCAGTCGTAGAGTAAACATATTGGAAACCCCAATCTGATACTACCGGAGGCAATGCTCCTTCATCTTTTACCAATGAAGCATATGCATCTAAACGACCTTTACCCATTTTACCTACAAATGTTGGATTAAGATGGTCAATATTTTTAGAGTGATTCACCAATCGGTCTCTCACTTGATCGGCAGTAATTCCATAAGCATTATTGGAGGCAATCAATGCCGCTACACCTGCTACGTGAGGTGCCGCCATTGAAGTACCTGAAATAACTTCATACTGTCCGTCAGGGAAAGTAGAGTAAATATCTGTGCCTGGAGCAGCAATATCTACAGTTTCATTCCAGTACGATGAATATGATTTCTTATCTGTATTGTCTGTATTGGCCACACAAATTACCTCATCCATTGTAGACGGAAAAGATGACGCTGGACGTGTATAAATGCCATTATGACCTCCGTAGTTACCTGCCGCAAAAATAGCAACACCACCATCAACTGGGCCTACAACATTACCATTTGCATCTTTACCTGCGTTCTCAACAAAGTAACGGATGGTCTCTTTTTGCAATTCAGATTCCATGCCGCCACCCCATGAGTTATTGGTGATAACGGAACCCATATCTGCCGCATAAATAAAAGCTTCTTCAAAGCCTCCTGCAGTTGAAGAATTCAGATAATTTGAAAATACCTGTAATGACATCATTCTAACACCATCCTCTGGCTTAGAACCACCGGCTACACCTGACACACCGATACCATTATTATTTTCTGCAGCAATAGTACCCGCAACGTGTGTACCATGGTAGTGAGGAATAATCGTAGGCATATTATCAGCATAGTTCCAGCCATAATAATCATCTACATAACCATTGCCATCATCATCAATACCGTTACCTGGGATTTCACCTGTGTTGATCCATAATCTGTTGATCAAATCTGGATGGTTTACATCAATACCACCATCAATTACACCAACAACTACGTCTGGAGTACCTGTTTCGATCTCCCACGCTTTCAATAAGTTGATATCAGCACCGGGCGTACCCCATGACTGTCCAAAATTGTGATAATGCCATTGGTTGTTGAAGAATGGATCATTAGGAGCCTCGCTCATTGTATCAAAAAGACTGTATTCTCTTTTTGGTTCAGCAAATTCCACCATTTCCAAAGCTTCATAAGCAGACAATAACTCCTGAATTTCGTTTAGTGAGTCTGTTTGGATTTCGTACCATTGGTGGAAACCATAAGCTTGGTGTCTAGCTTCAAATTTTCCTGCATTACGGAAAACTCTTTTGATGTTTGTAGTATGAAACTTATCATTTAATTGGTCAAAATTTCTAAAACCAGTAGCATTAACTGGCAGTTCGTTTTTTGTAATCTTGGCTACTTGCTCTTCTAAAAAGTTGACATTGCCTGGTTTCACCTTAATTCTAATTACCCCCTTGGTAATTACATCATTGTCCTGTGCGTGGATTGAAGTTTGAAAAAATAGGCAACACACTGCCATCAAACTCAACCACAGTTTTGTTCGAGTAACTAAGTTCATCATGTTTAAATAATAATCAGAAATGAATTGGTTGAAAAAAAATTTAAAAACCTATTATAATTTTGACAATATGTCTCCACTATAAATGAGTTCATTTATTTATAAAGCATAAAAAATTCCGTAAGAGTATTTTTGGAACATATATTTTAGAAGTGAAAATTTTCCATTTTAGGTTGTGAGGAAATTAATTTCAGAGAAAATAGTGGTTCTATAGTTGATGAAATTAATAAACTCACGTTCTGAAAGGGGGAATTTTCACTAAAAGAGATGTTACAAACATGCTCTAAGTCAGCAAGAGAACAATATAGTTCTTTACTATGAGATGAAGATGTTGTAGTTCAACAATACTAGCACACTTTTGTATTGTTGAGTGAAGTCTAAACTACGTCTGCTTTTTCCCAATAAAGATTGAATAAATCATACATAGATGTTGCGAAATCCTTATCATCAACACTTAATGCCATATTTAATGACATTCCAGCTCCTCCATGCAGTAGAATAAGCACATATTGAAAATCCACCATCAACATTTTAAAAGGCAAGGATTCAACCATTTTCACGTCTTCTCCTTTTGATTTAAAATAATTGGCCAGTTTCTTTATCGATGCCTGATCCTCTCCTGGAGGCAGTTCGTAAATCCCCTTAAACTCTACTCCACTGTTAATAGAATCCTCCTCTGATGGATTTACATTTTCAAGTTCATTGATGTCTACCGTATACGGCGCTTTTGAAAAACCAACACCTATCTTTTTAGCTAATCGAAATAAACGATAATATTCTTCGAGTATTTCCTTCTTACTGGTTATAGTTTTAAAAACAGTAGCGGTATTAGACTGAGTTTGTAAAAATTTGTCTTCTAGTTCTGTACTTAATTTTTGTAATGCTTTTTCTTTTTGTAAATATTCGTCCCTAACTCTTGCAAATGCAGAATTGGGAGAGTTTAGTGCGTAAATCTTTGGACGGTCTTTTATTAATCTACAAAATCCTTTATCGGTCAGTGCATCCATAAAGGCATAAAGTTTTGATGTAGGGATTGAAGTTGCCCTAGAAATTTCTGTAACAGACAATTCCCCTTTCTCTAATAAGAGCTTGTAAATTTTCAGTTCTTGATGAGAAAATCCTATGTTTAATAATAAGCTATCCATAACTACTACCAAAAGTAGTACCTTTTAAAAAAGTATGCAAGAATTCGTGAAATTATTTTAAAAACAAAATATACAATTGCATATTATCTTAATATCAGTTCTTTATTTTAAAGAAATCATTCATTATTGATCTAAAAAAATGGGTTTTTAGTGCTTCATTCTTTCTACTACTTATTTCAGTAGAAGTTT
This sequence comes from Flammeovirga aprica JL-4, assembly GCF_012844305.1. GTDB lineage: Bacteria > Bacteroidota > Bacteroidia > Cytophagales > Flammeovirgaceae > Flammeovirga > Flammeovirga aprica. The sequence continues at coordinate 30,537 of NZ_JABANE010000090.1, forward strand.
TCTTAAGTACTCTGTAAACTAAATTATCGTTCAACTTTCAATCAATTTTTCTGCAAGCTTTATATGTTCTACTTCCAAGTTAGTGTCTCCTTCATTTTTGTCTTAACACAAAAACGAAGCAAAAAAGTCAAGGCTTTGAAGTCAAAAGCTAAATTCCATTCCTCTCGCCTAAATGATTTTAAACTCGCTAAAGCTCAAACAGAAAAATCATTTTTAACGGCTCAATACATGAAATTCTTAACGCTTTTCCCTTCAAGGCCAGGGAAGCACTACCCAATGAATAGAGTACAATGCCCACTGGTGCAAATGTTGTGCGTTAGCGTCATTCAAGCCCTTCAGATCATCAGAAATTTCCTGATTTCTGAACACAATAAATAACAAGGATTTAGTTTACAATGTATTAAGTACTAAATCAAAAAAAAGATTACTCATTCTTTAAAGCCCCAATTCACATTAAAGCAATAATTAAGGGCTTTCTCATCAAGATTAACTCTTATGGAAAAGCCCTTAATTATTTAATCTGATTCAACTTTTCAAATCGACTGATTCGTTTGTAAATTCCTCAATTCCTGCTTTTTCTTATGTAAGGTATATTCATACCCCTCAATCGCTCTTACGTGTTTTTTAGTGGGCGATGCAATCCACATGATTGTTCCAGGAATAACCAAAGGCCACAAAATAAATAAAGACACTGCATCCATTGAGATACCAATTGTCTTCACAGTTCTGTTACTACTCAGTTTTTGTTCAGCTCTCTTCTTATCCATTTCTAAATTGAAAATTTCATCTTCGAGCTTGTCAATTTCTTTAGAATTGTTGTTCACTGAAGTATTATCATCTTCAGAATAGTAAGTATAATTCTGTGCATGAACATTATTCACAGCAATAATACAAACAAGTAATACGATAATAGAGAATAGTTTTTTCATCATGTTTGCCTTTCGAATATTTAGCTTTTAATTAAGCCATAAATTAATGCTTTTTTATTGATTAAACAACGCTTTGACTTCTTCTACCTCAACCCTGTTCCTTCAGCTACCTGTTCTATAGATAGGTCCATTTACTAAGTAAAGAAAATATTTCAGATAAGAAACTAAGGGAATTACTGGAATAGGTTATTGAATAAAAACGAACCTCCATAAGTGTTTTTGACTTGTGGGTTGGGTTTTGCTGAGATAAGTTACAAACTTATACAATTAGATAGTTCTAAGTACGCCTTACGGCTTAATACTGAGAGCAGTGGGGAGAATGTAAAATATGTGCTATCTCGATTTCTTCAAAATTCGTATCTTTGTATAAACATTTGAAATTATGACAACACAATTTGTAACAGATAATCAAGGCAATAAACTTGCAGTTATTCTTCCAATTGATGAATACATAAAATTGTTGGAAGAACTTGAGGAGTTAGAAGATATTAAACTGTATGATGAGGCAAAGAAAAAGGATACAGGAGAGCGTATTCCTATGGAAGATGCTTTTAAAATGATTGAAGAAAAACGCAATAAAATTTAATGGTTTATTCAATCAATTTTACCAGACAAGCTCTCAAGAATTTAGAGAAAATCAAAGATCCTTATTATTCAAAATTAAAAACTGCTATCATCAGCCTTGCCGATAATCCCCGTCCTAATGGATGTAAAAAGCTGAAAGGTAGAGATGGTTATCGCATTAGAGTGGCAAATTATCGTATCATCTATGAAATTATTGATAAAGAATTAATCATTGATGTAGTGGACATTGGACATCGAAAGGAGATTTATGAGTAAACCCTACAAGTTCGTAGCTTGTGGATTTTGTTGTATAGTAGGTATAAGTAACGTCTTATGACTTGATACTTTGAAGAATAGTAGAATACTATTTTTTGATTAACTCCTCTACTTCAGCAATAGTTAAGCCTGTACCTTTAGCAACTTGCTCAACGGTTAAATTCATAGAAAGTAAATTTTTAGCTGTTTCAATGGCTTTTAGTTTTGCTCCTATCTCTATACCTTCTTCTCTACCTTTTTCCCTTCCTTTTGCCTCTCTAGTATCCAAAGTATTAACATAATCACGAAAACGCTTTAAATCTTCATCATATAATTCTTGATCTGCTTTTGGTAGCGCTGTATACTCTGCCAATTTCAGCACTTTTCTAAAAATATGCTCCTTTAATACCGATGGCATTTGCTCAAAAGTGGTGATATTATTTAAAAGGTAAAGCCATTTATCAAAATTGGTTTTCAAGTCTTTCTCCTGCTTTCTAAATTTTGGCAATTCTAAATAAACAAACTTCAATTTATCATAGAACACCTTATTTTTTTGATTCTTAAGCTGTACGATATGATGGAAATCTTCATCTTTTTCATCAAAAATAAAATCCATGATGGAGATCACATATACCGCTTTTAATTCATAATCCCACCCTTTGCCTCTTTCAGCTTGTTCTTGAATCGGAAAACTTGAATAATAAATAGTGCGGTCTTTAAAATGTGTTTGTTCTGCACGTTGTAACTCCACGATAAACTTTTCGCCTTGATCGTTTTCACAATATAAATCATAAATGGCTTTACGGTCTGTGTCATTTTTGGGTAAGTGTTCCGTGGGTTTATACGTCAGATCATAGATCTGATCTTCGGCAGGCAATACCGAGTTCAAAAAATCAATAAGAATATCTTTATTGGCCTCTTCTCCAAATATTTTCTTAAAACCGAAATCCGTAAATGGATTGATATAACGTGAAGTGCACATAACTGTTGTTCGTTTATGGGGCAAATATAGTGAATTTTTGATTTGTATTTTGGGATAAGAAACCAACACAAGTGTTTTGGGATTGTGGGGATTGGGGTTTGTTGTGATAAATAACAAACTTATACAATTGGATAGTTCTAAGTAACGCCTACGGCTTAATACTTAAAACAGAAAGTAAACTTAGAACAATTGGGGGAAAGATTCAATCTATAATGTAATAAATGAAACAAGCCAATCTATCTGGGGTAGATTGGCTTGATTTGTTGTTTTAAGTTTGGAAACTTAAACAATGATATAGTTCGTAATGACGCTAGCACTTAACATTACGAACAGAGGGGTGTATTATTGCTTCCATGGCTTTTTACCATATCTCCCCTCAATATCTAAAGTATCTCCTAATAACTCATGTAACCAAGAAGTTGGATCATAATAAATAATTTCATTTGATATCATTTCACCATCTTGAGTTTTGAGGTATAAACTATCTGAATCTGCAAAATGAACAACAGAATCACCTTCTTGGATTATATCTCTACTATCATGATTTAAATAAATAAGAATTGAACCTAAGTCACATTTAAAAGTAAGCCATCCTCTATCATTATTTCTTCAACTTTTAATCGTTGTGTTTTTTTAAAATTTAATTGAATAGAATTACGCATTTCTTCAGCGTCTCCATATGGACCTAATAATCCAACATACAAAAAAGGAATTGAATACAATATAATTTTTAATATTTTTCTCATATTTTTTGTTAGTCAATTTTTTCTGATTTTCCTTCATTACCATTAAAGTCTTTACCTTTGTAGGGACCACTTATACCAAAACCAGGACTTACTCCAACATTCCAAGTATTTTTAAAATATTGATCTTCCTTTTTTGATCTTGAAACTCCAAATAACCCCAGACTTCCAGCATTTCTCTCACCTAAAAAGTTATCTTCAATACTAAAATCATATGGATTTCCTTCATAATAAGTTGCTCCTAAATTAATATTAAAACCTAAACCTGGAGATCCAAATGATTTATCATAAGTGTCTTTGAAAAATGTTACTGAACCTTTATTCCTCCCTTGCATTTTTAATACTCCACCAGCTTCAAATCCTCCACCTTCAACTATCAATGAATAATTAACGCTTATACTTAAATACATAGCCGCAGGATTACCTTTTTCATCAGCTTCATGGGTTGAAATAGGCATATCTGCCATTTTAACAGGTCCTAATCCAAAACCAACATGATCATTTGAATTTATATTATACTTTTTTTGGAACTTTGTTGTTAATTCTTCTGCACAATACATATTGGAATTTTTTACAGAAACCTTAAATGGTGCTTTTTCATCAACCATTTGTATCGCATCTTTATTATAATCATGATATCTCATAAATAAATGATTAAATGTTTCTGATGTTTCTCCCTTATGAAGCCATGTTGTAATCGACTGCTTTTGCTTTTCTGAGATGTAAATTGAATTTAAATACTCTTTATCCAAAAAGAAATTTGCAAAGTATTGAGATGTGACGACAAACTCTTCCAAACCATCCAAATCAATAGCCTGTACAGGAGTATTCCCCGCAAACTGATAAGGCGTATACCAAGGATAAGATTTAGTCAACGGGTCCACACTCAAAAACCTCCCAATCACCGGATTATACACCCTAAAGCCATAATCCTGAATCAGCTGAGAACTGCTTAAATCCCTATCGTTTTCTTTTCCATTAAACCCATAACGGTACTCTTTTCCACCTTCTACACCACCCCAGCTTCGGTCTTCCATGGTAAGGCCAAAGGGGTAGTAATCACTATAAGAAAGAACGTTGCCAGCATCATTGAGGGTCACTAAGACATTACCGAGGTGATTACTGAATTCGTATCGGCATTACCCACTGCGGATCGCAAAGAGATCTTCCTCCCCATTGGCTTGGTACTGCCCTAAGCGGGAACTACCGTAGATGGGGATTTCAGAAAGTTGCTCATTGCGGATGATACCCATTGTGTTGCCACTGGCATCACGAATATACAAGGTTTTGGTTGGATTGTTGGGATTGTTTTGTCTAACGACAATTAGGTTTTCATTGGCGATAAATAAGTGCTATGTCAAAACTTCTCAACTAAAACTCATCCTAATAGCTTGAATTGCTTTGTTTGAATAAATTACAAACTTATTCAATTAGATAGTTCGAAGTAATGCCTTATGGCTTGATATTTTGAAGAATAGTAGAATACTATTTTTTGATTAACTCCTCTACTTCAGCAATAGTTAAGCCTGTACCTTTAGCCACTTGCTCAACGGATAAATTCATAGCAAGTAAATTTTTAGCCGTTTCAATCTTCGCTTTCTTTTCACCTATCTCTATACCTTTTTCCCTTCCTTTTGCCTCTCTAGTATCCAAAGTATTAACATAATCACGAAAACGCTTCAAATCCTCATCATATAATTCTTGATCGGCTTTTGGAAGCGCTGTATACTCTGCCAATTTCAGCACTTTTCTAAAAATATGCTCCTTTAATACCGATGGCATTTGCTCAAAAGTGGTGATATTATTTAAAAGGTAAAGCCACTTATCAAAGTTGGTTTTCAAGTCTTTCTCACGCTTTCTGAATTTGGGTAATTCTAAATACACAAACTTCAGTTTATCATAAAAGACCTTATTTTTTTGATTTTTCAGCTGTACAATATGATGGAAATCTTCATCTTTTTCATCAAAAATAAAATCCATGATAGAGATCACATATACTGCTTTTAATTCATAATCCCACCCTTTGCCTCTTTCAGCTTGTTCTTGAATCGGGAAACTTGAATAATAGATCGTTCGATCCTTAAAATGTGTTTGTTCTGCACGTTGTAACTCCACGATAAACTTTTCGCCTTGATCGTTTTCACAATATAAATCATAAATGGCTTTACGGTCTGTGTCATTTTTGGGTAAGTGTTCCGTGGGTTTATACGTCAAATCATAGATCTGATCTTCGGCTGGCAATACCGAGTTCAAAAAATCAATGAGAATATCTTTATTGGCTTCTTCTCCAAATATTTTCTTAAAACCGAAATCCGTGAAAGGATTGATATAACGTGAAGTGCACATAAATGTTGTTCGTTTATGGGGTAAATATAGTGATTTTTTGATTTGTATTTTGGGATAAGAAACTCCCACAAGTGTTTTGGTGTTTGTTGGGGTTTGGTTTTGTTGTGATAAGTTACAAACTTATTCAATTGGATAGTTCGCCATTATTTACATATTTCTCTACTAATCACTTCATATCCCCTTAGGATAATTAAATCAAAAAAATTATTTGAGATATTTTTAACTCTTGATAATAAATTATCTTCATCCTTATTTATTAATTTCTCCGCCTTTCTTTGTTTAATTTCATTGAGTATATAGTTATTGTCTCTCTTATAAATACTTCTAAGTAAAGGATCATTAAAAGAATTACTCTTTAATTCTAATTTTTCTCCATGAGAAATAAAATCATTAATGAACCTATACTCTTCTATGTCATTAAGATCCTCATATATGTCACTCGTATTTTGAAAAATTTCCTGAATAATTTGATCAATTTCTCCTTTGATTAATTCACTTTCAGAGTAATATGCTACTACAATTTCGATAAGATAATTTTCAATTAAAATCATATTATCTAGCATTAAAAAAGTTTTGTTCTTAATAACCTCATTACAATATATTTTTAAGTAATTTTTTATAAACTTTAATAAGGTTGATTTTTTAATACCTGAGATAAAAAGACTGATAATAAATAAATTGTGAGATTCAATATATTTAAAAATTGTAGTCTCATTTTTATCTAAACAAAAACTTGTACAAGTTTCTTTTGACCTACCATACCAATATGAAATACAAAATATTGCATCTTCTTTATCTTTAAAGACTTCATATTTAAATATGTTTATACTTGTCAAATCACTTTTATTTAAAATTTGCATATATTATTTATTCGGTAGCACACTAGTTAAGTGTTGTTAGTCATCAAAAAATAAAATCCTGAGTAAGTAATTTGTATTACAATGAAAATAAACACTCAGGATTTTTGTTGTGTAAACGAACACTGCCATGCTCGAGGACACTACAATAAAGGTAATATAATTGGTCATAATTTTAAACAAGGCCGATTAAAATGTAAGGAATGTGGTAAAACTTTTTCGATAA
>NZ_JABANE010000091.1 GCF_012844305.1 Flammeovirga aprica JL-4
AAGTACTTTTCCAGTTTTCAACATGTAATTTTAACTTTGAAAACGGTCAACCTATATCAGGGAATGACAGTGGTACGTATTGTGGTTTATGAGATCTTTGCAATCCAATATTTGAGCAAATATTAGCTATGTTTCATCAACACTTTGCAGACCAAAACACTATCCATTTTTTTAACTCTTAACTCTAATTTATTAGCTATTCCTCCACTTTACTACTGATGAGGTTTTGCAGTATATTCGCCATCAAACAACGTAGCTTTACCGCCAAAAACTAATGTGTCATCATCTCCTCCATTACTTAGATACATCCAAGTATAGACATCATTTAACATCTTACTAGTTGGTAATTGAAAAGACGATAAATCGCATCCTTCAAAGGTCATTTTTGTAATGTAGTTATCAGAGAAAGCACCTTTTCTGAGAGTGGTTACATTGGATGGAATAACGACACTTTTTAATTGATTACCTCTAAAGGCATCAGCTCCAATGTACTTTGTGCTTTCTGGTAAAATAACACTTGTCAGTTTATTATTTTCAAATGCAGAAGATGTAATTGAAGTCACTCTTTCAGGAATTTCAATATACGTTAAACGATTATTTGCAAAAGCATTGTGGCCAATAATTGTCTCCCTAGCAGATAAATAACTTTTATATTTAAGTAAACGAGCAAGAGTATAAGAAAAACTACTAGGCATGCTCATAGAAATCTCTAAAAACGTTAGTTGATTATTTTCAAATGAATACGCTCCAATATCAGTTACACTTTCGGGAATTGTGATACTTGTTAACTTATTTTCTCGGAAGGCCTTTTCGCCTATAGAAGTCACTCCTTCTGGGATTTCAACCTTCGTTAATTCATTGTGGTAAAAAGCTTCATCCCCAATAACTGTTACATTTTCAGGAATAAGGATTTCGGTTAATACATTAGTATTAAAGGCAGAATGACCAATAGAAGTTACGCCTTCTGGTATAACAACGCTAGCAAGTCGATTGAATTTAAAAAGTTTTGGGCTTATCTCCGTTACACCTTCCGGAATTTCGACACTTGTTAAGTCATTATAACTAAAAGCGCCTGTGCCAAGAAGAGTCACACTCGAAGGAATATCAACACTCGTCAATTGATTACTATTAAAAGCAAAATCTCCTATAGCAACTACACTTTCAGGAATTGTGATGCTCGTTAAACGATTTTCGCTAAAGGCATCTCTTCTAATACTATCCAAACTGGATGGAATTATGATACTCGACAAAGAATTAGTTTGAAAGGCACTAACTCCTAGAAAAGTTAAACCTTCAGAAAGTTCAATACTCCCAATGCTATTATTATAGAAGGCAAAATGTCCTATCATAGTTACGTTCTTAGAATTGACCACCTTATGTAACTCATTATCACGAAAGGCTGCATCTCCAATTGTAATCACTTTATCTGGAATAACTACACTCCACAACTGATTATTAATAAAGGCAAAAGCTCCAATTTCAGTGACATTGGATGAAATTTTAACACTCTCTAATTTATTATGACTAAAAGCACTATACCCAATACTTGTTACACTTTCAGGAATGACTACTTTGGTCAGTTGATTCTCTGTAAAAACAAATTCGTCAAGAAGCTTTAGCTTATTAGAAATGTCTACACTCGTCAACTTATTATATGCAAAAGCATACTCTTTCATAGTAGTCACACTATTAGGAATGACCACCGTTTTTAAACCATTGCTAACAAAGGCATACTCTTCAATTGTGGTAACATTATCGGAAATAACTACTCCCGTTAGCTTTTTACCTGCAAAAGCTTCAGCTCCAATAGTAGTCACATTAACTCCTCCGATTTGATCAGGAATCACGACATTCTTTACTGTACCTTTATAGGCTGTAATTGTTCCTGTTGAACTGTCAAATGTAAAATCACTCTCTTTTTGAGCCCAGCTGCTCAATGAAAGGAAACTTGCGAATAATAAAATAAATAATTGTAAGCGCATGAAAATTAATTTAGTTTTTGTAAAATATTTAGCTTGCTTATTTATTTACATATTACAAAAATTAAACCAAGGAGTTAAGAGCATTATAAACTAAAATCAATCTTAATAACACAAAACCCCACCACTACGAAGTGATGGGGTTTAAAATCAAACATTATTACCAAATTATTGCCTTGCTTCTACTTTTCTCAATTGGATATTATCCATATAGAAGTCATGCAAACCGTCTAATTTCATATCATTTTCTTTGAAGTTCATTTTTATAGCACCGTGTACAATAGTCTTCAAAGTAATTCTTTGTCTAAGTGTCACCCACTCACCATATTTCATATTAGGAAAATCACTGAACACCCATGGTACATTGACAAATACATCTTGATCTACGGTGTCATCATTTGTAGAGATGTTTGTTCTGATTAAATCAATAGCACTTGATCCTTGAGGAATGAAAACATCTATCGAAATTTCATATTCTCCCTCTTCCACTGAAAATTCGTTAGTTCCTTTTGAAGTATTGAATTTATGTGATCTCGTTCCTGAACCATTCAAATCAAAGGCAAAGTGCATACTTGCATTTCCTGTAGAAGCAGCCGTTGTTACTCTCTCGATTTTTTCTGCTTCTTTTGGATTCTTCAAACTAATATACCATCCAAATGCTTCATTTAATGCGTCATCAGATACTGGTGTTTCAAAACCTGCCATTGCATTATCCATGTAAGATACTACACCATTCATTTCTACATTTTCCGCAGTGAAAGTTGATAATGCTACGCCCAATAACGATTGGATTTTATTGCCTGTATACTCCACTTGAATATCGTCTGAATTGAAGAAGTTTTCTACTAGATAAATTTCAATTCTCTTATTGTTTCCATCTGCTAATTTCACTTCTGAAATAGATGCATTGGCGTTAGAATAGTTAGCTTCGATGTTTTGAATGCTCACTTTAAAATCACTCAACACCTCTGCTGAAGTAAATGGAGTTAGTGGATGTGATACATCAAAATAAAGTACACCACTGCCATTATCTGTTACCTTGCCGGCCTTTAAAGTAGGGTCATTTTGTACCTCTTTTACATTCACTTTTACTTTTGATGGATAATCCAAATCAGCGTCTTTAAACTTCTCATGCCCTTTTCTTTCCACCATTAATCCAAAACCAAAATCAGTTCCATGGTTTGAATACGTTACTTCAAATGAAGCCTCCTGTGATGTTACTTCCTCTGTACCATTATTGATTTTCCAAGTCCTCCCTGTTGGTTGACCTGTAGATTGATCCACAAAAGTAAGTCGGTCACCTTGATTGATTTCTAACGTAGTCGCTGTTTCTTCCTCACCTGCTGTCAATGTATAAATTGGTGTGTTGAGATCGTCATTTTTATAAATACTGAACCCTGCTTTTAATGCTTCAGATGTAAAGACTTCAATCGACAATGGTACCAAAATTTCAACATCTTCAAAACCTTCTTTCGATAACGTCAATTTATGAGCCGTCAAAGCATCATTGTTTTCATCAAATGGCACCTCAAATGAAGTAGCTGTTGAGGTTTGTACCGTTCCATTATTGACCGTCCACTGAACTGTAGGGCTTTCTTTAGTCTGTGTTTTGAATACTAGCGTTGTTCCTTTTTCGATGGCAATTGATTTACCCTCTCCTACTTTTCCTTCTGGAATTTCATAAATTGGAGTTTCTAAATCAGTCGATAGGAATACTTGAACACTCGCTTTTGGAGGTTGAGGACCAAGATCCACTTTCTTCACTTGAACTTTGACCGGAATCACAACCTTTTCCGTCAAGTCAGGATACTCCGCATCTTTTCTTTCAATTACTAATTCATGTACGATATATTCCCCCTCAGTTTTAAATACACCTTCAACACTATTTCCTTTCAATGTATCTTCCTCAACTCCTTCAAGTACCCAATATGTAGAAGTGAATAAGTCCTCATTGGTGGTATTGATAAAAGATAAAGCATCACCTTCGTCCAACTCAACGGTAGCCCATTCCTCTGTATCTCCTGGAATAGTTTCTCCCTCTTTCAATTCATAAACCAATTGATCACCGTTCATCACTTTGAAAGTTGGAATTAACTCCGGAATCACCACTTCTTCGACCACTTCAACCATTAAAGGAATAACCACCGTCGTTCTTAAATCAGGATAATTGCTTTCTTTTCTTTCAATGACTACTTGATGCGTATTGAACTCACCTGCTGTCGCAAAAGTCAAGTTAACCTCGTTTCCTTTTACAGAATCTTCTTCCATTCCGTCTACAAACCAGTAGGTAGAAGTGAATAAATTGGCATCAGAAGTGTTGATAAATGAAAGGCTTTCCCCTTTATCGATTTTCACTGAAGCCCAATCCGCTTGGTCTGTAGGAACTGTTTCTCCTGCTTTTAATTCATATACTAATAAGTCTCCTTTCATCACCTTGAAGGCCGGCAACAATTCAGGAACTACTTGGTTGACTTTAATCGTCAATGGAATTTGAATTTCCACTGTATCATGCTCTTCTTTTGATAAAGTCAGTGTATGAACACCTAATCCCTCTTTCACTTCCTCAAATAACACCTCAAAAGAAGATGCAGATGACGTTTGAGTAGACCCATTATTTATGGACCATGCTAATGTAGTACCTTCTGTCGCTTCTGCTTCAAATACCAACGTTGTTCCCTCATCAATTTCTAATGTTGCTTCTTCGCCGTTTTCACCCGCTGCAATAGTATACAATGGAGTTGTTTTATCTGAAGCTAAAAATACTTTTACTCCTGCCGTTAATACAGGTTTTACTTCTTCAATTACTTTGATGGTTATTGGAATGCTAACCGAAGTTGTCACATCAGGATACATGCCGTCCACTCTTTCAATCAACAATTGATGCGTATTGAATTCACCTACCGTAGCAAAAGTCAAACTGACCTCGTTTCCTTTTACAGAATCTTGATCCACTCCATCCACTAACCAATATGAGGAAGTGAACATGTTTTGGTTTGTAGTATTGATAAAAGAAAGTGTTGCTCCTTCCGTCAATTCTACCATGGCCCACTCAGCAGTGTTCTCAGGTACTGTTTCTCCTTCTTTTAATTCATAAATCAGTGAATCACCCATCATCACTTTAAAAGCGGGCAATAATACGGGTACTGAAACATTGACTTTCAAAGGAATTTCTGTTTGAATACTCGCATCAGGATGATCACCACCTTCTCTGATAAATGTTACTTCACCTGCTACGTGCTCTCCTTCCACATTATAGATAACGGTAACTTCGGCAGTTGTGGCATTCACCTCTTCTTTGTTGCCATTCAGTGACCAAGATCTTCCAGTGGGTTCACCTTCTGTAGAAATATCTTTGAAAGTCAGGGAGTCGCCATAAGTAAGCTGAATAACTTCCCAATTTTCTTGATCTGCAGGGTTTAGGATATCCTCTAATGTCACCGTTATCACCTTTTCATTGCCTTTATATACTTCATAGACAGGTGATAATTCAGGAATCAGATCCTCTATTTGTTCTTGCTCTTCTTTGGTACAGCCCACAAAAAAAAAGAGGCATGCTAGCATAAAAAATGGTAGTCTAAATAGATTCATTTCGTTGCTGTTTTATGTTTAAAAATTCATTTCACACGAAAAAATTCGTTTGCATTTTGCTTTATGTGACATCTAAATTGGGTGAAATGATTTTCTTGATTGTGTCGGGGTGTACACAATCTGTCTTTGTCAATAAACAACAAGTAAACTACTGATTACCAGTATATTTAAACCATATATTTTTATTTTAAAACTGTTTTTGACACTCAAAAAACATGAATTAGAATTTGATGTGGCATATTATAAACTCTTTTTATGTTTTCGTTCAAACTTCTTCAAAGCCTTTTCCTGTTTTTTTGAAAGCGTGAGTCCTTTTAAGTACCAATAAATATTTCTGCTGATCAATACATCCTTTCCATCAAGATAAGGCAGGAGTTTTTCGGTTATGACTTCATTTTCAATTTTAAATTCCGAAAGGAAATCAAGAAATAGGGTGACTTCCTGATAGTTCTCCATTTTTATGTAATCGAGCAGTTGATTATGGTAAGCTTTTTCTTTAAAAATAGAAATCAGTACTATCCTTCTTAGGGACATATTATTAAGGTGTTGAAATAAGGCTAACTTCTGAGAAGCATCAGACAAATTTAAGAGCATTCTTATTTCTCTACCTGTTAAATCATCTGCTACATTGAGGTAATAAGACCAGTAATCCTCGATGTTGTAACCTTTTTCTGTGATCACTTCTAATGCAAACAAAGTGGTTGTTGCCTTTTGAATAGTCATCAATTTTTTCAGACTTTCCTCTGTCTGATTTTTGATACTTTTCTCACGAATCGCTTGTTTAATAACAGGATGATTGGCCCAATGCCAAAGGGTAAAGCAGGTTAAAGTAGCCCCTTGTACTACATCTTTTTTTCCAATAAATGCTTTTGTTGCTCCCGAGTAGCCATCCAAATCATTTTCATCTTCCACATACAAATCGTCTTTTGTTACATCTGATAAAATAGACTCATCATCTTTTAAAATAGAGTGCAGTTTTTTATAATCCTGCTTCGTAAAGGCCATTGTTTTGTCATCCAAATGCTTTTCTAAATCGAGCCTTTCAGGAATAATCAATTTAGAGAATTCACCGTATTGATCCCATTCTAAAGTAACTGTAATGATTTTACATTGATTAGTATAGCACATCACAGAAGCCACTTTTGAGGTAACTTTTCCTGTGTTCTTATTGACTTTAAAAGTCAGTGTTTGCTCTTCACCTTTTTTTAAACCAGGGTGATGCAACGTTTTTTTAAAGCTAGATATATTCTTGTCTTCCTTCAGAAAAGGAGAAAAAAAGCCACAAAGAATAAAAGATAAAAAAAGGGATAATTTGAATATCATGTTTGTATAGCTAGAAGATGAATAAACCCATCATTAGACCACAGCTGAAGGTGTAGCCTGATGATGGGAAATTTTGGATAGCTTACCCAAAGCCCCTGACTTCCATCATGGAACTGTGTAAGTTAAGAAAATCAAGAATAAGAACGTACCTCATACAAACGAATATTCTTCGCTCCCCAAGTTTCCTTCAACTTTAAGCGGACGGCTGAGGTGGAAACCGTTTCAAAAGAGAGTTTCACTAATCGTGTGAGGTTGTCTTTGACGTTTGCCACTTCTTTCCATTTTCCATTTACTCTTGCTTCCACAGTAAATGATTTTAGTAATTCAGGAGGAACGGCTGTAACCTGTTTGGCATTTTTCTCTGGGTTTTTATGCATCATCATATTACGGTAAAGGTTGGTATCCGCTTTTAATTCAATTTTAGAAAGGGATACATTTTTCTCCCACTCCATTTGAACCGTTGCATTATTACCTTCCGATTCCCAGTGATGCACTTCATCAATCTTATCTCTTCCCAAGCCATCAACCAGCAACTGACAATTACCTGATGAAGTGGAAGATGCGATGATACTCTTCGCTTGTTTTGCTAAATCTTTTTGATCGTTGGAAGGCCTGTTTGGAATGTAAACATCATCTCTGAGGAGCTGTTCTTGCAACAAGCTGATGTCTTTTTGAGTCAATTCTCTTGGCGTCCATTTTTTATCAATACAGAGTTTAGCCGCAGTACCAATTGCTTGTCCCATCAGACCACAAGTAGCTTGGATTCTTGTAGAAGATAAAGCCACATGTGTCACAGAAACATTTCGTCCGGCAAACATCAAATTACTGATATTTTTGGAATACAATGAACGGAACGGCACTTGATATACTTCCTCAAAACGGGCATGGAAATACGAAGGAGGTTCGCTTGGGTTTTCAATACCACCCGGACAATGTTCATCAAATGACCAGCCACCATATGCCACTGCATCTTCAAATTGCTTATTATTTTGCATCTCGGGCTGAGACAGAATATGATCGCCCATAAAACGTCTGGATTCTCTTCTTCCCGGAACGGAACCTACCCAATCCAAAACAATATTGGCTGACTCAGGGAATTCTCCAGAGTTTTTGATATAATCCCAAACACCGTGCATATACCCTAAAAGCTTATGGCGGTTTTCTTCATAATCAGCAATAATATCGTACTCACTTCCCAGTTCAACCCACCAAAAACCTTCTTTCAGGTGTTTGATTCTTCTCTTATTCATCTTATCGGCTTCATAAGGAATCATAAACTTTGGCGGATAATACTTCACGGGTCTTCCCATATCCTTTGTGATCATCATCACCGAAGCGCCCATTTGCCAACCGTCTGCTTTATCTGGAGCAAAGGACTCATTAAATTCTGCTT
Organism: Flammeovirga aprica JL-4; assembly: GCF_012844305.1. Lineage (GTDB taxonomy): Bacteria > Bacteroidota > Bacteroidia > Cytophagales > Flammeovirgaceae > Flammeovirga > Flammeovirga aprica. The sequence goes on from NZ_JABANE010000091.1 coordinate 8,284, forward strand.
TTGCCTCTCTACCGGTTCTGTATTCTGCCCCTGCCTGTGCTGCCATTAAACCGTCACCCGAACAGTCGCAAAACATTTTTCCTTCAATGGTAAAATAGGTTTCCGTGCTCGCTTGCCAGCATAAAATATCAGTGATCTTGTCATTCTTAGTATTCGCATCCAATGCCTGCGTATTGAGCATCACATCTAGATTCTCCTCTCTTGTCACAAAATCATACACCACGTGATCCCAAACCGGATAAGATTCCTGAGGGTTATAATGCCAGTTTTCTATTAATAACTCCTCCACTATACCTGTCTCTCTCTCAACCTTATATTTATTTTTGAGGTGCATCACACCATTGACTGTCACTCTTATTTCAGAAGACGCATTCCCTCCCAAAACCGGTCGGTCATTGATCAACACTGTTTTTGCTCCCGATCTTGCAGAAGCTACTGCGGCACAAATCCCTGCTATTCCTGCCCCTACTACCACTACATCATATTTTGCATGTTTCTGCCTTGAAGGCACTCCTTTTTTTCCTTCTCCTACTTGATACCAATTGTCTTTCTCCCTTGCTGAAAGCTCACCCTTAATTCCTTTTTTGTCTCTCGCTTCAACGGAAGAAACACCTACGCCCGTTGCTAAAGTTGCTAATGTGGTTTGTTTAAAAAAATCTCTCCTTTTCATTTCTGTACTTTTTTGTTGGTTGGTACTTGCTAAGTATTTGGGAGGTCCGCATGGAAGTTTTAATACAACGTTCCTGCAACTTTACTTAACCCTATGAAACTTACCTTGTACTTAAAACAAAGATTCAAAGTTTATGATAAAAGAGTGTGTGTATGGATAAGTAGTTTGTCTCTTTCGATATGGAAATGATGTGATCTATGGTTATTGAGGCTATCGTAAAACATAAAAAAAGAGGCTGAATCATAAACTAGTTATGAGGCAGCCCCTTTTCAATTTAAAGTTAGTTTAAGTACTAGAACAGTATTAAAGGGATAATTTTGATGAAGAATTAAGAATGATGAATGAAGAAAAATGTTTCGTGTTCTGGTTAATAAAGAGGTATTTATGATGGTGGATACCGTTGCAGAGATGTTGTTTTACAACGTCCAATCGGACCACAGTACAGATCACCTTGTCTTCATTCTTAACTCTTCATTCTTGTCCGTTTCATTTGTCCTAGTACTTAATTTTTATCTTGGATGATCTATGTTTAAACAGTCTATTGATGACCTAAAAACTCTTCCAATGCTTCTTTATTTTTTACATAAGAAAGTTTTCCGACTGCCATATGGTATTTTGATTTGTCAGAAGTGTACTCAAATGCCATTTTTGCAAACGCTAATCTTTTTCCATCCAAGTTGAAAACGCCCATTAAGTCTACTACTTGAGCAGTGCTGATGCATCCTTTCTCCATCAAAAACTCATTGGCCATTTCTACAGATTTGCCACCTGCATTCATTTCCGCTTTAATGTCATTTTTCAATTTAGAAAAGTCTGCAAAGCTCATTTCGCAATCTTTTGCAACTTCTTTTTTCTCTTCCTTCGGTTCTTCCTTAACTTCTTCCTTTTTTTCTACATAAGTAGTGCTTCTGATATCAACATTTTCGATGCTTACCTCTTCTAATTGAAGTACCTGGATTGCGTCAGCCCAATCGATAACAACAGCTTCACCATTAGGAGTAATGTTCATAGAGAAAGTATAAGACTTGTTAGGGAAGATGATATCGCCTTTCTTCACAATCTTTGGTTCTCCTCCTGATACATTAACTTTTGAAAGGTCTAAATAACCTAATTGTCCCACCTTTCCTTGGAAAGAACATTTTACCTGAACATATACTCTATCAGAATAAACGTTGTGCTCCATCACTTTTACATGGAAATTACCATACGTTTTTTCAACTTTTTCAGCTACCGTTAAAGGCTCAGTTTTTACAGCTGTCCCTGGTGCTTTTGCATAACGGATGCCTTTCATTTGAAGAAAGAATTGGTCTGCATTTGCTTTTACAGGAGGTTTTGCACGGAACTCATTGTAAATCGTTTTGCTATCTCCCGGTTTTAAAACGTATTGCGTTTTGGTAGGTCTAACTTCACCCTCATTCATTGATAAAGCAGTTTCATTACGGTCAATAATAAGGTAACCGTTTCCTGTGTTTTTAGCCTTATAATTAATGTAATAACTAGAAGTAGAAGATTTTACTTTTTCGAATGTGAAGCTTGAATGATCTGTTGTAATGGATTTTGGCATATTATACACTTTTGTTTGTGCATAAGAAGTACCGATCATAAGTAGTAAAAAAATGAAGGAAAATTGTTTTTTCATAAGTTTAATATTTAATACCAATTAATTTTAGAGAGAGCACTATTTAGGAATAAAATTTTGCAGCAAAAGAAGCACAATGATGTTATACATAGTATCATTTGAAGTAGCAAAATAGAAGTCAAAATAGCCTCAAGTAGCTAGGAGCATAATACCCCATAGAATAATCGAATAGATTTTATTTTAAATTTTCTTTGAAGTCTGTTTTTATTTAAGAGCTTGTTTGGAATATATATTTTAGAAGTGAAAATTTTCCATTTTAGGTTGTGAGGAAATTAATTTCAGAGAAAATAGTGGTTCTATAGTTGATGAAATTAATAAACTCACGTTCTGAAAGGGTGGATTTTTACTAAAATAGATGTTTCAAACCTGCTCAAAATCATTTTCATATAACATGAATTGAACTCTTTTTAGAGCCAATTATTTTATGACCAACCTATTAACTACCAGCAGAAACGCTAGTCATTAAAAAATTAGGTTGAATACTTTGTTCTTCCGATTTGCCAAGAACTTTTTCCTGATTAAAAGATTGAATTGCATAGATAGTAAGAAATAAAAAATTAAAGAAGCGTATGATTAGCATAAAAAAATTCATGTCAGTGTTTTACGCCTCCAAAATCATCAATAATTGTACCACAAAAAGCATAAAATTATAATGTGGTTTTACATTGTTATATCAAAGAGAAAAATTGTTTGAGAAACTGATGCTTGCTAATAATAAATGAAGAAAACGGTATTTAAAGACCACAACAGGCTTCATTTTCCTCACTCTTCATTCCTCTTTCAAAATGTCCGTCTATTTTGTCCTAGTACTTATCAACTTCCCTTATTAAATTTGTTATGAACAACATTTTTTTATCTTTTAAACATCATAAATAATCGATCACAGTTTGACTTCTTTTTTAAACTTGTTTTATCACTTTAATATAAAATACGACGCCTTCCCACTTTCATTCTCCGGACATCAACTGCCAAATGTATACACAAATACACTTATTATACATTGAGATACAAAAGGTATGTAGAGGGCCAAAACGGTATTAAAAAACACATTTTTAAAAATAAATCGCTGAAAAACTGCCTTATACGTACGATTTACATTTTATGGAAGCAAGGATACACCGAATAAATCATTGGGCACAGTGGCAGTAAGGTCTCACATTAACTTTAGAATGTGATTTTATTAAAGACCGAGTTTATCACACACAAATCAACAAAAACTCCTGTTACTATTGGTTTATTGAAATGAATAATGAAACAAATGAAAAGTATTTTTACAGTATTTAAACTGCTAAACTATCGCCTTTTCTTTCTAGTGAGCTTTCTACTTCTCTCTGCTAACGTAGACACTATTGCTCAGTCTAGACAGATTGCAGGCAAGATTATCGGTGCAGACGACAACCTTCCATTACCCGGTGTAAGTGTCCGAATCAAAGGAACAACATCTGGTACAGTTACGGACTTTGATGGGAAGTATTCTCTATTGGTGAGTGAAGGAGAAACACTAGAATTCAGCTTTATCGGTATGGTGAGTCAGTATATTCTGGTCACCAACCAAAGTAAAATTGATGTCTCAATGGAGGCTGATGTGCAAGTATTGGATGAAATCGTGAAGATTGGTTATGGTGAACAGAAGAAAAAAGAAGTATCTGGCGCTGTAGCTCATGTAAAAAGCGAAGCACTTGAAGCCTATGTTTCTGGTGATGCCGCCCAAGCATTACAAGGGCAGATTGCCGGTGTGAATGTGACAACTTCGGGTTCGCCGGGTGCAGATGCGGTGGTACAGATTCGTGGTGTCAGCACCGTTTCTGATGTGGCGGGTGCAACTGAACCTTTGTATGTTGTTGATGGAATTCCTCAAAATGAAAACCCTCGTTTGGCACCTTCAGAAATTGAGTCAATGGACATTCTGAAAGACCTTGCCTCATGTGCAATTTATGGTACAAGGGGAGCGAATGGTGTTATTTTAATTACCACGAAAAAAGGGGAAGCAGGAAAGCTGAATGTATCACTTGATGCTTCTTACGGTGTAAAAAATATTATCTCAGGCATTGATTTGATGAACACCCCTGAGCAGGTGTATTTTGATATGATCAAGGAAAGAAACCGCGGGGCCAACGATTTTGATAATTCTACCAACTTACCAATTCCTAGAAACCCTTCAATCTTCCAAAACAATACGGACTTATCGAATGTGGTGATCAAAGATAATCAACCTACACAAAGTTATAATATTGGTATCAATGGAGGTTCAAAAGGTTTAACTTATAACCTGACGGGTGGTTATTATGACGACAGAGGACCACTGATCAATTCTGGTTTTTCGAGATACAATGCAAGAGCAGGTGTGAGATACGACAGAGGAAAATGGAAAATCAACTCTTCAGTCTCATTAGGTTCTGAAACTTTGGAAAGATCAAACTCAGGTTTGCTAACACAGACCATCAGGTACGCGCCTTACAAACCTGTACTTGATCCGAACAGCAATGAAGCCCTTGTGGATGTAGGCAGTGGAGCTTCTACCACTAACAATGTTTTGGAATCCATGAAAATGGAAGATGTGGCGAATAGAGACCGTATGCAGGGAAATATCAGCCTTGCCTATGAGCTTATAGAAGGGCTGAATATCAACTCCAACATTGGGGTAAGCAACATCAATGAGTTCAGGTATCGATTCAAACCTTTTATTGAAAATTACGATGAGGATGGCATTCTTCAATCAGACCCTGCCACTTCTTATATCGTCAATGAATCTTCAAGAAGAACTTCCACTTCTGCTGATGTGCGTTTGTCTTACTTTAAAAAGTTTGGCCACCACAAAATCACTGGTATTTTGGGTTCTTCTTATGAAACGCATACGCGTAACAGCTTTACAGCACAGAAAAACGGAGTGGTAGACAATTCCATCAGAGTACTTGACGGTGCAGTTCTAGCCGCTTCTGCAACCAACGGTTATAATTATACTTACAATATCATTGGTACACTTGGTCGTATTACTTACGATTACAAGAGCAAATACATGTTTTCAGTGAGTGGTAACTACAATGGCAACTCAAAATTTGCTACAGATAAAAAATGGAAATTCTTCCCTTCGGCTTCAGTCGCTTGGAATGTTTCTGAGGAAGGATTCTGGGATGATATGAGAGGCATTGCCAATAACTTCAAGATTCGTGGTTCTCATGGTCAAGTAGGTGGACAAAGCTTCTTGCCGTATTCTGATCAGGCTACTATGCAAAACGGTTATGACTACCTGTTCGGTGCTGGCGGTTTCCCTACAATTTATTACGGTTCGGCACAACAAAACTATGCGAATGGCAACATTCAATGGGAAACTTCAATTCAGAACAACGTCGGTGTCGACCTGGGATTATTTGATAATAAAATCCTGATCACAACTGATGTGTATCATACTGAAAAATCTGATATGCTTTTCCCTGTACAGTTGCCTCCTTCTTCTGGCGTAACAGGACAAGCTTCAAAATTGACGATGAACATTGGTAATATGGTTAATAAAGGTTTTGAATTGACAGCCACTGTAAAAGGGGCAAAAGAGGCATTCAACTGGAGTGTGACGGGTACTTTCACTAAAAACCAAAATGAAATCACAAGCCTAAATGCAGATCAGTTTATCTACACTACAGACCCTGGATTGATCAACGGTGCGGGTGCTTCTTCTAAAGTCACGGTATTTTCAGAGGGATATGAAGCCGGTGCATTTTTCTTATATCAAACTGACGGTGTGATTCAAAATGAAGAACAATTAAGAGCGTATCAGAAAATCAAATCAGATGCTAGAATGGGTGACCTTATTTATGTGGATACCAACAACGATGGCATCATCACAGACGAAGACAGAGTATATATGGGGTCTGGATTCTCCAATTTTGAAAGCGGTATTATTTTTAATATCAGCTGGAAAGGATTTGATTTTATGATGCATTGGTATGCGGCTGTGGGACATAAAGTAATGAATGGTTCTAAGGCCATGGCTTATTCTGAAGGAAGACACAAAGATCAAGTCAACACATGGAACAGAGCCAACCCTACTTCATCAGTTCCTGCATGGAGAGGTTCTACTAAACAGCACGACAACTTCAGATCATATACTGACCTTTGGCTGGAAGACGGTTCTTATATCCGTTTGAAGAACATTCAACTTGGATATACTTTACCGAAGAGCCTGACCAAACGTTTGGGGATGACCAACTGCAGACTGTATGTTTCGGCTCAAAATCCGCTTACGTTCACCAATTACACTGGTTATGATCCAGAAGCGGCAGGCAACGGTGTCTCTTCAAGAGGACTTGATAAAGGGAACTACCCTATCTCTTCTCTTTACCTTACAGGTTTTAAGTTGAACTTCTAGACCATTGAAAACGATGAAATTGAATATAAAAGAACTACTTAAATACGGTTGGTATGTGGCATTATTCGCTTCATGCATAAGCTGTACGGATGTCTTGAATGAGGACAACCCCAACGCCAAACCAAAGAAAGACTACTTTACATCATTGACGGAATCAGACAAAGTGCTGACCGCAACTTACTCCGCTCTACTGAATCATTACAACCTCAACATCATGGAAGAGGCTTGGCGTTCTGATTTGGGCTTCCCTTCTATTTCAAGTGGAAGACCTGCACTAAGCAGTAATGGTGAACCTTGGTATTTTAAGACTTATACCAACTCTCAAAAAGAAGTCAATAAAAAATGGGAAGCACTTTATATTGGTGCTTTCAGAGCCAATCAGTTGATAGAAGGTTTAGAAGGTCCTTTGGGTGATATGAAAGACAATGAAAAGTGGATCATTCAGATGGCACAAGCCCGTTTATTAAGAGGTATTTTCCACTTCTGGGCTTATCAGACTTTCAATAATGGCCGTGTGATTATCAGAGATAAAGTACCTGTAGAACTGAAGGAGTTCAATATCCCGGTTTCTTCAAAAGAAGATGTGAGAGCGTTTATTTTAAGTGATTTTGAATATGCTTATGAAAACCTGCCTGCCACTTGGGGTTCAAGCGCTGCAGACGAGCTTTCTGCAGGAAGATTGAATAAAGCAATTGCAACAATGTTCCTTGCTAACCTTTACTTCTTAGAGGCGCCTGCATCTGTGGATGGTGATGGTATTGAGCCGGATTATGAAAAAGCATTGACTTTCTATCAGGAAATCATCAATAACTATAATTACCAATTGGTGGGTGATCCTGAAATGATGTTCACAAGAGCAGGAGAATTTAATAAAGAGGCCATTTTTGAAATTATCTATGACGACAACTTAAGACCGGAATTGGATAAGTTTGATGAGCAATCACCAAGTAACCGTATGGCGAGATACTGTGCTCCTGGAACAAAGGCAGGGCAAAGAGCAATGACACCAACTGCTTGGCTCGCTTATAAATATAAAACAGAGCAGATTGATCCTCTTGACACTAGAAATAAAGCCACTATTATCGACTTTGATACTGAAGAAGAGGTGGAAGTAATAAGGGATATTTCATTAAGAGCCTCAGCAAGTGTGGCAATGGTCAATGACCTTTACACCAACTACTACCGTTCAGGCATCACTCCAGTAGTAGCCACTTTTGGTAAATATGAATTCTCTTATTTTAAAAAATATACCAACCACGATATTGTTACTTCAGAAGCCAACCTTCCAAAAGGTGCTTGGTATTCGGGTAAAAACATTACCATTCACCGCTTATCTGAAGTGTACTTGAATGTGGCTGAATGTTATTTACAAAAAGGTGATGTTGCGATGGCTTTGAAATACATCAACGATGTCAGAGCAAAATGGGGACTGGTATTGTTAGGTTCATCCGTACAAGGGCATCACTCAGACAGAACTTACGACGAGCAAGTGTATTCTGTTGATGCTGTGATGGAGCATTTGATGTTTACCGAAAAACCCCTTGAGCTGGCTGTAGAAGGACATGCTATCCGCTGGATCGACTTAAGAAGATGGGGTAAAATCAAAGAAGCTTTCTTGAGAGCAGGCAGTGAAGTTTACCACACCATTCAGTTCCAATGCATAGATCCTGATACTGGAAATAAGGTGAAGAGAAACAGAGCAGACCTGCAAATGGGTTCTGATCCAACAAATAAAAGTATTGACATTATAGACTGTGTAGATGCTTACTACAACTACATTCCAGAGGTGCACGATTACTATCCTCTTCCTCTTGAAGAAATTATTTCCAACCCTAACTTAGGTCAATAAATACAATGAGAAAATTAAGATTTATCTATATCAGTATTCTTGCTTTGTTGGTTTTGGGCTGTAACAAAGACAATGAAAATGAAATTCCTGCACATTCAGATATATCATGGTACACTGAGGCAGGTGGTTTTGCACACTCTAACCTTGCTAGAGAAGTAGGGCAATCCCTCTCTTTTATGGATCTTTCACAAGGAGTTTACACGCATGAGTGGGTGCTTGACAGTGGTAATTTCTTTATAGAAGGCGATTTTGTAAAAGGAGAAGATCTCACTAATTATATCATACCAAACAGCGGACTTTCTTCTGATGCTTACAATGTCAATGTACTATTTATGGAAGAAGGCCTGCAAGGAGTCAGACTCCACAACAGGTTTTATCATCCGGTAGAATACATTGGTTTCAATGGAAGTCACGATGTGGCGGACACCCTTACTTCTTACCTTGATGAGGAAGGCATGTGGGTAATTGATACTACTTTATATGTCGACGTCTACGGTGTAGTAGAACCAGAAATGATTGTAGAAAAAGACGGAGAAGTATTGGTGCATGTCACTGCGGATTCTATGATTTATATGGAAAATGGAGAGCAGAAAGTGATTACTGATCTTGAAAACAAAGAGCTTTGGCCTGTCTTTGAAATAGAATACGGCACTGAATTGACGTATAAAGACGTGACTACTAAAGGACGTACGGACAGCAGAACATGGATATTCCCAACTCATGCCACAGTCAACGGTTATGACAACGAAGGCAACAATGCTTTAGAGGCTGAAAATGCTGTTAGCGTTAATCTGCAATTCAATGCTTTTGACAAGGCTTCGGGTGGTTCTTTTGAGGCGGAACGTACTTTTGAAACAGTGGCCAGCAAAGCGAAGATTACGTTGCCGTTTATGATCGATGTAGTTGCGCCTGCCTTAAAAGCCAATTTTAAAGTCTATCATAGAGGTGTTGAAATTTTACATATCGATGAAAACAACACACCAAGTGAAGATATTTTTACCTGGACTACCCTAGACATCGCTTTGGATGATGAACTTGTTTTTGAAGACCTCACCACTGAAATTGTAACGCTGAACAGAGCATGGGCTTTCGAAAGCGGCAACAGAAATGGAGAAACTGCTACTGAAAAAACGGAAACCAACCTTTATAATGAAATTGTAAACGGTGCAAAAATTGGCAGATTTACTGTATCAAGAACCATCAATAATGAAGAGCAGACTTCTTCAAAAGTCATCCCGCTTCTTATCAACGTTGCTTTAACGCAGGAAGGTGATACAGAAGTTTTAGGAGATGTCTCTACCGCAGATGAAATCAGCAACACGATTCTCTTCTACAGCAATGAAGAATTGCAGGACATTCCTTCAGCTTCATTAGCAGACTTCAGCGTATCAGGAACAGACATTAACGACACGCCATTAAGCTTGTCTATCACTTCAGTGGCAATGAACCCTGACAACAAAAAAGAAGTGGTTGTGACACTAGACAGCGACATTTACAACTCAGACAACGTGACATTAGCCTACAGCGGTGACAACATAAAGTCTAGAGCAGATATTCCTTTAAATCATTTCAACAAAGAAGTGATAGGCGTCAACAATGCAGCACAAGTACTAACGGATGCTTTCAAAAGTTTTGAAGAATACAAAGGAAAAGCAACAGGTGGCGGTGCCAAAGGCTGGACGTCTTCACACGATGGCGCTGCAAAAGAGAACCGCTATTTCTACTTCCAAAGAACGGATGAAAAAGCTTCTGACGGAGATTACAGCATGAAATTCTTTGTGGATTATAATATTGCTGATATTTCAAAGGATAAAAAAGTAGAGACTTCAGTCACAGAAGAGCATCTGCTTGATGTACCTGAAGGAGTTTATGAAGTAAGCGTAGACATTTATGTGGAAGAGGGAACAATCTTATCTCCACTTGATGAAAACTTCGAAGTAAAACTAACGGGAGAAACCACCTATTCTTATAAAGTAGATTACAACGCTTTACCAAGAGGTGAATGGACCACAATCAAAATGAGGAAGCCTTTTGGACCTAGTAATAGTGCTTCAAAAATGGTGATACAGTTTGCAAGTGATGTCGCTAGCTCAGGTAATCTCCATTTCTATATCGACAACGTTTCGATGAGAGGTTTGAAGACAAGGTAGTTGGAGAGGAATTAGTTAAGAGTTAAGAATGAAGAATTAACGTCCTGCGGACTACAAGAAGCATCATTAATTACTCATTTAGTAAAAAGGCAGTTGAAGTGAAAATTTCGACTGCCTTTTTTGTGTCTGCAATTTAAATTTGAACAATTAATATTGTAATGCTATTTTTAGGCTCTTAAAGTAAACTAATTTAATAACAGTCAAATCTCTCAGTATCGACGAGGGGTTAGCTGTAGTAAACTAAAAAACAAAGAAATTGAAAAAGATACTTTCAACACTATTTTTCATGGCTTTTTTGCTTCATTTTCATCTTGCATCTGGGCAGGGTAACATACCTAAAGGCTACAAACCCTATGTCAATATTGTTCCACCAGATACCACTCTATCAGTAACAGATGTTTTTTGGGGATATGATGACCCAACACGTCTCTGTGTTTATTATGGTTACAGCTGGGAATCTCCCAAGCTATTAATTCTTAATACCAATACTTGGGCCCAAGAAGGATGGATAGAAATTCCCAAATCCTTTAGACCTTATGCATTTACACCAGACAACAAATCCATTATACTAAGCAGACATAAGAAATTCTTGTTTTTTTCATCAAAACAGGAACTTTTATTTATAGATCTTGAAAATTACGATAGCAAGTTCTATTCAGAAAAAGAGTTACAGACATATATTTCAGAAAACGGCAAATTAAACCCCGGTAAAGACTTTTTATTTCTCAAATATATGTTATCCCCAGATAGGGAATACTTTATCACAAATTCAAGATTTCCAACTCAAGATAACCCTGACGACCTGATTCAAAAGGGATATCAATTGATCATCTTTAAATACACAGAAGAGGATATTGAATAGTTGGTCTGCTGATGGGTTGATTTTTTTGGGGTGATGTTTAAATGTTGAATACCTGTGTGTAGACAACAAAACTCTATTAAACTATAATGACTTCATTCTATATACGAAAAGAGGAAAAACTGAATTTTATAAAAATATTTATATTAACGCTCATACTTTCTTTGATATTAGGAATAGAAGTATTAGCTGATTCATATGTAGCTTATTTAATTTTATCAACCTTCATAGGCTTCATAATGGCTTTGATTTCTTGGGCTAGCCAATATAAGTATGTTGAAAAAATTGAGTTTAAAAATGAGAATATCACTATTTATCAGAGACATTATTTAAAGAAAAAAATATATAGAAGTACAAGCAATCTAGTAAAATTGAAAAAGAGTAGTGCCTTTATTGATATGGCAGTGATAGTACCTGCAACTCACAAACTAGAAAACTTTCGACTCAACTTTTCAGAGTGGAGTGAATTAGATCAAATAGAATCTCTTTTAGTTAGCGGAGACATGTAATCAAATAGTAACATTTATGAAAAAAAGAAGAAACTATCAAACTGAGGCTCATAAACTTGCAAAGGCCATTGATATCGCAATTGAAGCCTTTACAGAAGAGTGCCCATCTGATTTCAACAAAAAAACACAAAGTCATATGATCTCCTGTTACACTGACTATAAGGATCAATGTCTTAACCCTGAAGTAAAATACAGAAACTTAGCCTCCCTAAAATATATAATTGAAGCTGTTTTCACTTACTTCCAGGAAGGAACAGGAAATACTATTGAATACTTCTGGAAAAGGATCCATGAAGAAAATCTAGAATATGTTAGAGAAAATAGGCTAGAAAAAATTCTTACAAGAGGTAAAATTAGAGGTCGGATTGAGTTTGACTATGTAACCGACATGATTGTTGTAGCAGAACAAGTTGGGCTAACAACAAAGGAGGATACAACGAAATTAAGCATAATGCTTGGTGAATATGAAGAAAGAAATTTATAGTTTTCAATGAAAAATTATAAACTGACAAGACAAAAGAAAATTTTACTTCTTGGAGGACTCCTGCTTTTAAGTCAAATTATCTATTTCTCGGACTATATTTCACCTTTACATTGGGGACATATAAAAGTTAGTGGACTTGCATGCACTTGTCCTGACGAAAAAGTAGTAAATGGACAATTGTATTTAAGGAGTATAACGCCCGATAGTCTTAAAAAATATGACTTGGATTACTCTGAAATTTATGTTTCTGATAAACCTTTTAACAGCTTTGATCCGATGGGAGTTGATTTATATATTATAGAAGGTAAGGTTATTGGAAAAGAAAGAGTTTATGAGGGAGGCCCTTGGCATCCAAAATTGGAAGTTAACAAATGGAGAGAAGTTAATATTATAAAAGATTGGAGTACGAAATTACTTTTCTTTAGCCAGGTTTTTATTCTGTTAATGATAATGAGAAAGAATAAAATTTAAATTGTAATCAATATTTAAGAGGCATAGTTCACTAAAATACTAGATTGTTGAAGATATTGGATCTACTTTGGCAAGCCTATTACCATAAACAAATGAATAAAGAAAAAATTATAAAATCTGCTTACCCATTCTCCCATAATGATATTTGGAAACAATATCTAGTTCCGTATAAATTCTCACCTTTAGAAAATCCGGAAATTTTTGGTTCTTGGTTACTTGATTTTAGCTCAAAAGCTATAATGAACACTTGGCAAATAATATATGAGGAGTTTAAAAAAGTTGTTTATTCGAACTCAGAACTTAAAAAGTGTGTCGACTTTGAAGAAATTCATCAAATTGATGAGATAAGTAAATGCTTAAATAGAGGGTTTAATGAAGCTTATACCACAAGTTCATATGATGAATATCTAAAGTATGGTGATTGTAAACCAAATGAATGGATACTAAACGACCTTCAACTTTTAGAAAAGGCACTCGGTTCTCCATTCGACTATCATTTGGAACAAGAAAATAAACAAAGAATCATCGATGAGTTAATTGAAAAATCTTTTGTTAAACCCAACCTTGAGTTAAAATGGACAAACGAACCTTTTCCATGGACTTTATATATCCCTCCAATATCGATGTTTGATATTAGGAAATGGGAAAAAGAGGATTAATAGCATTGACAACTGAAATATAAGACAGTCTACCTCTAGCCCTTGATGATAAAAAATGCATTCTGTATGAGATTAATAATTCCTATCCTATTATGTTTCTGCTCCTTGACCTCCTTTGGTCAAATAAACTCTGATAATACGAATCAAGGTGCCTCAAAGATAACTTCAGCAAAAGCAGATAGTTTGGAAAATCTAGAGCAATGGAAAAGTGATCCTGAATTTCCAGGTGGACCCACTGCCCTATCCAAATTTTTAAACGATCACATTGAAATTGATGGTGAAGATCTAGGTGATCAACGTCAAAAGAAAGTGTTTGTTATGTTTACAATTACCGAAAACGGAAACATCGAAGATGTAATGGTTTTGAAAGGAATAAGTGAGAAAATGGACAAAAAAATTAAAGAAATCTTTCAAATAATGCCACTTTGGAAACCTGCTTATCTTTATGGAAAACCTGTCCGAAGTCGTTACTCCTATCCGCTTCTTATAAAATTATGAATTACACACTCAACCTTCAATCAGTTTTTCATTTTCTCACGAACAGAACGAAATATTTCTCATTGGATTAAGCTACTTGTTTTGTAATACATAAATATTTAAATTACCGTCATCTTTCAACAATCTAATCAGCAAACTATTTTTTGATAAGATGTTCGAGATATTTTTTTACTAATGAATATGTGCTTTTGTGTTTATCCAAGGATTTAAAAGGATGACACTATTGTGTATGCTTAACTAAAACAAACAATGAAAGGAAAATGGACTGGCAAATATTGGTTTTCTGGAAAAATACCTGACGTTTTAAAAGGTAGAAAGACTGAGTTTGAATTAATTATTGACAACTTTTCAAATTCTAAAATCTCCGGTAAAATAGCTGACAATATTAAAACGGGAGGAACTAAAGGAATTGGAACTATTCAAGGTACTGTAAAAGGCAATAAAATTAAGTTTGTGAAAAGAATGCCTGTTAGTACCGCTATTCTTAAAGATGGAACTAGAATCGAAGAAAATAAACCCCACAGACCTATTTACTACAAGGGAATAATTGATTACAAAACAGGATCTATTAAAGGAACTTGGAGATTTAAAATTGGTTTTGGATTGATAAAAGGACGTTTCGCTTTTTTTCCTGGAACCTACGGTGAATGGGAAATGAAACAAGCATAATAAAGTATAAGTTCAACAAAAAAACGAAATCTAAAATGAAACTAATAACAAACTTCCTGTTACTATTTGTAACTGTATTTTTTTTCAACTGTTCATCAACTCAAGAACAACTTCTTGAAATCAATGGAAAAACAGTTGGAGTAGACACTAAATCCATAATTTTAATCAATGCTGGTCAGTATCCTGACTCTGATTCTTTGATTAAAATACCAGTTAAGGATGGAAAATTTTACTATAAGGCTAAATTAGATTTTCCACAATATGTTGAATTATGTCTTGGAGAAAGTTTCATGCCTTTGTTTTTGACGAATGAAAAAATCAATGTAACAATACATTCTGAAGAAGAGTTTGACAAAAACGTAGTTGAAGGTGGTGAACTAAACGCTCAATATCAAAAGTATAAAGTAGATAATGATCATAAATTCAGCTCAAGAATAGAGACTTTGCTAGACAGTATGGGTCTATTAAGTAAATCAGATCAATTACTTAGTGAAAAAGCAAAACCATTATTTGCTGAACTAAGAAAACCTGGTAAACCTGAGGATAAAGTCTTTATTCGTAAAAAAATCCGTGACTTAAAAGATAGCAATCAACATTTAAGCTCAAAAGCACAAACCATTGACAACAAATTAAAACTGTTATACAAGAAACAGAAAGAATTTCAGCAAGAATACATAGAAAACAATCCTTCAATTGTATCTTACTTTTTCTTTATTCAAGACCTAATGTATCATAAAGAGAGGGTCGATATTAATATAGCTAAAAAAAATCTTCAGCTTCTTTCAGATGCAAACCCCAATCACCCTTATAATACATTGGCTTACAACTTAACTAAAGCAATTGACAACATAAAAGTTGGGAAAAAATATGTTGACTTTTCTGCCCCTGACTTGAATGGAGATAAAATAAAGCTTTCTGAAAAAATTGAGAATAAGATCGCTTTATTAGACCTATGGGCAACTTGGTGTGGCCCTTGTATCGTCAAAAGTAGAACTATGGTTCCTGTATATAATGATTTTAAAGACAAAGGTTTTACAATTATCGGAGTTGCAGGAGAAAGAGAAAATACGGATAAATTTGTCAGATTTCTCGAAAAAGAAAAATGGCCTTGGTTGAATTTGGTAGAAGTAGATGATCAAAATAATATATGGCAAAAATATAATATAGCTGGAAGTGGCGGTGGAATATTTCTAATTGATGAAAACGGGTTGATTCTTGCCAAAGATCCAACTGCAGAAGAAGTTAGAAAGGTATTGGAATCGCGTTTGAATTAAATCAGAGTAAAATATGAAAAATATCATTACAATATTCCTATTGAGTTTCATCTACTCTTGTAAAGAAAAACCAAACTACAATCCATTCGATAATCAATTCAATGTATCTGTCAAGCAACTGATTAACGATAATTGTGATACGGTATCTGCAGGTTGTGGGTATTTTAATCTGTTGAAAAGTGAAGATAAATTGAAGCCATATTATCAGGTTTATTGTGATGATTTTTTTACTGTTATAGCCAAAGGATTTACTATGGATATTGATACTTTTAAATTACAGAGTTCTGATTTTCAAAACAGCTATATTGACTCTATAACAAGTTTACCTTTGGACAAAAGTCAACTGAATATAGAGTTAGGGAAATTTGGTTATAAGATATTTTTGAGGGAAACAAATACTATTAAAGCTGTAAATAAAGAAATACAAGACACTGTTTCACTCAAACTATATACTTGTCCAATTGAAGATCAAAATTTGCTTGTTAGAACAATTGAATTCTTTAAGGGTAGAGAATAAAGATTAATCATTACTTAAACAAAATAAAAACTTATGCTTAAAGTGGAGACAAGTTCTTTGAAATGCCTTTTAGCCGAGTTTTAGCCACTATTAAAAAATGACATCAACAAAAGAAACAATGAGGTTTCCGTTAGATACTGAAGGGGAAATCGAAGTTGGTAATAGCTTATGTATTTTTCCATCAGACAATAAAGAAACCAAAAAAATATATCTAACGAAAAGTGGTTCAGCTTGGATTACGATAGATTGGCTTTCAGAGGAACTGATAGAATATTCGCAAATTAATTACGGAAAATTATTTGGTTTGCATCCAGTGGAAAGAGGAAAAGTCATAATGTATGGAAAAGAAATGACTTCATCTCGTTGGCATCAAAGCTATTTAAAGACTCCGCAGCATGATATAAAAGCTAAACGCAGTTATATGTACGCAGGAATAAAGCCGTATGAAGAATTACCATTGCCCTCTGAATTTCAAGTTTACTTAGATTTCGTCAATGAACACGAAAAAGAAAATAAATATAATCAAGCAATAGTAAATTGGTATGCGGACGGAAGTGATTTTATTGCCGAACACAGTGACTGCCAAATAGGAATGAAAGCAAACGCTGGAATTTCAATTATATCTCTTTGTGAAGATGTAAATAGCTTTAGGGAATTAAGGTTCACAGCTAAAAATTTAAAGCATAAGGAGAATGACAATTTATATAAGCATGTCAAAATAGCAGCAAGA
This sequence comes from Flammeovirga aprica JL-4, assembly GCF_012844305.1. Classification (GTDB taxonomy): domain Bacteria; phylum Bacteroidota; class Bacteroidia; order Cytophagales; family Flammeovirgaceae; genus Flammeovirga; species Flammeovirga aprica. The sequence goes on from NZ_JABANE010000091.1 coordinate 25,625, forward strand.
AATGGAAGCATTATAACGATGCATGGAGATATTCAAGAAAAATTCAGACACAAAATACCAAAATCAAGCGGACTCAATTCTTCAAGAATAAGTCTGACTTTCAGGAAGTTTTAAACATTGAAAGTGAACTGTCGTGTCACTGTAAAAACTACTTTACAAGCTACAACAAAGTTTGATTTAGAGTATGTTTGAAATATATATTTTAGAAGTGAAAATTTTCCATTTTAGGTTGTGAGGAAATTAATTTCAGAGAAAATAGTGGTTCTATAGTTGATGAAATTAATAAACTCATGTTCTGAAAGGGGAAATTTTCACTAAAATAGATGTTTCAAACATGCTCTTATTCATTCAAAAAATATTCTAACTAAATTGAATAATATCAACTAAACTTCACGTTCACATCATTGAAAATTGACATCATAAATTAATAGAATATATCGTATTTAAACATGAAAAAAACAACGCTTTCATTTTTTCTATTCATAGTAACTTACTGCATCTTTGCACAAGAAAAGACGGACGAACTTACAAGTATAAAACAAGAACTTTTGTTGGTTGACAGTCTATTACAGGCAAAAAAGTCAATCACTGATGTATTCTATTTTTATGATGATTCCCTTGCCCTCGCTTATGATGGAAATAACTATGGCTTTATCAATAAAGAGGGGGAATTTATTATTAAACCTGAATTTTCATACGCCACCCCATTTGAAAAAAATACTGGTTATGCCCATTTTTTAGAAGGACTCAAAAGGTGTAAATTAAATGCAAAAGGATATGAAATAACACCTGATATGAAAGCTTTGGATATGGCTAGTTATTATTATGACTTTAATGAAACGCTCGAGGTAATCTTAAAGCATCCTTGGTTAGAAGTTATTCTGTTGGACGACGTTGCTATTGAAGAGGATGCCTATAAAATAGGTGAACTAAAAAAGTTGAAGCACCTAAAATATTTGAGTTTAAAAAAATGTAGAATGGAATCTCTTCCTGCAGCAATTGGTGAACTCACTAGCCTTGAAGTACTTAAGCTGTCTAAAAATTCCATTAAAATACTTCCTGATGAGCTGTGGAAACTGAAAAAACTTAAGGTCTTAAAAGTCAATAGCAACGAATTAAATTCTATTTCAAATAAGTTATTTGGCTTAACGTATCTTATTGAACTGGATATCAATTATAATAAGATTAAAGAACTTCCGGCAGGTGTTTCAAACCTTTCTAACTTAAAAAGAATTAAACTCAGCGGCAATGGTCTTCAACGTTTTCCTGATGAAATCACTGAACTTTCAAAGTTGGAATATTTAGATTTGTCTTTTAATAAGATCAATAATATACCTGATGAGATCTCGGAATTAAAGTTATTAAATCATTTAAACTTGTACGACAGTAAGCTTTCTACATTACCTGATGGAATGTGGAAATTAGAGAATTTAGAAGCTTTGGCATTAAGTTCTAATGAAATAAAAGAACTTCCGGCTGGTATTGGGAATCTGAGTAACTTAAAATACCTCTATTTAAGTTCGTGCAGTCTCACTACTTTACCCCATGAAATACAGAAACTCAAAAATTTAAAACAACTGAATATTTCAAGTAATAATTTATCAGTTATTCCTGAATGCATTGGCGGATTAACGGAATTGACAACTTTATATGCACATAATAATCAGATAGGTGATATTTCATCAGAAATAGGTAATTTAAAAAACTTAAGACTGTTTGAATTAGCAGAAAATAGGTTGTCTACTCTTCCTTTAGAGTTTGGTCAGCTGACAGGATTAACTAAGCTTTCGCTAAGGGACAACCCTGCATTAAATCTTGAAACATTATCCAACGCTTTCAGAAATTATCCTATTGAAATTATCATACATCCCTATAGTGTTTCAGTCGGTCATTATTATCAAAAAGTTGAAATAGTTATACCTGATATCAATTATTTTCCTGTAGAGTTGGCAGGAATAAAAAACCTTACAAAACTGGAATTAAGCTCTTGTAATATTCTGTATATACCGAAAGGTATTGCAAATTTCACGAACCTTGAGCACTTAAAATTATCTAGAAATAAGATATCATCAATACCAAAAGAAATTGGTAAATTGAGTAATTTGAAGACGCTAGATTTTTATAAAAATTCCCTGAATAATATCCCTTCACAAATGAAGAAGCTAAAAAGTTTAGTGGAACTAAATTTATCTGGCAACAATTTTACTGATGAACAAAAGGCCACAATAAAGGAACAATTCACTAACTGTAATGTACTTTTTTAAGGCTCAGCATTTATGAAAAAAATAGAATTTTCGGGTAAGGCCTTTGACTTTAACTATTTTGACGAAAGTAAATGTTGGATAACCAACTTTGAGATTGAGGGCATTAAGATCAATCTTGAAATTGATATGGAATGCTACAAACAAGAAACAATAGATTGGAGGCACCTTGAAGAATTCTTGAAATATATTTCGTCTCAAAACCGATTATCAGAATTTCTAAAGCATGGAATCAGACCAATCGAAGAAGTTGGTTTTACATTTTTCAGAAGATGCAGAGATGAAATAAAAAATTGGCATATGATATTTTCAAACTCCATCCTATTTGAAGGGTATCCTGAAGGTGTAAATACTGATAAAGATTTCTATTTTTCTTTGGTTTATGATTTCGCTGAAGAAAAAGATAACATATTTGTCGAAGGGGATGCTTACGGATTATACTTAGTGGATATTATTTCTAGTAAAGGTATTATTGGTTCGCGAAGAATTCAATGTTAGGTGGCTTCAATTAGCCATAATGTAATATTAAAACAACACAAAAATGGACAAATCTGAAGAAATTAAAAGGTTAATTATTGATTTTGAAAATGACAAAATTTCAAGTGAAAAAGCATTAATTGAGATCAATAAACTATCCAATGTAGTGGTTGATAATTTCTCTTTACAAACCTATAATTCAAGTATGGATTTAGAAATGTATGTGAGGATTTTAACGCTAGAGTCTATTGCGGATTGGCAAGAAATAGATGATAAAAGAGCTATTGATCTCATAAATGAAATCCTTACATCAACTGATGACGATGCGGTGCTCCTTAGAAACTTTGAGGCGCTGGAAAAAAGATATTCAAAACCCACTGGTGCATTATCTGATTGGATATTTCATGACGATATTACGGAAGCAAATGAATTATTACTGTTATTAAAGAAAAACACAACGATTATTTTATAAGGGTACAGATACATACTATTTTAATAATAATCTTATGGTTTTCTGTAAGAATAATTTTTATAGCCAAAAGGTGACATTCAATTTGAAATAAAACAACAACTAAAACAAACATCAAAGAGTTATGGGAGTAGCAACATATGTGCAAGGGTACAAGAAAAATGAAGACTGTATTTCCGGAAAGATTCAATCTATTGGGTGGTTTGAAGTCATTAAAAATAAAATTCAAGATCACAAAATCGAGAATTCATTTATGGTCTTTCACGAAGAACTACACTCATTAATGTTTAATGAGATATGAAGTACCTTATGATCTCGGTTTTTATGATTTAAGAAACCTTACTTTTTATTATCACATTGTCGATTATATTACGGGTAACGGATATTGTCAAATTAATAATGAGCCTCATGAGGTAATGTTTGATGGTAAAAATGTATTAGAAGCTCTATCTTCTATTTATAATGTTTTTGATCGTTTACCTCTTGATGAAGAGATTAAAAATTCTGAAAAAGAAATCCTAAAAGAGCTTATCGAAATATTAACCATCATATCTAACAATGATGGGATTGTAAGTTTTACTTTAGGTTAAATTTACCAATGGTTTTATTTCGTGCCAACACAGTTACATTACATCATAAAAAATCTTCAATATCAAAAAGCCTCATCTATACTTAATAGCTCTTATCATTTTGGTTTGTTCTTGTCAAGAGAAAAAATCAAAATTAGATAAAGCATCATTTATCAATACTAAGTGGGTGTCAATCACTGATGATGAAACGGATTACCTCTCGTCAAGTATGTTGATTATTGATTCAATTGGTGACATCACCTATCAGAATCAAGAAAATAGTGTTTATTTTTCAGAAATTACTGATTACGATTCTAACCACTATTATTCTTTTAAAGGTGAAATTGTTAGGCATACAAAAGACACAATCGAAATAGAATTAAATACACCAATTAGAATTCTTTGTCGTAGCTTTTTCTTGTACGTCGTTTTCCCATAATGCAAAAATACTTTTTTTTGATTAAAGGGGCTTAACTTACTCTCCGGGTAAATGTAGCTATTCCAAACTAAGTATAAAGCTATCAAGTGAACTAATGAAATTTGATAAAATAAGAAAAATAGAATTTAAACACTTATTTCACTTAAACATGTCTATAAATAAAAATGGTAAATTAGAGATTTTTTGTATTGAAAGAGATTATGAAGATAATATTAATGAAGATTTAGGGTTATCCTATTGGTGTCAGAAGGTCTTAATAGAAAGAATGGATTGTACTTTAGAATGTAGATATCCATTGAAATATCCTAAATATGTCTCAATTCCCATTATTATCGGAAATAATTAATTTCAAAAGACAATTTCAGCTAAAACTCCAAGTCTCTGGTAACGCTCCCTCACTCGTAGTTTAGCATTTTCGTAAGCTCAATTAATCATAATTTGAAAGCACTATTTATCCTCATATTCACTTTTTGTAGTTTTAATCTACTAGCACAATCAAAATCTAAGTTTTTATTTTTTGATGCCTGTAAGGATGAAGTATTAGAATTACCATATGAACTTTGGTTGGTAAAAGAAGATTCGACAATTATAGTTGATGCAGGAGAGGCAATTGAATTGGCTACTAATTATTATCAACTTCAATTATATATGACTTCGGAGGATTTTTTAACCAGTTTCTATTTCGATATCATCATTGATCAAGAGCAAAAAAATGATACTCTTTACCTCCATAAAACGAGATTATGGGGTCCGACTTACTTACACGCACCTACTGAAGAATTTAAATTTTATTGTTGTGGTAAATTATGTAATGGATTAATCGAAGAGTATGACTCAAATGGAGTAGTTCGATTTAAAGGGCGATTTGAAAATGGAGTTCCTACGAGAAATTTAAAGTATTATAATGAGTTTGGAAATCTCATTCAAAAAGAAGTCTATGACGATAAAGGGAATCTTAAACGGATAAAATAAAAAAGAGCTTACCAAAAACTAAACTCGATTACGGTTTGATAAAAACCTTTTGTGTAGTTTAGCAAGGAACGTTGACACACATTGATCTTTATGCAATTTAAATTCATCTTTTTTATTTGTTTAATGATAATATCTTCATGTAATAACAAACGATTTACAACTTCAATAAATATCAATAAATCGGTAAGATATATTGAGTTTGTTGATAGTGTCATTCAACAGCATTCAAAATACAATACTATAAAGTGGATTTTTGTGCACCCTGTAAATGTACAAAGAACAGAAGATGTTGTAAATGATAATTTTGGAGATAAAGAACTATTAATACCTCAAACCTTTGTTCCTCCACCAACGATTTTAACGTATGAGTTGAGTGACTTTTCATTTGAGGAAAGTAAAATAAATGTGGATGTTTTGCATCCTCCTAATTTAGATATAAATCTAGATTCATTGTGTTACGCGGAGTCAATTAAGAGAGGTAAAGGAATAATATTTTCCAAGCCCTATTTTTGGCGTGACTATCAAGATAAAAAATGGATAGACTATCAAATAATAGAAAATCCATCATATGATTTGGGGTATTTTAGAATAGAATATAAATAAAAACGTGTGAACACCAGGGACATACGACGCAATCTGCCTACGATACCATGCCTTTAGGCAAAGGCATCTCCTTTATGGAAAGAATAAAAGACAACTTTCTTACAATTCAAGTTTAGTTATTATGAAAAACTATCAAGCTTTATTTTTTTTCTTCGTGGTTTTCTTTGGAAGTTGTGAGAGTGAATCGTGTAAAATTGATTTTCTGAAAAATGAACAATATTACATTGAAGCACTAGAAAAAATCCATTCTCTCCATCTAGAAATGAATAGTAATCAATTCTATTATCGCCCTATTCTATCAATTTCTCAAAGAGATGAGATTTTGAATGCCAAACTTTCTACTGAAATACAGTTCATAGAATGTCATGCAGATTCTACAATAATCTTTCAGGCACCAAATTGTAATAATGAATATGCTTTAAGAGATGTTGTATATTTCTTAGCCTATGCACCAAAAGGTATAGAACAAATTAAGCATAAACGTAATCTTGGAGGGATAGAAGAAGTATCAAAAAATTGGTACTTATGTAAGCATATTTATTCACTTGCAAATTAAATAACGTATAAATAAACAGGGCATTTTAGTCATCGATTGATATACCTGCAGACTTCAAACTAATTATGAAAGCCAGAGTTGAGAAATCCTCACTATTTGTGGTTTTGAACCAACTGTCATCATAGCGAATGAAATTATATTTGAGGGTGCAGTTTATAGTGAAAAATACATCCTTGTAGGCTTATACACAGAAAATCAATTGAATACATTTAAAAATCATCATTAGAGTTTAATCTTTCATACTTCCTTCATACCTTTTTCCTACCCCATTCGGACCTATTTTTTTGAATGCTCAAGTTAAATTTGCTCTCAAATCAATTATTAGACATTAAATTTACAATGATGCAAAAAGACATAATTTTTTTATTCGTTTTACTTCTAAGCAACACCTTTGTGTTTTGTCAAGTAGAAAAAGATAAGCCGGCAGACAACTACATCTACCCTCCTAATTCATATAATAATTATGAAGGGTTGACACCTAAAGAAAGTTGGGATATTCATAAAGCAGCCTACATCAAGCAATTGAAATCAAAAGGAAGCACAGGTGAAGAATACGATAAAAGTATTCTTGAATATGAAAAACAGAAAGAGGAATTTTTAACCCAAGTGAAAGAACAGAATAGAATTGCAGAAGTTCAGAGAGAGAAAGATGCTGAACTTAGAAAGCAACATGCTATTCAAAGAGAGAAAGATGCTGAACTCAGAAAGCAACATGCTATTCAAAGAGAGAAAGATGCCGAACTCAGAAAGCAACATGCTATTCAAAGAGAGAAAGATGCCGAACTCAGAAAGCAACATGCTATCCAAAGGGAGAAAGATGCCGAACTCAGAAAGCAACATGCTATCCAAAGGGAGAAAGATGCTGAACTCAGAAAGCAACATGCTATTCAAAGGGAGAAAGATGCTGAACTTAGAAAACAACATGCTATTCAAAGGGAGAAAGACGCTGAACTTAGAAAGAAATCACAAGCTTGGAGAGAACATTCTGAAGAAATACTAATTAAAAACATTACACTCTCTACTCAATCTAATGGTAGTAAACCAATCACTTTTAATGTTCCCATAAAAACAACTTTGTACATAGGTGTCCGAGCACATATACGTTCTGGAAATGCTCTAATCGAAATTTTCAATCCTAAAGGAATTAAAGAAGGAGAGCTATCTTTAAAGTATCAACCAAATTCAAACGAAAATAGCGAGGGACCAGTTTATACATCAGGTGCACTTGATAAAACAATCTCAAATACGGAAGTTGGGGAATGGCAGATAAAAATCTCATCCCAAAAATCGAACGGTAATATTGCCATGTCCGTTGCTCAATCTATTAAACCTACTGCGGATGAATAAAATAATGAAAAATATAATAACTATTCTCCTCCTCATCTTGTGCTGTCAAGTCAATGCGTTTTCTAATAATGTTGGTCATATATCTGGCAAATTGATATTAGACGATTCTTGGGACAGAAAAATATATGTGTCCTACCTTAAGACATTTGAAAAAGAATATGCTGTTTCGAATGATATAATAATTACAAGTGCCACTATTGATAGTCTTGGTAATTTCAAAATAGATTTGGAGAAGGTGCCAACAGAATGGTCATTCTTCCGTTTACATATCGTCAAAAAAGGCGTTTCACCCAACTCATTGGTCATTGGCAGTTTAGACGAAAATTTTATACACTTAATCGCAAAACAAGATTCTGAAATAGAATTGTTCAATACGGGAGACAGGCCAATATTCTCGGGTACAAGAATTAAAGGCGCTGATTATATGAAGACTTTTGACTACATTAAAAAATTGTCGAATTACCCCAATTCAATTGACTACGAAAAGTCAATAATAGAAAAGGAATTTATTAAAGAGGTAGTCTCAGAAAAGTTAAAATCAGTTGCAGATACCTGCAAGCATCCTCTGGTTTCTCTTTATGCCATCTACCAAACCGATTTTCAAGCAGATTATTTAGCTAATCCTAAATTTTACGAGGGTTATTTGTCAAAATGGGAAAATGAAAACAATCCATATTTTAATTCCTTCCGACAAAAATTCCATATTGTTGAGCATGATCTCTCCAATGAAAATACTATAAAACACATCATTTTTTTTATAAGTGTTGTAGGTTTTCTTACAGTTAGTGTTTTAATTTTATTTAAACGTAAAAATCAAAATATCAATCAGTTAAGCCTTCAGGAACGGAAAATATTTGGCCTATTAAGAAATGGCCTGAGCAATAAAGAAATATCAGCTGAATGTAATATCGAGTTAACCACCGTAAAATCACACATAAGCAGTATTTACTCCAAACTAAAAATAAAATCTAGAAAAGAAGCTGTAAATTTAAAATCTAAATCAATATGAAAAGCCTTCTAATAATACTATTCTTCTTAAGATAAATCTGTAATAAAACGCTCAAAGTCGGGATCTACACCCTCATTGGGTTGTAACATTATTGAAACGCTTCTGCCTGAAGACAAATCGATACTTCTTGTTTTGTAATACATTACTATTTAAATTAGAACCACCTTTCAACAATCAAATGAGCAAACTAATTTTTTGATGGGATGTTGAAATATTTTTTATTAATGGATATATACTATTGTGTTTTTAAATTTATAATCTGATATGGTGGTGTTTATTCGATGTTATCAATTATATAAAAGAAACGTATGAAAAAACTCTTACTAATATTTATGTACTTAGTAATCTCTGAATCAATCTATGGACAAGGTATAAGAAGAGATCAAATTATTGAATTAGGTAAATACTATTCAAGCTATATGTTTATGAATGAACCACCTAAATCAGCTAAAAAAGAACTTGATAGTGGATTTGATGATGAATTAAGGAAATCAATCGATTTTATTCAGGAAGGAGCAAAGTCCAAAAACAAATTACTGACAAAAGAGTTCCTTATGTTGCCAGATACTACAACACTGAAAGTAGTGTATATAATTGATGCACTTCACCAAAATCCACATAGAGTAGATGTGAGAGAACCAAAAGATCTTGTCGACAGTTTGTTGACAATAGAAATCCCGCTCTATGAACTAATTGATGAATACTATTCTACACTATTTACTGCAGTCGGTAATAAAAATAAACCTTTCAACCTATCAAAAATTGACTTTCATTTAAAGGAATATGGATTAGATTCAGACCGTGCAAGAGGAATATTCTATTTACGTTGCATGGAGTTATGCGGAAGTCAAATCTTTGGATACATGAATATCGTTAACCCTCCAAATACAAAAAAAGCACTTGACTACATCAACAAGTTTCCAAAATTCAACGGCTCAGAATATTTCAGATATACAGATTTATATTTTAACGATTTTGAAATAGAGATTCTTAATAATAAAGGGAAGCAAAGCTACAAGGATTACTACGTGGGTAAACTTTATTCGACCCTTCTAAATCATCTAATTTGCTTGGACAAGGAATCTAATGACAGAGAAAAGATTACTGAGTTACTACTAGGGTCAATACTCAAAGACAGTTCATTATACAAGCATACATCACATAAGGCGACATTAGAAGGAATTTTTAAAAAACAATAAATTGCTAAAAAACAACATCACTGTTGACACAAACCTTTTTGTAATTTAGCAAAACGTTGTCGACAATTAAAGACATCTTAATATGACTCTTAACGAATTAAAGAATATAGTAAAAAATGAAAACGGAGATTATTCATTCGAACTATACTCTCCTGCTTTTGAAACTAAAATGTTCCAAGAAATTTATGTACCAACTCTAAACTATAATACAGGAGTGAAAGAAACAGACGAAAGTAAACTTATCACTCCAAATATTCTGTCAAGTGTAAACTCATTTCTTGATTTAAAAAAAGAGAATTTTATTGACGAATTGCAAAATGAAATATTCAAACTGTTTAATATAGTATCGAAGCCACAAGTTATGGACAAGTACCAGATGAATTAATCAAACAACACGGTAATACAGAGGCTAATAGAATATTCTTTGAAGGTAAAAATAAAGAAACTGTATTTGATAATTGCAGGTTTGAAGCTGTGTCATATGACAACGAAAATCCCGAAAAGTGCTTTTCCATTATTGCTGGAATTGATTGGGATTTGGAACATGGACTTATAATCCATTTTGTGGATGGAAAATTTGTTGAAATAGAATAAAAGGCACTAACGTTTAATGTAGTTTATGAATTTTGATATTAAAATTCCAATAGAGATAGTATTGAAATGAAGAAATTGTTGATCCTAATTATTACGTTTATTACATCCTTTTGTAGTGTATATTCTCAAAGTAAGACTCTTAAGGGTCGAGTAATTTCTGAGGACTTTGAAACTATGCCAGGAGTGTTTATTATGATCAATGACTCTATTGAGGTCAGTAAAACCGATATAGATGGTTTTTTCGAGGCAGAGATTCCAATTCCCGTTGATAAATTATTATTTAAAGGTATTGGACTAGACCCTGCAACTATAGAGATTACAGATAATTGCAATAAACTTGAAGTAGTAATGATGTATACTTTTACGTATGATTTTATTTCATTGAAACGAGTGGATAAAAAGAGGAAAAAAAGATATAAAAAGCTTCCTGAAATATATAAAACTGCAATTGATAAAGGTATATTTGAAATGATACATCCATGTTATATACGTGATTTTGAACCATATTAAAGTCAGTAAATAAATCATTGAGATAATAATTACAGAAGAATTATCCCATAAAAGACACTAACAAAGGGCATATTATATATTTCACTCATCTTGTGCCACTCATTTCACTGATATTGTGCCACTTTCAAATTGCTATTAGCAAGATATTGAAAAATAAATTAATATTACTCTTTTGTTTCTAATGTCCTAAGTGATTTCCCCTTTAAATCCAATCTATGTGATGA
>NZ_JABANE010000092.1 GCF_012844305.1 Flammeovirga aprica JL-4
ATGAAGATTTTATTAAATTTAAATTATCGCTGACTTACTTTTTGTCTAATTTAATGTCGGTGAGTAGTTACCATAATTTTATTATTGAGTATATCATGCAATAATAAAATTCATGATGAATTTCTAGATCAAAAAATAGTTGGTGATTCTTTAACCATGAACTTGTATCATGTAAAAGATCTTACTTTACAAAGGCAATTGATCGGGTATTGGGGGCTTTCTGAAAAATCAAAAATTGTCTATTTCCAAAAGCAAAATGACAATAAACTGTACTCCATTTTTTCAATTGCTGAGGACAAAAATAATCAAAAAAACTATTTTTGTGGTCAGTTAGGATCTACGGATATTTGCTATGAGTCAGTTGCTGAAAAAATTGATACCAGTAACTGTTTTTTAGTGAAAATGCTAGTTCTACCTTTAGATGGGGTGAATATTAAATATAAGAATCATGTTAAGTCAGCTTCATTTGGTAAGTTAATTTATTCATTGGAGTACGGTCCTATTTGGTTTAACTACAATCCAGATGAAAATTTTACAATATTACCTTGGACAGAAGAATGGGTTTTTGGTGAGGTATATTCACATCCTTAAAGGCAATCAATGTTCTAGGGTATTCTAAGACATCTGTGCAAAGATATTTACATCAATTGAATTAAAAGAAAATGAATGATTTAGAGGTTGCAAATTTTATAATTAATAAATTTAAGCGTAGGTATGGTGATAAAGAGTTGAAAACTCATAATGATAGATTGAATACTTTTATATTACGGGACTTAGAAACAGTTATAGATGAAAGTTTAGTTAGTAGTACTTTTGAAATCGCACAAGAAGAAATACCACTCTTATTTTGTGAATTACCCAATCAAAATAAGATTCTAATGACTACAAGGTGTATGTATAGCTTATATAAAAAGAAATTTTACAAGTTATTGTACTCAAAGTATTCTTTTTCAGATAGAAGTTACTATAGAAAAACAATTCAATTGGTGAGCGGTAAAACTGTAACATTTAAATATTGTTCAATTGACAATGAAGATTTTTTTTATGAAATAGATTCGTTTTATCCAGCTGATGCAGCTCATTATGTTGTTTGTCATGAAATGGTTTTGAATAAATTTTTCTAAGAGACTCTTTATAAATTTTTTAAATGAAAAATGAAGTCAAATTGGTATAAAATTAAGGTTTTTTATTTCCTTCTAGCATATCTTTTCATTTCATGTCATATTAAAAAAAAATGCTGTTTCAGCATATAATAATGAATATGATATTTTGATTCGTTATAGCAAATGTGATGATGCAGAATATGATAAACGACTATCTAAAGATTCTTTACATCTTTATATTGAAGAGGGGTTTGATAAAGATGTAATTGAAGTGATGATAGATGACAACCTTTCCTTTAAAGATTCAATTTCTACTTCTGAGGTATTAGGGATGTCAGAACATCTAATTCTGGGCCATAAGAAAAATATCAAAAAGGTTTCAATACGACTAAATGATAGCAAAGCCCTAATTACAGAATTTAATTCTTGTGATTGTAGTATACTAAAATTGAACCTTATTGATTCAGTATTGACCTTAGAGTTTTCTAACCACACATCTATGTATAGGTAATCTCAGTTGGCTTTTACCTAGATATCATTCTTAGTAATATTAAATTACTTGAACATAAAATTAAAGATAAACTATTAGGCTGTAAACAAATGAGAAACGAACTAATTATTGCATTGTTTTTTTTATTTATTACTAAGATAAATGCTCAGACAGATAAAACCTTTTATGTCGCTAAAATTGATATTTATGTTACTTTAAACCAAAAAGAGATAAATGAAAAACTTTCTGATGTTAACGAGGTTTCAGCTTATTTCCCTTTAAGCTGTTTATATTATCATGTGCATGATGATAATCTTTTAGTTTCTGATGAAAGGACAGAGGTAGGTTCTCTTACAAATAATATGGCGGTATTAATGATTGCAGAATATAAAGGACAAACTGAAAGTTATGTAAGCAACTCCATTTTTGCTTCTTATTTTGTAGGCTATGTTCATAAAAGGTGTTTAAAAGAAGATTTAATATGTTCAGAACAGGTGTTTTTACAATCTTTCTTTAGTAAAGAAAACCTTTTTTCAATTTCTAAAAGAGGGAAAGTGAAAAATTTTAAAAAGGGGAAATTAAGAAAAGAAGGTAAAAGTAAGTACCGTTTAACGTACAATGGCCATGATCCTAATTTTGGGAAGTATAAAGAAGAGTTTTTAGTGAGCGTACAGAAAGTTCATCATATCAAGAAGGTTTCAAGTGAATTCCCTTGTTATTAGTTAGCTTAAATATTAATCATAAGACATTACTTCGCTAAGTATAAGAATTGTTAGAAGAGATAAACTAAATCAAAAAGTAAAATGTAGAAATAAAAAGAAAAGTATTTTTGTACCTCACTTTAATGATGATTAATTTATATAGCCTTTCTTCTTGTTCATGTAAAAGCGATAAAATAGAAAACCAATATCCGATTTACGACATTGAAATAAATTACCTTATACAAGGTGAACATAAACCATATTTGAAGGCAAATAAATTGTTACCAGACAATACAGTGTTAATTTATTTTAGAGAAGGTTTTTCATCAGATCAAATGATATTGAAGACAAATAATAAGCAAACTGATCAGTTTATATTGGAGGATGATCATAGTATTGGTATGGCAGATATTACAAGAATTAATAACTTAGACAAAATAAATACCATTTCTTTCACCTTAAATAATGGACCAAGTTTGGAATATAGAATATTCAATGAAAATGTTATTAATTCAAAATTGATATTAGAATGTAGGTTTAGTAAATCAAACAATAAACTAATAGTAGAAACATTAGCAAATGCTAGAATTATAGATTAATTACTTCACAGTGCTATGGTTCAGTTCGTTAGTATGTGTATGGGGTTGCGAAAAGGGAGATGGTAACTATTTAGAAAACAACTAAAGATAGATGAAGAATAACCTTATTTATTTATTATTATTGGTTTTTATTTCATGTAATAATTCTAAACAGAATATTAATCGATTAAAAAAGGAATATGATTTTAATGTTAATAATTATTCCTATAATGGAATATTTAATGAGGTTCCTTATTTATATTCAACTGATTTTACTGATGATGACACTGTTTTCATAAGAGTTGATGAAAATGAATTTTATTTTCAACAGGGAAGAGATAAATTTATTTTAGGCAGGTGGTTAGTATTAACTGATACATTAGTTTTAGAACTCAAGAATTTAGAAAACATGACTTATAAATACCCTTTGCTTATCTTGTCTCAAGAAAATTCGAAAATTGATGAAATGAAATATTTTGGGCAATATACGGCAGGTTATTATATGGAACATTTCCCTCATGTAACAGAACAGTTTTTAATTGATAGGACAATAGGTATTGATTTAATTGATACTGTTTACTCTGTTATGGTGAAACAATATCCTACCCCCCCAACAAGAAGGTTTCTTTTCGTATAGATACCCCGATCAATGTATTTTTAGAGTCTCCATGAGAAAAGGCATATTAGATATTTATTATATGGATATTAATCATAAACATTCAAAAGGTTATATGATTCCTCTGTGCTTACAATTTAATTTAGGGTGTTATAATGATTACATCCAGAGTATAAAACTTTGAATATTAACTAACAACAGTTCTAAGCCTATTCGAAGTATTAAGCCGTAGGCGAATCTCAAGAGGAAGGGGCTTCTTCATGGAAGAATGAGTGGGAAGTTTTTATAAGTTTATGAACAGAATAAGTCCAATCATGATGAAAAGTAATTTTAAAATATCACTGAGAATTTGTGGAGTATTGTTAATGGTTTTTGGAGCATTTTCTTTTTTTAGTGGTATTCTTTTTTCATCTGATAAATTTAGTTTTAATGGTGAGGTTCCATTGAGTGATGTGCAAGATATTATTGTAGATCAAGATGGGTTTATATATTTAGGTACACAATTTTATGGAATGATACTTTGCTATAATAAAGAGGGAGAATTTATTAATTCATGGAATGTGGGAGCCAATAATGCTGCATTTAAGATGTTAATTTCAGATGATCAAAAAATTCATGTCGTAACAATCAGTAATAATAAAAGAGCAATTTTTTCGAGAACGGGAACTTTATTATCTCAAGAAGTAATACCTTATATTTATATTGATTCTGAAAGAGCAGGGAAATCAGCATTCTTCATGAGGAATAGATTTGTAATAAATGAATCAATATTTAATACCAAAATAATCCGCATCTCTGAATTGAATTCTGATAAGGTAATAATCAATCAAAATATTTTTTATTTAATA
Source organism: Flammeovirga aprica JL-4 (assembly GCF_012844305.1). Lineage (GTDB taxonomy): Bacteria > Bacteroidota > Bacteroidia > Cytophagales > Flammeovirgaceae > Flammeovirga > Flammeovirga aprica. Next base: position 4,337 of record NZ_JABANE010000092.1, read on the forward strand.
TTAAAAGCACCTTTTCCTGCTATCTTATTTGTTTTTATTGGAGTAATAATAAATATTAGTCTTACTATTTTGGAGAGAAGGCAATAAATGTTATTTCAGTGTTCAGAATAGATTTAGATCCACTTTCAACAGGATTAAACCACAGAAGATATGCACTGAGTAACCACCTTGGAAATGTCTTAGTAACTCTGTCAGATGGAAGTGCCAATGTTCTTTCATACAGTGATTATTACCCTTTTGGTGCTAAAATAGCTGACCGAAGTTGGAATAGAGAGGGGTATCGTTATGGGTTTAATGGTAAAGAGAATGATACAGACCTCAATGGTTCTCAGTTGATACAGGATTATGGCTTTAGGGTGTATAATCCGGTGATTGGGAAGTTTTTGAGTGTTGATCCGTTGATGAAGAGTTATCCTCGGTTTACGCCTTATCAGTTTGCAGGGAATAGCCCTATCTTTTTCTTAGATATTGATGGTAGGGAGATTTATCCTTCCTCAAAACTTAATTCAGTGTATAAACAATCCTATGTTAATTCTATAAAACTACTTAGTCAGTCTGAAATTTTTTCTAAAGTATATAAACAAGTAAACGATAGTGACATAATGTTTGAGGTGTCGTCATTCTCATTATCTGATCCTGCTGATTACAAGGCATACACTAGTGGACAATTTAATGGTTTTTTGAGAGTAGTTCAAGATATCACTAATGATTACTTCTTTTTTGAAACTATAACGAAAAGAGGTTCAGAATTTAATCCACATCATATAAAATTCAGACCTGAAATGAAGGTAAAAGGGGAGACATTTTCACAAACATCTACAGTATTTGAAGAGATATTTCACGCAGGTCAACTTTTGTTTTATGGAGATCAAAAATCAAAGCCTATTTTTAGGGAAACTGAAGCAAAAGTTGCTAAAGCATTCGTTTATTTTTTAAATGGCGGATATCTTGAAGATCCTAAGTATAATCCAGAAAATAAAAATCCAAAACAGATAAAAGGCTGGAAAATGCAATACGCCTATGTATTTAGTACTTATGATGGTGTAACAGATTATTTTAATGCTTTAAAGAATGGTGATGAAATATCAGGTGATTTAGAACAGAGATTTAAGGACTCTGTAAAAAAATTGGCCAAAGAAGAGGTTACTAATGTTTATAAATTTTCACAAGAAGAGCTTGATACATATGATGGAAGCACAGATTACTTTGACTCTCTTAATAAGAAATAGAGTGATTAATTTATTATTAATGTTATTGTTTTCCTGCAACACAAATAATAAATTTGAAAAACTAAATATATCAAATAATGGCAATAGAGCCCAAAAAAACATTCTAGAAATCCCTTCAACTTGGGTGGGTAGTTATGAAGATGATTACGAAATAATGACTTTTTCTAAAAAACATTATCCAAGTAATGTAATTGATTTACTTAATTCTAAATACTATGAAATTTGTCCTCCATATTATTATTTAAAGTTTATTCAATTCGAGAAAAATAAACCTATATATGAAAGTGATATTGCAATTAAACCTGTGTCGGATAGTGTGTGTCATGTGTTGCAGTTTTTCTACCCTTTTAAAAAGGGAACAATAACTCATTATGAAGACACATCTAAGTGGGTTGTTTTGCTATCTATTGAAACAAAATATGGGTATGATTCGTGTCTAACATATATACCACCTAAGGAGAAAATATTGAGTGTTGTTGATGGTTTTAAACTTTTAAATGATTGGTTGATTTTGGAACCAACATCACCTACTCGACCAAATATAAAGCCGTAGGTGTTCCCCCCACCACTGTTCGTAATGTTAAGCGTTAGCGTCATTACGAACTATATCATTGTTTTAAGTTTCCGAACTTAAAACAAAAAAACACAAGCCAATCCTTTCTAAGTATTAAGCCGTAGGCGTTACTTAGAACTATCCAAAATTGAATAAGTTCCCAACTTATCACAACAAAACCCCAACCCCCACAAGCCAAAACACTTGTGGGGGTTCTTATCCCAAATTCAAACCAAAATTTAACTATATTTACCCCATAAACGAACAACAGTTATGTGTATTCCACATTATATCGACCCATTATCAAATATCGGGTTTAAGAAAATATTTGGAGAAGAAGCCAATAAAGATATTCTCATTGATTTTTTGAACTCGGTATTACCTGCCGAAGATCAAATCTATGATTTGACCTATAAGTCAACAGAGCATTTACCTAAAAATGACACGGATCGCAAAGCCATTTATGATTTATATTGTGAAAATGATAAAGGTGAAAAGTTTATCGTGGAGTTGCAACGTGCAGAACAGACACATTTTAAAGATCGCACAATCTATTATTCATCTTTTCCCATTCAAGAACAAGCCAAAAGAGGTAAAGGGTGGGATTATGAATTAAAAGCGGTTTATGTCATTTCCATCATGGATTTTATCTTTGATGAAAGGGATGAAGATTTCCATCATATCGTACAGTTGAAAAATCAAAAGAATCAAGTCTTCTATAAAAAACTGAAGTTCGTGTATTTAGAATTGCCAAAATTCAGAAAGCAGGAGAAAGACTTGAAAACCAACTTTGACAAATGGCTTTACCTTTTAAATAATATCACCACTTTTGAGCAAATGCCATCGGTATTAAAGGAGCATATTTTTAGAAAAGTACTGAAATTAGCAGAATATACAGCTCTTCCAAAAGCTGATCAAGAACTCTATGATGAGGATTTAAAGCGTTTTCGTGATTACACCAATACTTTGGATACGAGAGAGGAGAAAGGAAGAAGAGATGCTAATTTAAAGACAGCTAAAAATTTACTTCAAATGGGCTTATCAATAAAGCAAGTAGCTCAAGGTACAGGTTTGTCAATTAACGAAGTGAAGGAAATTGCGAATGCTTAGTGGATCGTGAGCTATAATGCATTGTGGCCTTACAGAGTTGTAATCTTTCAATTATTCACCAAAGCAATAATTGTTAGTAATTCTGTAGAGACGAAATACTTTGTACCTCACAATCCACCAGAGCAAAAAATTAAAATTCTATTTTATAAGCTAATGAAGGAATGACAATTTGAGCATCTGCTTTCTCTAGATCTTGAGTTTGATAGTTGTATAAATAACCATAATCATCCTTACTGCCAAGGGCATTTAATAGCTGTAATTTCCATGTGCCCGTATGTCTTCTTTTATTAATTTTCCAATAGAACGAAATATCTAAACGGTAGGATGGATCTTGTTTTTCCGTGTAAATTTTTGATTCATCATAGATGGCTTCTTTTTGATTCATACTCTCTTTGGTATCTAAGGGAGTGGTATATTTTCCCCCAAGAAGATTCATACGACCGCTAAGGCCTAACACTTTGTTTTTTGATTTTCCAACGACCCATTCTTTACCATAAATAGCATTGATCACAAATCCTCTATTGAATCTAGTATTACGTTCAACACTATCACCTCCCTTGTATTTTGAATCAAAGACAGAACCGGTAAACATATAGTAAAATCCCTGATTTAGACTTCTTGATAAAGTGATGTCTATTCCCATATTTTCACCTGTTCCAGTTCCTTCCATTTTATCTTCATACAGCCATTGAGCATCAATATTAATGGCCGAGTAAGAACTATCTGGAATTACAGGGACGTCATAGAGGCGTTGGTAATAGGGTTCGATACTAAGTGTAATTTTGTCATTAATATTCCAATCATATGAAAAAACATAATGATGAGATTTAGATAGTGGTAAGGAAGTATTAGGTTGAGTCATTACACCATTTTCTTCAATTTTACTAAAATACAATGGCAAAGGCTCTAGTTTGGAATGTTTACCATAAGCAAACCCGATAGACCTGTTGGGTGAGATTTGATAGGATAGGCTTGCTCTTGGTTCAAACGTCAACTCTTCGTTGAAATTTACATATTGGCTATGAATACCAACATTTAATTTTAAGCGAGAGGTCAAATCAAATTGAGACTGTGTAAAAAACTGATAAGTATTAATGGTGCTTTGTTCATCTAAATAGGTATACAATGGATCTTTAAACTCTGGAGAAAAAGCTAATTTTGAATTATAATGCAATTGATTGAAAATTACTCCCGTTCGGTTGAAGTGAGAGGCGTTAAATTTATGTTGCAATACCGTTGAGGCCGTCCACTTATTATTTTTAATACTCAAGTCCCTAGTCGGGTAGGTATCTAAAAGGAAATCATATCGCTCTTCTTCGTATCTTTTATATTCCTGTGAAGCTACAACAGATGTTTTTAAGAAGGTTTTATTGCTAAAGGAATAATTATGCGTTAAACCCAAAATTCCTGTTCGAAATGTACCAAGATCAGAATAACTATCGTATTCAGAAACCCATTTGGTGGTGTCTTTATTGGCTTTTGAATCAATACCATCTAATAAGCCTAAGCCCCAAATAGAAAATACACCTGCTTTTTTTGTGGGAACATTAATTTTAAAACTTAAATCTTGATAGGTTGGAATACCATTATCTTCAGGAAGAATAGGCTTTATTAGTGCGAGCGTTGAATATCTATAATTAAAGAGATAAGACGCATTACTATTTTTTGAAAAAGGACCTTCAGAAGAGATATCCAATCCTAATGTTCCCAATTGAACGGCATGTTCGGAAGTTTCATTGTTTCCATTTCTAAACTGCATATCAAAAACCCCTGACATTGCATTTCCATATTCGGCAGGGAAAGCGCCTGTTAAGAAGTCAGAATCACCTAACATCAGACCGCTTAGTGCAGATATTGCTCCGCCACCAAAAGAACCAAGACCTCCAAAATGATTGGGGTTAGGAATTTCTACACCTTCCAATCTCCATAAAACACCTTTGGGAGCATTTCCTCTAATCACCACACCATTATCATCTAAGTTACCTGTACTCACCCCGGCAAAAGAAGCCACAACCCTGGCAGGGTCATCAAAAACAGCCAACCTTTCTGTTTGTTCCACCGTGAAAGACTGTCCACTCACACTGACCATTTCATTTAATGTTTTACCATTGCCTTCAGAAGCTCTTATCACTACTTCTTCCATTTGAGTAGTACTTTCTTTAAGAGGAATGGTAAGGACTAATTCCTTCGCAGAATTCAGCATCAAATTATTGACCATTGCAGGTTCATATCCTACCAATGTTACCTTTAAGTTTTGTCGACCAACTGGAATACCTTCTAATCTAAAATTACCTTGGTCATCTGCAACAGTGCCTAGAGGAGTTTCCAAGGAAGTAACAATTATGGTAGCAAATGGTAGGGGAGCTTTAGAAGTGGCATCGACAATCTGACCTCTGATTACTTGCTTTAGTTCTTGTGAAAAGACAGTTGTTGCGAAAAGCAAGAAAAGCATAGAGCAAATAGTTTTTTTCATCATTTTAAATATTGATTTAAGAGCATTTAATTTTGTTTACATGATGATGACACCAAGAGAACGTTTTACCCCTATGCGTGATGAAAAAAATAATATGAAAGAGAAAACAACTATATCCGTTTGGTATGAATATGGAAGCCATTGAGAATGTATAGTTCTTTCAAATAATGAGGAATAATTTTAATATAGATGTTGAAGTTACAGATGAAAATTAAGTTATTGTTTATAATATTACTCAGTATATTGTATTATGTGATTCAAAAAATTATATCCGTGATGCTTGTCTTTTTTTTCTATGGATCAGGTACTCAAAGTTCAAAATATATGGTTTTTTTGAGCTGGCATTTATAATAGCACATCTGCTTTTTTTCTTTTTTTTATATAAAAAGAAGCACATGTATTCCTTAAAGTTTATCATAATTCATTATTTCATATCAATCCTATTAATCTATCTCCTTACTAATGCGGGTATTATACTAGGTTTGGGAGTTTACTAAATTTAGATTATTTCAAATTTCATATATTCTCAGTCTAGCGCAAGTGTTAAACCGGAGGTGTCACTTGTGCTTACAATTGTTATAAGTCTGAAGACTTATAGCTGAAGCAACACTATTTATAACTAAAAGTCTACAGACTTTTTCCAGATTTAGGTCCAAGTCACGCTTTCAGCTTAAGACTTGAAACAGTAATATAACTAGGAGAAATAGCTTGAAACAAAAAAAGTCTGAAAATCACGAAGACTTACAGACTTTTCTATTCTTTTATTCCGATAAGGATTATCTCATTTTCTCAGAGTACTCCTTCACAGTATTAATAAACACTTTTACTTTTTCAGGATCAATGTCTGGGTAAACACCGTGGCCTAAGTTAGCGATATGCTTATCAGGACCGAATTTATCCAACATTGCTTTTGTTGCTTTTTCAACCTCAGCATTAGAGCCGTATAAAGCACATGGATCAAGGTTACCTTGTAATACTTTACCGTTAGTCAACATTCTTGATTCAGCAACATCCATGTTCCAGTCTAAACCTACCGTATTACAGTTGCTTCTTCCGATTGCTTCTCTAGCAAAGTAAGCGCCTTTAGCGAATACCGTTTTTGGAACCTCAGTGATAGCGTCACAGATTTGGTTGATATAAGGCATTGCAAAAACGCTGTATTGTTCTGGAGAAAGAATACCAGCCCATGAATCAAAAATTTGAATCATATCAGCACCTGCTTTGATTTGAGCTTTCAAATACGCAATAGTACTGTCAGTGATCATTTGTAATAACTGATGAGAGAATTCAGGATTTGTATAGAACATTTTCTTTGCTTTAGAGAATGTTTTTGATCCTTGTCCTTCAATCATATAACAGAAAATTGTAAATGGAGCACCTGCAAAACCAATCAAAGGAACTCTACCATTTAACTCTTTCTTTGTCAACTTAATTGCTTCTAAAACATAACCTAAATCAGATTCAACATCTGCTACTCTGATTTTTTGAAGATCTGCTTCTGACTGTATCGTGTTAGGGAAGAAGGGACCTCTTTTTTCTACCATCTCGTAAGGTAACCCCATTGCTTCAGGAATTACTAAGATATCTGAGAAAATAATTGCCGCATCAACACCTAATAAATCTACAGGTTGGATTGTAACTTCTGCTGCTAATTCGGGAGTTTGACATAATTCCACAAAACCAGATACACTATTTCTAACGGCTCTATATTCAGGAAGAATACGCCCTGCTTGACGCATTAACCATACTGGTGTTCTTTCTGTCTTTTCACCTCTTGCAGTACGAAGAATTAAATCATTCATGTTATATTTTCAATTAAGTTGTTTGGTGTTCGTTTTAATTATTCAACAGGCGTTAACCCAAGATCTTTCCCTATGTTTACCATAAATGGAAAGGCTTCTTCTTCGGTATTTTTGATTTTACCGTCTAGAATAGCTTCACGGACTTGATCCTTGATTTGCCCTACTTCACGAGAAGGTTTGATACCGAACGTCTCCATAATTCTCTCACCCGTAATAACAGGCTGGAAGTTACGAATCTGATCACTTTCTTCTACTTCGATCAACCTCGATTCTACATAATCAAAATTGGCCAAATATTTCTTTACCTTTTTATCGTCTTTAGAAGTAATATCTGCTCTGCAAAGTGCCATTAATGCCTCTACATCATCACCGGCTTCAAAAAGCAAACGGCGAACAGCGGAGTCGGTAACTTCTTTTTTCACAAGAGCAATCGGACGTAAATGAAGTCGTACTAATTTCTGTACGAATTTCATCTTGTCATTCAATGGCAATTTCAAACGCTTGAAAATACCAGGAACCATACGTGCTCCTTTGTCTTCATGCCCATGGAATGTCCAACCTACTTTAGGATTGAATCGCTTGGTCGGAGGTTTAGCAATATCGTGAAGAATTGCCGCCCAACGTAACCATAAGTCATCTGATTTCTCAGCAACATTGTCCAACACCTTTAAGGTATGATAGAAATTATCTTTATGCCCTTTGCCGTCTCTACGTTCAACACCGTAGAGATTATTCATTTCAGGGAAAATCAATTCCAATAATCCTGAAGTGAACAAAAGCTTAAAGCCATAAGATGGGAGTGGAGAGAGGATGATTTTATTTAATTCATCCATGATTCTTTCCTTGGATACAATCTCAATGCGTTCCTTATTATCGGTAATCGCCTGGAAAGTATCGGGGTCTATATCAAAAGAAAGCTGAGAGGCAAAACGGATCGCTCTCATCATTCTTAGGGGATCATCAGAAAAAGTAATGTTAGGTTCTAAAGGTGTAATGATGTTCTTTTTCTTCAAGTCATCTACACCTCCAAACGGATCAACCAAATCGCCAAAATCCTCAAGATTAAGAGAGATTGCTAAAGCATTGATAGTGAAATCTCTTCTGTTTTGGTCGTCTTCCAACGTACCATCCTCCACAATCGGCTTGCGTGATTCCCTACGGTAAGATTCTTTTCTTGCTCCTACAAATTCTACTTCGTAATCATCGAACTTTACCATAGCTGTACCAAAGCTCTTGAAAGTATTGCAAGGAAGGTTACCACCATTTTTAGCCACTTGTTCGGCCAAAACGATTCCACTACCTACACAAACTATATCAATGTCTTTGGAAGGACGCTTAAGAAGTAAGTCTCTGACAAAACCACCTACTAGGTATGTTTTGAAACCAACCTCCTGCGCACTTTGAGCAACGATCTGGAAAATTGGATTTTTATCTAATGTATCTTTAAAATTGATTTCTGACACAATCAAAAAGTACTAAAAAACTATAAATTCAAACTGAAATGCAAAAATACATTATTTTATGCTAGAAAAGAGATTAATAATTGATAATTGACAAATCAACTCGAAAAATTGGTGTAATCTTGATTTATTATTTTGCAAAATCACCTAAACATCCGATTTTGCGAGAAATTTAATGACAAGCAAATTTGTTCAATGATTATGCGTAAGTGGGAAGACCTATTATCTTTTTCTGCAGTAGTACTTTTTTTTATATTACTTAATATACATTCAGATCAACTTTTTTTCCGTTGGGATTTGACCGAAGAAAAGCGATTTAGCATCAATCCTGCTACGGAAAGGTTATTGAATAATCTTCCTGATGAAGTACAAATTGATGTTTATCTAGATGGCCCCTTGAATGCAGAATTCGAGCATTTGAAGCAATCTATCCAAGAAACTTTAGATGAGTTTAAAATCCAATCCAATGGGCAATTAGACTATCGTTTTGTTGACCCTAATGACTTTGCTGATCAAAGACAAAAAAGAGCCTTCCAGCAATCCATTATCAAAAAAGGTATTCCTCAAACTACTCTTTTTGATGTTTCTGCAAATGGAGAACAAACACAACGTCTGATTTACCCAGGAGCCTTAGTTTCATACAAAGGAAAACAGAAAGGAGTTCTTCTTTTAAAAGGCAACAAAGCAAGATCTTCTCAAGAGCAGATCAATCAATCTATAGAGGGTGTAGAATTTGAGTTAGCCAGTGCTATCAAGGAACTTTCTCAAACGCAATCCAAGAAAATTGCCATTATTCAAGGACATGATGAATTGACACCTACAGAAATGACGGAAGCGATTGAAGCGTTAAAGAAAAAATATTACGTTGCTGAAGTAAATGATATGAGTACATTAAATCAGTTTGATGGAATTATCGTTGCTCAACCTAAAAAGAAATTTCCAAATAGAGATAAATATTATATCGATCAATATTTGATGAATGGCGGAAATGCAATGTTCTTGATGGATAGGGTACAGATGAACAAAGACTCTATTCCTTTAGGAGGAACTTACGCATTTGGTTACGATTTAAATATTGAAGACCTACTTTTTAGATTAGGTGTAAGACCAAATATTGATTTAATCCAAGATCAGCAAACAGGTTTGATTGAGATCGTGGTGGGGAATTTAGGAGATAAAGCAAACCTTAAGAAATTACCATGGCCTTACTTTATGTACTTAAATACGTTCTCAGAACATCCTATAGTGAGAAACATGGATGTGATTTATGGGAAATTTGTAAGCACATTGGATACAGTAAAATCTAAAGGAATCAAGAAAACACCTTTAGTCTATACTTCCAATTACTCAAGGATCAGAAAAATGCCAAATATCGTATCGTTGGATGAAATCAAAGAAGTGAATCAGAAAGAACTTTTTAATACACCTCATATTCCTGTTGCGTATCTCTTAGAAGGTAAATTCAAATCTTTATATGCCAACCGTTTTCCTCCCAAAGGCATTCCTAAATCTTCATTGATTAAATCTGGAAAGAAGGAAAGTAAAGTAATTGTAATGGGAGATGCAGATATTATTAGAAACGAATTCAATCCTGCCACTGGAAAAATGGAATCCATAGAATTTGACCGTTTTCAAAACCAATCTCTATCCAACCTTGATTTCTTAATGAACGCGATGGATTACCTTACGGATGATGAAGGCTTAATTTTAGCAAGAAATAAGAAGGTCACTATTCGTCCACTTGATTCTTTTAAGATCAGAGAAGAAAAGACAATGTGGCAATGGATCAATGTTGGAGTTCCTGTGGTGATTACTATTCTTTTGGGAATTGGTTTTATTTATCAGAGGAGGAGAAAGTATAATAAATAACTAAGTTAATTTAGATTTCTTCTACTTCTATTTATTCTAATTGATATATATATTGTAAATGCTATTGATGAGTTAACTCAATAGCATTTTTTTATTCATTTAACTTAAAGCAAAATAATGACTAGAAACGAACAATTGGTTTTTTGTAAAAAATGTACCAACCGAAAAATGAATCCAAAAGTGGGTTTAATCTGTAGTTTAACGGGAGAAAAAGCAACTTTTAATGGTGAATGTCCAGATTATAATCTTGATGAAACAAAGAAAGGTTATTCTGGTGTAGAAGATATGGAATTAGCTCCAGAAGAGATTAAAGCACGTTTGTCGATGGAGGATCTTGAGGAACTAAGATTGGAACAAAATTTACCAATGGGATTGATAGCAGGAATTATCACAGGTCTTGTAGGTTCATTAGTTTGGAGTGGAATTTCAATTGCTACATTGTATCAAATCAATTATTTGGCAATTGGAATTGGTGTTGCAGTTGGAATATCAATCCGATATTTTGGAAAAGGATTGGATAAAATTTTTGGTGTATCAGGTGCTTTGATAGCATTGTCTTCGATAGTGTTAGGTAATGTATTGACCATAATTGGACTGATAGGGAATGAACAAAATTTGTCATTTTTTCAAGTTTTGTTACTTATGGACTTCTCTTATATACCGGAATTATTAATGGAAACATTTGACCCTAGAGACCTCATTTTCTATGGATTTGCTTTAGCAATGGGTTATAAATTTTCATTCAGACAATTTTCAACAAATGAATTGGATGAGTACAGAAGGAAAAAAATTCAATCGAGTTAGAAATGCAGACAAAATTTTCGAAATAACAAAAAAAAAGCCACTAAAACCTCAAAAGTTCTAGTGGCTGTTTCCATTAAAAGTATATTACAATTTACCTTCTCCCTTTATACAACTGAAAACGATTCACTTGTTTTTCTCTAGGGAAGTAGTTGTTATAAGTATCAATATCGGCTGTTTCTCTGTTAGGGTCTAATACAAAAGAAACGACCTTTTTCTTTTCTACAAATACTTTGGTGATGTTGACATTATCTTTTCTCCAAACTTCGGCAGGGATATACACTTTTTTACTAGTGCTATCTTCATAGTTTTTCTGAAGGATGATAGGCATGATCAAACCACCTACGTTCTTGAAGTCGATTTGATAGATAAAGTGATCTTCCTTTAACCACTCTTTATCTTCTTTTGTCAAACCGTTTTGATAGCGCTTGAATTGTTGTGCTTCTTCGGGCGTTTTATCCAAAGGATCATAAGAGTTATAGAAATCCTGAAGTTGTTTCTTCTTTTCAACTCTTGTGATTAAGCCTACTTCCTCATTATGAATTTCTGTGATGGTAGGAGTTTTAGACGAACGTAATTCTTTACGTTTCTTTTCTTCAATATTTGGATCTTGTGAATCAAGTTCTTTAAACGTTACGTTCTCAATGCTGATATCACAAGGTTCGGTAGTATAGAACCAACCTCTCCAAAACCAATCTAAATCAACTCCAGAAGCATCTTCCATTGTTCTAAAGAAATCAGCAGGAGTAGGGTGTTTAAATTTCCATCTTCTTGCATACTCTTTAAAAGCATAATCAAAAAGCTCTCTTCCCATTACTGTTTCTCTAAGGATATTCAAAGCAGTAGCTGGTTTTGAATAGGCATTATAACCAAATTGATGAATGGATTCAGAGTTGGTCATTGTAGGTGAAATACCTGCGGGATCACCTTTCATATAATCTACAATTAACTCAGGGAAACCTTCTCTACTAGGATAACCTGCTTCCCACTCTTGTTCTGCTAGGAATTGTAAGAAAGAGTTTAAACCTTCATCCATCCATGTCCATTGACGTTCATCGGAGTTGACAATCATTGGGAAGTAGTTGTGGCCTACTTCATGGAAGATTACTGAAAGCATACCATACTTGGTTCTTTTAGTATAGTTTCCTTTTTCGTCCACTCTTCCGTAGTTGAAACAGATCATTGGGTATTCCATGCCATTTTCTGCTTCCACTGAGATCGCCACTGGATAAGGATAATCAAAAGTATATTTTGAATACACTTCTAAAGTATGTGCTACAGCTTCTGTTGAATATCTTTTATAAAGATCATAAGCTTCTTTAGGATAGTAAGACATAGCCATTACGGTCTTTCCTCCAACTTCAACACCCATTGCGTCCCAAAGTAATTTACGAGAAGATCCCATAGCAAAGTCTCTTACATTTTCAGCAGTATAATGCCAAGTTTTTGTTCCTTTCGCTTTTTTCTTTTCCTTCTTTTGAACTTCTTTCAATGTTACGATCATTTCAGGTTTCTCAGAAGTTTTCGCTTTTTCAATTCTTTGAATTTGCTCTTCTGTCAATACTGAAGAATCTTGTAAAACACCTGTAGAAGCTACTATATGATCAGAGGGGACAGTAAATTTTACATCATAATCACCGAAGGTTAATGCAAACTCACCATTTCCAAGAAACTGCTTGTTCTGCCATCCATTGACATCATCATAAACCGCCATTCTTGGGTACCATTGTGTGATAGTGTAAAGCGTATTGCCATCAGGGAATTCCTCATAACCACCACGGCCACCCATTAAATTACGGTCATTGATATTGTAGCTCCATTCCACATTAAATGTAAACTGATCTCCCGGTTTCATGGGATATTCAATATCTACACGCATCATGGTTTGATTGATGACATAAGGGATCTTATTACCGTTTGCATCAGTAACAGAAGCGATTTTATGGCCACCATCATAATCAGGGTAACCTTCTATTCTTTGAAGCTTTTTAAGAGAGGCTTTGTCTTCAATTTTGCTTTGCTGAATCTTATATGTATTCGAGTTTTTAGCTCTCATATTTTGATCCAATTGCACCCATAGGTATTTAATAACATCTGGAGAGTTATTCGTATAAGTAATGGTTTCTTTACCAGTAAGGCGATGATTGGATTCATCAAGACTAGCTTCAATAATATAATCAGCCTTTTGTTGCCAATACTTGTGTCCAGGAGCACCAGATCCGGTTCTGTAAACGTTGGGAGTTGGAAGTTCTTCGTCTAGTTGCTTAAACTTATTGTTATTATAAAACTCTTTTTGAGCAAAAATTGCTGAAGAGGTAAAAAGAGTAAGGAGTAGGGTAATATATAGTCTTTTCATATCATATTCATAAACCAAAAACGACCACCTTTCGATGGTCGTTTCTGTAATTATCAATCAATAATTATTTCTTTTTCTTTGCTTTTTGCATAGGATTTAATCTTCCTGAATCATACGTTCTAGGTTGATTAGCACCTGATTTGTAAAGCTGGAATCTACTCATTTGAGTCTGACGAGGGAAGTAGTTGTTTTCCGTATCGATGTCAGCTGTTTCTCTATTAGGATCTAATACAAATTGAGTAACAGGTTTGTCACAAACAAATACTTTAGAAACTACAACGTCATCTTTTCTCCAGATCTCAGCAGGGATATATTTCTTTTCAGAAGTACCATCCTCAAACTGAAGCTCAACAATGATTGGCATAACTAAACCACCAACATTTTTGAATTTCACTTCATAAAGGAATTTATTTGAAGCAATCCAAGCTTTATCGTTCTTGTTTAAAGAAGCTTCGTACTTTTTGTATTTTTGATACTCATCATAATCAGCATCTAACTCATCATAACTGTTATAGAAGTCCTTTAATTCAGGTTTTCTATCCACTCTACGCGATAAGTTGATTTCTTCGTTATGAATTGTAGTGATATCTTTTGGTTTGTTATCACGCTCTGCCTTACGTTTCGCTTCTTCTACTTTAGGATCTTGAGAATCTAATTCTACAAAAGTTACATCTTCAATTGAGATATCAACCGCTTCAGTAGTATAGAACCAACCTCTCCAGAACCAATCTAAATCAACACCAGATGCATCTTCCATTGTTCTGTAGAAATCTGCAGGCTTTGGATGTTTGAAAGCCCATCTTTCAGCATATTCTTTGAAAGCATAATCAAATAGCTCACGGCCCATGATTGTCTCTCTCAAAATGTTCAATGCTGTAGCAGGTTTTCCATAAGCATTGTTACCAAACTGTTTGAGTGACTCAGAGTTAGTCATGATAGGAGTGATGTTGTTTTTCTCACCTTTCATGTAATTCACGATATTTTCAGCAGGACCTCTACGTGAAGGGTAATTCTCTTCCCATTCTTGTTCTGCTAAATATTGACAGAAAGTATTCAAACCTTCGTCCATCCAAGTCCATTGACGTTCATCTGAGTTGATGATCATTGGGAAGAAGTTGTGACCTACTTCGTGAATGATTACAGAGATGGCTCCATATTTAATACGTGGAGAATAAGTACCGTCTTTTTCAGGACGACCATAGTTGAAACAGATCATAGGGTATTCCATACCGTTTGAAGCTTCAACAGAAATAGCTACCGGATAAGGATAGTCGATCGTATATTTAGAATAAACTTCTAAAGTATGAGCAACAGCTTCTGTAGAATATGTACCATATAATGGGTTAGCTTCCTTAGGGTAATATGACATTGCCATTACCGTTTTACCATTAATGTCAACACCCATTGCATCCCAAATGTATTTACGAGAAGAGCCAAAAGCGAAGTCTCTTACATTATTGGCTTTGTAGTGCCAAGTCTTCGTTCCTTTTTCAACCGTTTTCTCATTTTTCTCCGCCTCTTTTTGAGAAACGATCACTACAGGCTTATCTGCATTTTTTGCCTCTTCGAAACGTTTCTTTTGCTCTTCAGTTAAAATCTCATCAGGATTTTGTAACTCACCTGTTGAAGCAACAATATGATCTGAAGGAACTGTGATCTTTACATCATAGTCACCGAAAGTTAAAGCAAACTCACCGTTACCTAAGAACTGCTTATGTTGCCATCCGTTGAAATCATCATAAACGGCCATTCTAGGGAACCATTGAGTGATGGTATAAATTGTATTACCATCTTCCGCAAAAGTTTCGTAACCACCACGGCCACCCATTAACAGACGGTCGTTGATGTTGTAATACCAATCAATTTTGAAAGTTACTTTTTCGCCCGGTTTTAAAGCTTCAGGTAAATCCAAACGCATCATTGTTTTGTTGATGGTGTATTTGATTGGATTACCATTAGCATCTGTAACTTTCTGGATTTTGTGTCCTCCATCATATTCAGGGAAACCATCAATACCCGCCAAACGGTTGATGTTGGTGCTTTTACCGATGTTGTTTTGTCTGATTTTATAAGTATCAGAATCGGTTGCTCTCATATTTTGATCTAACTGAATCCAAAGGTAAGTTAGAACATCAGGAGAGTTGTTGTAATAAGTGACAGCTTCAGAACCTGTCAATCTATGTAATTTTTCATCAATCGACGCCTCAATTACATAATCCGCTTTTTGTTGCCAGTATTCATGCCCTGGAGCACCTGAACCTGTTCTATACACGTTTGGTGTTGGTAGTTCTTCATCAAGTTGCTTGAACTTGTTGTTGTTATAGAACTCCTTTTGACCAAAAACTAATCCCGTACTTGACACTAGTACAATAAACGAGACGAATAATTTGGTAATTCTAGTCATAAGAATGGAAGTTGCTAAAAAATGAAAGTTTTAAATTAGTTAAATTAATTGCTGAGCCTAAATAATTATTGGCGTGGTTAATATGATAGAGTTACAAATTATTTAAAATAAAAAGGTAAGAAAGACGTGTAATTTCAGTGGTCTAGAGGACTAAAACCTTTATTTAGTTATAAGATTGTAGGCTGAAAACAGTTTTCTATCATATTAAAGTGCAATTTGATAAAAATTTAAAGATTAACGTCATTCAAAGTGTGAAATTCTGTTAATCTTATACATAACTAATGTGACTTATTTTTCCCTAAGTGGAATATTTTAGCAACCTGAAAAGTGGTGTGTTCCAAATTAACTTTGGTTTCCTGAATAGCTTTTTCAATGTTATCAAATCTTTGGTTGATTGAGAAAATAGAATAAAAGGGGTGGTCATCATTAAAATCTAATGTGTTGCTACCTACAAGACAAATGGTCGGGACGAAAAATTGATTGCCATATTCTGCAATTACCGAAGGAATTTTACCGTTTAAAGTTTGTTGATCCAAACGTCCTTCAGAAGTAATCACAACATCTGCTTTTTCAATTTCCTGTTTCAAGCCCATTACTTTTATCATAAACTGACTGCCTTGCATGGGTTGTGCATCTAAGTAAGCCCAAAAACCAGCGGCTGTACCTCCAGCGGCACCTCCGCCTTGCATAGAAAGTACCTCTTTACCTGTAATCTTTTCAGTAATGTGAGCAATTTGCTCTAGATGGTTATCTAATTGTTTTACCTCAATTTTAGAAGCTCCTTTTTGAGGAGCGAAAACTGCAGCAGCTCCATCGTCTCCTAGCAATACATTATCAACATCAATTGCCATAAAGAAATGTATATCCTTTATGGTTTGATGTAAAGATTCAAGATTTATACTTTTTATTTGATGAAGATTTCCTCCATTTGGAATAATTTCGTTACCGTCATTGGATATAAAATTAGCTCCTAATGCATATATAGCACCTAATCCAAAATCTGTAGAGGCACTGCCACCCAAGCCAATGATAATTTCTTTACATCCATCTTCAATCGCCTTCCTTATCACAATGCCTAGACCTTCAGTGTTAGACTCTAGTGCATTGAGCTTCCCATCTTTTAAAGTTTGCATTCCACAATTGGACGCTAAATCCAAAATAGCAGTAGCCTCATTTACTTTATAATAATACCCTTCATGAGGTAAACCAAGAGGATTCTTTGTGGAAACTATCACTTTCTCTCCATTCTTCTCTTCTCCAACAATCTTAGCAAAACCATCTCCACCATCAGCCATTGGTTTAATGACCACGTTGTCTGAAGGACGTACTTTTGACCAGGCTTTTTTTATGATTTCTCCTGTCTCTAATGCATTTATGCTATTTTTAAAAGCATTTGGTGCTATTAATATATTCAATAGAAAATCTAATTAAGTGTGTATATATTTCCAGCTTTCAATTTCACAACACCTTTTAGTTCTAGTTGTAAAAGAAGACTGGCCAATTTCGGTAATGGTATTTGTGTTTGAATTGCAATCTCTTCAATTTGTAGGGGATGATCAAAAATAATCTTAGTGATTTTCTGTTCAATTGCTGTTAAATTATTCTTTTGGAACAATGACATCTGATTGCTGCTGTTACTATCACGGCTCCAATTCATTTCTGTAAGAATATCTTCAATAGAAGAGAACAGGTGAGCCTTTTTATATTTTATGAGATTATTACAGCCTTCAGCAAGAGGATCGGTAATTAACCCAGGAACTGCAAACACATCTTTATGATAGCTGTTGGCAATATCAGCAGTGATTAACGCTCCACCTCGTTTTTTTGCTTGTACCACAATGACAACATCTGCCAAAGCGGCAATTATTCTATTACGGGCAGGGAACTTAGGGGCATCGGGCAGGGAAAGCATACTGTTTTCGGAAATTAAACCACTTTTATTGTCAGCGAGCATTTCGTTGACCGTCTTTTGGTGTACTCTTGGGTAAACACTTTTAAGTCCATTGGCCATCACACCAATAGTTCCCATTTTATATTCAAGTGATGCTCTGTGTGCATGAATGTCGATGCCATAAGCTAGACCGCTGATAATATTCACTCCAGGAATTTCAGATAGTTTCTCAACGATTCTCTTAGTTACATAATGACCATAGTTTGTTGCTGCTCTTGAGCCCACAATCGCTATATTTTTACTGGCATTAAGTCCTACAGCTTTTCCTTTTACATAGATAAGATAGGGAGCGTCTTTTTGCATTTTCAGACGTTTTGGGAATTCTTTATCCATGTAGGTAAGAACACGAGTATTATTCACCTCAGCTAATTTTAATTCTTTTTCAGCATTATCAAGTTTGTTTTTGGCATTGAGAATAGATTTAGTGAGAAATTCACCAATGTTGGGTATTGAGATTAATTCTTTGTAAGAACTGTTGTAAACGTTTTCGGCACTTTCAAGGTGGCTGATCAATTGCTTGCAGGTAGCTCCTCCAATTCCGTTTATATCATTAAGCCATAGTTCATATATTTTTTGAGTATCTGTCATTGTTCTTCTTATGAATCATGTAAGTATTGGTGCTCAAAAAATTGTCTATTTTCTTCTTTTCAAGCACTTTATTTGAAATAGTTTTTATTTGTAAAAAGTAATACAATTTAATGAATTTATACTAAAGAACAACAAAAAAGCCATTAACCTGATGTAGATTAATGGCTTCTAATTTATTTTCTTGATTCTTCAATTCGAACCGTAAGATCAATAAAATCTTCCACAGAAAGTTCTTCTGCACGTTTTTTGAAAATGGGGTCTTCTAACAATTCAGCAGGAAGGCCATAAGGTTTCATGGCATTACGCAACGTTTTACGTCTTGTACTGAAGGCTTGTTTTACCACCTTAAAAAACGTTTCTTCTTTACAAGGCAATGACTTTCTATCATTTCTTTTAAGTCTGATTACAGCAGAATCTACTTTTGGAGGTGGAATAAATACTCCTGGAGGTACAGTGAAAAGGTATTCAACATCATAAAATGCCTGAACAAGAATAGTAAGAATACCGGCAGTACGGCCACCTTTTTTCGTAGCTATTCTTTCTGCTACTTCTTTTTGAATCATGCCTACACACTCCGTAATCTGATCCTTATTTTCAAGAATCTTAAAGTAGATCTGTGTAGAGATGTTATAAGGGAAGTTGCCAATCAGCCCAACAGGATGAGGAGCAATATTTCCAAAGTCAAGTTTTAAGAAATCTCCTTCTATAATCTGATCTTTAGGTAAACCTACTTCATTGGCAAGATACACTACAGATTCAGTATCAATTTCTATCACAGTGGTTTTATACTCTTCCTTTTTCATAAGACGAGTCGTTAAAACTCCTGTACCGGGGCCGATTTCATAAATTTCTTTGTAGCCTCCAAAAGCAGTCATTGCGTTTACAATGTCATCAGCGATTTGCAGGTCATTCAAAAAATGTTGTCCTAAATGTTTTTTAGGTTTGACTTTAGACATAAGAATGATTTATGTATTGAAAGAAGAAAGTGCTAGCATTTCAACTAGCACTTAAATATTTTCCGCAAAAAACGGATATTAAAATATACAAAACAAATTCAATAAAGCCCTATTTCTATCTTTTAAGATCTATTGTAGGATCAATTTGAAAGATTGCTTCATTTCTCCATCAGAAAGAACAAGAATGTAAACTCCTTTTTTATCTGTTTGAAGTTGAATAGGAATTTTATTTTTGCCTGTTACTGTTTTTAAAGAAGCACTTTGAATTACTTTTCCATTTAAATCAACCAATTGATAGGAGAGGCTCTCATTTTGAAGAGCATTAAATTCTATTGTCGCTCTGTGATCATCGATTACTGTAGGGTACACTTTTATTGAGTTGAATAAGGCTTCATTAAGACTCTTTGTTACAGGCTCTTCTTCTATACTTTGGATATTGAGGTAAGTAATCGCCCAACCCCAATTTGGATTAACTTCATCTGATGATAATTTAAAACGTATTAGAATAGTATCTCCTGCGTTATAAAAATCTTGTAGATCTATTTGATGTCTTACGTCTAAGGTCTCAGCTCCATTGGACCCAAGATCGGCGTACTGTTTCCAGTTGCTGTTAAAACTAGCATCATAAGAGCCTGAAATATTCACCCATTCCTCATTACCCTTTTTAGCTTCTATACTCACAAAGTCATCATCAGTAGAAACTAAAGCTACATCTTTGTAAAAGAAATTCGAGTTGTCTTCTTTTATAATAATTGGAGTTTTCAAGTAAGAATAACTGTCGCTGTTTACCGCATAAGGGTGATTACTATGCAATGCAGCGAAAGCAAAATTGACAACAGAAGTGTTAAAGGTAATGCCATCAGAAATGAAGTCTGAAGCTGTATTGAAATTAGTGAAGTCGTTGTAATAAGAATCGCTTGGAGCATTGTATTCAACACCGTCAATAGTTGTGAACTTCCCTTTATAAACGCGGTTATTTTTATAGCTAATGAAATGTACTTCATTCTCAATTAAATCAGCATTAGAAACTGAAATAATATGTTCTCCAGCACTGAAGGAAGTATTAAAAGCAGTTACTCGTTCTTTTGATTTATTATACATTACAATTGAATCAGCATCTGTAGCTATGTTGATATTGATGTCCACTCCAGAAAGAGTAGAAATATAACTGATTACTTCTGGCTGTGGGTTTTCTGGAATGTCAATTGACCAAATACCTCTACCATGCGTTCCTAAGTACACTTGATTATCACTGTATTTCATATCCCAGATACAAACATTTGGAATATCACCTTCTAATGGATGCCATGATTCACCGCCATCTAAAGATTCAAAAACGCCGATCTCAGTGCCTGCCCATAAATAGTTGTCATTGTAAGGGAAGACCAAAAGATCATAGACAGCCACATTAGGGAATCCTGTAGTGGAGGAGTCGTTCTGATTGAAACCACTAATATCTTCCCAGTTTTCACCAAAGTCGGTTGTTTTTAGAATCTTAGGAGCATTAGGGAATGAAAATAAAACATAAGCATTTTCCTCATAAATAGGATCAGGGACAAGTCCTGAAATTGGGCCGTCAATTGAAAGGTTACCTGCATTGTTACTTGTAGCGTTAAAAGTAATGCCATCATCTTTTGATAGGTATAAAGCATCACTGAAATCATGACCAGCCCAAACAATGTCTGTATTTGCTTCAGACACTTCAATGTCCATAAAGGTATCAATGTTCCAATTGATGGAGTTAATGGCAGATAAAGACCAGTTAGAACCGAAGTCGGCAGACCTCCATACGCCTTGTTGACCAACAGCGTAAACAACATCTGGATTCTGCTTTGAATTTGCTAATTTGGTAATAAAAGGGGCATTTTCATTGTCGTCCCTCAAACCGCTTGTACTTCTAAAAAAGGAGTTTCCTCCATCATTACTTCTGTATATATTATTATTGTAGATAGTTCCAAGAATTTTATTTCCATCTTCACTGTGCCATACTGCATCAAAACCATCACCACCAATAAACATTTTATAATTGGAATCTTTAGTAGGGTTTTCAAAGGAAATCCATGTGCCATTGTCTTGAGATCCTCCTATGTATTGGTTCTCTCCAGTTTTCTTGTCAATGCCATAAAATTGTGTAGTGTTATAGCCATATCCTGCAAAGGTCCAATCACCATCTTCTTCACCTGGGTTAGTCCCTTCATTAGAGTAATAAACACCACCGTCATTGGTATTGATAATGTAAAATTGATCAGGCGTTGTTTTTACCGAGACGAAAGAGTGATGGTCGGGATGAAGGCCTTCTACCACTGTATTGCCAGTAATGAAAAGAGAAGGGTTGATAGGGTTTCTTACATTATTAGCATTATAGGCATCAGAAACTCTTTGAAACTCAATTCCGTTTTGATCATTAATGATATTGATTTTCCAAATGTCGACCCCTCCAACATAAAAAGAATTTTCATCATAGGGGTGAGCCATAATCGCATTATCATACCAGCCTTGACCGCCTAAATAAGCCTCATTGACATCTGCTTGTAAAAGGGTCCATGTAGCACCCGCATCTCTTGATAAATACAAGTTGCCATCTTCACTAGCATCACCTTTTCCAGCAAAAGAGGCATAGATGTAATCCGTATTAACTGGAGAGACGGCAATTTCTATTCTTTGATCACCCCCAACATTGAAATTATAGCCAGATAAAGCGGTCCAAGACGCACCCATATCAACAGACTTTAAGATGCCTACATTTTTAACAGCAGCGTATTGAATATTAAAATCGTCTGGACTTGCAACTACTTGCAAGATGGCGAAACCAAAATCACGTCTTCTTTCTTCATAAGTTTTCCTCCAAGATTGTCCGCCATCTTTGCTGACGAAAATAGAAGATTTATAACCACTTCCAGGGTTAGCTGAGGTACAGACCGTTAAATTATCAGGGTTGGCAGGGTCAATAATCAAGCGGTTCACAATCTGAAAATCTTCATTGTCTAAAGTGTTTTCTAAACTAAACCAAGAATTGCCTCCATCTGTTGATTTAAAAATACCGTCACCTTTCACTCCATCAATATTTCCATAACCTTCTCCAGTACACGCGTACCAAATGTTAGGATTACTTTCTGATTGACTAATATGTGAAACAGAAAGGGTAGGAAGGTTATCCGTTAAAGGAGTCCAGTTTTGTCCTTTGTCTGTAGTTTTCCAGATACCGCCAGAAACAGAACCAGCAATCCATGTATTATTAGAAGCGTCATTTTTATCCACTACAATTGCCCTTGTCCTTCCGGGAGCGTTATTAGGGCCTCTCTCAATCCACTTCTCATTCGACACCGTTTCAGTGGTCCTTCTATTACTTTTGAAATAAGCGTTCGCTTTTAAAGTTTCTTTAAGTTTATATCCTTTCTCATACTGATTTATGTTATTCCCTTTTCTGACTTTGAGCGAATTCATCAGCTCAATGAATTTATCCGGTTTATCAGATTTGGTATAGCCTTCAGCATTCTTTTTGATTCTTTTGCTTTGATACCTTTCCAGTTGAATGTCTTTAGACAGGTGGATCGGACTATTCTCAGAAGTGTTATTTGTCTGATGCGAATAATAAAAAACTCCTGCCGTTGTGATGAAGATTAATATTGAAAATAAGCTTTTTTGATTGATCATTGATCTTGGTGATTATAAGTAATGCTTCTGTTAGATGATTTTCAAAAGAAAATGAAAAAGTGATCTATCGCCCTTTATCATTTTACAGAAAATGTTTTCTCTGTAATAAGAGAACATCAAATAAATGTAAAGGTTGTAAAAAAAATATATTAATAAAGTTTTGATCTTAATTTTTACAAATATTAAGAATATCTAAATTGTTGTATATTCGATAGGGCAGATAGAAGCATATATCCTAAGTAAAGTGTCGTTTTTATCATTAATTTACTCGAATAATACAATAAAAAAGCATGAAAAGTATTACTTTTGAAAGAAGACTATTATTAGGAACATTTAGTTGTGGAAACGAAGACTTAAATTGAAGTCTATCTAAGTTATGAGAGAGAATAAAAATCAAAAAAATAATAGAAGATCTGACAAGCCTCGTATTGGTATTACTATCGGTGATTACAATGGAATCGGACCGGAGGTTATCGTAAAGGTTTTACAAGATAAACGTATAACAAATATTTGTACCCCAGTTGTGTATGGTTCTGGAAGAATCCTGACGAAATACAAAAGAATATTGGGAATTGAAGATTTTACTTATCATCAGTTCAATAACAACAGTTATCTGCATGATCAAAAGATCAATGTAGTTAATTGCTGGTCTGATGTGCAGGAGTTAGAGCCTGGTAAAGTAAGTGAATCGGCAGGGAAATGTGCTTATCTATCGATCGATAAAGCATCAGAAGATCTTAAGTCAGAAGTAATTGATGCGGTAGTTACAGCTCCAATCAACAAAGAGAATATTCAAAGTGAGGACTTCAATTATGCAGGTCACACAGAATACTATCAAGAAAACTTCGCTACAAAAGGGGATACATTAATGACGCTTTGTGATGGTGATTTGAGAGTTGGTGTTGTTACAGGACATATTCCTTTGAAAGATGTTGCAGCAAGCATTACAAAAGAAAGACTGTCTTCTAAATTAAATGTGTTCCTTGAGTCATTGAAGAACGATTTCGGAATTGCTAAACCGAAGATTGCAGTGATGGGATTGAATCCGCATGCTGGTGAAAATGGTCTTTTAGGTGATGAAGAAATCAATATTATCGGTCCTGTAGTGAAGGAATTCAAAAAGAGAGGAAATCTTGTTTTTGGTCCATTCCCGTCTGATGGTTTCTTTGGAACCTTGTCTTTCAAAAACTATGATGGTGTACTTTGTATGTATCACGATCAAGGCTTGATTCCTTTTAAATTACATGCTTTTGAAAATGGTGTGAATTACACTGCGGGATTAAGTATTGTTAGGACATCTCCAGATCATGGAACTGCGTATAATATTGCAGGTAAAGGTATTGCTGATGAAAAATCATTCAGAGCGGCACTTATGCAGGCAGTAGATATTGTAAAAGTAAGATCTAATGTTGTAACCAATCAAATCAGACCAAATGCTAAACAAATGCTTCAAGATCGTAAAGATCAGATGAAGGTTCAAAAAGCGTTAGAAGTATCAACTGAAGGTGCTGAAGAGTTTGATTTGAGTGAGTTGGAAGCTGGTGAACGCAAAGAGGAGCAAGTAACTCGTCAGCAGAAAATGCTTGAAAATAAAAATAAGGGAGGTAATCAAAAACAAGATCGCCGACCTAATAATCAAAATAAAGAGCATTGGAAGCCAAGAAAGAATTTTAAAGGAGGAAACAGAAATGCGGGAGATCAACAACAACAAAAACCAATTAAACAAGATAAAGAGGTTAAGTAGTAAAGTAATTTTTATTCCTTTATTGATTTCTGTATTCATTTTAGCAGGGTTTGCAGGGCCAAACCCTAATTATGAATTATGGAAAAAACTCTTGAATGTAGATTGGGAATATAAATACAGTGAGGAGTTTGAGATGGATGTGCCACTACCTATTTTCCCAAACAATGTAAAGAAAATGGATGGGCAAGAAGTGACAATCAGAGGTTTTGTGCTGCCGGTTGAAACAACAGACGGTTCAATTATGATTTCATACTATCCGTTTTCAAGTTGTTTTTTCTGTGGAGGTGCTGGTCCTGAATCCGTTATTGCTGTATTTTTGAAAAACGAAAGAGAAATAGACGAAGAAGAAGCGACTTTCAAAGGTGTTCTTCATTTAAATGATGAAGAAACAGGACTTATTTATGAATTAAAAGACGCTGTTGAAGCAAATTCAAATTACTAAGCTATGGAAGAGATAAAAGCATTATTTATAAAATACCTTGAGGAAAAGAAGTTAAGGAAAACTCCTGAGCGTTTTGCCATCATGGAAGAGATATATGGTAGAGGAGGACATTTCGATGTTGAATCACTGTATATCAATATGAAAAATAAAAATTACAGAGTAAGTAGAGCGACTGTTTACAATACATTAGATTTACTTTTAGACTGTAACCTTATCACAAAGCATCAGTTTGGGAAAAACTTAGCACTTTATGAAAAGGCTCACGGTTTTAAACAGCACGATCACCTGATCTGTAAGGAGTGTAATAAGATCTTAGAGTTTTGTGATCCACGTATTCAGAAAATCCAGCAGATGGTAGAAGAGATTTATGATTTTGAAATTGAAAGTCATTCATTGAATTTCTACGGAAGCTGTAGAAAAGAAGACTGCGAAGGTAAACAAAAGAAAGAAGAAGTTACTGAAGAGTAATTCAAATAAAAATGACCTGTTTTAAAAGAGCAGGTCATTTTTTTTATAAAAGGTGTTGACTTGATTCGCTATATAAACGATATCTTTATATGCTAAGCCAATAAATAGGGGAAGGCTTAGTAATATTTTGGAAAGCTTTTCTGTTACAGGAAAATCACCCTCTTTATACCCTAAAATAGTACAGGCTTTCTGCAGATGAGGTGGAATAGGGTAATGAATTTGTGTGTCAATTCCTTTTGAACTTAAAAAATCCTGAAGCTGATCTCTCTGTTGGCATTCAATGGTAAAAAGGTGGTATACAGAAATTGAGTTATCAGTGATACTTTGCTTTTTAATACGATCATCAAGCAATTGATGGTAATGTGATGCAATAGTTCTTCGCTCATTATTCCAATCCTTCAAGAATTTAAGTTTTATGTTCAAAATTCCAGCTTGAATTTCATCTAGTCTAGAGTTGCAACCACTTACATCCGAAAAATATTTTTTAGCACTTCCATAATTCCTTAACTTTTTAAGATCTTCATAAAGTGTCTTGGAATTTATGGTTATTGCTCCTCCATCCCCAAAGCAACCTAAATTTTTAGCAGGGTAGAAGCTAGTAGCGTTTAAGATTCCGAAACTACCTGTTTTTCTCCCTTTATAAGAAGCTCCATGTGCTTGTGCGTTATCTTCAATCACATGAAGGTTATTCTTTAGAGCAATTGATTCAATACGTTCCATATCACAAGGATTCCCATAAAGATGAACAACAATAATTGCTTTTGTCTTAGCAGTTATATAGTTCTCAATCTGAAGATAATCAATTGTATATGTATTTGGATTAACATCTACCAAAATGGGTTTTGCACCCACTTCCATTATTGCCAAAATTGTAGCAATAAACGTATGTGCGGGGGCAATCACTTCGTCTCCTTCCTTTATTCCCAAAGCAATTAGAGAAAGTTTTAAAGCATCCAAACCATTTCCAACACCTACACAATAGGAGGTGTTGGAAAAAGCAGCATATTCCTTTTCAAATTGCTCAAGCTTATCACCTAAGATAAAATGATTAGAAGCTACGGTATGTAAAATATCAGCTTCAACCTCTTTTTTGATAATGGCATTTTGATTCTCTAATGAGACAAAAGGGATTTTCTTCATCTTAGTGTTTATAAGATCTCTTTAATAACCTCAAGACCCATACTTCTTGAACCTTTAATAAGAATGAGGTGGTTATTGATACTTTCGTTTTTGATTACTTCTAAAGCTTCCTCTTTTGTTTTAAAGAATTTTGCTTGATCATTTTGATGTTCGAAGAAACGCTCACCAATAAATATATTTATATCAAAATTAAGCTTTAATGCTTGATCAACGATATTTTGATGCTCTTCTTTACTGATTTCACCTAATTCAAACATGTCACCCAAAACGAATGCTTTAGGAATTGAACTTTCGATCTTATCTAAATTCTCTAAAGCAACTTCAACCGATGATGGGTTAGCATTATATGCATCTAATATTAATGTATTTTTTTCTGTTTTTAGAATTTCAGATCTGTTGTTGGTAGGCTTATAAGATGAAATGGCTTTGTTCATATTTTCAACCGTAACGCCTAATTTTTTACCGACACAAAAAGCTGTAAGTATATTTTCAAAGTTATAAGCACCAAAAAGCTGTGTTTCAATTCTATTTTCTTGTCTGTCTTGATAAACAATAAAAGGGTTTACCTCTATAAATTCAAGATTAGCATAATCATATTCCTGTCCATAATATACGGGTGATTTCATACGCTTTGACATATTATATAAAATAGGATCTTTAGAGTTGATATAGATCAATCCTTCATTTTTGATCAAATAATCAAATACCTCACTCTTGGCTCTAACATTCTGCTCAAAACTTCCAAACCCTTCAATATGATCTTTTCCAATATTGGTAACAAACCCTTGATTTGGAAAAGCAATCGTACATAATTCAGCCACTTCACCCACATGATTATCTCCCATTTCAATTAATGCCACTTCTGTATTCAAAGGCATTGAAAGTAGGGTAAGAGGTACACCAATATGATTGTTGAAATTGCCTTTTGTGGCATGTGTCTTAAAAGTAGTAGAACATATCTTAAGCAAAATCTCTTTTGTAGTTGTTTTTCCATTCGAACCTGTAACGGCTATAACCGGAATGTCGAACTGCTGTCTGTGATATTTTGCCAGCTCCTGTAAAGTGGTTAAAACATCATCAACTACAATATATTGGTCAGAAATAGCCACTTCTTTATCATCAACAATAGAAAATGCAGCCCCTTTTTCAAGTGCAGATTTTGCATATTTATTGCCATCAAAATTACCGCCCTTCAATGCAAAAAAAAGTGACCCTTCAGGTACGTTTCTAGAGTCCGTTGTTATTGTACTGTGTTCTAGGTATATAGTATATAGTTTTTCAATATTCATATCAAAGATGGATTTTTTTTATGCAATCTGTTAAGATATTTTCTATTATGCAATTATCTCGAAATTTAGAAAGTGACAAAAGTCATGTTTATGAATTTCTATAATCACTCAAAAAAGTTACAAAAATATCGCAAATTGCGAGAGTAAAACATTTACAAATAAACTTATAATTAATTTTTTAAATCTCGCATAAAATGAAAGTAACTGTAGTTGGAGCTGGTGCAGTAGGTGCAAGCTGTGCTGAGTATATCGCTATCAAAGATTTTGCAGACGAAATCGTAGTAGTTGATATCAAAGAAGGATTTGCAGAAGGTAAAGCAATGGACTTAATGCAAACTGCATCTTTAAATGGGTTTGATTCTACAATCACTGGTGTAACGAATGATTATGCTGCAACTGCAGGTTCTGATGTAGCGGTAATCACTTCTGGTATTCCAAGAAAGCCAGGTATGACTCGTGAAGAGTTAATCACTACAAACGCTAACATTGTAGAAACTGTAGCGAAGAATTTAATCGCAAATTCTCCAGACGTAATTATCATCGTAGTATCTAATCCAATGGATACAATGACTTACTTAGCTGCTAAAGCTACTGGTCTTCCTAAAAACCGTATCATCGGTATGGGTGGTGCATTGGATAGTGCTCGTTTCAAATATCGTTTAGCTGAAGCTTTAGGTTGTCCTCAATCTGACGTTTCTGGTATGGTAATCGGTGGTCACTCTGACGTAGGAATGGTTCCACTAATCGAGAAAGCTACTCGTAATTCAGTTCCTGTATCTGAATTCTTAACTGAAGAGCAAAAATCATCAATCGTTGAAGCTACTAAAGTAGGTGGTGCTACACTTACTAAATTATTAGGTACTTCAGCTTGGTATGCTCCAGGTGCAGCAGTTTCTGAATTAGTTAAAGCAATCGCTTTAGACTCTAAGAAAATGTTCCCTTGTTCAGCATTATTAGAAGGTGAGTATGGTTTAAATGATCTTTGTATCGGTGTACCTGTAGTATTGGGTAAAAACGGTATCGAGAAAATCGTTGAAATCGAGCTTTCTGAAGACGAAAAAGCAAAATTACATACTTCAGCTGAAGGTGTTAAGAAAACTAACGGCTTATTAGACGTTAAAGCTTAGTCAGTAGAACGGAATTTATAGGAAATGTCCACCGCTATTTATTTAGTGGTGGACATTTTTTGTTAAGAAGTTTTTGTATTTCAACCGATAGAATTCGTATTGGATTTATTAGATTTGTATTTGGCTGTTACAATAATAATAGAGTAGCAGCTAATGTTTCTTCTAATTTTTATCCCCAAACAAACTTTAGCTGAAACAAACTTATTAGATTACTAAAAGAATTTTTCCCTAAAATATGAGAATCGGTGTTATAGGAGGAGGAATATCAGGGCTTACCGCTGCCTATTATTTACAGAAAAAAGGCCATACCTGCGTTGTTTTAGAAGCAAGTGACAGGACGGGAGGTTGTATTCAGACTGAAAAAATAGATGGACGCCTCTTAGAAAATGGACCCAACTCCTTGCTCTTTAGCGATGATCATCTCTCTTTGATAAAAGAATTAGGCCTTGAAGATCAATTACAAGAAGCCGCTGACGTCAATAAGGATCGTTTTATCTTAAGAAATGGAAAGTACAATGTGCTGCCATCAGGTCCTTTGAATTTCTTCAGTAATAAATTCTTTGGTTGGAATACAAAATTGAAAATCATCACTGAATATTTCAGAAAAAATAAGGCAAAATCTGACAATGAGTCTTTGTATGATTTTTTTGAAAGACGATTCAATAATGAGGTGTGTGATTACGCTGTAGATCCTTTTGTAAGAGGTATTTACGCAGGAGATCCTAAACAACTGAAGATTAAGGCTTCATTTCCTTCCATTTATAATGCTGAAAAGAATCATGGTTCTATCATTAAAGGAATGATTCAGCTAAGAAAAGAGAATAAAGCCAATGGAGTAGCGGTAAAAAGAAAAACAGCATACAGCTTCAAGGATGGGATACAGACACTGACCAATGCTTTAGCAAATAAAGTAGACGTTAGTTATAATTCTGAAGTTGAAAGCTTGACTATAGTCGATGATATTTTCTCTGTAAAAACATACAATGATGAGTTCTTATTTGATAAAGTTATCATTTGTACACCTCCAGAAGCGACTTCTAAGATTGTTCAATTCCTTTCTCCTAAAACAGCAGAAAAATTAGAAAAGGTTTTCTGCCCACCTATGTGTGTGGTGCATTCTGTCTTCTCTAAAGAAGCTTCTCAAAACACACCTGTAGGATTTGGAGGTTTGAACCCATCGGTAGAGAAAACCTTTACAGCAGGCTCTATTTGGTCATCTTGTATTTTTCCAAACAGAACTTCAAATGATGAAGTGCTAGTGACATCTTTTGTTGGGGGAGCACACACACCTGAAAATGCGAAACTCGAAGAAGGTAATATCAAAAACAGTGTTGGAAATGAACTGCAATCTACATTAGGTTTTACAGATCAGCCAGTCTACCAAAAAACGCATAAATGGAGAAAAGCGATTCCTCAGTATGATCAGAATATTTTAAATCTTTGGGAAACTATGGAAAAAGAGCCGATTCCAAATTTATATTATTCTGTGAATTGGAAAGATGGTATTGCTGTACCGGATTGTATTGAAAAAAGTAAAAAATTGGTAGAAGATCAATTTTAATAGATAAATAAGTTAAGGAATTGGATTTCAGTATGCATTCTTAGTTTTCCATTATTGCAATTCCTTACATAAATAATAATATAACATTCAAACTATCAAAAATCTCCATCAGTTTCACCAAAAAACATTGAGATTTATGTATGTTTGCTACATATAAATTTTTAGACAAAAATACTTATGAAATTTTTTATAGACACCGCAAACCTTGAAGAAATCAAAGAAGCGTACTCAATGGGCGTTCTTGATGGTGTAACAACTAACCCATCGCTAATGGCAAAAGTTGGTGTGAAAGGAACAGAAGCTGTAAATGCTCACTACAAAGCAATCTGTGAGATTGTTGACGGTGACGTAAGTGCTGAGGTACTTTCAACAACTTATGAGGAGATGATCAAGGAAGGAGAAGTTTTAGCGGCAATTGACCCTAAAATTGTAGTGAAGGTTCCAATGATTGAAGACGGTTTGAAAGCTATTAAATATTTTTCAAGCAAAGGTATTGATACAAACTGTACTTTAATTTTCTCAGCAGGTCAAGCATTATTGGCTGCTAAAGCAGGTGCAACTTACGTTTCTCCATTTATTGGTAGATTGGATGACGTTTCTACTGACGGTTTACAATTGGTAGAAGACATCGTAACTATTTTTGAAAACTATGGTTTCGGTACGCAAGTATTAGCCGCTTCAGTAAGACACCCTATGCACATCTTGGATTGTGCTAAACTTGGTGCAGACGTAGCTACTTGTCCATTGAACGCAATCAAAGCATTATTAAACCACCCTCTTACAGACAAAGGTTTAGCTCAATTTGTTGCGGATGCTAAGAAAATGGAAGAATAAGAAACTTTTCTTTATTGAATAAGTTACTATTACCCTACAGGGGTGATAACTCATATATGGGGACATTGTTATTGTGCAATGTCCCTACATTTGTACAATGCCTTTTGTGGAAAATGGCGTATTAAATTTATTTTTAGGTATCTAAACTTAGATCGCCCTAAATAGTAAAACGTACTTCTGTTACGGTTAACTGATTTACATTAGTGTAAAAGTAACCAAACAACCAGATGTATTATGATCAATTTTGAAGGTTTTGACGATAGAACATTTTATTCAACATTTCAAAAAGAAGAAGATTGTCTTGAATATTTATCGACACTAAAGTGGAGTGATCATTACAAATGTAGGAAATGTGAACATACAAAATATATGAAAGGTAAAAAGTTGCATTCTAGACGTTGTCAAAAGTGTAAATATGATGAGTCTGTTACAGCTCATACCCTATTTCATAAGCTGAAATTTTCAATTCTAACTGCTTTTGAATTCATATTTAAAGTTAGTTGTGATAAGAAAGGCATGTCCACTTTAACTTTAAGTGAGAAACTGTCCTTGAGTTATCAAAGCTGTTTAAATTTCAGACGTAAAGTACAATATTCTATGCAAAGTAGTTTACAGCATCCTTTGAAGGGGTATGTTGAAGTAGATGAGTTTGCTGTAGGTGGGTAT
>NZ_JABANE010000093.1 GCF_012844305.1 Flammeovirga aprica JL-4
GAAAAACATTACTATAAATGTGGTAATTTTAGTAACGGATGTAGCTAGATCAACCTAAAATAGCCATCACCAAAACAATTAATGATATAACAATAGATATTAAGTTATTTGTTAAAGTTCAAAACCAATATCAACATCACCCCTCCCCATTCTCCTTAATATAAACCGAAGGCGTTACACCAAACTGTTCCTGAAAGCATTTTCTAAAATATTTGAGGTCGTTAAAGCCCACTTCATAAGTGACTTGTTTGATGTTCAGTTCACCGATTTATTCAAATTACGGCTGTGTAGCATGAAAGAGTTACTTTTTAAGGCTAAAGAACTATTATTTATGATTTTTAAAAAAAGGGAATAAACAAGAGGCTGTAACCATAACTGTTGAGTTATGAGACAGCCTCTTGTTTATTTGAAAAATAGAGTAAATCAATAATGTAGAATGAAGGTGGCCCGTAAAGTGGTTTTTTCTCGCTTCCTGTAGCAACAACATCAACCCCTCTATCCATCAAAAAACCACTTTGAGGACCAAAACCGGACCACCTCATTCTTCATTTTCAACCCAATTTTAGTTCATATTATTCTACATTTGAAGGGTAAATCAAATACGGTTGATTTCCTTTTGGAGGAATTATCTTGATGGATTTGATGTTTACTTTTCCTTCTTTTATGATAGAGTTTAATGTCACTTCTTTTCCGTATTCAGGAGGAATTGGAATTTTTACCGAAAGTGAAGCCTTCACTCCTTTTTCTTTCTTTAAAGTATAAGTACCAATTCGGTTTGAAAGCATTTTTAATTCCACTTTAGCAGTTTCACTTTTCAACTCATAATTTACTTCAGCGTCCCAAGTATTT
This sequence comes from Flammeovirga aprica JL-4, assembly GCF_012844305.1. Lineage (GTDB taxonomy): Bacteria > Bacteroidota > Bacteroidia > Cytophagales > Flammeovirgaceae > Flammeovirga > Flammeovirga aprica. Next base: position 850 of record NZ_JABANE010000093.1, read on the forward strand.
ACATAGAAACCAGGGTCGTTAAATACTGTTTTGAACACAATACCTTCTGTTTTTGCTTTCTTCTTTTTATTGGCATACAAGAAAGAAGTATCTTCATAAAGGTCATCCCATTTTTTGAAGCGGTTAGGGTTTGAAGCCACGTAATAAGCACTTCTTTCTCCTACTTTTTGTTTTTTAATAATACCGCCTTTTACAAAAATAGTTTTCTTCTGAAGGATATTATCGCTTGCATTACCAACAAGAATCTCAAACTTGCCCTCTTCTACCATATATTCATTCTGAATGGTATCATAATATGAAAAGGCTTCATAAGGCAATACGATATCTACATTCGTTGATGCCCCTTTTTCTAATGACACTTTCTTGAATCCTTTCAGTGCTTTTTGAGCTATTTTTTGAGTTGACTTCAAATCACGAATATAGACCTGCACTACTTCCTTTCCTTTTACATCACCTACATTTTGTACATCAATACTTACTGTCAAACGTCCGTCAGCATCTAGTTTCTTATGGTCGAGTTTCAAGTTTTTCATATCAAAAGCAGTATAACTCAAACCGTAACCGAATGGATATAAAGGTTTTCCATCGTAATACATATAAGTTCTACCCGTTTGTATGGTGTAGTCATGAAAATCAGGAAGGTCTTTATCCGATTTATACCACGTTGAGTTCAACTTTCCGCTAGGATTCACTTCCCCAAACAAGACATTTGCAAGTGCTGTACCTTGCTCCTGACCATTAGGCCATGCACATACAATTCCTGATAAGTTCTCCTGTTCCCATTCAATAGCAGTAGGTCCACTCGGCACCAAAACCAAAATCACATTGTCATTGACCTCCTTTACCGCTTTGATCAATTCATGTTGCTTTCCTGGCAACTTCAATGATTTCCTATCCACATTCTCTGTAGAAGTTGACTCATCGTTTCCAACAATCAAAATTACTTTATCTGACTTCTTGGCTACAGCTACCGCTTCTTTAATTTTTTCCTTATCCGATTTATCTCCAGTTACACTACATCCTTCAGCATACGCCACATCAGTACCCAAATATTTTTGAATACCGTCTAAAGGAGAGATTTTACTTTTGGGGTGACCAGAATAAATACCCATCCAGCATCTGTTGGCAAAAGGTCCCATCACTGCTATTTTATCAGATGATTTCTGCAGTGGCAAAGCATTATCATTTTTCAAAAGTACAATTGCTTCTTCCGCTGCTCTTAAGGCAATTTTTTTATGATCTTCACATTCTAATACAGTACTAGGTATTTTAGAATAAGGATTCAATGCTGGATCATCAAAATCACCGGTCATAAATCGAAGTCTTAAAAGTCTGCTTACAGTTTTATCCAAGTCCGCCTCTGTCATCAAACCTTCATTTATCGCATCATCTAATGCGTAAACCATTGGTGCTAATTTTGTCTTATTTCTGTAACACTCCTGATCCACACCAGCTTTAATTGCCATAGCGGCTGCTTCTGCTTGAGATTTAGCATAGTGCATTCTCGTTTCAATACCTTCCACTGCAGTCCAATCCGCTATCACATAGCCTTCAAAGCCCCACTCATCACGCAGCACACCATTTACCAGCCAATTGTGTGCTGAACAAGGAATGCCATTCAAGCCGTTCAAAGCTGTCATAATCCCAGTTGCTTCCTCATCAACAATACATGTTTTATAAGCCGGAAAGTAATACTCATACAGTTCCTTTTTATTAATGTAAGAATGAATTTTCTCTCTGTATTTATCTACATTATTCGCCACATAATGCTTTACTGTTGTAACAGTTTTTACATAATTCGGGTCATTTCCTTGCATACCGCGTACATACATTCTTGCCATTTCCGACATCAAATGTGGATCTTCACTATAGCACTCTCCATTTCTTCCCCAACGTGGATCTCTAGCCATGTTTACAGTGGGCGAAAACATCATCACTTCTTTCTTGCCCATGTTTTTCAAAGCTCTAGCTTCATTAGAAATCGCATTAGCCACGTCATACATCAAATCAGGGTTCCAAGTACTTCCCATTGCTATATTTTGGGGAAACTGCGTACAATTCCACGCTATAATACCATGCAGTGCTTCACCATACCATTCAAAAGCCGGTATGCCTAAACGCTCCATTTCTGGAATTTTAGAACCGCAATAACTAATTTTTTCTTCTAAAGTCATTTTAGATAAAAGATCTGCTACTCTATCTTCCACCTTGGCATCAGGGTTTTTCCATGTCTGCGCATTGAGTGGCAGAGTTGAAATCAAAAAAATCAGTAAACCAAAAAGTTTGCTATATGTATTCATCTCATTTCAGATTAATTGTAAAACTTGATAGCAAACGTAAGGTGAAGGGGTAATAAAGCCGAAAATACAATATGGACAAAAGTAGGACATGCAGTTTTGCCCCCTGATTATCGTGAATTTCGCAGTATATAGGTGTAGAAAATTAACTTGCTCAATTTTATTTACCCCTCATGAGATATATAAAGATGATCCAAAAAGACTGTTTTCTTCTGTTTGTTTAAGGATCAAAATATGAATTTATCATCACTTTTGTTGATCAATCAAACACGTAATCCATTTTTTTCTCATCAAAATATAAATAAACCCATTCGATCCATTCTTTAAATACAATAAAAAAACAGGAAAGTGCTATTTGATTTTCAGGTTTGGTAACTTTCATCATATAATGCAGATTTAAAGCAATTTAAACCGGTTGCGATAGTGCTTTTCTGAAAAAATAAATTAACTTTGACTATCATTCAACCTTAATAACCTACAACAACATGAGAACATCGTTAGCTATTAGCGAGAGTACCCTGAAGTGGGGCTCTAAGAATCTATTTGACTCTAAAAAAGAGTCAGAAACAACACAAGGAAAAGATAATAAAAGTAAACGTCCTATTTCGGAAAAGAAATAAAACTCACTTACATTACTTTACTATCGCAACCTAAAACAACTTATTACTTTAGAAAAGAGAGGCACTCGTCTCTCTTTTTTTGTTTTTTATCGTTTTAGTTACACTTATTAAGCCTTATAAACCTCAAACCATGTCGTTGGTCGAAATTTTAATGACTTTAAACAAACTTTAATCACTTTTGTAATGTGACCAACGAGAAAAATCATGAAAACGTTATACTTAATAATCCTTACCCTAATTGTAGCTTCTTGTATTGATATTCATCAAGAACCGAATATTCAAGGCACTTGGGAATTGATTTCAGCAACAACAATAAAAGAAGATACAGTGATAGAACAGGATTTGTCGGGTAAGAGAATGATCAAAATAATCAACAGCGATCATTTTGCTTTTCTGAATCATGATAAACACAAGGGCACAAAAGATTCGTTAGCACACTTTGTTGCTGGCGGAGGTACTTATACTTTGAATGGAAGAAAATACAAAGAGAGTTTGGAGTATTGTAATTTCAGACAATGGGAAGGAAATGATTTTACTTTTAAGGTTACATTATTGAAAGATACGCTCATTCAAGAGGGGCAGGAGGAGATTAAGGAGCTGAATGTGAACCATAAAATCATTGAGAAATACGTGAGGGTAAAAAATCGCCGTACGGCCAATGTTTACGCCTTGCCTTTAATGTAAAAATTAAGTAGAAAAATAGATTATAGATTCATATTTCATTTCATTACACTATTAATTAAAAATTAGCGGTAGACAATTTGGAAAACCACCCTTTTATAAGAGGATGGTTTTTTTGTTTTTGGCTTAGAGCATGTCTAATAAGAGGACTAAGAATTGATTAATTCAAATTCATCATTCTTATAAGCCATATCAATGCATATTTTTAGGCTGATTAATTCTTCTTTGCCTTCTACAGTGTTTCTTTTCTGATAAAATGTAAAAAGCTGAGGTTGTTTGCCTATCAGCTCGTCTACTTTTGAGAAAGCTGTTGCAGGACTTTCCTTTACTCTCATTTTTAGACGTTCGTCAAAAATCTCCATAGCACTGTTAGGATACTCCATAAATAGAGTGGCTTTTGAAGGAACAATTTCATCTGAATGCTCAGAGAAGATCAGTTCACCTGTAATCGGACAATGAAACTTAGTTGGAATATGATTAATTTCCATAGCAATTGAAGTTTGGTTTAGCATTGAGTAATAGAATAAGAAATACTGCCTCAAAGAAACAGTACTCCTGTTTACATCAAAGATATGTAATACGAATCAAATTATTTTAATTAGATTCTGAATTATCATTATTTTTCAAAAAATTTAGTAGTATTTATGGTAAAACACATCGGTTTTATATGGCCTTTTTATGCAAAGTGAAAATGGTTGACAATCAATTTTAACTTAGTATTATTAGTCATTAAAGACAAAAAAACCAAGTCCCATGGGGTCTCTTAACACCACATTATCCACAATGTTTTTATCATTGAAAACTGTTATTTCTTCAGTAATCATCACTTTCTGATCCCTGATTTTCTGTATTACAGCTTCGTTGTCTTTTCCATTAAAATAAGTCAATGAAGGATTAAAAAACTGATGAGGACAATTCAAAGCTTGCATAATACTTAACATAAAACCTCCTCTATTGACCATTGTAAGCCATCCTTGATCAACACTGCCCATTTGCAGTTCAAACCCAAGTTCTGTCCAGAATTGAATGGAGTGGTCCAAGTTCAAACTTTCAAGACTCAAACCTGCGTAGTTGCCTAAAATGGAACTAGGGGCTGTATTCAATAGAAAATCCTTCCCTCTTCCTCTATAAACATACACCCAAACTCCACAGGGAGAGGATAAGATATATACGTCTTTGTTCTCCAATACATCAAATTCGTTCTGTACTGTTTCTATCTGTTCCACAAGTGTATCGGAATAAATCACTATTCCTTTCCTCATAAATTTCTTATTGGTCAAGCTGATCTGTACTATTCCATCATTTGCTATAAGCAAATCTTCATATTCATGAATTTGGAAATTCAGTTTTTCATAAAACAATTTTGTTTGTTCTAAGGAGGTAAAAGTTGTTTGAATTAATGTCTTCATAAACCTAAAATAAAAGAAACTTTGAGAATAGAACAACAGAACAAGGAATAGGTTTTGAGTGGTGCTATAAAAAAAGCTCTTTTCCATGATGAACACAGAAAAGAGCTTTTTTACAAAAGCAATATTATTATATTATGTATTACTTTAATATAGTGTAATATATGAATGTAGCCCCGATACAATCACTCCTAAGATAAGTGATAAATAGGCAGTATCTACAATGTCTCTAAAAGTTAAGCTTGATAACTTTGTATTGTCTTTGATTTGTTGATTTTCGATATGTTTCATGATAATACTATTTTGAGATCACATTATAAGTCACAAGTAATTATTTAGACGATACAACTTAAGAATAAGTTTACTTTCAGCCTCATAATTAATGTTAACACACTGATATTTAAACTATTATATAAGTATTATAACAGTTTTTAATTATGAAATGTAAATAGTATTCCACACCTCCTCTCTATATTATATCTTCTTAAATTGAATAAATAAAGGATACTCTATTCACTATCGATTAAAAAATTGATTATTCCCTCACTTAAAAGTAATTTATACCTATTATTCATTTACAAATAATTGATAATGAAAAATACTATTTTTTATTATTTACTTTCATTGTACTTGCTTGCGATCAAGAACCAGCTTTTAATTTTGCTGAAGTAACTATTGATATTGCTCCTGATTTTAAAATTGAAGAAGTAGATGCCTTTTACAGAAAAATCACATTTGTCAATCTTACTGATACAGTAAATACCCCTGCCGAAGTTTCGTTAAAATGGGTTTGGGGAGATGGGAAAAACTCTAAAAACCCAGATTTAGATACTGTTTCACATATTTACCCTCAAGGAGACTCAACGTTTTATATCACATTACAGCTTTATAAAAAAGACGGCAATGAATTGATTGCAGAAAAAAAGGATAGTGTCAGTTTCCTAGATTATCCTATTGAAGCACCTTATGAAGTCACTTTAAATGAACCTGAAAGTGGCACCTGGAATGCTAGTATTTCATGGTTCAATCAAGATTCAACTCAGAATATCAATACTACCTACTTAACTCTTGCTCTAGATGAAAACTTTGAACAGACTGTCGATATTAAGAAAGGACACCTATCCAATGCACAGCCTAAAGCGATGAATGCAATTGGTAATGTAAATACTTATCGCTTCAACCATCTTCAGTCAAACATTCAATATTTCGGAAAACTTGTTTTTGAGAAAGACAAAGGGCTCTCCACTGATAAAACATTTCAGTTTACCACTGCACCAATACAGCCACCTTTTTTGGAACTAATGACCTCAGAAGAAAACGGTTATTTACAGCTTGTCAATTCAAAAGGGAATAGATCTGAGGGAAATGATCAAAAAATCAGTGCATTAAAACTTCAAATCAGTCAAAACTTACACCTTTTATATCAAGAAGGGGACACAGCGGTTTATGCTAAACCCTTTTATGAAAATGTTACTTTCAGTACTTATGAAGAAACTATCAACAGAAGTATAGATGAAAGAAGTGATAGCGTGACACTACATTACACCTCTGAGCATAAAAATATGTATTTCACAAAAAGCAGTAACTTGTTTCCTGAGGAAGACAGCTTAATTGGAGCACGCATTTATTCTTACCAAAATCAATTCCGTCTTTTTATAGGCAGTCTTTCTACCAATCCTACTTTTGATAAAAACGGTATTCATATCACTCTTGGAAACACATTGCCTGAAGAGGCTTCTTATTTTTATCTCAATTCCAACAATACACATTTAGTACACAATAAACTGCAAGAAACAATAGGTCTCTTTGGCGGAATCGACATTGAAGCCTACCGACTGTATATTTATCAAATTAAAAATGATACGCTTTATGCGGGTATCAATAATCTAGTTAAAGATAATGTATCAAAATTCAGGTTAAACTTTAAAGATCCTAGCATTGATTCTGATTTTGAAGCTAGTATCGATTATCTATTATTTCATACTTTGCCAATTCTTGAGGAGTAAGTACATTATAAACTTAAATCTTCTAATGTTTTTGACATTTAGAAATCAGGAGATTTTTAATGATCTGTAGGGCACGAATAACGCTAAAGCTTAACATTCGTACCTGAGTTATCTACCTAATTCGCTTGGTAGTATTTCTCCGGCCTTGAAGGGAAAAGCGTTAAGAATTTCATGTATTGAGCCGTTAAGAATGATTTTCTTGTTTGAGCTTTAGCGAGTTTAAAATCATTTAGGCGAGAGGAATGGAATTTAGCTTTTGACTTCTAAGCCTTGAATTTTTTGCTTCGTTTTTGTTTCAAGACAAAATGAAGAAGAAGGTAGCTTGGAAGTAGATCATAAAAAGCTTGAAGAAATATTGATTGGTAGTTAACGATAATTTAGTTTAAAATGTAGTAAGATATATGTTTGAGATACCTCTAATTACTATCAAATTCTAAAAAAATATTAATATACGGCTCATGTGGGAGATGTTAGTGTTCTTATGATATTTCTGTGATATATTTGTTTTCCGCTTTTACACATAAACAAATATGCAAGATACTATCATACGAATTATAGACTTTTTTCACCGACCATTTGAAAAGTTTATACCTATTAAAACATTCAGATATGCCGCAATTGGAGGAGGGAACATGGCACTTGACTTAGTACTCTATTACCTGATTTTCCATTATGTGCTTGATCAAAAGAATGTTGACTTTGGGTTATTTGTAATGAGTTCACACATTGCCGCGTTGTTTATGGTGTACCCCATCACCTTAACTTCCGGTTTTTTCTTGCAGAAATACATTACCTTCCAAGATTCCAACCTAAAAGGATGGGTGCAGTTTTTCAGGTATTTCCAAGTGAGTATAGGTTCTATTTTCATTAATTATATTCTGATGAAAGTATTTGTAGACATGATGCACTTCTACCCTACTCCTTCCAAACTGCTGACCACCATTGTGGCTGTAATATTTGCCTATATTTCTCAACACTTCTATACTTTTAAAACAACCAAAGCCGAATAAACTTCCGCAGCATAAACACTACCTATACACTACTGTACTTTCATTTTTTAAAACTAAAAACCAATTCATTTACTTCTTTATGGTGACATTTTATCACTCCATATATAAGTAAGTGAAAACAAAAATACTACGATGAAAAAATACTTAACAATCCTACTTGTCCTTACCAGCGTTTCATTAGCCAATGCTCAACTTGTGATAGTTGTACAGGCCGTGGCATCTACAATCAAAACGCCGAATCAATTGGACAATGTCACCTTCTATCATTCTGGAGATTCTACAGTTGTGCCGATGACAAAACTCAAAAAAAATACTGTTAGTGAATTTGACAGTGTGAAAGTGAATACATTACTTTCTGCTAAAAAAGTGCAGAAGATATACGGAGAGCAAACAAAGCTTTCGGAGGTGCCTGAAGATGCTCTTTATTATGAACACACTAAAAAATATCGAAATGCTCGAATGTCTACTATGTTTGCCGTTTCATCATGGACACTCGTACTCCTTAATCCTTATTTTCTAATTGTCGCTCCCCTGCCTACTACTCAAGCTATTCTTAGAGACAAAACAGTGGACAAATCTTATGTGCTAAGTGGCAAAGAATGGAGAACTTTCAAGAAGGATTATAAAGCCTACAGAAAAACTTACCGAGGAAAAAATGTCATTGAGGAAACAGATACTGAAATATATGTTTCGAAATAATTGATTAAATCGTAAAAAAAGGTACACATTTTTAAAATTATTAGTAAATATCTAATATTTACCCCATATTGATAATCTATTTAAAATCAACATCTTAATCAATTGTAGAACCCTTAAACTATACACATTTTATTCTCATGGAAGTTTTATTCAACTCAAAAAGTTATAACCTCAAATTTGATCACACTACAGATCTCAACTCAAGCCGTCAGTATATTGCCTCTACCAATGGTGATATTCTCTCCAGGTTATCACTCTTTAAGTACGATGTCGGTGAAGTACTGCCTGAAGGCGGACGAATCTCTCATATCCTCTCTTTTGATGAAATGGGACAACTGGTTCAAGTAGAACTGGATAAACTTCCTAAGAGGCGACGAAAGAAGAAAGATGAAGAATAGACCATAATAGTCAATCGCTATAGATCACAGCACTTTTATTTGGATTTTAAAAGTGCTGTGTTTTTTTTGTGTCAAAATTGAGAAGAATTTGAAAGCAGTATTAAAAAAAAGAAAAGAACTAGACACAAAACTTTGGGATGACTGCATAGCACACTCCCCTCAATCACTTCTGTTTGCATACTCATGGTATCTGGACCTAGTGGCTCCTGACTGGTGGGGTGTTGTAGTGGAGCATAATGGAAAATACGTTTGGGCAATGCCCTTTCCAATATATGATAAAATGAATTTCCACTTTATTAAAATGCCTCTCTTTACACCCGAATTGGGCTATTTTTCTGCTTTGACAAACGCATCTTCTTTCCTGCCTGAAGCTATTCGACTCATCAAAGAATACGTTCCATACTGCATAGAGTATATAGGAAATAACGGTGGAGACTACCCCGGATTTGAATGGGGACAGGACCTGAAAATTGAACTTTCTAAAGGGTATGAAAATAATATTTCACGCTTTTCAAAAACCAAAAGAAAAAACGTAAGACAATCAATAAAAAGGAATAATACGCCTGTTTTAGATCAGAATATAGAAGGTTTTCTGCACTTGTTCAGACAGTTTACTTTGCCCAAAATAGGCGTGACAGATGATCAGGAAATCAGTACTCTTTTAAGAAAAATACTGCACATTTTAATAGAAAAAAAGTGCCTGAGGATTTATTCTGTTTATGGGGAAAATCATAAAATTGAGGCCTCTTCCATTTATATTGCGCATGAATCAAGGTGGCAATATTTTCTAAATACGGCCGATATTAAAGAGAAAAACAAACATGGCAGACTCCTTATTTTCAGTCAATTTCTTAAAGAAAAAACTGAAACTCAAAAACCCTTGCACCTTGGTGCTTATATTCAAATGCCTTCTTCAACCAGTGCATATGAGCATGAAGTAAGAAAGCATTTTGAACAGCTGACCAATGAAAAAATAAAAGTGCCTTTTACCTCTTGGAACAACCTCCCATGGTACATTAATCTACCACACCAAATCAAGAAAATTATTTTTAAAAAGGTCTTTAAGTACTAAGACAAAAATATTTAATACTAATTCTGTTTATATTTTTGCGATTACTTCCTTCAAAAAATTTTAAATAGAACCACTATTGATACGTTTTTCAGCGTCGTCCTCACAAAAAATAATTCAGAATTAGTTATCATCTATTTTTGGCATAGTACTTAAGAAGAAACTAAATTCGTTCTTTTTGCTGTCTTTTTAAGCGATAAATAAGTGAAGATACCGAGTGCTGAACAAGTTATCATTACGCCTAATATTGGATATAAAGTACCATTATTCAACAAACTTGCTGTGGCTCCTGCAACTGCCCCGATGATGATTCCTACTACTCTCATTTGAGAATTGGCAATACCTGCATAATGCTTTTCAAACTTCTCTAAAGCAATTGCAGTGGCATTACCAGATATAAATCCTAATGTAGATACATGAAGCGTGATCAATGGCACTGTGTTATATAACGTTGGCGTAAATACAGTCACCACAATCAAGAGAAGCACCAATGAAGTGAAATGTATACTTAAACCAATGTTCATTAACCTTTCAGGCCCATATTTTTTGACTAGTACAGAGTTGATTTTATTCATAATAATCAACGATAAACCATTTACTCCAAAAAGAATGGCGAACTGCTGTTCTCCTAATCCAAAATATTCTTGAAAAATAAAAGGAGCTGAGGTAAGATATGTGTACAACGCACCTGAAGGAATAGCCATGGCAGACATATAAGCCAATGCAGGCACATTATTATATACTTTTTTGATGCCCTGAAAAAAGTTATGCTCTTGTTTTCTGGGTTCCATTTTTTCCTCCAGACCAATCATCAAGAAAATCAAAACAGACAACCCATAAGCGGCAATAAAGATAAAAATAGACTTCCATGTGGAAATTGTCAGTAACAAGGCCCCTATTGAAGGAGCTACGAGAGGTGCACCCATTGCAATCATGGCCACCATAGACATAATACTCGCAGCTTCTTTCCCTTGAAAATTATCTCTAACTATGGCTGCTATCGAAACTCCAACAAACCCTGCTCCTATGGCCTGAATAAAACGCATCAAATAGAAGAATTCCAGCTGATTTACCATGGCAAGAATCAAACTGGCCACCATAGATATACCCAAACCTCTACTCACCACCCATTTTCTTCCTTTTATATCAGAAATATAACCGCCGTAAAGCTGTCCTATTCCAAAACCAAAAAAGAACAAGGATACATTGATTTCAACTTGTGAAAAAGTGACACCCATATCATCAGCTATTCTGCCAAATGCCGGAAGACAAGTATCGATATTGAATGGACCAATCATAGAGAGTGACCCCAACAGTAAAATGAATTGGTAGTGTTTGTTGTTGTTATTCATGAAATGAGATATTTGTAAACAAAGGTCGTGGCATTTACATTACTATCAAAGCTTATGACCAACTTGTTTTATCACATTCGAATTAATTCACAGTTTCACCTTACCTTTCATCTATTACCTCATTACTAACTATCTCTATTTCATAAGCTTCGCAAAACAGAAGTTTGTGGTTGATGAAGACGGTCAAAAATTAACAACAACAAAACTGAAGAAATATACATTCACTTATTTATATTCTATTATTACAGCTAAAGGGAAAATAAAATTGCACTTTTTAAAGAATCTGTTTGAGGAAAATCTGATAATTATTGAACATCTATACAAACTATCTTCTTTTATCCTAACTTTATTAATATCAAACGTCATACAATTTCCCCAGAACTATGGATTATAATATTTCAACAAACACTTACTTAGTGAGACTAACATTAGAAGGGACACCACAGATGGATCCACTCGTTAAAGCACTTCAGGAATGTTCCGGCTTTATAAATCAGTACCACTCCAATTTACTTTTCATTGATGGTTCCCGTTTGGTTTACCCTTTTGACATCACTGATAAGTTTAGTATTATCACAAAACTAAGTGAGCTAGGTTTTTCTAGAAAAATGCAAATTGTCGTAGTGACTTCCTCTACACATTTTGAAAGAAACACGCTCGAAACAATGGGTTATAACAGAGGGTGGAGTATTAATACTTTTAAAAAATTAGGTGAAGCTAAAGACTGGATCGATGCTTATATTGACATCAACAACGCTGAAAATCATATAAAAGTGTGCTAAAAAACAGAAAGAAACCAGTTATTTTGTAAGTACTCTAACTAAAATCATTTAACGTTCACTTCTAAAAAAGTTCCCCACATCCCAATTTATCATTGCATATAACATCCCTTTTAAAATTATTTTAAGGTGTATTTCTCATGTTTAGGATTAATTAACTGAGTTAATCAATTGAATAATGATGATTAAGTATTTTAATTTGTAATTTTGTTTTACATCAATCATTATTTAATAACCGAACATGACAAAAGCTATATGCCGTATTCTCATAGGCTTCATTTTTGTTGTCATTGCTGCTAATAAATCATTTGCACAGGATGATATTTTGTGGTTACATTATTTTAACCGCTATAAATTGTCCTATAAGTTTTCAATTGATTCTGACGTAGGGTATCGTTCTTATTTCCCCGAAGGAGAAAGGTGGCAAGGACGAACAGGACTCCGTTATGATATAAATGATAATATGTATGTAAGAGGCGGAGTAATGTATGTAGCGGGCAGTGCGGCACGTCAAGAATTCAGGCCTTATCAGGACTTTGTGTTTAATTCTAGGGTGAGCATTTTTACGATCACTCAAAGGGTCCGTTTTGAACAACAGCTATACTTTGACGGAACCGAAACAAGATTCCGTCTGAGATACAATCCTTCTGTAAAATTCTCTACTTTTCTAGGATATTGTACATTTGGGTGTGAACCTTTTTTTGTATTGAACGAAGAAAGCAGTAGAGTTGCCTCCAACAGATTGTATGTAGGCATTACTCGTAAAGCCTACAAAAATGTTTTTGTCACTGTGCAGTACATCAACGAAAGAAGCTATAATAAAGCAGAAACTTCTTTTCTTGATGAATCCAACATGATCAGAGTAAAAGTTTCCCATACAATCAAACCACTGAGAACAGGTCCGCTTTTTGGCCGTAAAAAAGCCTCAAGTTGAAAAGTAAGTACCTTGGTATAATTGAATGATGAGTAAAACAAACTCATATATGAGGATTTTAAACGAAGTTATCGTCAAATTCCAATCAATATTTCTACAAGCTTTCAATGACCGAGTATCAAAATACTCTCTTTTTCATTTTGGACTTGAAGTAAAATTAACTTTATCTAAATAGATCGTAATAGCAAAAACATCCTGCACACAGTAGCGTACTATAGGGTGTATTTCAATTTATTCTAAAACCCTTAATCGCTTAATTGCTATGGACGATTTCTTAACATTAGATTTAGACAACGATTTATTATTAGATGATGAAGAAACTTCTTTTGAAGAACTTGAAGATATAGATAGTTCTGAGTGGGAAGATCAAATCGGTTCGCTAGAAAAATTTGATTTGGATATAGATGAAGAAATCTAACCCGAATCATCGTTAAAAACTTTAGAGGTTGTTGCATTAAAATGTAACAACCTTTTCTTTTAAAAAGCTAATTTTTTCGTTAAATTAGGTCAACATAAACGCAACACAGAAAACAAATAAAATTCTATAAATTTTGAACAGCACAAATCTGTTTGAGATCACAAAGAATAATTTTTCCAAACATACTCCAACATCGATATTACACCGATGAGAGTTGACCATTACTTTTTTCCTTAACCTTAAAATGAGTACGAACATGAGAGACTTCAGAGAAAAAACAACAGAACAACATGAGGTGTATAATGAAAGAAAACGTTATACAGAAGTACAAGTAGCTATCTCCGAACTAAACAAATCAAAAGAGAAAAAATCGTAGAAATCAGAAAATAAATTCTTAAAAAATCTTAAAAGGGCGATGTTTTTTAAAGCATTTCCCTTTTTTTTTCCATTCACTCAAAAAATCATACCACTCACACAAAGCTCTTCAAAAGCTAAATTTAAAAATTCCTACATTTAAGACAGAGCATTTCAATAATGGGAATTTTAAAATGGGCAAACAAAAAATTACTTCAATAACAAGCCTTAGGGCTCTTGCTGCTTTCTGGATAATTATACACCATGGCGACTTCTGTTTATTCTATAGGGATTTGGGTAGCGTCATTCCTAGAGAAGATTCAGGATTATTGACCAAGGGATACTTATGGATTGACTTTTTCTTTTTATTAAGTGGTTATGTTATACATCATAACTATGGTCAACAGTTTATAAGAGGGTTTAACACGAAAAAAGCAAAGTTATTTATCTGGAATCGATTCACTAGAATTTATCCGCTGTATCTTTTCATGTTATGCACTTTAATAGCGGCTACTAAATTCTTCAGCTATCATTACCCTTGGCTTATCGACGACAGCTGGGAGGCTTATTTTTCTTATGATCTTATTCCAAACCACATTTTTATGCTAAATGCCATGAATACTCATCATGCGCTTTCATGGAATTTATTTTCATGGTCTGCAGGTGCATTATGGTGGACTTATGTGGTTGCAATATTATTTTTTGGGTTGATGGTAAGGCAAAAAATAGTTTCTGTTACCATAACATCTTTACTTTTATTTTTGGCTCTTTTTGGACTCATTTCCTATCACCCGAGTCATAGTCTCAACATCACATGGGATTACGGTTTTATCAGATGCATACTTGAATTTATGTTAGGAGTAAATTTATATTACTTGTATTTCAATAGGGCGGGTTTCAAAATTTTATCGAAAGATATATCATTCATCATCTCCCTTTTACTTGTTCCATTAGCGTTTCATTTCAAAATAAACGACCTTCTTTTAATACCTATTTTTGCTCTTTTAATATTAACGACTTCTTATAATAATGGAAAAGTCAGAGACGTTTTTGAACATCAGTTACCTAAAGCATTAGGAGAAATGTCTTATACTCTTTTCTTAGCTCATACTTTTATATTCTTTCTATTTTGGTTCACACTCCCACATTGGAAAGCGTATCTACATATAGATGAGTTTTTGCCCATTGAGTACACTACGTTTTACCTTTCAATCATAACACTTTCTGTGATGCTTTCAATCCCTTTCCACCTGTATGTTGAAGAAATATCAATTGAGAAATTGAGGAAGAGCATCCAAAGCCCTAAAGAAGAAGAACAAGTGGAAGAACCCCAACAATACAATGTTAGGTATTAAAATATCAGTAATGATGAATATGGTTTTTATGGCTATTTGTCAGGATAATTTTTTGTTAAGTACTAAGTCAAAAATAAATCATAGTTAATTTTGAATTTGTACTTTCCTTCAAACAAACAACTTTAAAAACCATATTCATCTTATTAGATCTGCTTTAGAGCATGTATGGAACATCTCTTACACTAATAATCTAAAAGGTCTAAGTGATACCTCTTAATTATCTTTTTCAACAATTCACCATAAAGCGGGGAAGTCGCATAGCCCACACCTCCATATTTAGTTGAACCGATCATATCAGCCCATGAAGCATAATCTCTTCCTTGTGTAAAAAGTGGTGCGTATCTTTTCTGCTTATTGAGAAACAGTGAATGCGCCCTAAATGATTCCCATGGTGATTTGTACTCTGCAAATGAATCCTTCACTACGCATTTATACAAAACCTTTCCATTACGTTTTACTTTTTGAGAAGAGACAATTATGCCTTTGTTTCTTTTGAATTCATCCTTTGTATAATACTCCGTAGTGGTAATTGGATTGGTTTTTCGTGATTTGTCTTTCACCCCGAAATAATTATTACCAATCACTCTTTTACCGTACCCAGTTTCTAAAGCGGCTTGTGCCAACGTGATGGATGCAGGTACATGGTATTTTGCTTGCTCCATTAAAGCAGTCTCTATCTTTTTCAGAGGAGAAGTGGACGTAAAAAACGCATAAACATGTGGAGGTGCTTGCATCTGATCCAACACATGACTCTTAAACAGACTAGAGATTTTTGAATTGAGTTCGATCAAAGATTCACTTTCCAATTGATCTACCCTTGTTACTTTTTCCTCTATTAAATAATCAGTGACCAACAACTGACGCTCAATCTGAAAACGATCCAAAGAGGAAGCTACACTATTTAGTTTTTGCTCTTTATATTGATCTGAAATATTCTGGGTCGTTTTCACAGGAATAATAGTGGTGCTCGCTTGATTGACATCTTCTATGTCAATGCCAAAATCAGCAATAAACTCATCCATTGTTGGCTCTTGATTACTGTAGTGATACTGTATAGGGGCCTGTACAAAAATGACTTTTTCTTCAGGACTAGAAAACAATTGCACCATCAGAATTGTGAACATTAATACGATCGTAGCCAGCAGGAGTTTTGGGTTGATGATGAACGAGTAAACATTACCTCGGTAACGTAAATACAAATTGTTAGGAAACTTGATTCCTATGGATACATTATGACTAGAAACAGCTAATTCAGAGTGATTTTTAAGAAAGTACATGACAACAAAATTTACCTTTGAAACTTTAAAACTTACTACATTGTAAAATTAGTTTAAATTTTAAACATTGTCAATTATTTAAACATTTAATGTAATAAACGAGATCATATTACTTCATTTGAAGAAATGGTCTTCCTAGAAGAATGGCTTTATTTCACAGTAAACAGAAACTTCAAAAGGGGGAGATTTTCTATAAAAGTAAGGTTCTAAAAATGAATAACAGCGTTTTTTAGGCACTTGTGATACCATTCATCCACCTTTTTATCAGAAATTGAGCACAGCAAATATTTAAATAAAACCATGTGCTCTTTCAGCTATAAAAAGTTGAAGTGTTCATGGTATGATGACTACTTATAGACGAAAATTTTAACGAAATGAAGAAAAATCACAAGCACTTCATCCTAGTTTTTGCTGGGCTGCTTTTGTTTACATCAAAAAGTTTCAGCTCCTCAGAAAATGAACCTCCTAAAAAGAAGCCCAACATTTTATGGATTATAACAGATGATCACCGCCCTGATGCCTTAGAATGTTATAATGAAGCCGTTTATGGTCAAAAGGAAAGTCCACTAGGGTATGTGTCCTCACCAAACATCAACAAATTGGCAAGTGAAGGAGTGTTGTTTACCAATGCATTTTGTAATGCCCCTGTTTGCGGACCTTCAAGAGGCTCTATGATTACAGGCAGATACCCTTTCAGAACTGGACATTATGCTTTTGAACTTACCCATCAGAACCCTGATTTTATTCAGCCATCTGTTCCTCAAATCTTAAAGAAAACCGGTTATCAAACCGCTCAATTTGGGAAAGCGGGAGAGTATATTTACAAATGGGGACCGGGACAAGGTTACCGCAGTGCTAATCATTATGAATACACCGTTCATTTTAAGCATAACCTTCAAAAAAATAACCTTGGTGACCTTTGGGGAGACAGCGCTTTTGGAAAAATCAATGGTAAAACCGCCAACCTTGGTAAGCAAGAGAAAATAAAGCGTCAGAATGGACAGATAGAAAAGTATTTTGTGAAGAAAAACCATGGGGAGATCAGTCAAAAAGATATACAGACGAGAAAACGTATTGAAAAGGAATTTGAAATACTTCGTTCTTATACACGTTCGAATACAACATTGATTATTGGCGGCGAAAACCCAATGCCTGCTGATCAAACAGTAGATGCTATTGTGGTAGATGAATTTAAAGCCTATCTCGAAAATCAGAATAAAGAATTTACAACTGCATGGGGTCAAAAAGCGAAGGGAGCCAACGCTGATCAACCTCAAATGATCAACCTTTCTTTTCATTTACCTCATACACCTATTTTACCTCCTAAAAGTCAACGTGATATCTTCAAAAAGAAGAAATACAAGGTCCCGGCCTTTGACCAAATAGAGTATGACAAAATGCCTCCTCAATTACAGAAAATGCACAATAATATGAATATGACGAAGATGACCAAAAAGGAAATTCAGCAAACGATTCAAGATTATTACGCGTTTTGTGCACATGGCGATGAATTGATCGGTCAGGCAGTAGAGGCATTTAAAAAGTATTGTAAGAAGAATAATCAAGAATACCTTATTGTATTTACCGTTGGTGATCATGGTTGGCACTTGGGGGAACAAGGGATTGAAGCCAAATATACGGGTTGGAAACAATCTACCAATGGTGCAATGGTGGTTGTTTCTTCAGACAAACAGAAAGTTCCTGCAGGTTTAGTGCGTAACCAACTGATAGAGTATGTAGATATTGCCCCTACGCTACTTTCTGCTTCCGGTGAAGATATTACCAGCAGTAAATATGACTATTTAGATGGTATGCAATTACAAGGTTTCATTAAAAATGAAGAAGAGCAAAGAGCGTATACTTTAGGCGAAACCAAAGTGGTCGTTGGACATAGAGCTTATCTCCGATCAAATAATTTTGCTTTCTCCATGCGAACACGTCCTTCCAATAAATCTTATGATAATAAAAACATCAAATGGGCTTTGAATTGTCCTGTGGAAAAGGCTGAATTAGCATTGTATGATCTTCGCGTTGATCCTGATGAGCGTAATAATGTAGCCAATTCTGAAGAGTATAAGGCGTTAGCAGAATGGTTCAGAAAGAAGTTAGGAAATATTGTTTTGGGTGATCGAAGAGTTGAATGCGATTGGTCTAAAGCCAACTCTTTTGCAATTAGTAATTTTGCCGAAGGAGCGGATGATAAAAAATTGGACATTCCTGAAAATATTATTCCAAAACCTAATGAATAGGATGTAGAATGAAGAATTAAGAATGAAGAGGTGGTTTTGTAACATTTTAAAAACCATCTTTTCATTCTTAATTCCAAATTCATTTTATCGCTCTAAGCTTCCCCTATCCCATTTTGAAGTATTGGCAGCTGCTTCATAGGTGGATTGTAAAAAAGATAACAACATTCCGTCTGGGTCTTCAGCTTGTTGCACATCTTCATACTTCAAGAAAAACTCTCCCATTTCCTCACTGTAAAAAGCTTGAGCTGGTGCCACTTTCTGAGTCCCAAAATCGGGTGCTACAGGATAAGCGTAAGCATAAAAAGAAGGTACGGGAAAATCTTCTGATCCCAACCAAAAACCTGCACTACTCACCTCTTTAGAATAAGCTTCCTGCATCACTTCCAAAGGCATGTTAGGCATTCCTCCTTGATGTAATGGAGCGTCACTACCTGAAAAACGAGTAACCGCTAAATCAAAAGCACCCCAAAACAAATGTACTGGACTGCATTTACCGATATACTCACTTCTGAATTGCTGAAAAAGGCAATTGGCTTTCAAAAGTGATTGCCAGATTTTTTCTGCTTGCTCAGGCTCATAGGTTTTGTTTGTGGTATTTTCCTTAAAAGGAATAGCGGGTTCCATTTCATTAGGGCTTCCATGTATGGTCACATCCACATCTATGTTGTTTAGTTTTTCAAAAACCGAATTATAAAAATCAGCAACAGTCATGTGTTTCAAAGGAATAATCTGAGTTGTTTTCCCAGTGGAACTCAAAAGTAATTGATGCTTTTCGAAATCAAAATCAATTTGGAAAAATCGGCCTTGATACGGAATCCCTTGAGTAGTAAAACCCGTAGGGGAAATATACAAAGTGACATGCCATGAATGATTTTGCCAAGGCATTGTTTTCAACCTGATTTTACCAACAATTTGAATCCATTGGTGCAATGTAGCCAATGTCTCTTTCATATCTGAAAAATTTAATTCAGGCCAAGGAGAAATAGTTTTTTGTGGGGTCATTTTTATCAAAAGTATTTAAATAGAAAGACAAAATAATCCATAAGTTGTTTTGGCTTACTACTTGTTATCAATAACTTAAGTTATGTAAAATTAAATGAACGAAAAAGGAAATTATGTCTGCTTCTACTATTAAATTAAAATCTGATCCTGCTGTACTTCAGGTTTTTGAAAACTACCCTAACACTGTAAAACAAAAAATGCATTTTCTTAGAACATTGGTAATTGAAACTGCTGAAGAAATGGAAAATGTGGCCTCTTTAGAAGAAACATTAAAATGGGGAGAACCTAGCTATGTCACTAAGCATGGGAGTACTTTACGGATGGACTGGAAAAGTAAAACTCCTGATCAATATGCAATGTACTTCCAATGTTCCAGCCGTTTGGTGGAAACTTTTCAATCCGTTTTTGGCTCCACTTTCCAGTATGAAGGCAAGAGGGCTATTGTTTTTGATTTAGACCAAGAAATTCCAATAGATGCATTACGCTCTTGTATTAAAGCTACACTTCAATACCATAAAGTAAAAGATTTGTTCACTCTTGGAATGTAATTATTAGAGCTGAAAGTAGCATTTCATCATGAATATTGGTAAAAGGTGAAGATCTCATTTTTCAGAACAGCAAGTAATCTAACGTTTTTGTTATATTCCTAAAGAAGATTCTCTTTGCGATCAACAAAAAACGTATGAAACATCTTTTCCAATTACTATTTCTCTGCTTAATAGGCTGTAACAACATGCCTCAAACTACCGAAATTTCAAGTGAAATATTAGACCCTATGCGTGTAGAGGTCTATGAAAATGAAAACAGAGAAATTTCTTTTGCTAATAAAGAATCAGCTTATTACTTCACTCAATCTCATGAAAATAACCACGAGGAGTTTTCCTTTTTTGCAGGTTTGAATATCGCTCAAAATCGAATTTTTCAAGGCTATCGACTTCTAGACGGCACTCAAGATATTCCTTTTTCAGAAAGCACGGTTGAAGTATACCCTTATAAAATGAAAAGGTTATATGTGAATGGAATGGTTGAAACCTTCTGGATGCATGACTATGTAAATGTATTGGAAGTGGATGTCAAAAATGCTCAGAAAAAACTAGGATTAAAACTACTTGGAGACATTAAGTTTATAAAGAAAAAGGACAATATGGCCTTCTTCTCAGCTATGGAAAGTAGTAAAGTAATAGGAGTGTTAGGCAAAGGCAATTCTTTGATGAAAATGAACAGAAAAATCATTTCTTCTTCCTCTAAAACTGGTTTCTTTATTGCCGTCGGTGAAGATATAGAAGATGCTCAGCAACTTCTGTTAGAAACACAACAGCATCATCAGCAATGGAAACATAATAGGATCAATAGAATGGAAAACCTTCTTCTAAAAAATGCTTTTCTAACCTCTACAAACACTAATTTTCAAAATGCAATGAACTGGATGGTCATCACTATGGATCAGCTAGTTTCTGAGCAACAAGGCTATGGAATTTATGCCGGTTTACCTTGGTTTAATGAGTATTGGGGAAGAGATGAGTTTATTTCCATGCCGGGGGCAGTGCTTGTAACAGGACAGTTTGAATGGGCTAAAAATATCTTACGTTCTTTCGGTCAATTTCAAGAAACGGATAAAGAATCTGAATTTTACGGTAGAGTCCCTAACATCGTAAACCCAAGCAATATTGATTATCACACTACAGATGGTACACCACGATTTGTTGGTGAATTATATGATTATGTACTCTACTCAGGTGATCAATATTTAATAGAAGAACTTTACCCTACAGTGCAAAGAAGTATTGAAGGTGCCTTGAAAAACTGGACTGATGAAAAAGGTTATCTATTGCATGATGATCATGAAACATGGATGGATGCTAGAAGAAATTATGACAAGTTATCTTATTCTCCCAGAGGTTCAAGAGCCAACGACATTCAAGCTTTATGGCATAAGCAACTGATGGCTGGTGTTTATTTTGCTCAAGTAATGAAAGATAAAAAGTCAGAGGAAAAGTGGCAGGCTGTAGCAGACAAAGTGAAAGAAAATTTCAATAAAGATTTCATCGATCAAAAGCATAATTATATTGCTGATAGACTGGACAGAAATGACAAAGCTGATTACAAAATCAGACCTAATCAACTATTTACTTATGAGCTTGCAGACAACAAATCTTTAAAATGGAATGCAACGAAAATCTGTTGGGAAGAACTGGTCTACCCTTGGGGCGTATCTTCTCTTAACCGTCAAGATGAAAACTTTCACCCTTTTCATCATAGTTGGGAAAATTACCACAAAGATGAAGGTTATCATAATGGTACAATTTGGCTATGGTTGAATGGTATAGCCATGCAAAGAATGATTGAGGCTAATCAGGAAGAGGTGGCCTACAAGCTATTTAAAAATATGAATGAACAGGCCATGACCATGGGTGTTGTAGGTGGTCTTGGAGAAAATATGGATTGCTATCCAAGGAGCAATTCACCTTGGCCAAAACTTACTGGTACTTATCTGCAAGCTTGGTCTAATGCAGAACACCTTAGGGTTTGGTATCAGCATTTCCTTGGCATTCAGCCAGACATGATAAAAGGGAAAGTGCTGATTACTCCTCACATTCCTGTAGAAGTAGGTGATATTACTTATCATTCTTTTATTGGCGAAGGATATATTGAAGGTCAATACAGTCCGCTTAATCAGCATTATCTTTATAAATTCCACAATATTTCTTCAGAGATCACTTTCAGTATCAAAGATTTTAAAGACGTCACTATGGAAGTGGAAGATGGCGATGTAGTAGCACTAGAAATAAATGGTGACAATCTTAATTATACTCACAATTCTAACTTTGGTGATGTCTCTAAAGATCCGCAGAAAGTAGAAGACCATCAAAAAACGGCACAACTTTTTGAGGGTATTCAATTCTGTCAGCCTTTTACTTTGGAAGAACATCCTGTGATGAAGAAATCATTTAAGGGCGACAGAGGAATATAATCTATTAAATGTCATCAGAATGAAGTAAGAAATTATTAACATACTCTGTTACACTGAACTTGTCTATGGAAGAATCAATAAGAAACTTTCCATAGCATTGAATAAAAATGAAATTGAAAACTTGCTCTTGAAGGTACTTCAAAATACTGATGAGAAAGACTATGTGAAGATAGGGAAGAACTATTATATTAGCAACTTGGAGCACAATATCAGAGTGACCGTGAATTCTTATACCTTTAGGGTGATTACTGTGTATAGGTTGGAGAAATAGTAAAAAACTATATTATCCAAATTCCCTAACCAATCTGTTCCATTAACCAATTATCTATTTTCTTTTGCTTACTTGAAAAGTTCACAGCTATTCCAATTAGGTCCTTATGTTCAGCACCGTACTTTTCAAGATAACCTTTATCTTTTATCTGTTGCATAGCTTCTTCTGCTGATTGATCATATTTAAACTCAAAGCAATAAATATGAGTTCCTGTTTTCACAATAGCATCTGCTCTAGCATCAGACATATTAACTTCACTCTCAATAAAAATTCCTAGATAATAAAAGGTTAGATGTAAGACAGCATGGTAAAACGGTTCCGAGTTAGGGTGGATATGAGAAGGGAGATTTTTCAACATCACATTCGTAAGTCGAATGACTTCAGAAATGGAATTGCTCTCAAATGCCCTCTTAATATTAACTACCATAGTGGCTGATGAAGCAGCGTACGTTCCACTAAAAGCACCTAAAAGATGTTGCATAAAAGCAACTTTCACTTCCTTATTAGGATAACCTAAAGTAAATAAACCTGTTTCAGTATCCTCTTTTTTAATGGTCAGATACCCTGTCTGAAAAAGTAAAGAAATTGGATTATAATCATCTTCTATTCTAAAAGACTCAAATACGCTTTCTCCTATTTCAATATCATCAACATTATAAAGTACTTTATCTTTTAAGAGATTAATCAAAAAAGACGGTGTTGCTGTTGCGAACCAATAGTTAGCAAACCTCAATCCATCAAAAAGATTCAAAACTCCGAATGGATTGTATAATTTGTCTTTTCCTAACCAATTATAACCATTATACCAAAGCCTCATTTTTTCAATGACCTCATCATAATTTAGATTTTCATCTCGCATCAATAATTGTATTCGATCATGGAAATGAAGCTTTATTTCTTCCTCTGTGTAACCTACCAGTGTATTGTATTGTTTCTTGAGCGTAATATCATTCAAATTATTCAGGTCAGAAAAAATACTCACTTTTGCAAACCTAGAAACCCCTGTTATGAATACGAAACGAAGACTCCCATCTAAATCTTTCAATACAGAATAAAACTCCTTCATCACTTTTTGGTTTTGTTCTGCTAAATCAAGTTCAGTACCTATATAATCAATGATAGGTTTATCGTACTCATCCACCAATATGACCACTTCATCATACTGTTTATGTAGAGCAAGAATTAATTCTTCAAATAGTTCCTTTAGATTGGTTGCTGTTAGAGTTACTTTATATTCTTTTCCTATCTTAGTTAAGCGATGAATTAATGCTTTTCTTAACCCTAATTCTTGGTAATTCAATAAAGCAAAAGGTAAATTAATAACAGGGTTTGTAATTGACCAATCCCATTGATTTTCAATCATTAAACCTTCAAACAAGTCTTTACTTCCAGAAAAAAGTTCATTTAGTGTACTGATCAGCAAAGATTTTCCAAACCGCCTTGGTCTTGATAGGAAATAATACTTACTTTCTTCAACCAATTGATGAATAATTCCTGTTTTATCTATATAAACAGCGTTTCTTTCTCTAAGCTGACGAAAGTCCTGTATACCTATCGGAAGTTTCTTCATAATCTTTTTTTGTACTTAATATGTTATCCCAATCAATTCTAAAATAGTAGAAATTATTTAAAACACTTCAACAGTTGAAACCTTCCCATGAGAGGTTTAATAACAACACAAGTTATTGAGGCACTCTAGCAAAAATATTGAAAACCTTGATTCTTATATAAAGATAGTAGAGTTTTCTGTATATACACATCTTTAGTTTTTCAATTTTATTCAGAATTCACTTTATCCATTCAGCAAAATTTCTTTTATAAAAAAACACCCCAGCACTCACTATAAGCACTGGGGTAAAATCCAATATCACAAATTATAAATCTGTTCCTAGAAAATCTGTATTATTTGCCTAATTGACCTTCTGCTTTAGTCGCCACTAATAATTTGGCAGCGTGAGGTGCTAATTGCTTCACAGTATATTTCCCTTCGAATTCACCGATTTCTTTCTCTGTCCAGAAATCAGTTAATTTAGCTCCTTTGATCAATTCTACGTCCATATCAATTGGCTCTTCCGTCCAGTTGAATACATAGTAATATTGTGTATCACCTAAGTCCGTTACACCAACCTCTAATTTTGAGTTTTTGAACTTGGCACCTTTACCCGTAGGCTTTAATAATTTCTTTAAGATTTTGAAATCCTCATCTGTCATTAACTCCGCTTTATCACTGCCTAAT
The DNA here is from genome assembly GCF_012844305.1 of Flammeovirga aprica JL-4. Taxonomy (GTDB): domain Bacteria; phylum Bacteroidota; class Bacteroidia; order Cytophagales; family Flammeovirgaceae; genus Flammeovirga; species Flammeovirga aprica. Next base: position 26,234 of record NZ_JABANE010000093.1, read on the forward strand.
GAGAAGCCACCTACAGCATGAATTGAAGTTAAATGGAAGAACCATTCGTCTTTTGTAATTTCTTTAGGATTACCGCCAAATGGGCTGTCTGCAGTTTGTACGATACAGTCAGGATCTGCATCCCATACCTTTTCGTTTTGCCAGCAACGGCTTAAGTTTTGGATGGCTAATTTTCTGAAGTTCGACCATTTTCTGTTGATATCTGCAGATGTACGTTGTGCAGTTACCAAGCCTAATGAAGGCCAGATAGGAGCGTTACATCCTAATACTACAGATTGGTCATCACATCCTTTTAAGATCGCTTCCATCCCTCTTCTATATGCCTCAATACGAGTGGCTGATTTGTCATAGAATGCACCATCTTGGATCGCACCCCAGTAGTTAGCATCTAGTTTGAAGTAGTTTACACCCCACTCTTCACGCATTGTTTTGATCACATGCGTTAAATGTGCTTGTACTTCTGGATGAGTACCATCTAAACAGTACCAAGGACCTTCTCTCCAACCACCAAATGTTACCGAACTAGAGTTCAATGGTTTCCCATCTTTTCCTTTTACGAACCAATCTGGATGCTCTTTGAATACTCTTGATTCTTTTTGAGCAATAAATGGCGCTACCCAAATTGCAGGTTTGAAACCTCTAGCGGCAATACCGTCAATTGTTTTTCTAACATCGCCGTAAGCAGGATTTGGATCTAACCAATCACCCATATACGGTTGGTAACCGTCGTCTAACTGAATGTACTCCATTTCAGGAACTTTCTTTGCGAAGATATCCAGGTTTTTCATCATGATTTCATCTGTGATATCTTCTTTGTAGCAGTACCATGAACACCATCCGATAGGCATTTTTTCGCTCTTCATTGCAGGGTGATTTTTTACAATTTCATCCGACATTTCATCGTATAAATCACCTTGGTTTTCACCATCAATAAAGATAAAATCTTCTAGGTTCCAGCTTTCTCCTGGAGCTAATGCCAAACCTTCCGCATCAACAGCGATCAACATTTGCTTTTGGTCATAAGCAATACGACCAATGAATTTTTCACAAGAAGTAAAACCTAACATAAAGTTTTCTTCCTCATCTACATTGATGTTCAATAAGCCGTAAACTGTAGGAATATTTCTCAATTCCTTCATTCTGTAGTGATCCTTATCAGAGTTTGAACCTCTGTTTTCGTGCTTCGCTAATGTACCACCGTTTTGATGCAACATCTGAAAACCTTCGCCATACACGGGAGACTCAGGGTTGATACCGTGCTTCTCTAATGCAAAAATGATAACTTCTTTAGGGTTAATTACTTTGTCACTTGTATTGGTTAAAACCGTTTTACAAATGTTACCTTCCCATTTTCTTGATAATTTGTAGTCAGACGACGGTATTACATTTCCGTCTTTATCATCTAATACTGAAGGAGATTTTTCTAACCTCTCTCTAAATAATTTGGCTTTTGCAGAATGGTTAGCCACCGATGCCTGGTCTCCTTCTAACTTCGTATTACCGCATCCCCATACTAACAAAATAGTAATAGCTGATAATAAAAAATTTCTCAACTTCATAAGTATACTTTTTAATTATTGCTTGTTATTTAAGATAAAAAAATCAGAAAGTCCTATGATATGAAATAGGAATGATGTTCTCGTTTCACCCTTGTTATATAGTACTTTTTCAATTTCATTTCATTTTTGTTATTCTTCCGAAATCAAAAGTTTGACTTCATCGATCACTTTCAGTTTTGACCTTTTTACTGATTGCAATTTCGCGCAAAAAAGCGTTCTATATCTTTCAAAAATTTACACTTTTATAAAAAAGACATCTGATAATGATCTTTCTTTTGCGTTTTTATATCATTTCATCTGAAATCAAAAAAGTTAAAACCAAAAAGGGCTTTATTCCACCGTTTTATTGAACTGACTTCTCCTAATCAATACACACTCAAGTACTACTTGACGTTGGTATCTGTAATCGTTTTGAATGATCTAAAAATAGCAAATTATCTTACCAGACTAAAGCAGCACTTTTAGAAACTTTGATTGGTTCTCCTTCTGTGAATAATAATAACTCAGCTTTAACATTAGAGTGATTTTTTGATAAAAGCATCACGATATTTTCTCCTTTTTTGGCTAAAAAATTTCCTTTCACTTTTGCATTCACCTCTTCTTTCAGGTTCCAGTTCTTATCATAAACTTTAGCCTTTTCACCTCCCCTGTATTCCACATATTGTGTCTCGTTGTTCTTCAACTGAAGTCGAGCTTTGACAATCAATTTCGATTTGCCAACCTGAAGCATTGGATGGACTAATTCCCCTTCTCCCATCATCACTCTGATGATAAATTGTGGTGCTTGAGCTTCATATTTGTTGCTCATAAACTTCGTTTCACCAAAGAATAAATTCGCTTTTGGTGTAAACATACCGTCTTCCTGCTTCATATGGAAAAGCTGAATTGGCGGGTCTTTTTTCAAATCTTCCTTGATGGCTTCTTTGCTTTGTGCCATCATCTGAATAGGATAAATCAAATACTCCGTATCCGTTTCTCTTAATTCATATCCAATCTCAGATGCCAATCTTCCTTTATACCTTTGGTGGGTAGAAAGCATCTTTTCTCTTTGATTTTGCGTCAGCTTACGGCTTACATCTTTCCATTTCGGTAATAATTTCAACAATTCTTCCGATCTGCCATAAGCATCCAAGTCTTCCAAAGTAATACCAAACATTGGGTCTGGACGTAATACAGAAAAGTTTCTACCATTATAAGCGGCTTGAGTACTCAACATAAAGTGTGCGGCTAAAAGATTAGAAGCACCTCTTAATTCACTCTTGTGTGTACGGCTTTTTCTTTCCAAACGTAACGATGCTCTTGCGTGGTTATGGTCACCTACAGGAGAAGTAAGGAACTTTTTCGTCTGATTTAATCTGTATTCTATAAAACCTGAATCAGGCTCTTTTCCATAAGAAGTACGTGTCACAACAGGGTGATCTAAGTTTTCATATACGATTTGGGCAAATTTTCTAAAACCCCATTTCCCATCATAATCATGAATTTCAGCACCATCAAAAGATGTGTTAGAAATCTGACAATCATTCAATAAAGAAGCGTAATTTATTGCTACTGTTTTGAATAATTCAGAGTTATTTTCTGGTATATAGACCACATTATAAGGCAACACCATTCCTTTGACAACTGCTCCTTTGGTATGATTTCTTTTGACAGTATTTTTCGCTTTTCTGTTTTTGATATAAAACTTCCAAGTACCATTTTCCCCTGCCTCTACCTTTGATACTTTGATCAATTCATTATCAATTTTCACATAATCAAATTTCATAAAAGGACGTGACGGTTCCGAAAGAAAACCTACCAATTGTTTCTTTGTCGTAAAATCCTTTGGTAGCTTATACCAGCTTTCTTTTGGCTTAAAATAAATAACATTACTTTCTTCAAATAGGCTCTCCTCCAAAGTACCGTCTACCCATGAAGCTAAATCTTCTGATAAATTAGGCTTTACATATAACGGATCGTTTACGCCAATACCACCACTTACATAGTGAAGATTGACACTACGTCCTTTCTCTCTTTGCTCTAATGAAAACTTTCGTAATTTCTCCTGATTTCCGAAAATACCATCTACGGCCCAGTTGGGTTTATCTCTTGGCCAGAATCCGCCATGCCAGATGTTTGTAAATAAATTGATAGTTGTCACACCCGTCATCTCAAAATATTTCTCGTAGAAAGGTAATTCATCGATCACTTGAGGAGCAATATACATCACAGATTGATCTGCAAACATCACTTGCCAATCTGCCAACCACTTTTTCGCTCTCTCATAATTCCACTCTCCTTCTACTACAGGGTGCGGTATATTTTCTTCACCCCATGCTCTGATAATACTTTCGTCCTCTGCTTCAGGGCTTGAATTGTAATAATAAATGAAACCACCTAAAGAATTACCTTTGTATCTTTCCCAAAGATGCTCTATCGCAATATGGAAATTCATCTTAGGACCAACACTTTTTTCAATACCGGCATAATCATAGGACAAGCCTTTCATTTTTTCATTCGATGCAATCATACACTCTAAAGTAGATCCTACCGGAAGGTCGCCATAAAAATCTTTCAATGTAAACGCTACATAAGTGGGTTTTGCTTGAATGCTGAAAGTAGCATAAAATTGTTTGTCTTCCGTTACAAAAACAAAGTTATCGTCCTTTTGATAAACGCTTGTAAAATCAACTTTTCCTCTTTTGGGAAGATCCAGAAAGAAACCTTTTGTGTTGCGTGAATTTAAGATTTCATTTCCATTACTTGTTGTCAGTGATTTGAATTTTCCATCGGCTCCTAAAGTAATCGTAATACGGTCTGTTTTGAGGACTGCATCTTGAGTAAGTACCTCTAATTTTTTTGGTTTCTTCTGAGTAGATATATCCTGCCCGTTTAATTGAATTCCCAAAAATAGAAATGGGATCAGTATAAGTAGTCTTAATTTATTTTTCATTTTTCCCTTTTTAAAAATAAGTATTCCAAAAATTTGAGATAAAAAAATTGCAGTTGCAAAAGAAAGCTGAAAACAATAGAGCATGTTTGAAATATATCTTATTCACACTCTCTTTTAAATTTTCACTAACGGAAAGGAAAATACCTTGATGGAATTCTTTGATTTTGCTAATATAAAGATGAAATAGGATTTAAAACAACCTCATTAACAAATTGCTAATGAAGTTGTTGCTCCTAAATTTAATATTCGTTTAATTTCATAAATAGAAAGAAGAAGTTGTTGTGAGGGAATAGTACTATCTCTCTAACCATTAATTTGTAATCTATGTTATATGCATTGAAATAATCAATAGAAATTCCTTCTAATTCAATTGAAGAAATTATTTAAATGAATAGGGTGGTCTATTGTTCACTTTTTTAAGACGGTAATTGCAAAACTATATTTGGAATTAGTATTGAATACTTTTGTTTAGAGCATGAAAAAAACATTATCTATCATTTTAGCAGTCATATTACTACTAAGTGCAGTCGCACATATTATGTCTCCAGGGTTTTATGCACCCATGATTCCTTCATTTATTCCGGTTTCATTGGGGAATATACTGGCTACAATAACAGAATTTACAACCGCCATTTTATTATTGATACCGAAATACAGAAAATGGGGCGGGCTGTCATTTATGGCTTTAATGATCACTTTTCTACCATTGCACATTTGGGATATGTTTCGTGATGTTCCTATTGTAGGGCCCCAACCGCTGACAACTATACGGTTAGTTTTTCAATTTGCTTTTATTTTTGCTGGATGGTGGATTTACAAAACTTCTAAAGTTATATGAGTTCATTTTGTAAAATCAATTCTATTTCAGAACTACATAAATCCATTGGTTATAAAAAACTGAACATTCAATTTAGGTTTTGAATATCAGCAGTATTTCAGCCAGTTATTTAAAAATAAAAAGGGAAGACACCAAAGGAATTTCGCAGAAAAGTGGTTGGAAAGAGTTACGAATGAGGAATTAAAAACAAAGAGTGAAGGAAGAGTAATGCCCTCTTTTATATGATTATTCATAAGCTGTAAAACAAGTACACGTTCAGCAGGAATCTATTATCATGAATAAGGATTGAGCTTAAGCTTGATTCTTTTTTCGAATCCCAAAAAGAACCCTTGTACTGTACTAGACTCTTATTCTTTCATAAATCTCTAAACGTTAAAAATCAAATTCTTTTTCTATATTTGTTAATAAATGAGTCTACCTCAGCTTTTATAACTTCCAAACATAATGTCCTGCGAGACACACTCATAGCTAAATAGTACTTTATAAAACTAAACTATTATTAAATATGTTACGATCAATTCTTTCATTTTTACTTTGTACAATCAGTCTCACTGTAGTCGGTCAGAGAACTTTATCAGTAGATAAAATACATGAAGATTTCGACTTTCTAATTACTGAATTAAAACTCCAACATCAAGGGCTCTATCAATATGTCGATAGTAGTCAGGTCAATTTGGCGTTAGATAGCATTCGGAATACTATTCATGAACCTCTAACGAAGCTTGATTTCTACCAAAAACTAAGATGCGTGATTGGATTAACCAATGAGGCACATACTTCAATTTCATTGCCCAAAAAGGAGATGATTAAATTAGGTTTGTCGAATACTATTTTACCCATTGGGGTAATGGTACTGGACAACAATTTAGTGCTGACGCAAAATTTCGGAAAGCCCATTCCAAAGGAACTTCTGGGAGCCAAAATTCTGAAAATTAATGGTGTTGAGATTCATGAAATTCTAAAAAATATATACACCTTATTACCTACCGATGGGTTTAATGAAACGGCAAGAAAGGAATGGATTGCAGGTGTGATCTTTTCTTTGCTCTATCGAATAGAATATGGTGCATTTTCAGAGTTTAAGCTTGAAGTTGAAGGTGTAAATAATAAAAAAGTGGATCTTGTATTGTCTTCTCTACGACTTACTAAATTTAAAGGAAAGAACAAGCAGTTTGAGGAACACGACTATGATTATGAGGAGTTTGTATTTGAACAAGTTAATGACTCCATCGCCTATCTTAGTGTCCCAAGTTTTGATAAAAGTGCGACAGATTTTGAGTCTTTTTACCGCTCTAGTTTTCATAAAATCGATTCTCTAAACATCACTCATCTTATAATAGATGTTCAACATAATGGTGGTGGTGAGGAAGGAAATGAGAACCTACTATTTAGTTATTTATCGGATAGTGTAATACAAAAATATAAACGTGTTACTATGATGGATAAGCCTTATCAGAAAAACAAGAATGATGAAGGGATTATTGAAGATAAATGGGCTTTCAAAGACGGTTTAGGCTATAGGGGTGACTTTACTTTATGGAGTGATTATTATTCCAATTTGGGTTATAAAAAACCAGACCCATCACTCCTATTTAAAGGCAAAGTTTATGTATTGACGAGTGGGTTGACTTTTTCAGGTGGAGCGGAATTTTCTAGTCTAGTGCGTATGACCAATAGAGGTATCTTTATTGGTGAAGAAACGGGAGGTACTTACCAAGGGAATGTTAGTGGCTATTCAGAGTATGTAAAGTTGCCTCATTCAAAAATAGAAGTAAGCATTCCAACAGTACATTTTCAGATCAATGTAAATCCTGAAAAGGAAGGATATGGCGTTATACCAGATTATACTGTCACCAATCACAGAGAGGATTATTTATCGGGTAAAAACTCAAGAAAAGAGTTTGCTATTGAACTCATTAAGAATAAGAAAACGCTGATTGTAGAATAAAATATACAAAATAGCCAACCCCATCACTGGGGTTGACTCACTTTCAATAATACACCTCATTACAAGTTTCTTACTCCTCTTTCTTCTAAATACTTAATCAATTCTTCTGGACGATCAGTCATTAAAGCGTTGGTTCCATTGTCGATCAACCAACCCCAAGCGGCATCGGGTCCTTCAATCAATACTCTCTCATCATTATGCCCTGCCACAAGGTCATCCCACAATGCACACGTTTGAACTGTGATTCCTTGTTGATTCATTCTTTTGATTTCCTCTGTGATAAAGCAATCTTCCTCGTCAAAAATCATTTCATAACCGATCGGTGCAATTTCTCTATTATAATTAGCGATAAAAGCTGTTTTGTCTTTTGTTCTAGGCCATACTTTAGGGAAATAGATGATGCTGTCCATCAATGAGCCATACTTCTCACGCATAAATTCGATAGAATCATCCCCTTTAAAAATACCTTGGTTTACCGTCCCTGTTTTCTTTAAAACATCATAAGCTTCTTGTACAGTTTCTCCTTCGGTTTTATCCAAATTGACCATGATTTTCCCTTTACAAAGTTCCATCACTTCTTCCAAAGTAGGCACTTGCTGACGGGAATAACGGATGCCACAATTACTTTTCAATCGTAAAGCCTTAACCTCTGCCAATGTCATATCAGAAACCTTTCCTTTTCCGGTTGTTGTTCTATCAACAGTGTAATCATGCATCGCCACCAAATGACCGTCTTTTGTCAAACGGAAATCAAGTTCAACAATATCAATTCCTAAATCAATGCAACGCTGAATACTCAATAGACTGTTTTCTGGTGCGTACCTCCAATCTCCACGGTGGGCAACGGCTAATACATAATCTTTTGTAGGATTTTTAATCTTGTCTAAGATCTTTTCAGCTCTGTTTTTTGAAGCAATTGGCGACGCTACTTTTGCTTCTTGAAGTGGTGCCTGACTTTGCTTTACATTGCATGATCCTAAAGCTAGAGTCAATGCAAAAGTGATATATAATTTATAGTTCTTCATTTTGTTTTTCGTTTTTGATGTATTGGATTAATGCTTCTGGACGGTCTGTTTGGATCATGGTCGCTCCTTGTTCCAAAATCCAACCCCACGTTTCGTCTTTGCCTTCAACCATGGCTCTTTCGTCGGAATGTCCCCCACTTAAGAAATCCCAAAGTGAGTTGATCCATACTTTTCCATTGCCTTGTTTTACTGCATTGAAGATATCTTGAGTGGCTTGATTGTATTCTGGAAAACATACCTCAAAGGCAACAGGCTTGATCTTCTCTTGGTATTCTTTGATGTCTTGCATCACATTAGGGTTAGATGGGCGAACGATTGGCATAAACCATACTTTTTCTAATTCATCTCCCATTTGTGCCTTTACTTCTGCATAAGGTTTTGAGGATTTGAAAATACAATGATCTCGCATTTCCATTCGGTCCACTAAAGCCAAAACTTCCTCCAACCATCTGTCGGCTTTATCCAAGTTCAATAGAATTTTTCCTTTCGAAGTTTTTAAAGCATCTTCTAATGTTGGAATCGTGTAAACAGGCTGTGGGACTCCTAATCCGTCTTTTAAGTAAAAGGCTTTAAGCTCCGCTAATGTATAGTTTTCAACTTTGCCTTTTCCGTTTGTAGTACGGTTGATGGTTTTATCGTGCATCAATACAAAATGCCCATCTTTGGATCTTTGAATATCAATCTCTGCTACAGCCACTCCCATTTTAATGCAGTTTTCGATGGCTTGCAAAGAGTTTTCCGGAGCATTTCTCCAATCGCCTCTGTGAGCAATCACCATCACTTCTTTAGCTTGGTGATCTTGTAGGATATTGATCCAGTCTTGTGCTGATTTTTGTTGTGCTTGGGCTGATAATGACCATAATAGTACAGCTCCAATTTTGATAAAAAGGGAAATAATTGGTTTCATATTTTTGTTTTTTTTTGGAGGTGCAGCACCGCCCTAATTCAACGGTACCGCTTGATCTAATCCAATCTAAAATTCTTTTATACTTTTTTAGAAGTCAGAGACTTCTGATGATCTGCAAAGCACAAGTGACGAACTGTGTTTAAAAGCAAATTTATTTCATAATTCAACCAAATTTTATTTTGGTTTTGTTTTTTGTA
>NZ_JABANE010000094.1 GCF_012844305.1 Flammeovirga aprica JL-4
ACTTCCGTAGAGGATATATCTAATATGTTTAGTTTATGACATTTTGTAATAAAAGAGGGTATTTCCTTAATAGGATTTCCTTCCAACCATAATGCTTTGAGTTCAGGGAATTCAGTAATAAACTCTGGAACTTCGGTGACATTACAGTTGAGAATTTTAATTTCTTCTAACCCTTTGAATATGCGAATTTCTTCTGGAATTTCGGTTAGAGATGGAATATCTACAAATTTAACTTTAGAAATATGTCCGTCTTCTTCAGTTTTATAATTAACATTATTACCGTATTTATTGTCTAAATAATTTTTTATTTCATGTTCAGTCATATCATTGTAATTAGTGCAATTTGTTGAAAAAAATAGTATTACGATTAAGTAAAAGTTGTCTTGTATTTTCATTTTTAGAGCAAATTATATATATCAATGTTTAGTTTTTTGGTAATTGTTTTCCATAGATAATATTCTCAATTAATAATGGAAATAATATATCTTTTTCGAAGACACTTAGGTCAATCTTATTGGAGTCATAATCATCATTAATTAGAGATTTCATAAATTCAGAAGCTTCAACAGCACTTGTATTTTTCTTAGGGTTTTTATCTTGAATATATTTCACTATACTTTTAATATCACCCAAGTATAAATGAGCTTGCCCCGGACTCAAATCATCAATCGGGCAATCGTTCCAAGTAGCTTGTTCATTTGGTACATCCTTAGCATAGCATTCCACAGCTATTTTCACTTTTACTCCAAAGTTCACAGCAATTGTCTTTAACTCATCTATTGGAAGTTTTAACTCAAGCCCCGTTACTTTTTCAAACCCTTCATGTGCCACTCCCTGTATTGATAGAAGATTATCAGAGGCTCTTACTTGCCCTCTCGTATCTTTAAACTTACTCCATTGTTTATTAGCAGTGTCTTCTCCCAAAATTAACTCACGTAAGCAATCCATTGCCCCTGTTTGACCATAACTTTTCATTTGTTCTGCATAAGCGAGGACCAAGGAAGGATATTTTTCTGGAGAGATATTATCTTTTATGTATTCAACGGCTCTGACAAAATTCATCTGTTTTTTTGGAGGCCATTTGCTTATCTCAAAGGAATTACTATAAATTGATCCCATCTCAAAGCTATGTAAAACCCTTCCCATAATCTTCTCAAAATTATAATCAGCGATGACAGAAGTGTATTCTCCTAACTGTTGGATATACTCATTATGAACCATTGATAAAATTCTATTGTGATCGCCTTTCTGGATATCACCTAAAATATCCTTTGTAAAGTTGTCATATTCCTTTTTCTTATTTCCAATAAGACGTTTTATTCCTTCTTTGTATATACTATTGTAAACCAATGAGGCATATGCAATGGTATTTGTACCCATTATTTCTAGGGCTTCTACTTCTTCAATCCCTTTTAGTTCGCCAGAAACATCCCATCCAGCTTTGGAAACTCCCGCCTTTGCACTAAAGGCCATTCCAGTTGAGAATTTTATATAGTGTAATCTAAAATCTCCAGGGATTATCTGTAAACACACATTTACCTTAGTATATTCTGTACTTGATGAGTTTGCCGATCCTTTTAGTTTTTCTTTCCTTAATTTGTTGAATTTATCTTGAAATAGCGTTTTGAACTTTTTAATTCTTTCAATATTATTCTCTAATTTTTCACCTTTTTTCTGTAATCGTTGGATTTCTGTTTTTGCTTTTTGACTTTCAATTTCTGCTTTTAGTCTGTTTTCTTCTTGCTTCTGTAACAGACTATCTTTCTTAGCTCTAGCTCTATCAGCTCTTTGTTCAGCTTTCTGTTTGTTAGTTTTGTGATCAGTATTTTCACTTACTTTTTTATTATGTTCATATGTTTCTTCACTTTTAGCAATTTTTTCTTTGAGTTCCTGATCTTTTACCTCATAATCTGTAAGCCTTTTTTGTTCAATTGCACTTACTCTATCTTCACTTCTACCAACCCATTTTGAATGATCTTTTAACTCTGTGCTATTTTTTTGAGGCTGTATTGCCCAATCTGTAACAGTTTTAGTATCAGAACTATTATATGCTGTAGCAAGGTCAACAACAAAGCCATATATTGTTTTTATTCCATTTGAGTTCTGCTCGCCATTAGTATTACCTTTTATATTATATTCATTAATTGTAAGACTAAAATTAATGTACTCTCCTAGAGTATTGCTGTTTAAACTGGATTCTATAGTATCGAAAGATAACTTACATTCAGCGGCTTCACCAAAAGTCAGGGTAGTAAAAATTTTACTACTAACATCATTTTTGTTGTACCTTGTTAATTGGTCATTTGATTTGATTTTTGAATATGCTTTGATTTGATCAATACTTTCTATTTTGTCAACTTCATAACTTTCTGCTTCTATTGATTGATAACCTACATTAAAGCCACCTACACCATTAACACCTCCTTCAAGTTGTCCAAGAATACTAGTATTTACTTTTCTAGTATATCCTTTTGAAAGTTCATTGTAAACATCTCCTTTTTGGGACATTACATGACTCCAATAGTTATCATCAATGCCCATCTTATATAACAAGACATCCCAATCGTTTTGTTCCATAAAACTATACATGTTCAAATCTAGGAATGCCATAAAATGTTTAATTGAAGTATAACTACCATTGATCGCTTCAAGCATACCGAGGGATTTCTTATATTCTCCACTAACACCAATATTTGCAATATCTTTATTTCCAATACCTATGTTACCTCCAAAACTCCAATAAGAATTTACACCTAAACTTCTAGTATCGCCAGATGCGATTGATGCACCAAATTTTCCATCAAGGCCGAAATAGAAAAAAACAGAAACTTGTGCCGTAAGAGCTATTGAACCTGAGAATTCAAAATTGTATGTTCTTGTATTATCATCAAACTGATCTGCAAATTCAAGTAACCTATCCTTTAAGTACTTATAGGTTAGGTTCTCACCTAAAAAATTCTTTTCAAACCTGCCTTGTTCTTTTCTAACTTTTTTACCAATACCGGTATTTTTATTGTAACTGTAATACAAAGTGCCATTTTTGGGGGTAAAATGTTCAGGTAAATACAAAATGTCTCCTTCATGTATCCAAAAGGTGCCTATGCAATCTTCATACTGTCCATTTTCATGTACTCCATACCAAAAATTTGCAAGTTCTAAATCATATTGCGTTATCTCAAATCGTTGTGTAATACCTTCTATATTATCATCATTGAAAACCAAATAACCATAAGCTCCAGTATCTTCGTGTCTTATTAAGTATCCTGAGGCTGTTTTATGTTTTGGTTCAAAAATTTTATTATATTCTCTTTCTCTCTCAATAATTTCATCTTTACTATATGCTTTATTTTCAACGGTGACTTGATCTTTCCATTCTATAGGAGCTTGAAGGTATTCAGATAACTCCTTGTCTAACCCCATATTATGTAAAATGTCATTCAAAGAAACCCCAAGAACATCAATATGAGCGACCAACTGTTCGATAGATGCAGTATTTCTTTTTAACTTGGCTAACTCTGCTCTTATTTCATTTAAATGATTGTTGGCTCTTGGTTTAGTTTGTGTAGTTGGGTATAGACCTGCATGTGGAAAGTAAGTGTGTTTTTCTGCTTCTTCTTTTTCTTTTAGATATGCAGTATAGTAATTATGTATTGTTGATGCCATCTTTTCATAGTCCAACAGCAAAGGATCTGTTTGCAAGCTTGGTAGTAATCTAGACCATTCTTTTCTATAACTTGGGATATATTGATTAATAAAGTCATCTAGCTCAACATTATGCATTTGTACAAATGTTGCTTTTAATTTGTCAATAGATGGAGGATGTCCATCAACCTTTAATAATACCTCCAGAATCTCATCTTCATCAGTACCTAATATAGTATAAAAAGTATCTTTAAGGTAAAGACCTATTTGAGAAGAAAACCTTTTGTATAAAAGAACTCCAAGGTTCATTGGTGCAATTTGATTTATGAACATGAGTTCCTTGGAGATCTCTTCTATATATTCGCTCCGGTTATAATTATGGACCGTTTCATCATATATTTTTTGACTTAATTTTGCATAATCTAGCTGAAGAGGTTGATTGGATTGATAGGTGCGATATTTTTGTGTTAACATCTCTGATTTTTCAGCACCTAGAATTTCTGATAACTGTCCTTTTACAGACCAACTTTTAACCTTGTACCCTTTATTCTCACTTTTCTCTTTAGAAAAATAGGTCTCTTTCGTCATTCGAGCTTCATCTCCTCCATTAAATTGAATGTATTGTGTATTCTTAAACTTATTTTTTATCTTTTCATAAGCTTCCATTAAAATACTATTCGGGAGTTTTAGTTCCTCCAAAATATAAATACTACGTGCGTTTAAAGGAGCAATAACACAATTCCTTGCTACTTCATTATACTCATAGTGAGGTTCTTTATAATACAGCTTATAGTAAAATTCCTCTTCACTATCTGAGTGAAACTCTACTTTTATAATAAGAGGAGGTGGATTTGAAGCATCGATTTCATCATTTTTGAATTCATACTTTTTGGTAGTTGAATGACTGTACTCTCTTTCACTGCTAGAGCGTTCTTGCTCTCTGTATAACCTTTCATACATAGTTTAATTGATTTTCAATAGTTAGAATAGTTTTGCTTGTAAGATTTATAAATAGTTAGATAGAAAAATGTTTATCTAAAGGTGTAAGCAATATTACAAATGTAAAAGTATAATTTTTGTCTAACAATAAAAAAGATATTGGGTTTGTATCGACACGCGAACTCTATATTACCCTCTAATTCCCAACTCTTACCTTTCCCATTTCCTTTTTTCCTCAAAATCAACTATTTTGTTAATAAGTACCAGAACAAAAGTAAACGGACATTTTATCTTATCTTTTTTATCCTACTCTTCGTTAGATTTTTATCGCGTAACTAAGGCTATGCTCTGCAAATCTGCCTTGATTAGAATAAAAAATATTAAACTAAAATTATCCCTTTTCTTCTGTCCTAGTACTTAGTAACACCTTTTATCACTATTTCATTGATGCTTTTTCTACAAAAAAATGAACGAACTATAAAAGGTATACTTTAAAGGTTTGATAAAACTTTTACCGCTATTAAAATTTACAACACAAAGTAAACTTTTTCTCCCAGACTAATACTTATGACCAAACAAGAAGTAATTGATCTCTTAGAAGACAGCAGACACTCAAAAGTAAAAGTAGCCATAGTGGATATTGATGGCGTGCTTAGAGGTAAATTTATGCATATCAGTAAATTTATTTCTGCCTTAAAAACGGGCTTTGGTTTTTGTGATGTTGTTTTCGGTTGGGATATGGCCGATGAATCTTATGATAATGCAAAAGTAACGGGTTGGCACACTGGCTATCCTGATGCTCCTGCTCGAATAGATGTGGCAACATTTCGTCAGATTCCGTGGGAAGAAGACTTGCCCTTTTTCTTGGCAGATTTCAGCAGAGAAAATAAAGATGAGGAAACAGTAGGGCCAAGAGCCTTGTTGAAGAGGGTACAGCATAAAGCAGAGCAATTAGGCTTTACACCTTTCTTTTCACAAGAGTTTGAATGGTTCAACTTCAAGCAGAAATCAGAAGAATTGTATCAGAAAGGCTTTCAGAATATACAGCCACTAACGGAAGGAATGTTTGGCTATTCCATCTTACGAGCATCAGAAAACAGTGCTTTCTTTCATGACTTATTTGATCTGCTGGAGCGTTTTAATGTGCCTTTGGAAGGGTTGCATACGGAAACGGGACCGGGGGTTTATGAAGCGGCAATTCAATACAGTGAAGTGATTGAAGCGGCAGACAGAGCTGCTCTTTTTAAAACGGGTGTGAAAGAGATAGGGTATAAACACGGTATTATTGCCAGTTTTATGGCGAAGCAGAACAGTGTTTTACCAGGGTGCAGTGGGCATATTCATCAGAGTTTATGGGATGCTGATAAAAAGCAAAATCTCTTTTATGATGCAGAAGCCGAAGATCATATCAGTCCATTGATGCAAAGCTATATTGCAGGGCAATTACATTGCTTACCTTATATGTTGCCAATGCTGGCGCCAACAATTAATAGTTACAAAAGGTTAGTGGAAGGGGCATGGGCACCCACCACATTGACATGGGCAGTGGACAATAGAACCACAGCACTTAGAGCATTGCCTCATGGCGAAAAATCTTGCCGATTAGAGACAAGAGTGGTAGGGTCTGATGTGAACCCTTACTTGGCAATGGCCGCTTGCTTGGCGAGTGGGTTGTATGGTATAGAACAAAAAATGAAATTGGAAACACCCAAAACGATAGGTAATGGTTATGAAGATCTTCAAAATGGATCTTTACCTTCTAACCTTTGGGAAGCCACACAAAAAATGAAAAACTCCTCATTGATGATGGAACTGTTCGGAGAGGAGTTTGTCGATCACTTTACAAGATCAAGGGAGTGGGAATGGAGACAGTTTATGAAAGAAGTGACCGATTGGGAAACAAAACGTTATTTTGAAATTATTTAACCATGCTTGATATACACCAAACTTACACTTACAATTTCCCGACAACCATACGTTTTGGCGTAGGGGTTGTCAATGAATTAGGAGATTACCTCAAACAAAATCAATTAAAACGCCCTCTTATTGTAACAGATGGAGTGGTGGTGGAGTTGGAGTTTTTTAAAACAATAACGCAAAAGCTAGAACAACAGGGATTGTCACCTGCGGTTTATTCAGAAATGCAGAAAAACCCTGTGAAATCTGATGTTTTAAGAGGCGGAGATTTTTATAAAGAAAACGAATGTGATGCAGTCATTGGCCTTGGTGGAGGTGTTGCAATGGATGTCGCAAGAGCCATTGCTTTAAGAATCAATCACCATAGAGATCTGTTTGATTATGATGATCTGATTGGCGGTGATAAATATGTAACAGAAGAAATTCCGCATTTTATTACCATTCCCACAACTTCAGGAACAGGAAGTGAAGTGGGGAGAAGTGCCATCATATCAGATGATGTGACAAAGCAGAAAAAGATCCTCTTCTCTCCAAAGCTGCTGGCAAAGATTGTCTTCGCAGATCCAATGTTGACGTTAGATTTACCACCTTTCGTAACGGCGGCAACAGGCATGGATGCACTAACGCACAATATGGAAGCTTATCTTTCAAAAGGTTTTAATCCAATGTGTGACGGTATAGCAATTCAAGGCATGAAATTGATTGCCACATCTATCGCTCAGGCCACCAATGAGCCAGATATGTTTTCCCGTTCTAAAATGATGATGGGTTCTTTAATGGGGGCAGTTGCTTTTCAGAAAGGATTGGGGATTGTACATAGTTTAGCCCATCCATTATCTAGTTTACTTGATACACACCATGGTTTAGCCAATGCAGTATGCCTTCCTTTCGGTTTGAAATTTAATTATCAAGGGTTGGAAGAAAAGTATAATATCATGGCTTACAACATGAATTTAGGAAGTAATCAAGGAAAAAACTTGGTGGATCATATAGAAGTGATGAATGAACAGATCGGTATGCCTAATCGACTTTCAATGATAGGAGTGAAGGAAGAGCATATTAAACCATTAGCGTCATTAGCGGTGAAAGATTTTACGTTACCTTTTAATCCTAAAATGGCCACAGAAGAAGATTTTATCTCCATTTATACTAGCGCATTATAACATGATCAATATAGGAATTACACCCAGTTTTATGTACCCCGATGTGGAGCGGGCAGTTTACGGTCCAAAATCATTGACTTATATAGAAAATGATATGATGGACTATGTGGCGCAGCACGGCGTTTTACCCATTTTGCTTCCTGATATCTCTGACGACAGACTTTATCCCATTTTGCAGGAATTGCATGGTGTGATTTTACAAGGAGGAGTAGATATTGCTCCAGAAACATATGG
This sequence comes from Flammeovirga aprica JL-4, assembly GCF_012844305.1. Classification (GTDB taxonomy): domain Bacteria; phylum Bacteroidota; class Bacteroidia; order Cytophagales; family Flammeovirgaceae; genus Flammeovirga; species Flammeovirga aprica. Next base: position 7,896 of record NZ_JABANE010000094.1, read on the forward strand.
GGAAACGCCAATTGGTCCGTGGAAAGGGGACCAGTACAGAGATGAGTATGAACTGAAAATCATAGATTATACCATTAAAAATGGAAAACCGCTTTTAGGTATTTGCAGAGGTTTTCAGTTGCTGAACGTTTACTTTGGAGGTACCCTTTATCAAGATACCAAAACACAAAGGGAAGATGTGAATCACCATAGAGATGCACATAAGTATGATAGTATAAAACATCCTTTATTGATCAATGAAAACACATTTTTCAGCAATTTATATCCGGATGATGCCAAACCTTATGTCAATACCGTACATCATCAGGCGGTCAAGGATCTAGGCAATGATTTGGAAGTATGGGCCACTTCAGATGATGGACTGATTGAAGCTTTTGGGTATACAAAAGACAAGCCCGGAAAGGTGATGGGCGTGCAGTGGCATCCTGAATTTACGCCTACCTTACAGAATGAAATTATAGATTCTAAACCAATAATAGATACTTTTTTAAGTCATGTATAAATAATAAATGATGAATATCTACAATCCTTCCAATGAACAGCTTCTGAAATCAATACAAGAAGATAGTGCTCAAAGCCTTCAAGATAAATTACATCAACTTCGTCAAGGACAAATCCAATGGGAACAAAAGGCAGTGGCAGACCGATTGGAATGTATTCTGAAATTTGGGGAATTGGTCCAAGAGAATATTGATGATTTAGCTAGAATTTTAACTTCAGAAACAGGAAAACCCATACAGCAATCTTATAATGAGATAAGAGGAGCGCACAACCGAGTAGAACATTTGAAAAACAATGCTGAAAAATGGTTAGCTGATAATGTGATAGAAGGGCTTGAGGGGACTTATGAGAAAATAATGCATGAGCCTTTGGGAGTGGTTGCCAATATTTCAGCATGGAACTTCCCTTATAATGTAGGTTATAATGTGTTTTTATATGCTTTGGTGGCAGGGAATTCAGTGGCGTATAAGCCTTCTGAATTTGCTGCGTTGACAGGTTTAGCCATCACAGATCTCTTATACAAAGCAGGTATTCCTAAAGATGTTTTTCAATGTATAGTGGGAGATGGTACTATAGGTCAGGCTATGCTTGAGGCTGATTTTGAAGGTTATTTCTTCACCGGATCTTACCCAACAGGGCTTCATATCTTAAAAGAAGTGAGTCCGAAAATGGTTCCTGTTCAATTAGAATTAGGAGGAAAGGACCCGCTTTATATTATGGATGATGTGAAGGAAGTAAAAGTGGCAGCGATCAATGCCGCCGAAGGGGCTTTTTATAATAATGGCCAAAGTTGTTGTGCAGTGGAGCGTATTTATGTGCATGAAAAAATTTATAATGAGTTTGTAGAGTATTTCCTGGAAGAAGTGGAAGGTTATGTGATTGGAGATCCAGTGTCAGAAAAAACGTTTATTGGTTCGTTGACAAGAAAAGGACAATTGAATTTATTAAGAAATCAAGTCAATGATGCTACCTCAAAAGGAGCTAAATTGCTATTAGGTGGAGATGAATTAGCAGGGAAAGGAAACTTTTTCGCACCAACAATTTTGACTGAAGTCAATCATGAAATGTTGGTGATGAAAGAAGAATCGTTTGGCCCCATTATCGGTATTCAGAAAGTGAATAATGATGAAGAGGCCATTGCGTTGATGAAAGATACTGAATACGGGCTAACAGCAGCCGTTTTTGCCACTGCACAACAAAGAGCCGAAAAGGTGTTGAAAGCCATGAATACAGGCACTGTATATTGGAATTGTTGTGACAGGGTAAGCCCGAATGTCCCTTGGTCAGGAAGAAATAAATCAGGGGTGGGAGCTACTCTTTCTTCGCAAGGAATCAGGGCTTTCACACAGCCAAAAGCATATCATTGGAGAGAAGTATAAACACAATAAATCATGTCTTCAGAAAAAATCATTTTTAAGAATAAGAAAGGAATTGAATTAGAAGCGGAGATTTGTAATCCCGCAGACCAGATAACACATGCTTACGCTTTATTTTCCCATTGTTTTAGCGGAATGGATGATACCTCAGTTATTGATAGTATTAAGAGAGGGTTAAACCAAAAAGGAATATCAGTAGTTACGTTTGATTTTACAGGGATTTCACATCAAAATGAATATCATGCGGACCATGAAGATATTTTAGCTTTGACGGACTATATGGGTGAGCATCTTCGTTCACCACAGATATTGATCGGGCATTCTTTTGCAGGAGCGGCTTGTATAGTGGCGGCCAATAGAGTGGCAAGCATTGAAGCGGTAGTCACCATAAGTGCGGTGATTAAATCAAGCCATATCAAAAAGTTATGTACACCTGATAAAGAGAACACAGCTCTATATAATGTAACGTTGGGAGATAATCATTTTAAGATGACGTCTTCGTTTTTCAATGAAATTACTCATCAGAACATTAAAGAAATCATTCATAAAATCAGAATACCATTACTTATTTTCCATTCTCCTCAAGATGAAATTGTAGATATTACCAACGCGGAGAAGATTTACAGTAATGCTTTCCACCCGAAAAGTTTTATCTCACTTGATTATGCAAACCACTTCTTATCCAATCCTCAAAATGGGTATTATGTGGGCAATAATATTGCTACATGGTCAGAGAGATACGTACAGATGGAGCCTGAAGATCCATTGGTAACACAGCATCAGACGGCAGTGAGAATCGGTACTACAAAATACGTCACGGAAGTGAAAGCGGGTATTCATCATCAAATTGCAGATGAACCTATTGAAGATGGCGGTAAAGATTTAGGCCCAAATCCTTATCAGTTCTTACTAGCTGGTTTAGGAGCATGTACAGCCATGACATTGAGAATGTATGCCGATCATAAAAAATTACCGTTGGAAGAAGTAACTGTTCATCTGAACCATGAAAAAGAATATCTGAAGGACGCCGAAGATACAAATAAACGTACAGCCAAATTAGATAAGCTTTACAGAAATATTCAGATCAAAGGTGATTTAACAGAAGCTCAAATTAAACGACTAATGGAGATCGCGGATAAATGTCCAGTGCATAGAACATTGGAGAATAACCCGATTATCATTACGAATCTTTTAGAAGAATAAGAAGATCCATAATTGAAATTGTTTATCACATCATTAGCCCACGATTTAAATCATGGGCTAATGATGAGGTAAAATGAGAATTATTCTTCACCACCAAACGACATATTAAAATATTTCTCAAAAGTATTCTGAGAAACACCAATCAATTTATACGCTTTTACTTTACTCTGATTGACCATATTATAAACCATATGGTAATGCTGATGAAGGATGAAATCTTGTTTTAACGATTCAATTTTCTTCTCAATAGAATGATTTATCCTTTCAGGAAGATCCTTTATTTCAACCATTTCCCCCTCCTTATTGAACACATATAAGCCCATAATGACATTCTCTAATTCTCTAATATTCCCAGGGAAATGATACGCCATCAATTGTTTTTCAGCTTCACTAGAAAGTTTCATCATTTTCTTTCGCTTGAAATATTTCTGCTGTGTTTTGAGGAAGTGTTTAATCAAAGTTTTCTTGCTGTCAATCGCCATTTCTTTTAAAGCAGGCAAACGGAGTTCTACAACAGACAAACGGTAAAAAAGGTCCCATCTGAAAGTGCCTTTCTCACACATCTTAGTGAGATTTCTGTGTGTGGCGGCCACTATTCTTACATCTATTTTCTTATCATTTCCACCAATAGGCGTAATTACTTTTTCCTGTAATACTCTCAATAATGTCTGTTGCATTTTTGGGGAAATATCCCCGATCTCATCCAAAAATACTGTTCCACCATTACATTGCTCAAAAATCCCTTTGTGATTATCAATTGCTCCCGTAAAAGCTCCTTTCTTATGCCCAAAAAGACGGCTTTCTAAGAGTTCATCATTTAATGCAGAACAGTTGATGGCTCCAAATTTATGATCTCTTCTACTACTGAAAAGATGAATGCTCTTTGCTAAATTTTCTTTACCAGAACCCGTTTCTCCATACACTAAAGTAGTGACATCTTTACTTTCCGCCACCATTCTAGCACGAGTGTAGGTTTCCCTTAAATCTTCCAGTAAAAGGAAATCCTCTTTATGGTCAACGGTCTCGCTACTCTCAAAATACATTGATTTACGTTCTACATTTTCAGGAACGCCACCCATGTCAAAATGCACCTCATTCAAGATTGTTTTCTCCTGTTCCTTCGGTTTTCTCGTTTGTATGAGTCGAGTATTTAATTTGATGTTTGGATTAAGATGTGCTACAATCCAGCACGTTTGCATTGCGGGAGTACCGGGGGAGATAAAAAGGTCTGCTTGTGCAATATTTTCGTTTTCCAATTCAATCAAAAAACGCCTCATTTCAGTAGAGATTTCAGTATGATTAATAATGTCACGGATCATTAATTCAGACCTTACAATTTTATCTTTATGCTGAGGGAAATCGTCTTTTAAAGTATTGACCAATAAATTTTGCCTTATTCTATTTTCGTGACGTGGAGATGCTATAATTAAGAAATGTTTGTCGTATTTTTCTTTATCAAAAATATCTTTATAAAAACAGTAAGTAGTACCTTCTTTATTGACGCATAGTTCTTGATGTTCATCGACATAGAAATCATGCGAAAAGGCGATAAAAGAAATTAATGCTTTCATTTATATTCAATTTTTGAGTAATTATTTTTTTATTGATGCGATTAAGGTAGTAATTCTTATCTATCTACCCAAAAATACAAATGGTATTATCTATGCTTTAATAAAAGTATTTGACCAACAATTAAGATGAATAAACCTCAAATTATATATAAACTATTCCGTAATTCAATTTTCGAAATAGATGCTTCAAAGGAAGCAGAGAGAGCACGAACAGATCAATTATTTGGCTTGTCGTATTTGCTTTTTTTCTTAGAATTAGAAATGCGATGTAAAACAAACAAAGGAGAACAACTTCCCTTTCAGTTTTCAGAGGGCTTTTCTGTGGTAAACCGGATCAAAGACTTCCCATTTTTTGAAATTGCACAGCTGTTATCGTATATCAAATTGGAAGTGACAGGTTTGGATGCTTTAGAAATTTCTATGGATGAAAATGATCTCTATGGCAACGATTACGCTCATGTTTTGGATAATATTATAGCTTCAAAATATGATTATTTGACGTTATTTTCTTTTACTGTGGAAGAGTTATTTCACCGGAAATACCCAAACAACAAGGGTAAAATTGAATTTGAAAAAGAAGTTTTACCTAAAATACTGGAGATCGCAGATTTTGAAATCCAACCCCAGACACCTCTTTTATGGTTGTCTGAAAGCTATACAAATACTCCCTTGATTTCTACTGTCCATCATCAGAAATTAATGACAAAAGACAAAAGGTATGGAGAGTTGATTTATATGTCTCAATACCTATTGCAACTTCATGGAAACTTTGAGAAAGAGGTCACTGATGTGCTAAAAGTAGAAGAGGAACAAACTTCCGAGGCTATCATTGCGCTGTATCCGCCCTTAGCTGAAGATCATAATGAGATTTCAATTTCTTTGGCGAGTGAAAGGGTGAAATATAACCTTGATGAAGGATCAACTGATTGGTATATTATTGATACAGTTCAGCGACTTTTAAAAGAAGGTGGAAAGGCGATTGTAGGTGTCTCCTCTTCTTTTTTGGAAAGGAAAAATCTTCAGAAGTTCAGGTCGAATTTTATTGCTTCTACGGTTCAATTACAGGTGTTTGATCTTGGAAAAGATTACTTGAGTGATTTTAAAGTAGACACTTTATTGGTTTTTGAGAAATCAGAAAAAACTATAGAAAAGGTGTTATTTTCTGCTGTAGACGAAGAATATAGTTTGCGTTCGGTCACTGTGGATGTAGCAGAACTGAAACAGAACGACTACAATCTTAGCCCTAAAAGATACCTTCTCAATTCACCTGTAGAAGAAGAGGAGTATTTTGTGTTGAAAGAAATTTTGAAGAAAGTAGAATTCAGTATAAAAGGGGAGTTTTTTGAGAAATATATTCAAGTACAGCCTAAGGATTTGAGTGAGAGTTTTTTGAATTATGAAATAAATATTGAAGAATTAGAAGAGAAATATTGGGTAGATGAGGAAACGATTCTGCATGATGATTTATTTATTTGTAATCTCAATCACCTCAAAAATAATCAATTGCAATATTGCTGGATGGCACAGCAGGAAGACATTGGTGTGATACAAGACGGTGCCCTTCAATATTATATTTTAGAGCAGAACAAGGTTTATCTTCCTTATTTGATTCATGAATTGCATTCGGATAGCTTTCTCGAACAGCTCAATGCTTTTTCAAAAGGAAGCCTGATAAAAACGATTTCAAGTGATGATTTTCTGAATATTAAAATACCTAAGATTTCCCTTCATGATCAGAAATTGAAAGTGGTAGGTTTTAGGGAAGCGTATGTGCATTCCAAAGCAAAGGAAATTGGTCTGGAGAAAGCCAATATGGAACTGAAAGAGGATTTTTATAAAGAATACAGATCGCTCCGTCATAACATCGGACATTTGCTTTCCTCCATTCAATCAAGTATAGAAGTGATTGGCAATGTGCTTGAATTTGGTGATTATAACCTTGATCTTAATACAGTAATCAATAAAAAACGTGAGGTGACTTTTGGTGATCAGGTGTCTAAAATTAAGAAAAGCAGTGGCGATATTTACAATTGGCTGAGGAGTTTTGAAGATCAATTAAGACAAGATTACCCTCTGGAAAAAGTGCCTGTGCATGAGTTGAAATTATTTCTTCAGAAAAGATATGCAAGCCGAAAAGAATTTGATTTTCAGTGGGGTAGACAGGAAGATAAGGTTGATGTAGATATTTACCTGCATAAAGATGGCTTTGTGAAAGTGATGGACAATATCGTTCAAAATGCACTTCATCATGGATTTGTAGAACCTCGAAATCATTATGCCATCAAAGTCGGTTTCAAGTTGATACAGAAAGAAAGAACCACTACAATTTGTATTGCGGTAAGCAACAATGGACAACCCTTTCCAGAGGATTTTGACTTCAAAGCTTTGGTAGAAAGAGGGCAGACTTCCAAGCGGAAATCAAACACAGGATTGGGAGGAAATGATATTTATAGGACAATGAAAGCGATGAAAGGAGATTTTGACTTATATTTAGATAGAAATAATGAATATTCTGTAAGCTATAAGTTATTTTTCGCTTGTGATGTTAGAAATAAAAGTACTGTTAGTCGATGATCAGTTAGATCAATTAGAGTCGTTTATCGTAAATGCTGAAAACAAAGGACTCGATATATTTGAGGTCAAAAGTTTGGAAGAAGCCAAAGAGGTGATTCTGAACAAAAAGAATCATTTTGATGCTGTGATCCTAGATGTACGCTTTTATTTGGATAAAAACAGTACAAAAGTAGGGCAGAAAGCCTATCAAGAAGCCGTTACTTTTTTTAATACACAAGAACTGAAGTTTTTCACTTTTACGGGAGTGAAAAACCTGGAATACGATGAGTCGTTTAGAGAAACTTATGGTTTTGATGAGGATGACAGCGAGTTCTTTTTGAAAGGAAAAGACGACAACCGCTTGATTGAACGTATCAAAGAATTTGTACAGAATGATGCAGTGGGGTGGAAAGTAAGAAACGAGCATTACGAACTTTTCAAAGTGTGCAGTGACCAATATTTGGGACAACACGCAGAAAAAGAATTGATCACACTTTTAAGCATTATTTCTGATGATAGCGATGTGAACAGTAACCTTGAAGTTTATTTATTCAATCCTATCCGAAAATTACTCGAAGACCTTTTTAAAGCATTATTCAAAAGAAACCTAATACCGTTAGCATTAGTTCCGAATGGGCAAGTGAGGTTAGGCCCTTCCAATCGTTTCTGTGCCGGTTTTGATGTGAATGGCATCGAGTTAAATCAGCCTTATTTCCCCAAATTAATTGCCAATCAAGTCAAATTTATTTTGACAGTCACACAACCGGCCTCACATAGATCAAGCTTGGATTTACACCTTGAACTCAATACGCAAAACTACCTTCTCAAAGGTGTTTTATATCAATTATTTGATGTGTTGTGCTGGTTTAAATCGTTTATTGACTCCAATCCACAACCCAACAATTGGAGGGAATTAACGTCTCAAAATTACAAAGGGATGATTGAAAGAGATGAGTTTGGTAATTACATCTGTGGGGATTTTTTACTGAATAAAGCGTTTGTATTAGAGCACAATCAGGAAGGGGATGAGATTGAGGTGACGCAATTTGAGAAAAATACAAGCCCGACGACAAGGGGTAAATATCCTTATTTTGTGAAGTACTACCTCTAAAAATCAGATTCTATTGAGTATTACAATTTTACTAACTTTCAACTGTATATGTTACTGACAGCCTTTAATGAAAAGAAGTATTACTTCATTTTTTTATTCTTTTTCCTATCTCTAGAATTTACTTTCTCCCAAACAGAAGTATATCACATAACACCTCTTAGTAATAGAACTCACTATAGTTCCTCCGAAGGAAATTTAGTACTTCATGATAGTATTGAACTCGATACACTGGATATCATTTTGGGCGAACTTGATATTGCTATAAATTCAACATCATATAGCCTTTCAGGGATGTGGACTTTTTATCATCGAGGGTTGTGTGAAGCTGAAATTGATTTTATCGATGATAGTTTGAGATATGAGAAACGATATGATATCTGGGGAGAATTGGAAGAAGAAGGATTATGGAATAATGGTGAAAAAGTAGGGGTTTGGAGGGAATACTCTCTTGATAAGTTTACCGAGTATGATTATAAAAATGGAGATGAAAGGGTAATAGAAGTAAAGGAATTCACCTTGGATTCGTTGCAGTTGACAGGGTTTTCGTATTATGATATTGTTTTAGAAAAAACTGTTGTGAAAGATGAGTGGTATTATGAATCCGGAGCATTGAAGTTTAGGGCTGAGATGGATAATCAAGGGGAGTTAGTAGGGAAAAAGAGTTTTTTTTATGAAAATGGGAAGGTTTCTTATGAGGGATATTATAATGAAGAAAGAACATTGTTTTATGATGTGAATTATAATCTTAATGGGCAAATGACTTCAAAAAGTATTTATGATGTACTGAAAAAAGAAACGGATGTTAGGTATTATTATCCAGAAACTGGAGCTTTAAAAGTAAAGGGGCAAAAAAAGGATTGGAAAGATTATGGTCATTGGGATGTTTTTGATGCTAATGGAGAACTCTTAAGAACCATGGTTTATGAAAATGATTCATTGAAGGAGATCAACTATGATGGAGAGATCTTTTATAAGGCATCGAAACAACCACCTTTTTCATGTTTTATTTCTAAAAAGGTAAAGAAAATTTATCATTTTCGATCGATGAAAATTTTAGGGTCTTCAATCAATCTATATATGATAACTGATAAAAAAGACAGAGTGGATTCTTTTTTTATGGAAGATCGTATGTTTGTTCTTTATAATGTTTTTGATCTAGAAGATTTAGAAAATTATTCCTTATCAAAGGATAGGTTACAAGTGGTAGCGTCGAACCAAACAATCACTTTAAAAGAGGTTTTTCCGTTGAATTCATATACATTAGAAATTGAATGGAAAGGAAGTCGCCTCCATAAAATCTCAGAGTATAATGTTGATGGGATTGAAGTGTATCATGTGAGCTTTTCACCTAAAAGGAAAATTGAGGTGGAATTCAATCTTGATTTTCATCCAATTGTCTGGATCGATCATTCAATTTTTGAGGATTTTATTTATAGGCCCAATATTTATCAATTGATCGTTATTGAAGAACTTCTTTCAGAAGAAGAAATTAAATACTTAAGAGAAAATATATTTTCTGATCCCGAATTGGTGAAAATGTTTAATGATCATTTTCATATGAGATGGTTTAAAGTGTATCCAAAGGATAAAAAGGAACTGTTGAGGGTGCCGATTCAAATTGTGAATAATGAAATAAGTGAGATGTTCGATTTTAAATCAGAAAGTTTTAAGGGTGATATTGAAAATATAATTAAAAAGAAACTCAATAATTGATTTTAATTTTTAAAATATGATTATTTATTAATTGAAAATCACCAAATAAGACTTGAATTTCTATTGGTATACTTTGTGAATATTAGGTTGATGTAATTCATTTTTTACATTATCTCTTATAATCATGAAACTATTACTTTCACTAAGTACAATTTTATCTCTTTGTTCTTTTTCAACCATGACTGCTGCTGAAATTGAATGGATTAGTATTCAGGAAGCGGAAAAAAGAAATGCAGTAGAACCTCGTCCCATTTTGGTGGATATCTATACCGATTGGTGTGGTTGGTGCAAAGAATTGGACAAGAAAACATATTCTGATCCTCTCATCATCGATTACATCAATAAAAACTATTGGGCCGTTAAGTTCAATCCAGAAACCTCAGCGGAGATCACATTTAATGGCGTGGAGTATGGAATCAAGGAAGCAGACGGAAATACCTACCACGAGTTTGAACAATACATCTCAGATGCTCCTTTATCTTACCCTACGACTGCTTTTTTAACGCCTCAAAACACAAACTTCCTTTCAATGCCTGGCTTTATTGAGAAAAAAGAAATGCACGTTATCCTTAGTATGATTCTCTTAGGAGAAGAGGCTGGTGAGGAAGAAATTTCATTATTCTTAGAAAACTATGTGTCTCCTTATAAAGAAAATGAGGAAGCTGTTACTACTACAGTAACGCTTTATGAAGGGGAAGAAGTAGATGAGACAGGTGAGATTATTAATAAATCCCCTCAACGTTATTTCAATGATGTATATATCAGCTATGCTTCCGATTTAGAATCGATTTATGGCATTCCTTCAGAAATTATTTTGTCGTTGGGGGCTTATTTCTCTGAATATGGTAATCATGAAGTGGCGAAAGTGACTAATAATCACTTTAAGTTGAAAGCATCAAAACATTGGAAAGGGGCTACTTATAGTCCTCAGCAAGGTGTTTCATACCAAGTGTATTCATCCGTTTTCGATGGTTTTGAAGCATTGGCGAAGCATTTAAAAGAAAATTACAAATTACCGAAGGAGTATTTGTTTGAGGAGAAGGACGCCAAAGAATGGACACAACTGCTCGTTGATGTTGCTTTTATCAGCAATCAACAGAAGAGCGATTTAGATACTATTATCTATGATCACAAACTGGATAATGTTTACTAATTGTTAGACTGTTTAATTCTTTCTTTACCTATTTACCTGCTGTAATTTTTACAGCAGGTATTTCCCAAACTTTAAAATGTGTATCCTCATGAAGCTTCTTTTATTCCTCCTTTTTTGTTGTAGTAATGCTGTTGTATCTGCTCAGCAGTTGGATTTTTATCCCATACGCGTTGAAAGATCCACATTGAGAACTTGTGGCAATTTTATGCCTAAAACAGTACAGAACTTCAGCAATAGGCAAGTGAAGGTTTCTGTTAAAAATGAAGGTGCTGTGAGTTCTCTTTCAGTATCAAGATTACTAAAAAATGGTCAGTACAAGACTGTCTATAAGTTGAAGTATTTGAAAATGTTGCTACGCAAAGAAACAGCATACCAATACATTTACACAGGCAAAGGAATCTTTTATACCACAGATTCTTTCTTTGGTGCCTATGATGGCGAAATAATAGAATTTATCCTTTATAAAGAGAAAGAATGGTACGGAGATCCTGACAAAAAAACAGCAACACTGACCATGAGCATGCTGGATAAATCTATTGATTTAGAGGTGCTTGATAAAGATATAAAGCAACTGGACTTATAACATTAAATCTATTTCAGAATGAAAAATTATGCGATTGTTTTACTCTTGTTATTTAAACTTCAAGTTGTTTTTGGGACTCATATCTCTGAAGATCTTCTTCGTGTGGTAGACACAAAAAACAAAGAGGAGAAGTACTATTTAGAGTTTTGGAAGAAAAGAAAAGAATTCAAAGGGCAGGTTTCTCCTATGGAAGGGTTGTATAAATTTAAGAGGACACACAGTATTGAAAAGGAAGGGACTATTGAAAGAATATCTTTTTGTATACCTGTTTATTATGATGGAACAGATTTTCCGTGGGTGGACATTTCATTCCTTGATTATAAAACAAAGTTATTTGAAATAGAAGAACAGAAAAATGTGGATAAAACAAGGTCCCTTTTCTGGTTGAAAGTGACGATTGAAAATTATGTTACTTCTCTAGATCCTATTTCAGAGGGCTTAAAATGGAATGAGATTATCTTCAAATTCAATGCTGATTTTCGAATCAAGGAAGTTGAAAGCTTTAATGGTGGCCATATTGATTACTTGAATAGTTGGAAAGAAGAAAGGGAGAATAACGTTGCATTACCCACAGCAGTTCAATTTGTGCAGTCCAATATTTTTGAGACCGAAAAGTATTATATCATTGATTTCGTATATCTATCTCCATTCACCCTCAAAAAGCATTATAATACCATTAGTTTTTATAATAGATCATTTTCTTTAAAACCCATTTTCAGAGGTGAATCCTCCACAAAAGAGCATTATTACTTTGTACAAGTGAAGGTGTACAAAAGTAAAATACCTGACTTGCAGATGATTTATTTACCTGATCGTAAGGTTTTATTATGATGTGTGTTTGCTTAGAGATGTTTCAAACATACTCTTACTGCTTATTTAAATAAAAGAGGACATTTCAATATTTGAAATGTCCTCATTGTTTTTAACAGTAATTATGATTCAGTTTGATATAGATAAGTATTATTGATTGGTATGATAATAATTTAGTAAGCATATATAAATTCGTTGTCGCAGACCGAAACACATACTTCTTCACTGTAATCACTTGTGAAAAAACCGCTTCTGTCAATTTCTAGAGTCCCGCAGGTTGTTTCGCCGTTCTTGATTTGTACTTTAATTTTTAACTCTCTGTCTTCATCAGAACTATTTCCTGCAATTTCCCCCACAAATGCATTGTTGAAATAAACTTCACCACCTCTGTTGTGTAGATTTTTGAGAACAATAGATCCTTCAGAACATTCATATTCATCGCATCCTATTAATATAAAAGCTAATGCTGTAATTGTTGAGAGATATCGCATCTTTTGAATAGGTTTAAAATGTGAATATTGTTTATGTAATTTTAGTTCAAATATGTTTTATGATGCAAATTTATGACGTTGAAAATGAGTAAATGTAGTGTAAAATACCAACTAATGGGGATGCTGAGAGTGGATAAATTTCATTTTTGACTTAGTACTTCAGCAATGTAAATTCAATAAAAAACCTCTTATCTCCAAGGGAAATAAGAGGTTTGGACTCTTTCTTTACTTAATTTTTGTTGGAATAAAAAAAGTATCCTATAATTATAATGTTACAATTGCTTCTTCCAGAGGCTTTCTTACTTTAGCAAGATGCTGGTAATCATCATCTTCAGCTCTGTAACCAATTGGAAGTAAAACAGTACTTTTTAAGCCTAACTCTTCAAAACCTAAAACTTTATCTACTTCAGCAGGAACAAAGCCTTCCATTGGTGTGCTGTCTACCTGAAGTTGAGCACAAGCAGTTAATAAATTACCTAAAACAATGTAAGCTTGTTTTGCCACCCAGTTATCTTTATCAGCATCAGACAAGTTATTGACAGTGTTGACCATCATACCTTTGTAATCGCCTAAAGCTTCTTCAGGAATACCTCTTGTAGCAGAAACATTTTGGATGAATGCCTCAACATCTTCTACCGTTAATTCTGCTGTTCTAGCGATAACGATTAAGTGAGAAGCATCAGAAACTTGCTTTTGTCCCCATGCGTGTGGCACTAATGCTTCACGCAATTCAGGATTTTTTACCAAAACAATCTTCCATGGTTGTAAGCCATACGATGAAGCAGAAAGATTACCTGCTTCCAAGATTGTTTGTACAGTTGCGTCGTCTAATTTTTTAGTAGCGTCAAATTTTTTTGTTGCGTAACGCCAGTTTAAGCTCTCGATAATGTTCATAAAAAAAGTGTTTTATTTGATTGAATGTTTTTAATACCCTGCAAATAAAAACAATATTTGTTTAAACGACAAATGTTTTGATGATATTTTACCCAACTAAGAAATAAGTGAAAATCAAGAGCAGTTTGCCAAGCAGGATTCCCCAATAGTTGGCAATAGCGTAGCCTAAAGTTCCTGCTGCCATACCTGAAAGGATTACTTTCTTGTTTTTGATGGCTTTAGAGACAGGGCCAACAAAAGCAGGACCGTACAGGCAAGCAGTAGAGGTGATGATAAATGTATCTACATCAATTTTGAAATACTTGGCTAACAGCAAATGAATAACAATACCCGTAAACATCACAATTGCCACAAAGCCAATATATAAACTGCCTTCCGCTAACAATTTTTCAAAATTGGAAAGACTTCCTAGACCAATGCAGAAGAGTAGCACGAAATATTCACCTACCAGAAAACTACCTTTTATATTTCTCACCTTTGAATTGAAAGAAGCTCCAATAGCTAGAGACGTTACACCGAGAATGATATAAATTTCATCCATTTTCCCCCATAATAACAAAGAGGTCCCCACGCAAATACCAAGTATAAGCACTACAATACCTATGCTTGCAAGGATACTTTTGGTAGACGGTCCTTGAAGTGCTGGAATTTTATTGAGATCCGTGATAATAGAGTTTTCTGCTTTGTATTCAGGGAGCACAAAACCAAATAATGTTTTGGCTATTGTCATTAGGAAAATCATCCATATGCCACCCAGAATCATATCGGCGGTATTCATTAATACAAACGCTTCGTCGTTAACCTCTAGTGCAAGACCAATTGCTGACATGTTTGGCGTGCCTCCCGTGTAAAGCCCCACAGACATTCCTCCTAAATAATGTGCACTTTCTAAAGTGCCTGTAAACACCAAAAATGCTATAACAGCTCCAATTGTCACCCCAAAAAGATTACAGAAAAAAGAAAGGATCGTAGACTTCGCCTGAGTGATCCATTGTTTCATGTTGGATGACAACAGCATCAAACCTATGGATAAAGGTACGGCTGCTTCAACTAATGTTTTTGAAACTTCGGTATCGATGGTGTAAAAAGTATTGCCAAGAAAAATGCCCAATGCATAAGCAATGATTACAGTTCCTATATTCTCAATCCATGTATATTTTTTTGCTCCCCATGTCAAAATTATTGGAGCAATCAGCATTACTAGCGCTTGAAGCATATTTATATCGTATTTAATTTCTCCCAAAGGTAATTAAGTACTAGGAATAAAGAAAACAGATAATTTTAGGTAATAGATAAGAATGAAGAGGGAAGAAAAATGGTTAGAGTTGTAGTTTGTAAGCTTTAAAAATTTACGTTCTAAACTAAAAAAGCCGCTCTAATAAAGAGCAGCTTTTTCCACTTGCTAAATAAATTGTGTTTTCCTACTTATTGCTTGATGACTCTATAGACCTTCGTTTGATCTTTAGAGATGAGTTGGAAAATGTAAATCCCTTTTGAAAGAGAAGTTGTTGGAATAGTTAGATGATGAACACCGCTGTTTAAATTGTTGAAATTTTTAAGTTGGACAAGTTGTCCGTTAGCATTAAATATTTTTGCACTGATCGATTCATTATTTTCTAATTGAATATCAATGTTGAGATCATATTCGAATGGATTAGGATAAACATTGCCTAATGCACTGTGAAGCTCTACTTCTAATTCATTTCTTTTTCTAGCATTATTACCGTTAAAGAAAGTGTCATAGCTTTGGGCATATTCATAATTTGTCGTTTTATCCCAGTTGATTGACCAAGTCATCATACCTCTTAGTTCAGGGTAGCCTTCACTTTTTACCAGTTTATATTCTCCTCCGAAAGAAACACCGTTTACCAAATAGTTCAATGCTTTTTGTACTTCTGCGGGTGGAGTATAACCGCCAGCAGGTGCGGCAGGTTTGTTTGCAGGCAGACCTAAGGCCACTTGATCTTCTCTGAAAGCAGGGAAGAAGCCTGCAACACTTTTCGACTCAAAACCTTGTAACAACATTTCTGTCATTGCAACTATAAAGTCAGCAGTTCCTTGCGTATAAGCTTTTCCATCAAGAGCACCCAAACTACCTGTGTTGTAAAGCTGTACGTGTACATAATCCAATTGATCTCTTAATGAGTGAAGAATTGGAAGGTAACCACCCCATGATCCGCCGTAGGCTGTTTGTCCACCTTGAACATAAGCAGTTTCAGGAGCAGATGTCAACAAGAATGAAGGGCCGAAATGAGCTTTGATAGCCTGCATTCCTTCTATAAAGTTCAAGACTCTTGGTGTTGTTGGGTTAGTGAAATCATCATCACCTGCATTAAGAGTCAAAGAAGAGCCCTCTAGGTCAATGTCTACTCCGTCAAAGCCGTAAGTTTCACATAAACTGATCATTGAAGTGACAAATTTTTGTTGCTCTTCTTCATTATCAAGGTGAACCACTCCGTTGGCCCCACCAAGTGACAGGAGTACTTTTTTGCCTCTGCTTTGCAGGTAAGCTACATCTGCTTTAAACTCCGCTCTTGACTTATCAGAAGGCTCATTTTGGAAATTGTCTATGTCGATAGGATCAAAAATCATTGTGTTGTCTATATCTCTGATTTTTGGTTCAGCAAAGGCAATACAAATCACATTGTATCTATCGTCAACATCTTTTAATCGGATATAAGGAACACTAGATAGATTCCAGTTGTGCCAGTAACCTACCAGTACTTT
Source organism: Flammeovirga aprica JL-4 (assembly GCF_012844305.1). Lineage (GTDB taxonomy): Bacteria > Bacteroidota > Bacteroidia > Cytophagales > Flammeovirgaceae > Flammeovirga > Flammeovirga aprica. The sequence continues at coordinate 24,582 of NZ_JABANE010000094.1, forward strand.
ATCTGTAAATGCTAAGTTTTCTTCTACAGTAATTGAGATGCTTTGATCTGTTGTTAGTCCTTCGTCATCTGTAGCAGAAAATACAATGGTATAGTTGCCGAATGAAGAAGGTGTCCACGAAGCAGAAGAACTGTTGTAAGTAGTGCCGTCTACTGTAATGCTGTGAGAAACAATGCTTCCATCTATATCTGATGCTTCAAATGAAATAGCGATGGCAGATAATGAAGTTTGTTTGATGACTTTATTTTCCGCAGGAGTGAATGAAGTGATGACAGGATATTGAGGTCCTTGTGGTTCACTAATAGTGAGTACATAAGAAGCAGTGCTTGATTTTCCTTTGTCATCCGAAGCATTGATTTCTACAGCGTAACTGCCATAAGCAGAAGGAGTCCATTGGGTTGTGAAATTATCATTATTCTGAGAGGCGTTTAAAGTAATGCCATCTACAGTGAAAGTTGCTGTAATTACGTCACCTTCTATGTCTATTATTGAGGCACTTAAAGTAGTGGCAATTAAACCTACTGATGAAGCATCTGTTGCAGTAATTTCAGGAGCTGTGTTTGTATCAACACAAGGTCCTAATGGTTTCCACCAATGATCCGCTTCTCCAGGAGTGATATTATAAAGGTTGTCTACTTGAGCTTCATATAAATCACCTTGGTAGACTACAATATCATTGGTATTATAGGTTGAAGGATAAGGTGCATACTCCGGATAACTACAATTTCCTTGCACTGTTTCTTCTATTGTGATGGAAATAGAACTGCTTGCAGTCAGTCCGTCATTATCGGTTGTAGCACCTGTAATAGTGTAAGTGCCAAAAGCAGATGGGGTCCAAGATGCTGAGGCAGAAGGGAAAGTCTGCCCGTCTACCGTGATGCTGGAAGATACAATTGATCCGTCCGTATCATTTACATCAAGCTGTATGTTGATTGGGCTTAATGCAGAGGTTTTAATCACTTCACCGTCCGCAGGAGAAGTGAAATTGATTGTAGGAGATACTGGCTGATTTGAAGTAATACTAAAATTCAAAGATGTACTACTTTCACTGCCTTTATCGTCAATAGCAGTCGCCGTTGCTGTGAAATCCCCTGCAATACTTGGGGTCCATTGTAGAGTACTTCCTGAGAAAGTTACACCGTTTATAGTAATAGAAGTGCCTTCTACAGTGCCATCAGTATCAGAAGCTGTGATTGCGAAATCAATAGAAGCTGTTTCTTCTAATACAAAAGAACTGTTATTGGCAGGCAGTGTGAAGGCGACACTTGGCGCTTGATTGTCATCACAGATACCGATTTCTTCCCAAGGTCCCCACTCCGCTGCACCTGGCGTGTCACCTTGCGTCCACCATTTTGAGCTGTAGAGCTTACCATTGTACACTACTTGTGTACCGCTTTGAGCATAAGTTGAAGAAGAGTTCCACTCTGCTACACCATCACAAGGCGAAGCATTCATAGCTGTCAATAGAGTGGTTGCGTGGGTAGCATTATACATAGCGATAATGCCCACTAAGAGTAGTAGTTTAAAAATTTTCATATATGTAGTAGTGTTGTTAATTAAATGCTCTAATTAATAGAGTAACTGAAGGTTGATATCACGAAACAAAGAAATGATTGTAGTATGAGCAAGAAGAGAAAGGGATCATTTGGGAGTACAGCTCAAAATCTGATGGGGTACATCAGATAAAAGTGGATAATTTCTTCGGGGTACGTTTAATGGATAAAACACTATTATAAGTTGTTTTTTTGGGGTACAAATCAGAGGGTGTAGATTGAAAATGACTGAATTCTTAAATATTTTTTTAATTTAGTGTAATCTTCAATCACGACTTTTATGAAATTACTACTTCTTATTTTTTGTCTATCTACTTTCTCAATTCCACTTTACAGTCAAGTAGATTCCTTGGGAAAACAACAAAGTGAGTATATCAGTCTTTCCTCTCAAAATGATTTCTATCAATATTGGTTGCAATCTGATCGGAATTTTACCAACGGTATTCATATCACCTGGTCCAGTCATCATTTTAATAATAAGGTGATGGATAAAATCTTATTCGGATTAAAGCATTCCACCCAAAAAGAATTCAGTTTGATATTAGGACAGGACATGCATACCCCTGAAAATGCAGCACTTTTTGAGGTAGACTCCACCGATAGACCTTATGCAGGGTTGTTGTATCTAACTTACCGAAAAGTAACAACAGATTATTGGAGGGCATTGAAACTGGAAACTAATCTTTACGTGGGTGTTCAAGGACCAGCAGCAGGAGCGGGAGCAACCCAAAATTTTATGCACAGCCTTTTTCTGGAGAATACTGATTTTAACGGTTGGGGTAATCAAATCGGAAATGGATTGGTTTTGGATTTAGATGTGGAAGTAAGTAAAATGTTGCCATTGACTGGGAAAATTTACGAAACCAATATCTTTGGAAAAGCACATATAGGAACTATCTATAATTACTTTTTGTCGGGTCTTCAATTTAAGCTGGGAAAATATAATGATACTTATTACAGCAGAGATGGTATAAGGCAAAAATACCCACCGAGAATAGATTCATCAGACAAGATGAGTAAGGCCAGAAGGAAAAAGAATGGGAAAAAAGGATTAGGAAATACCTTTAATGATTTGTTACCGAGTTTGAATAATGTAAAGCAGATTTACTTTTTTACTGAGTTCCAAGTGGGAGCATTGCTCTATGATGGTACTGCACAGGGAAGTTTAATACAGTTTGAATCAAGTCCTTATGTGTTGAAAGCAGAACAGATAGACCCTTTGATTCTTAACTGGGTTTATGGTATTAACTTCAATTGGGGCCGTTTTATGTTCCAGTATTACAGGGTAGTGGTTAACGATAGCTTTAGAAGAGGGAATCTTTTTGGATGGGGTGAAATTTCTGTTTTTTATGGCTTGTAAATAATTGGAACTGAGTAAGAAAAATATAAGGATATTAATAAGCTGTTTTAATTTCTAAGTGAAATGAAACGCAATTTTGGAATCTCCGGTCTAAAATTATATAATACAAGTCAATTTCAATTCGCCGACTCACAGAAACCTATTTTTAAATTGCAGCACTACTTAAAATTATTAAAACAGCTTAATGACGGAATCATCGTAATCAATAATCAAAGTAAGATTGTATTTACGAATAATTCATTATGTCAATTTTTAAACTACGTTGAAGATGATCTACTACAAAGGAATATCGATGAGATAATAGTAAGTGATAGAAGTTTTCATGAGATTATGTCCCACAATGTAGGGCGAATCACGTCTGATGAGTACTTTTTTGAGAGGTTTAGGGTATTGAAGAAAGATAAAACCTTATCAACCGCTACTGTTTATATCTCCAAAAATTCCATGGGTGATGAACTGACGTATACGCTTTTGTTCAAAGAAATAGACAAAAGTGATGAAGATGATATGGTTGATTATAAAAGTTTAATTGACCATAACACAGATCACGTTTTTCAAGTCGACAGAGATTTGAAAATCATATACATCAATCATGTTTCTCCTGGACTTTCTAAAAAAGAAGTGTTGGGAACAAGATGTACGATTTACTTACCCCCTGGTTCTCAGAAGGTAGCGGAGTCAAAGATGAGAGAGGTTTTCGATACAGGTATTCCTCAGAATTATCAAATTGATTATAAAGCTCCTTTTGGGATGATGTATTATGAGACAAATGTCACACCTGTTTTTGATGGAGAAAATGTAGTGAGACTTAATTTGATCACGAGGGATATCACCGAGGGGTATAAAGCACAGATCGCTTTAGAGGAAAAAGAAAGGTTTTTAAGGAAAATCAATCTTAATGCTCAAAATGGAGTTTACATTTTTGATGTGAAATTAGGTAAAAACACTTTTGCTAATGAACAAGCAATTAATTTGCTTGGTTACTCATCAGAAGATTATGCTAAATTGGGTAGAGAAGAACTATTGGAACTATTTCACCCGGAAGATCATGAGAGAATTTTTGCCCATTGGGAAAGCCTTAATAATGCAAAAGAAAACGAATCTTTCTTTATAGTATACCGTTTCAAAGCCAAATGTGGAAAATGGAAATGGTTAAGGTCCAAAGATTCCCCTTTTGAATATGATGAGGAAGGAAACCTTATGACAATTCTTGGTTCATTTGTAGATATTACTGATATTATAGAATTACAGAATGCAACTTCAGAGCTACAGCAAAAGAACGTTGAGATAAAAGACATGCTGTTTCAAGCATCACATGATATTAGAAGCCCAATTAACAATGTAGCACAGTTAGTACAGTTGTCCATTGACGCAGGAGAAGTGCAAGAACCGGTGTTGAAGGTGATAGGTAAATCTGTGAAACGACTCAACAGTCTAGTAGAATCTTTGATGAATTATGGAAAATTGGATAAGAAATTTGAAGTGACAGAGGAAGATCTCAATGAGTTGATAACAGATGTTTTAGCAGATTTAAATTATAAAATTGAGGAAAATGAGGTGAATTTTGATGTGGAGAAATTACCAACAATCCTCTGTTCTAGAGTAGGTATATACAGAGTTTTCCAGAATCTTATTAGTAACGCATTAAAATTTAGACATTCTCAAGGTGAAACTAATATTCAAGTGGCTAGTGAAGAGCATGATGATTATTGGCAATTTTCTGTCACTGATAATGGTATTGGTATTGATGAGAAAAACAGAGAAGAAATATTTAAGGCTTTTACTCGATTAAATACCTATTCAGAATTTGAAGGAAATGGACTGGGTTTGGCCAGCTGTAAAAAGATTATTGATAAACATCATGGGAAAATATGGGTAGATGAAAACCCCTTAGGAGGGAGTAAGTTTATCTTTACAGTTCAGAAGAACCTGAAGTCTGCAGAATAAAAAAACGGAGATGCTTCGAAAAGTATCTCCGTTTTAATTTTATATCTTAAACTATTTTACAACAGCTTAGCTCTTTTTTGCCCAAGAATCTCTCAATCCAACAGTCTTGTTAAAAATCATATTCTCAGGAGTAGAATCTTGATCTAAGATAAAGTAACCCATTCTTTGGAATTGGAAATTATCGCCCGCTTTGTTGTCTTTCAAAGATGGCTCAACTTTACAACCTTCAATTACTTGTAGCGATTCTGGATTTAAGAAAGTCTTGAAATCAATCACTTCTTTTGTCTCTGGATCTTTACGAGCATCAGGAGCTTCGTCAGAGAATAAACGATCGTAAAGGTTTACTTTCGCGTCTACTGCATGTTCTGCTGATACCCAGTGCAAAGTACCTTTTACTTTACGCTTCGACTCTTCAGTTCCGCTACCCGAACGAGAAAGAGGATCATAAGTACAGTGGATTTCTGTAATATTTCCATCTTCGTCCTTCACACAGCTTTCTCCTTTGATGATGTAAGCATTTTTCAAACGAACTTCTTTACCAATCGTCAAACGGAAGAACTTACGGTTAGCACTTTCTTTAAAGTCTTCTCTTTCGATGTATAACTCTTTAGAGAAAGGAACTTGACGTGAACCTGAGTTTTCATCTTCTGGATTATTCTCAGCTTCTAGCCACTCTGTTTTACCTTCTTCATAGTTGTCGATCACTAATTTAATAGGATCCAAAACAGCCATAACACGAGGAGCAGTCTTGTTCAAGTCTTCTCTAATCGCAAACTCTAATAAAGAAACGTCAATCACGTTATCTCTCTTTGTGATACCTACAGTATTTGCAAAGTTTCTGATAGAAGCAGGTGTATAACCTCTTCTTCTTAAACCAGAAATTGTTGGCATACGAGGATCATCCCATCCGTTCACAACACCTTCTTCTACCAATTGTAAAAGCTTACGCTTAGACATTACTGTATAGTTCAAGTTCAAACGTGAGAACTCAGTTTGTTCTGGACGTGTTTTATCAGCCTCTGCTAATTGATCCAAGAACCAATTGTATAAAGGTCTGTGTACCTCAAACTCAGTCGTACAAAGTGAGTTCGTGATTCCCTCAATGTAATCTGATTGACCATGTGCCCAATCGTACATAGGGTAGATGCACCACTTGTCACCTGTTCTATGGTGAGCCTTTTTGATGATTCTGTATAAGAATGGGTCACGAAGGTGCATGTTAGGGTTGGCCATATCAATTTTAGCTCTTAATACCCTAGAACCTTCTTCAAACTTGCCTTCTTTCATGCCTTCAAAAAGCTCCAAGTTCTCTTCCACAGAACGCTCTCTGAATGGAGAGTTAGTACCTGGAGTAGTAGGAGTACCTTTTTGAGAAGCAATTACGTCAGCCGCTTGATCGTCTACATATGCTTTTCCTTCTTTGATTAATTTCACTGCCCAATCATAAAGTTGGTCGAAATAATCAGAAGTAAACTTTGGTTCACCTTCCCAGTTGAAGCCTAACCATTCGATATCTCTTTTGATTGAATCTACATACTCCTGATCCTCTTTGGCAGGGTTTGTATCATCAAAACGAAGGTTTGTACCCGCACCTTCAAATTCTTGTGATAAACCGAAGTTTAAGCAGATTGATTTTGCGTGGCCAATGTGTAAATAACCATTTGGCTCAGGAGGAAAACGGAATAATAGTTTACCTCCATTTTTATTTGATGCTAACTCTTCAGTGATTTTTTCACGGATAAAGTCCAGCCTTTTTTCAGTGTTTTTTTCTTCCATGTTCAATGTGAGTATAAAAGCATGATAGAAATTTTGACTCCTATCACACTTTATCATAAACTAAACTCTAGTTGCCCTCTTTTAGTTTATTAATTTTTTCAATTGCGATGTTAATTCTTTCAGCCACTTCTTTGTTGCCTAAGATTTCTTGCATGATCATCAAATCAGGACCGCCACCTTTACCAGAGATTGCTACTCTTAATGCAGGCATTACTTGTCCGATTTTCATTTCGTGATTTTCCAAGACTTTCATGAAAATGTCTTTAGCATCATCAGCAGTGAAGCTTTCAGCATTTTCAATTGTACTCGCATATTCTTGTAAAACAGCTACCCCTTCAGGTTTCCATTTTTTCTTTACTGTCTTCTTATCGTATTCTTGAGGTTTCTCGAAGTAGAAACGACCATCTCTCCAGATCTCTTGAGGGAAAGTCACACGCTCTTTCAACTGATTAGCCACTAATGCTGCTTTCTCAGGAGTTGTTTCTTTTCCTTCAGCAGTCATATCAGCAATTAAATATTGTGCTAACTCAGCATCAGGTCTATTTTTTAAGTACTGTTGGTTGTACCATTTCGCTTTATCGATATCGAATTTAGTACCTGCCTTCGTTACTCTTTCCATTGTAAATTCATCACATAATTCTTGTAATGTGAAGAATTCACGCTCGTCACCTGGGTTCCATCCTAAGAATGATAAGAAGTTGATGAAAGCATCTGCTAAGAAACCATCTTCTTTGAAACCTCTTGAGATATCACCAGATTGAGGGTCTTTCCACTCTAATGGGAATACCGCAAAGCCCATCTTATCACCGTCTCTCTTGCTTAATTTACCGTTGCCATCAGGCTTCAATAATAACGGCAAGTGAGCAAAACGAGGCATTGTATCTTCCCAACCTAAGTATTTGTATAATAAAACGTGCAATGGAGCAGAAGGTAACCACTCTTCACCTCTGATCACGTGAGTGATTCCCATTAAGTGGTCATCCACAACGTTAGCCAAGTGGTAAGTAGGCATTCCATCCGACTTCATTAAGATTTTATCATCGATAGTATGAGAATGTACCATTACCCAACCACGTACCATATCATTCAATCTAATTTCTTCCTTTTTAGGAACCTTTAAACGAATAACGTAAGGAGCACCACTCTCAATTCTTTCTTTCACTTCCTCTTCAGAAAGTGTCAAAGAGTTGGTCATCTGTGTACGTGTCATCGAATTGTATTGAGGGGTATTGACACGTGCCGCTTTCAAACGCTCACGCATTTCCTCCAATTCTTCAGAAGTATCAAATGCATAATAAGCAAGACCGTCTTTCACCAACTGCTCAGCATATTCTTTATATATCTCTTTTCTCTCAGACTGTCGGTAAGGACCACAATCACCAGGGTTCCATGGTGCCTCATCAGCAACGATACCTGCCCATTCTAAACTCTGTCGGATATATTCTTCAGCACCTTCCACAAAACGGCTCTGGTCTGTATCTTCAATACGTACCAAGAAGTCACCGCCATTGTGTTTGGCGAATAAGTAATTAAATAAAGCTGTGCGCACTCCACCAATGTGAAGAGGTCCAGTAGGACTTGGAGCAAAACGTACTCTTACCTTATTTTCCATTTTTTATATTAATAAATTTTATTTTTTCTTTTTAGAATGTGCAAAGCTAAACAAATAAGAGCGAAAATGTTTTAAATATTATATTGAACTTTCAAGAATATGAATTGATTTAAGAACATTATAGAAAGTTTTAATAATATCTAGGACTAGAGAAAGGAAAAAAGTATATTGATGAGCAGGAATCCAACATCTAACGGAATATTTATAACCAATACTTTCTTCATTTATTCACGTAATTCTTGTAAGAAATCTCTCGTTTAAAAATGAAATACTACAGTATCAGGTGCGGTTCCTTATGACCTAAAAAATAACTTCATCATAATTATCAACTTAATATTAATGGGACTCGTTTTCGATAGATTAGTACAGGAAGTAAAAAAATTACAGATCAACCTTAATGACCAACAGATCTCAGAATCTTTTCAAAGAATTGCAGATTATCTAATGAATAAATGTGTTTTGAAAGCCGGAATTCAGAACTACAGAATTGTAGAGATAGAATTTTACTTTCATCATGAAAAACATCCTGATCCATATGTGCATAAGCATGATAACCAAAAAACCTTAGGAAGATGGTATGTTCATGGTGCTGGGATTGATATCACTTTTGGGACATTAGATTTTTATGGAGGCATACTGATCAGAGGACTTCAGAGAAAAAGCGATAAAGAATTTATCAGCGGTCCTTTGCATGTCATCGCAGAAATATTCCATTTCATTGGTGGTGTAGATGTGCAGGAAGTGGAATTTGGTTTAAGAGAGAAAGAAATGCCTTACGAGATTATTGCTCAAAGCAGCAGGGTAGGTTTGAGCAGTAATAAAGAAGGCGGTGAAAATTTCCGTGACAAAAAATACCGTTTTGTGAGCTGTATCGGCCCTAAACATCCTTTTAAAAATAAAAAAATTGTTGCCTTGGATTTGGTGGACAAAAAATCAATTAAAGAGGTAAATACGCTGTTTGGATATAAAATAATGATGTAGAAAGCACAACGAAATCATAAACTATTTTAGTGTACGATTACATTGAGCTTATCTCCTTTACTAAACTTAAAGTTTAATGGAGTTGACCATTTTTCTGTTTCTCCATCTTTATGTCCGAAAACCAATTGTCTCTTTTTTGTAGTATCTATTGTAATGTCATCTGATTGCAAATGAATAACTTCTGGACTTTTTTGTGCTTTTCTTTTGAAGAAATTAAAGCCGAAATGTCCATTTTTGAAAAGGGAAGACTTCGATAAAATGGTTGCCTCAAGAACACCTTTCTTTGCTTTAGAAGGAGGTGAAATGAAGGTGTGATCTTTTTGTTGAGCTTCCTCAGCCAATGAAATTACAAAGGCTTTTGAACTGATTTTTTTACCATTAACATCAATAGTATATTGTTGCGGTGAATAGAGTTGAAAATCCATCAGAATAGATTTAAAGTAATTCTTAAAATCTCTCCCATTGAATTTTCTGAAGTTATGGCTGATTTTTGTGCCAAACCCAACGCCCGCTGTAGTGAAAAAGTATTGGTCATTGATTTTTGGAGCATCAATACTCTTTACTTTTTTATTATAAATGATTTTAATGGCTTTCTTTAAAATCATAGGAATACCTAAGTGTTTGGCAAGTCCGTTTCCAGAGCCACAAGGGATAATGCCTAAAACTCTATCAGTTCCTACAAGAGCCTGAGCTACTTCATTGACAGTTTCATCGTCACCGATAGCAACAATGATATCAAAGTTGGCAATAAAGGACTTTGCCAGTAAGGTTGCATGACCTTCGTATTCTGTGTAAGCAATGTGAACATTTATTCTCTTGCTTGCCAAAGTCTGTTGTGCAATATGAGCTGCCTTTATAGAAGTACCATTGCCAGATTTTGGATTGGTGATTAATATGATATTTGGCATGAATTCTATTTAAATAATAGTCTCTTTTTAATTTTAACTTAATCCAGTTACAAAGAAAGGTATGGTAAAGTATTCTCTCTCTGTGGTAGTTGTAGTAAACAATAACATTGTAAAATCTCTATTCAAATTTATATACGAACCAGTTACTTATATTTTGATTAAGAGTTTTTTACTAAGTGGTTTAATTGTGACTTACTTTTAGTTGTTTATGAAGATAATACTGATATTTTTTGCAGAATACTTGATGGTATTTATTGTCTGTAATATTCTATAAATAACCAGAATTAAATTCAATAAAATTGCTTTTCCGTATTTCTTATTTATAAAAGGTTAAGTTTTAGTGCTATAAAGATATGAAATCTTATTAACAAAAAAAACAGCACTACTCTACCCGATGATTTTTAGATAGTTCATCCTAAAATGAGAAATCATCTTTGTAAAGTCTTTGAAATCAACACTTTTAATCATCTCTCTCACTTTATTAAGTCCTCTTCTGAATACACT
>NZ_JABANE010000095.1 GCF_012844305.1 Flammeovirga aprica JL-4
TTCTTGATCGTTCTCTAACACCAGTTTCTTTCCTGCAATCCCCCCATGCATTCTGATAAAATGCTCTACTTTTTTGATGTGCTGTGAAAACGTTTTATCATTTCTCTTTTCATGAAATATCAAATGGTTAAAAAGTACTTCCAACCAGTATTTGTCTAACTGAGGAAGTTTTTTCTTTTTATTCCCTGTAATCTCAAAATGAAAACCTGACAGTTCCTGTTGATTGGCAGAAAGGTAAATCAAAAAGGAAGAATAGATTTCTATGTTGTCATAAATCCATTCTAAGTTCAATTTAGGGTTTTGAATAGCAGGATGATTATTTAAATAATCAACGAGAAAAGTATCTGCTACAATTTGATCTGTAATTGCTTTTGTACTTGCTCTGTGATTATAAATAATGGAAAGTTCATCTTGAATTGGTTCTGAAAAATGAATGTAATCTTGATGAGGACATAAATTACGTTCTTTCACCAGCTCAGGAACACTGATTTCAGTATCAATTGGGCCATTTAATTCTATATACCTCTCCCACTCTGAAAAAGAAACATCATAAGGCGGTGTAGCAGTCAAGCCTACAACTTTTGGCTTCAGTTTATTTTTTAATGCCATTAAAGTCTGCCACCATGCATTTTTGAGGTGATGGGCTTCATCCAAAACTATGGTTCCAAAATCAAGCCCTTCAAAATTACAATCAACTGTTTCTTCCTCTTCTACTTCATCGTCTTTAGCACCAAGAGCATGTAGAGCATGATAAGTGGTAACAGTAAGGAATTTTGGTTCTTTTATATTGTTTGAAATCCAATCGGGAGTGGTGGAGACTTGTAAAAATAGATCACAGAAGCGTTGAATCCATTGATTTCTAATCGCAATTGTAGGGGCAAGTATTAATGTCGGTTGATTTATTTCTAACATCACCTGCAATCCTAAGACCGTTTTTCCAGATCCTGGAGGTGCAATCACATGCAAATGATCATCTGTAAGATGAGTAGACAATTCATCTAAAACTCTTCTTTGATACTTTCGCCAGTTATATTTAAAAGTTATGTTTTCAGGAAATTTGTTTAGTAGGTTTTCAGACACATTCATTATTATTTATTCAGGCCCAATGCCTTTATTAATTGTTCTAGTTCTTGCTCTGGAGTATATGGATTTTCAATAACAAGGTTCTTACCACACTTCAGAAAGTAAGTTCTACCTAAATAAGAACTCATTAAATCTATACTAAGGCTTCCGTTTTTATAAGCTTTATATAGTAAGGGGAATTTCCCATTTCGCTTATCAATATCTCTAATATGCTGATATACAAAAAATGGACTATTGATGGCCATAATACTGAAGTATTTCGGCGAAGGGAAACCATACTGACTGATATAAAAATCTATTTTGAATTGGTTTACTTTATCCACCTCCATTAATTGTTCAGCTAAGTCTTGGTATTCAGGTGAATCGGTTCCGAATTTGGTTACGATATCATGAAAAACCATCGGATTACGTACCTTTTGATCATCTTCTAAAACTTTCATCAGATACTTTTCTCTTTTTCCAATGCTGTCCAGTGTGAGAATTTCTTTTTCAATGGCTTCCTTATCTAAAGAGGAACAGCCAGCAGCCAGCAAACAGCAATAAAATCAGGCAGTAAAAAACGTGTGGTATTTTTAACATAAGTAGATAAACACTATTCAAAAAAATATGCTTTACAAGCGCCTAAATTAAGCATTTTATAAAGCATATTCTATTGTGAAGTTAATTTTGACTTTAATCTATTCAGCAGGTACTAAATCACAGAAATGCACTTTAGAATTGATATCATTTCCATCTGCATCTTTGTAATTGTACTCTCTGATAGTTTTAGTACCAACTGTAAAATCAACAGGTTCAGAGAAGATTGGTCCATCATAAACAAACGTATGGAACTCTCCATTTTCTCCACAAGGATCCACTCCTTCAGGAAGATCATTGTAGAAGTTCATATCCAGCACCCTGCCATTGAATTTTTCGCCTAAGTTGTCATTAGCCGCTACTACAATAGCTTTGAAACCAGCCTCCACAAACTCTTTGAATAATTTATGTGTGTCTCCACCCCAAAGTGGAAAATGACATTTCAAACCTACTTTAGCCATTTTATCTTCACGGTATTGTCTCAAATCCTCCAAGAAAATATCACCCAAAACAAGATCTTTCATTCCAGCATCCACAAAAGGAGCTAAACTTTTGGCAAGTTCTCTGTCATAAGTATCATGCGAAGAGTCTTCCTCTAAATACATTTTATGCAATGGAATACCAATAGATTCTGCCTGCTTATCCAAAAGTTCTTCCCTTACACCATGCATACTGATTCTTTTGTATTCAGCAGAAAGTGACGTCAACAGACCTTTGATTTCCCACTCTTTCAAGGCTTTAAATAAGGCAAAAGATGAATCTTTACCACCACTCCATTGAAATAATGCTTTTTTCATTTATTTCTAAACTTTATTTTATTACTTTTGATCATTCAATTGACGGTAATTTATGAAAAGCATTTTAAATATCGCCCCGATAAAGATCACCATCCTACGATGTTGTTGATTGTCAATGTTTAATTTTATGCATCCCCCGCATAAAATAGATTACCCCTATCCTAATAATTTTTAAGAAACAAATTTCCTCTACGGATCATTGTGTAATTTTCTCTCTATCTTTTTAGAAGAATGTTTTGCATCTTTGTGACCCCGTTTAGGTCCAAAATAAAAATTGCGCTCATGCAACCAGATTTAAGAAAACAACTGAAGGTATACAATACGTTATCACGTAAAAAAGAACTATTCCAAGCCATTAATCCACCTTTTGTAGGGATGTATGTATGTGGTCCAACCGTATATGGTGACGCCCATTTAGGCCATGCCAGACCTGCCATTACTTTTGATGTTATTTTCAGGTACTTCAAGCATCAGGATTACAAAGTGCGTTATGTTCGTAATATCACAGATGTTGGACACCTTGTGGGTGATGCAGATGAAGGTGAAGATAAAATTGCAAAAAAAGCAAAGTTAGAACAGATTGAGCCAATGGAAGTGGTGCAGTATTACACGGACCGCTATCATAATGACATGTCTGCTTTAAACGTTCTTCCTCCAAGTATTGAGCCTCGTGCTACTGGGCATATCATTGAGCAGATCGAAATGATTCAGAAAATCATAGAGTCAGGTTATGCTTATGAGTCCAATGGTTCTGTATATTTTGATGTTGTAAAATACAATGAGGACAAAGAATACGGTGCTTTATCAGGTAGAAATATAGAAGAAATGCTTGAAGGTACTCGTAACCTAGACGGTATGAGCGACAAGAAAAACCAAGTGGACTTTGCACTTTGGAAAAAGGCTGAACCAGAACACATCATGCGTTGGAATTCTCCTTGGTCTGAAGGTTTCCCAGGGTGGCACCTTGAATGTTCTGCAATGTCAAGAAAATACTTAGGAGATCATTTTGATATTCACGGTGGAGGTATGGATTTAAAATTCCCTCACCATGAAGCAGAAATTGCTCAATCAAATGCTTGCAATCATGTAGAGCCTGCTAAGTATTGGCTTCACAATAACCTGATTACAATCAACGGTCAGAAAATGGGTAAATCTTTGGGTAACTTTATCACTTTGGAAGAGTTATTTGAAGGTAAGCACGACCTATTAGAAGAGGCTTATTCACCAATGACCATCCGTTTCTTTATTCTTCAGGCACAATACAGAAGTACATTGGATTTCTCTAATGATGCGCTAAAAGCGGCACGTAAAGGGTACAGAAAAGTGATGAATGGTCTTCGTTTGGCGAAAAGTATGGAATACAAGGCCGATGAAAGTGTTGAGGTAAATGAAAAACAAGCCAAAAACATTGAAAGCATTATCAACTCTATCTACAGAGGTATGAATGATGACTTCAATACAGCAGTTGCTATGGCAGGTATTTTCAATTTATTAAAGAAAATCAATGCTGTTCATGGTGGTAATATCCCTGCTGCACAATTAGGAGAAAAAGCTTTCAATGATATGATTTCTTATTACATTACATTCATTGAAGATGTTTTAGGACTGAAAGAAGAAACTCCTGATCACTTCTTCCAAGCTTTAGATTATATCATCAAAGATTATTCAACGGCTAAAGAAGTAAGAGATTACGACAAAGTAGACGCTATCAGATCACAGTTGAAAGACATGGGTGTAGTGGTAAAAGATACCAAAACCGGTGTGGAATGGGCTTATGATGAAGTATAGAATTTAATTGATAATCAATACAATAGAGAAAGGTCTTCAGCAATGAAGGCCTTTTTTTTGCAACACACCCTGCCTTTTTTCAACTACAAAAGAGTAAAATAATCTATTTTTCATGCAAAAAGTGACAAAACATTACAATAGCAACGAAAATTATTATTTAGCTCAGGGAACTTTTTGTTGTTAATAATTGTTTACATTAAATTTGCACTATATAAAGAATCGTAGGCTACTTTTCTTATAATTTGATGACTTTTTCCAAACAAATCTTAATACCCCTCGTAATTTGATTTAACTTCTAATAGTCAACTTACTATATAAATCTAAATACTATGTCTAAATATCTACTTGTACTTTGCCTTATTTTTTCCCTTTCACATTATATCCATGTCCATGGACAGGTTTGTGCGGGAGGTATAGATCCAATTTACACTGCTAACAACACAACTCTAGATAATGGTTATAGCTGTGAAGATGTTGTTTTGGGTGATGGAGTCAACTCAACCTCTATGAAAATTCAAAATAAGTTTGCAGATGGTGAAGCTGTAATCATCTATGATAACTTAACAGTAAAAGCTTATACAACCCTTAGTATCGAAAATAATTCATTGCTAGTTGTTGTTGGAACTCTAACAATTGAAGAGAATGCTGTAATCAGTACTAAAGGCACTGGTTATATTTATAGTCATGTAGGTATAAATGGCGACGGAACAATAGTTTTTAAAAATGGTAATCCATCATCTGCTCAACCTTACACAAACGGTTCAATTTCTGGTGTAGGTGGAGACAATAATGTTAGTGGTGGTAATAGAGAGACTTTAAGTACTGACGTACCTGAAATAGGTGCTATTTTAGATGGTATTACTGAACTTCCAGTAGAACTCATTTCCTTCACTGCCTCAAAACAAGAAAGCAATGTAAAACTAGAATGGTCTACTGCATCAGAAGAAAATGCATCTCACTTTGAAGTTTATTCTTCAATTGACAATAAAAACTGGAATCTATTGGGTGATGTAGATGCAAGTGGTAATTCAGCTACTCGTATTGATTATTCATTTACTGACGACCAAGATTACCAATCTGTTGCTTATTATAAATTAGTACAATATGACTTCGATGGTCAAAACGAAACTTTTGGTCCTTTAGTCGTTCACTTCTCAGATAAAGAGAATACCTTCACTACAGAAGTTTTCCCTAACCCAAGTACAACAGGAAAAGCTTCTATCCAAATTGGAGGTATAAATCAAGGAACTACCACAACCCTTCAATTGCTCAATAGAGAAGGAAGAGTTGTGTTATTTGATACTATAGAGAATAGTAATATTACTTCTACCATTTATGAACTTGGAAATCAGGTAACATTGAAACCAGGATTATATGTCTTAAAAGTAAATTCAGGTGTTTCCCAAAGCACAAAAAAGATCATCATTCAGTAAAATAATACTACCCCTTCTCAAAACTCCAGTAGAGATTTATTAATCTACTGGAGTTTTTTTTATGCCCTTCTGATCTGCCCGAATACAGCTCCAATTCAAAAACAGAAAACCTTCAAATAGTACTATTTATTTAAGGAACTTACGAAGCAATAAAAACTAGCAATTTACACATTCCCAATTAGGTCAAAAACCATTATTTCACTGAAAAAATGTTAATTAAGTTCAACTAATGAACTATTTATAAAGAACATTTGTTTGAAAAGCACTTGCACTAATCAAAGAAATAGATAGTACAATTCTTAGATTAATTAAATATTTCAAAACATATTGAATTTTCAGACGTTTGTTGGAATAGTTCTCTACTTTCATCAATATTAACCCAAACACTTATGAATCACTTATTTACACATGTAATAAAACATATACAATTAACACTGAACACTCGTCTGCACCTACAAGTAGCATTATCGTTTTTACTGTTTATTCCTACTTTTGTGTATGGACAAAACATCAGTCTTGATGATGACAATGATAATGATTTAAGTAGCGGTGACACACACGAAACACTTCAAGGAGCCAGTGATAATGGTACCTATGAACACATAGGTGACATCACATTTACAAGTGGTGTCAATTTCTCTAACAAACTCCAAATGTCTGTAACGCCAGGACTTGGTGGAGATCCTGATACCTATAGCAACTATGTAATTATTGAGGGAAATTTAACCGTTGAAGGTGGAGCGACTGTAACAATTAATAACTCTTCTCTTTTTATTGTTACAGGTGATGTAATCATCAATGGGGATATCAGTTTCCACAACAATGGATACGTTATTGTAATTGGAGATGTAACTGGCAATGGATCTGTTTCAACTGGCCCTGGCGGAAGTGCACTTCCTGCTTATGTTGGAGGTACAATAGATACTGACAATGTCACTACTTCTGGTAATGTTGATAGCCCGCTAAATATTACTGACAATACAGTCAACAACATCTTAGATAGTGAATTACCTGCCAATTGGCAAAATGAACTTCCTGTTGAACTTATTTCGTTTACTGCTTCCAAAATCAATAATACGTGTAAATTAGAATGGTCAACAGCTTCTGAAGAAAACGCCTCACACTTTGAGGTATACTCTTCAACTGATAAAAGAAACTGGAATTTAATTGGTTCTGTTGACGCAAATGGCAATACTTCAACTCGTATTGATTACTCTTTCACTGATGAAGAAGAACACTTCACTTCCATGTACTATAAATTAGTACAGTTTGACTTTGATGGAAAAAATGAAACATTCGGTCCTTTAGTAGTCCATTTTTCTGATGAGTTAAATACTTTCAACACATCAGTTTTCCCTAATCCAAGTACAAATGGACAAGCTAAACTCCAAATTGGTGGAATTAACTCTACAATCACTATTCAATTAATCAATAAAGAAGGAAAAATAATACTAAGTGATATTATAGATAATGATAACATTACTTCAACGATTTATGAGTTGGGTAATAAAACGGTGTTACAGCCAGGTGTATATTTATTAAAGGTGAATTCTGGCACCTCTCAGAATATTGAGAAAATCATGATACAATAGATCTACATCTAAATTAAAATCCATTGATATTTCATTAAAAGATTCATAAGTAACTGTCTAATTGTCTCAATGTGCTTCGTAGCCCTCAAAAAAGTAATTTCACTTTTTTGAGGGCTTTTTTTATGAAAACAATAAATAGAATTAGTATGAGATAATTTTGAATTTGTACTTATTATCAACAGTACAGCATTTATTACATAGGTAACTAACTTAAAAAAATCTGCATTAATGTCCATTTTCACCACAAATAGTACGATTCACTTAAAAATTGACATTAAAATACTACCAGCAATGAACTTTTTCTGACATAGGGATGTTTGAGAATTAGTTGCACTTTACTAAGGATTAAATATTAAAAATCGATGATTCAACCTAATTATTAATCTTTACCAAGTATTGAGAAACCAATTTTATTTAGAAACCCAGAAATAAATATTTCAAAATGTATAAATTCTTACCTACGCAATTAATTACTCTTGTATTTATCACTACTGCTTCTTTTGCATCATTTGCCCAAACTATCAATTCAATTATTGATCAAGACATCACAATTGGAGGAGATTCATGGCCTGAGGTTTCTTCAAGTACAGGCGATGTGCAAATCAAACAGGGTGTGCCGTTTAACACTACTGTGACTTTTGATCACTTAGATGGAAGAGGTGGTAATAATAACGACATGAAGTATTATAGCGTAATCGAAGGTGATTTAATAATTGACGCAGGTCAAACAGTAATTATAGAACAGTCTTCGTATTTGGTGGTCAATGGTAACCTAACTATTAATGGTACTGTTCAATTCAACAATCACAATGGTAATACTAAACATGTGTACTTGATTGTTTTGGGTGAAGTTAATGGAACAGGTACAATCGCAGGTGGTTTAGGTACTCATGACAAACCTCCTTATGCTACAGATGAAATTATTGTACAAGGTGATCATAAAGGAGGATCAGGGTACAACATTGATGATTTAGACGCTTATATCGTTGATATCTTAAGATTAAATGGTTACGATCTTCCAGTAGAACTTATTTCATTCACAGCATCACAGACGAACAACGCTATAGCATTAAACTGGAGCACTGCTAGTGAAATGAATGCGTCTCATTTTGAAGTTTATTCATCAATCGACAATAAGAATTGGGAATTTATTGGTGAGGTAGATGCAAATGGTAACAGTAATACTCGTATAGATTACTCGTTCTATGATGAAAAAGAATACAACTCTACCGTTTATTATAAGTTAGTTCAATACGACTTTGATGGCAAAAGCGAAACATTCGGACCTTTAGTAGTTCATAGTAACACTTCTGAAAATAATTTTCACACATCAGTATTTCCCAACCCAAGCACAAACGGTAAAGCTTCATTACAAATCAGCGGTATGAACTTAGGTGCTACAACTACCATTCAACTTATTAATAAAGAAGGAAAAGCAGTGCTATATGACACAATTGATAATCAAGACATTACTTCTACAGTATACGAAATAGGAGATAAAGTAAATCTTAAATCAGGTTTCTATATTCTAAAAATTAATTCAGGCACTTCACAAAAAACAGAGAAGCTGATTATCCAATAAAATAACTACTTGACGAACTTAGACTCCTAGAGAATTCTGAATTCTTTAGGAGTTATTTTCATATATGTGGATTTCACTTTCAATAAATTTAACTTTTTAAAGAATTAATTTCACTATTGTATTAAAAAGTATTTGTACTTAACATTTCAAACTACTAATATTGCACTGAATCAAGAATTTATGTGCTTTTTCTATACTGACCAATTTTTGGCACTTTACCTTTGATGAACCATTTTTTCGATCAAATTTCGTTAAACTTAAGTGATGATGAACAAACTTTCAATAATATCACTGTTTATACAATTAAGTATATGCAGTTATTCATGGGCGCAAAATCAAAGTATTATACCTAGCATTTTAAACAACAGTACCTCTATTGGAGGTTCGGACTGGGAAAGTCTTTCTTACAGTAATGGAGATGTAAAAGTTACAGCCAATTCTGGAAGTGGGAACAATACAACTGTGACTTTTGATCATATGGAAGATCGTACTGGTAATAATAATAAAATGGATCATTTTAGTTTGATTCAAGGGAACCTTACAGTAGATGCAAATCAAACAATAGTCATAGAAGAGGCTTCATATTTAGTTGTCCTTGGAGATTTAATACTTAATGGAGAAATTAATTATGTAAATAATAATGGTCAATCAAAAGGTATTTATTTAATTGTCTATGGAGATGTAACAGGCACTGGTGATATTAATGGAGGTAGTGGTTCAAAAGATGAACCTCCATATGTAGGGGGAGAAATTGAAGATTCTATCGGTGGTGATCATAATGGAGGTAATGGAGGCAATATAGGTGACCTCGATGAAGAATATCAAAAAAAAATTGATGAAGCAATAAGTGATTTACCCGTAGAATTAGTATCCTTCACCGCATCAATCAAAAATGGTGGAATAGAAATCAACTGGTCTACTGCAACAGAAATCAATGCTTCACACTTTGAAATTTTATCTTCTACTGATAGACGAAACTGGACTTCTATTGGAGAGGTAGACGCCGCTGGTAATTCTAGTTCTCTTATCAACTATTCTTTTCTTGATGAAAGAGAATATCAAAGTGCAGTCTATTACAAACTGGTACAGTACGACTTTGATGGGCAAAATGAAACTTTTGGACCTTTAGTGGTTTATCCTTCTAATGAACTGAATACCTTAAGAACCGCTGTTTTTCCAAACCCAGCTACAAACGAGGTGATCAATGTTCAAATCAGCGGTATGAACCCCGGCAGTACAACAGTGATTCAAGTATTAACTAAAGAGGGAAAACTGATTTTTAAAGATGAGGTTAGTAATAAAAATCAAGTGGCTACAAATTATCAATTGGAGATCCACTCATCTTTGACTCCAGGATTATATATTATAAAAGTGAATTCGGGCTTACAGCAAAATATTGAGAAATTAATTGTAAGATAAGTTATTGAAATTGAAGCTTTGCAAAACAGTTGAATTCATTTCAAAAGAAAAAACTCCTAAAAAGCTAATGGGTATTTTAGGAGTTTTTTTGACTTCAATAAACCTAAACTAATTCACAATATTCATGATAAAACGGTCCTCAGGGTCCATAGGCATAGGGATAATCACATTTGTAAGGCACATTTTGATCAATACATCCATAGCTTCATGCTCTTCCAACTTTGAGACTTTTATAAAACCCGATAAAGTGATATGCTTGGATTGATCCAACATCTGCAAAACCAAACGTTCGTTTTCACCATATTCTAAAGTGTTGACTTCGTTTTTAGATTTTTCTTTTAATAATCTTCGGATCAAACGGCTCATCTGAATACTCTTGTCCACTACCCTGATATAAGCCCTGCCCGATTTTCTTTTCAAGTTGTACCATAAAAAAACAGGCTTTTTTTCGTTAGGTTCGATTTCAAAAACCAACACCTGATGTGTGCTTGAGATACTTACTTCATGAATCGTATAGTTTATTTTTTCAGAAATTCGTTCCTGAATTGCTTTCTCCAGTACAAACTTCTCTCCTTCTATATCTATAAAACCGTCAATTCGTCCATTGTCAGTCACACCTACAATCAAATAGCCACCTTCTCTGTTGGCAAAAGCAACCACTTCTTTCATGATTTTTATTGGATCGGCAGCTTTCTTCTTAAACTCGATCGTCTGACCCTCCCCTTGCTTTACTAGCTGTTTTAAAAACTTATAATCCAACTTCTGCTTAGTTTTCAAGTAAAACCCCTTCTTAACTTATTAGTATACTGCTATTTAGAATCTTATAAAATTATTCCTTTCGTATACTTAATATTTTTAGTTCACGTAAAAAAGAGTAATATTTACTATTAATAAAATACAATAATCGTTTGACCTTTTAACAACTTTCTAAATACCGTTGCTAAGGCCAATAATAGCGATTCACTGAATTTAATAATTTATACTCTATTTTACTTATAATTGAAATTAGAAAAAGAGTGTCAACTGCTATATTGACACTCTTTTTCATGTTATACCCAAATTTCATATTTTGGAATGTACTTTCTCTAAAATAGAATTAAAGAATTGGTGTTACTTCTTTCACTAATTCTAATGCATCAAAAAAGATTTTATATGACTTTCCGCTATCGCCTGAATTCCCATCACACTGACCTCCAGCACTGACAAAATAGACATACTGTTTCGTACTTCTATTGTCTAAATCTACTCTATCAGGCTTGCCTAGTACTTTTCTGACATCTGAAATACTCGTCCCAATCAATTTATCTTTGACCGCTATAAAGTCATCCTCTAATTTTTCACGGTCTCCATTACAAGCCATAGGGTCTGCTTTCCAAATATTCATATCAAATTCCTCCTGCGTAATTCCAGCAGGTTTTGCACAAGAGAAGAAAATATTTGCTAGAACAAAAAGTATAAAAAGTCTTTTTATCATTATAATATTAAGTCAATCGCCTCAGCTTCCATGGAGTAAGCAAGTTGTGCAATTCTGATGTTTCTTCAGCTTTCTTTTCTTCAAAAATCAGCTCTGAAACCAATGCAATACCTACTTTTTCTTCTTCCTCTGTAAGTGCTGAGGTTAAATATTCCGGTTTAAAAAATTTACTGACGAAGTTTGTACTAAAGTTGCCTGAAGTAAAGGCTTCGTGCTGCAGCACAAACTTACAAAATGCAAGTGTAGTTTCAAGCCCTGTGATTTTATAATCATCAATTGCCCTCAACATTTTTTGTATAGCCTCTTCCCGGTCTTTTCCCCAAACAATCAATTTACTCATCATTGGATCATAATGCGTACTTACTTCCATTCCCTGCGTATAGCCACTGTCTACTCTCACGCCTCGTCCTGCAGGTTCTATATATCTATGTAAAACTCCCGTGTCAGGCAAAAAGTTTTGGAAAGGATCTTCCGCATATACTCTCACTTCAATGGAATGTCCTGCGATCTTCAAATCTTCTTGTGTATATCCTAATTCTTCTCCTTCGGCAACACGGATCTGCTCTTTTACTAGATCAATCTGCGTAATCTCTTCCGTCACTGTGTGTTCTACTTGCAGACGGGTGTTCATCTCAAGAAAATAAAATGACTGATCTTCGTCTAAAATAAATTCTACTGTCCCTGCTCCAACATAATCACATGCTTTAGCTACATTCACGGCACTCTCGCCCATTTGCTGACGCAATTCTGGCGTTAAAACTGCCGAAGGAGCCTCTTCAATTACCTTCTGATGTCTTCGCTGAATCGAACATTCTCTCTCAAAAAGGTGCACTACATTACCGTGCTGATCCGCTAAAATCTGTATCTCAATATGTCTTGGATTCTGAATATATTTTTCGACGAATACCGACCCGTCACCAAATGAAGACGTAGCTTCAGAAACAGCCCTTTTCATTTGTGATTCAAAATCTTCGGGGTTATCCACAACTCTCATTCCTTTTCCACCTCCCCCGGCACTTGCTTTAATTAAAATGGGATACTTGATCTCATCTGCCATCTTTTTTGCAGCCGCTATATCTTCAATGGCTTCATCACCTCCGGGAACTAAAGGCACATTGTATTTCGCTACTGTAGTTTTGGCCTCTAGCTTGCTTCCCATTACCTCAATCGCTCTAGCAGAAGGACCAATAAAAGTGATTCCTTCTTCCGTAATTCTCTGTGCGAATGTTGCATTTTCTGACAAGAAACCATAGCCGGGATGCACTGCGTCTATTTGGTATTTATGGCATATTTGAAGGATTAAATCAATGTTGAGGTAAGATTTCGCCGCCGTTGCTTCTCCCACACATACTGCCTGATCAGCTAAAAAAACATGAGGAGCATCTTCATCCGCTTCACTGTAAATTGCCATAGTGAAAATCCCCAATTCCTTTGCAGAACGGATAATTCTTACAGCAATTTCACCACGGTTGGCAATCAGAAGTCTTTTGATCTTTTTCATCTTTGAATGGTTAGTGATTGTTTATTGTTTGGTGTTTTTTCTAATTTAAGACAAAGACTTCAAAAATGTGCTATTCCTTAAACCAATATTTTTCTAGTGTGGCAATAAACGTAGAGGAAACAAAACCTTTCATTCCATTCAGTGAGAATTTCTTCCCGTTAAACTGCAATTGTAGCTCTCTTACAATTCCTAACTTCGAATCTTCCACTTTTTCAATATGAGAGTGCTTAAATTCCCATTCCCAGTTTTTTAATTTCCCCTCACCGGGGATTGCCCCAATGTATTCCATTCTAGTCTCAAACAATAACAACACACCAAAAGCCCTTGAATTATCCTCTAATAATGATGCCCATATTCCTGCTTTCAAATCCTCAATACCAAGCCCTCTTTGCATCAAAACTTCTATGATTTGATCCAATACTTTTTCCAAGGTTGCATTACCATTCACCTTCACTTCCAATGCATCAAAATGCTTTCTCCAATTCTGTTTTCCTGAAGTATCCATTATTTCAATAATTCAATTAATTCTCACTATTCTTCAATCAGCAAAATTAAAAAAGTAAGAATTTGATTAAAAACATACTTACAATAAAAAATATTACTAAATTTTAAGAAGTTATTCTTATTAATATCGTTTATTAATGTATGGATAATCGAATGATACCCAATTACTTTCACAAAAAAAACCCTAATGAGAAACTATTACTTTAATTTCATTTCATGTATAATTTTATTTATATGTGCTACGACACTGACATACGCTCAAAATGATGCTGAAGATTATTATGTTAAAGGGGAAGTATTTGCTGAAACTGGCAAATATGACCAGGCAATTATGGCTTATGAAGTGGCAATAGCAAAAGACAGTAACAACCCCAAATATTTATATAAGCTTGGGATGGTTTATCTGAAATCAGGCAAAATGAATGATGCAGAACAAACTTTCCTGAAGACCATTGAGGTGGATGAAAACTATATCGATGCACACTTAAAACTTGCACTACTTTATAAAGACAAAAAGGATTTTGACAAATGTATAAAACACTTGGATCAAGCGTACAGAGTCACAACCAATGAAGACAAACAGCTAGCGTACAAAACAAGGATTATTAATATTCTTGAGATGAAAAACCGTTTTGATGAAGCTGGTCCTCATATTGAAGACGCTAAGAAAATTGCTCCTAATAATAATTATATTTTATACATGGATGCTAAATACCATAATTACATCACCAAAAATTATGAATTAGCGAAGAATAGCCTGCAATTAGCTATTGCTCAAATGGAAGAGGAAAAAGGAAAGGCACACGAACATTATTATTATGAGCTTGGGGTAGCACATCATTCGCTTGAAGATTATCAAAATGCCAATATTGCTTTTAAAGAAATTAGAGATGATAAGCTGAGAAATAAACTATCGGCCATGACTCCTGAATATCTTTACCAGGTGGCATCCGCTTATTATCAAATTTATGATTTAGAAGAAGCTAGTACTATTCTGCATTCGATCATTAAAATGAATAAATCTTTTGAGCCGGCTTATGATCTTTTAATTGAATTGGAGGAAAATAAGCTAAATCGCTCTGAGGTGATAAAATTGCTGGAACATAAAGTAAGTATACAGAAAGACAATACAGAAAAGGTGAAAATCCTTGCTGATCTTATTGATTTTGAGCTGAAGTTTGGTGATTTTGATAATGCCTTTAAGCATTTAGAAGAATTTGCCCAAAATGGTATTCCTTTGCCTGACGTTAAATTTATGGAAGCAAGAGCATACCATGCCGTCAACAATAATGAAAAGGCTATGGCTCTCCTTGAAGAATTGATTAATTATAATGGTCCTAAAGTGAAATACAGAAGTTCTTTCCTTCTAGGAACCATATTGATTGACGAGAAAAAATATAAGGAAGCCAAATTAACTTTCAATCAACCTTTCCCTGCTGAGTTTAGCATAGCGGCAAAAGAACAATTGAAGTTGATCAAGCAAAAAGAAAAAGATGTGATAGTACAAAATAAATAATCGTTTTGCTATTTAAGTACTAAGACAAAAAAAGCCTTCTCAAAAATGATAAAATTGAGAAGGCTTTTTCTTATTCTGTTATGTTTTTAAATCGATGTTTTAAAGAGGCTATCGCTTCAGCATCATCAAATATTTCGTATTGCTGCAATGTCTTCTGATATAAAGAATTCGTTCTTTCTGACTTTCCTTCTTTCTTCGCCCACTGTGATAATTGCCTCAACTTAATCAAACATTTCATAGCACTTTGCTGAATGGCTATTGTTTCAAATGCTGATGAATACAACTGATTGGAAGTTTCATACTCTTCATTCTCCCACCTCCATTCTGCTTCCATAAAATACACCCATCCTTGAAAAACCTCACTGGAATATCCTGCCCAATATTTAAAACGATCTAAAATTCTTCTCAAGGCATCAAGATTATTCTGACGGTCTTCACTTGTTGCAGTTAAATGCACTGCCTTTAGAAGCAACAGCATAGGATGCAATAAATTACCTTCATAAAGTGAGGGTTCACTATCTAAGATCATGATCACCTTCTCCTTACTTTCTTCTCTTGTAATATTGCTTAACTGCATGAGATGCATCAATGACCAAACAATGTCAGGCATCGTTTTCATCTCATCATTTCCAAACTTTTCTACTAAAAGCTTTTTCGCGTTTTCAAGACTATAACCACAAAATACCTGATACTGCAAGTACCTCAGCTTTATCACATTTCTCTGGTATTCGTCCTCTGAATTACGGATCAATTCAAAAGCTTCCTCAAGCATATCAAAGGATTTGCTGGTCATTGTAGCCCAGGGAATGATATAGGTAGCAAGGTCACATTTAAAACGTGATAACAGCCAATTGTCTTGAGTGGCACTGACCAACGAAAGGCCTGCTTCCGCATATTCTACCGCTTCAGGAACACTCTCATACCTTGCTATCATATATTTTGAAAGCGCTAAACAACCTAAAGGAGTCACCTCAGATTTTCCGTTTTCAATAGCATGATTGACGATTTCAAGAGCAATCCATTTAAATTTTTCCCAATTCTCAATTCTGGCATAGAGTGCAATAGGTGCCATCAGCTTCAACCCTAACTCCTGTTCTTCTAATTGATAATGCTCTAGGTTCATGATGGTTTCAGTAATGCTGTTTTCTCCAACATTTTCCAACAACCTTAAATGCTGTAACGACAAATCTCTATGTAAATGACCAATATCTTTTGGCATTGGGTATTCAAAAAACTGCAGTACTTCTTCTAATAAGTTATACCACTGATGTATATCAATGTACTGCGTAGAAACCGCCATTAAATCGGATAAGTAATTAGCTTGTTCTTGAGTATCTGCCATATTCAACGCAATATCAAATATCTCATCAAATGATTTCTGGTATTGTTCAGATGTAAGATGACGTATCGCTAGTTGTGTATATTTATTTTGTCCCACTTTAGTGAAGGAGGTTAAGGTATAGAAATCAATTTTAAGCAAATTTAAGAAATTTAAACTAAAAATTGTGATCTATTCTTCTTCACTGATCTAATTACTTGATTTTAAATCGGCTACAGGATTTTTAAGACCAGCTTTGATAACGTGATAACTTACCGTCAAGAACGTAAGGCAGAGTGTTACACCTCCTGAGAAAATATAGGCGTTGATGTCAATGGTAGTTTGCTGAGGGAAATTCTCCAGCCATAATTTCATGGCAAGGTAAGACAATGGCCATGCAATAAAGCAGGCACTGCCCACTAATAAAAAGAACTCTTTAGAAATAAAAAGCATGGCTTCTAAGTTTTCCATACCTAATGCTTTCCGTATGGCAATTTCTTTATTTTTCTGAACGGTTATGAAAGATGCGAGACCAAACAAGCCCAAGTTGGCAATGATCACACCGATAATAGAAAAGATCAGCGATACTTTGGCCAATCGTTCTTCCTTTTGATAAGAGGCTTCTACTTTATCTCTCAAAAGGAAAGAATCCATGAGTGTATACGGAATGTGCTGCGACCATTTTATTGAAAGCTGTCCTTCTATACGTTCCCAGTTTCTAATATTATCCAGCCTTAGCACCATATATTTCACATTAAAGGACTTCCAGAGCCTTGTGTCATTTTTTACGATAAGAAAGGGTTCAATTTCTTTATGGAAAGGTTCGTAATGAAAATCCTGCAATACGCCTTTCACCACATGTTCGCCAGCACGGTTATAAAACGACTTCCCAATTATTTCATCAGGTTTCTTATATCCTAAATAAGAAACCATTGCCTCATTAATCATCACTTCTCCGTGATCACATTGCTGATCATTCTCTATAAAATCACCTGCCACTAAATTGAAGTCAAATACATTGAAGAAATCATTTCTTATTCTTAATCCAGAATAAAAAGAAGAAGGCATGTTGATGTTGTCTTTTTTAAACTCAAATGGAAAAGTCTGCACCAACACTCCCAACACTTCATCCATACCACTTACTGACTCAACGCCATCAACGGATAAAAATGATTTTTTGATTTCCTTAAACTGTTCCATCGAATACCTCACCTCACCCAATGGGACCACAACAATATTCTTGATGTTAAAGCCTACATCTGCTTCTTTCAACAAGTTGAGTTGTTTTCTGGCTACATAGGTACTGAAAAGCAAAAACATGGCAATCACAAACTGAATAATCACACTCCATGTCCTGAATTTTTTCTGTTTTACCCCCAGCATACGTGTGACTTGTAATCCATCAATTGGCTTGAAACCAGAGAGATAATACATGGGGTAAAAACTAGAAAGTGCTCCTACAAAAATACCGCTTCCGCCTATCAGCAAACTCAATGTTCTTGAATCAATCTGTTTGATCTCAATGGTATTATCGCCTAGTATCTGATAAAGATAAGGAAACAGTAATTCCATAAATACCAAAGCACCAAACATAGAAAGCACACTCAGAATGGATGCTTCCACTAAAAACTGAATGATGATTTCAAACTGATCAGCACCAATAGCCTTTCTGATCCCCACCTCTCTTACTCTTGTCGAGTACCTTACGGCAGAAAGATTCATAAAATTGATGGAGGCAATAATCAACACGAGCAATGCGATTGCGGAAAAAATATAGATATACATGTAGTCTCCATTATGAGACATTTCATAATCTAAATCAGAGTATAAATGTATCTCCTCTATAGGCTGAAGATACAGCTGTACATAATCTCTTAAATGCTCAGGAAATTTAGTTTCGTCTTGAAGCAAAATATCAAAATCGGCTTCTAGCTCTTCCGGTCTCACTCCTTCTTTTAGCTGCACATAAGTCCAGCAAGGATTCCACTGCCAGAGGTCACCTTTCATTATATTCTTATTGGTAATCAGCAATGTAGAAAAGGAAACTAAGAGCTCAAAATCGAGATGTGTCGGGATTTTCGATTTATCAACGACTCCTGTAACCGTCAAATAATACTGGTTATCATAAAGGATTTTCTTTCCTAACGGATCTTCCTCCCCAAAATATTTCTTGGCAATTGTAGTGGTGATGATCACGCTTTGAGGATCAGAAAGCGAATTGGATTTTTTTCCTCTGACTAAAGGAAAATCAAATATTTTAAAGAAATCTTTATCGGTAAAATATAAACTAGGTTCATTGTACTGCTTTCCGTTTGCAAAAATCATATGTGAATACACCTGATGATTGAAAAAACGGACTGTACTTTCTACATAATTAGGGTAAAGGTCATTAATAGTAGGTCCTAAAGCAATAGGCACACTTGCTGATCGCTCTCCAATATCTTGTGAATCAATTACCTCAACAATCCTATAAGTTCTTTTAGAATCCACATGATTATTATCAAAGGACAATTCATATTTTACAATCAAAAACAGTAAAGCAAAAAAGGCTATTCCCATTGACATGCCAACAATGTTGACCAATGAATACAAGCCATGTTTAGCCAAGTTTCGAATTCCTATGATAATATAATTACGTAACACTATTACTTTCCTTTATTTAAGTTTTCGGTTACAATTTGCCCATCAAACAAATGGATAACTCTTGAAGCATAATCTGATGCGGCCGTTGAGTGTGTCACCATTAAAATAGTAGTTCCTAGTTCGTTTAGGTTGGTTAGCATTTCCATTACCTCTCTACCTCTTTCTGAGTCCAAATTACCCGTAGGTTCATCGGCCAGAATTAATTTAGGCTGAGAAACTACCGCACGCGCCACTGCTACTCTTTGCTGCAGTCCGCCTGAGATATGCGTTGGAAAAGCATTTTTCTTATGAGATAATTGCAAACGGTCCATGATCTTATCCACTCTGAATTTCCTTTCATTAGGAGAAACATGCTGATAGACCAATGGTAATTCTATATTTTCAAATACAGTAAGATCATCAATCAAGTTAAAGCTCTGAAATACAAAACCGATATTGGACCTTCTGAGTTCTGCTCTTCTTTTAGAGGATGCTTTAGATACTTCTTCCCCTTGGAATAATACATTGCCATTGGAGGGAACATCCAGCAAACCTGCAATATTGAGCAATGTTGTTTTTCCACAACCTGACGGCCCCATGATACAGACAAACTCTCCTTCGTGAATGTTAAGTGTCACATGACTCAAAACCTTCGTTTCGTTTTCATCTGTTGAATATGATTTTGATATATCTTTTAATTGAATGACCGACTTCATAGTTAAAAAAGTATTATAAAAACAAATATCTACAACAACCATTCATAAATCGGGGTGCTTTTCATTATCAGACAGTTAAGCAATAGTAAAGCACATCCACAATGTTCGCATGTGAACTATATGTTCGGTTACATTATACTGTACAAATCTATTAATCTATTTTATTCTTTTTAGATAAATGAACATATATTGAGAATTGTTTATTATTCTTATAGTTACAAAGTTTGTATTAACCCAAATCCACTAACCTTTAATTTTATGTTAACCTTTAAACTGCTTATAGAGAACCGGAAACAAGTCTATCACATCATCGAAAAGTACAACTTCAGGGTGATTGATTACAGACCGCACTACGAAATTGAGTTTTTCGCAAAGAGTTATCAGGACTTTAATAAAACATATTTTGATATTACCAATAAACTCCAGAATATGGATATCAATTATATCCTCTCAGACCATTTGTACGTTCCAAATCCTAATAAGAAAGGAGCTTAACTCAAAAGTACACCACCAATAAAAATCCCACAACATAAAAAAATGTTATGGGATTTATTTTTTCAGCAATGATGCAAATATTTCAGTATTAGAAGATCATCTGCATTTCTGAACATTCATCTTTATAAAGATACATCATCAATACCTTCATTGCCTCTTCCTTATTTTTTGCAGCGCCAAGCTTTTCAACTTTTTTGTAAGAAGAATCCACTGCCCAAATTTCTTTTTTATCCACCCATTGGAAAATGATACCCTTCACCATATAATAGGTTTCACCTTTAATGTTTTTAGAGTAAAGGTTGTTGTTTTCGCTTTGGAAACGGTCACCTCTAGGAGCGCCAACTTTCGCGATTACACTTCCTGTGTTAGGATTGGAGTATACTTCACATGAACATTTTCCTTGGAATTGTTCTTCTTCAATATCCGTTACATTCAGTTCCAGTACATACCATTTGCCACCTTTTGCTATAAATGTAGCAGTGATATACTCCGTACCTTTAGATAATACCTTTCCGTTGCCGTCATTCATCAATTTATACTGCAATGAAAAAGTACAAACACCTACACTTCCTTGAACTTTAGAAGTGTAAAATTTGATGTTAGATTCTCTGTGAACATTCTGATTATACTGATTGACGAAAATTGCTTTGTAATCTCCTTTTCTCAATACATGATGATACCTTTTGTTGTCTACAGATATACGAGAGACGTTGACAAGCGCGTCAGGACGAAAATATTCCATCATTTTCTCTACATGATCTTTACTGTGTCCTTTTTTATTTTGCTCAACAATATCAGAGATCAGATTCTCCATATCTTTTTCTGTTTGAGCAAAAATTGTAGAAATTGAAAAAGTCAACGAAAATAACGTGAATAGAAATAATTTTCTCATAATAACTAGCTTCGATTAATTTTTTTTAAGAGCCTTATGTTTTGTAATCAGACAAAGTAGTTTAGTTTTCTACTTAAATTACAAACTTTAAGTTAGGAGTTATTTTTTTTTATAAAAAAGAAAAGGAATCATATTCTTCATATAATTCCTTTTTCATCAATCTATTATTGAACTTTTAAGCCAAAACATTCATCTTTATAAAGATACGCTATTATTTTTTGTACTACTTGTTCATGATTTTTTGCATTATCAAGCAAGTGAAGTGGTTTCAAATCCTGATCCAGTACATAAACTTCCAAGTTCTCAGTCCATTCAAACTTCACACCTTGAACCATAAATAAATCTCTTCCTTTTACTTTCTTTCTGTACACACTATGTACATCTCTCTGGAAGTGATCCCCTTTTGGTGAAACAACTCTTGCCACCACGTTTCCAGTTTTATCATTCGAAAGCACCTCACATGAGCATGTTCCTTGGTACTTCTCACTTTCAACGTCTGTGATATTTAATTCCAAAAATTTCCAAGCTGATTCTTTTGCAATCAGAGTAGAAACAATAAACTCTGTGCCTTTTGACATCACTTTTCCATTCGCATTATTAATTAATGTATAATCGAGAGAAAAAACGGCCACCGCTGTGTTTTTTCTTACCTGAATATCATGAACCTCTAATTCATAATCTCTTCGGATATTCTCTTTATACATATTTTCATAAATCGTCTGATACTCTGTTTTTTTCAAGACTTTCTTATGTTTTTTCTCATCCATAGAAACATAAGTCATATTAATAATAGCAGATTCACTGAAGTTGTCCATCGCCTGATGCAACTCAGCTACAGGATTTTTTGATCTTCTATTTTCAACAGCATTTTCAATCAGTTTCTCAACATCTTTTTTAGATTGAGCAAATGAGCTTTGAATGGCAAACAAGCCTAGTATAAGTGCAATTAGAATGTTAGATAATGCTTTCATCATAAATATTTTTAAATAATTTGATCGATTGAATAATAACCTATACGGTGCATTATTTCATATGTTTTATCTATTTTCATTTATTCACAGTCTTTATTCAAAATACCCGAAACCTGAAATTCAGGTTATTATTCTTGATTTCAACACCTTATATAGAGTGATAATTTATTTACTTCTTGTTTTTTAGGAAAACAGGCTATATTTTCTTTTTTTTCATGATTTCAAACAAGAAATAGATTCTAAACGAAGCGAATTAAGGAAATGAAAGTTTGTATTGCCGAGAAACCAAGTGTAGCAAGAGAGATCGCCAAAATAGTGGGTGCTTCTCAGAAAAAGAATGGATACTTTGAAGGGAACGGTTATCAGATTACTTGGACTTTTGGTCATTTATGTACTTTAAAGGAGCCACACGATTATGATTCTACTTTAAAAAGGTGGGATTTGGTCACGCTTCCTATTGTTCCTGTGAAATTTGCCATTAAGCTGATTGATAATGATGGCACAAAGCAGCAGTTTAAAATCATTGAAAATCTTGTTACAAATGCCACTGAGGTCATTAACTGTGGTGATGCCGGCCAAGAAGGAGAATTAATACAACGATGGGTGCTTCATCAGGCAAAATGTAAAGTTCCTGTAAAACGTCTCTGGATTTCATCGCTGACAGAAGAAGCTATTCGCAAAGGGTTTCAAAATCTTCAGTCTGAAAAAGAATTTGACTTATTATATGCTGCCGGAAGTGCAAGAGCTATCGGTGATTGGCTGTTGGGAATTAATGCTACACGTTTATATACTATTAAGTATGGCGGCTATAAACAACTGCTTTCTATAGGTAGGGTACAAACGCCTACTCTTGCCTTAATCACAAACCGCTATTTGGAAATTCAGAATTTCAAAAGTGAAAAATACTGGGAACTGAAAACCAAATACAGAGAGGTCACTTTTAGTGCTACTAAAGGCAGGTTCGAAAAAGAAGAGGAAGTAAAGGCTACTTTTGAATATATAAAGGATAAAGAGTTTGAAATTGTTTCTTTTAAAAGAAAAGAAGGCAATGAGACACACCCTTATTTATTTGATTTGACCTCTTTGCAGGTGGAATGCAATAAAAAGTTCAGTTTCTCTGCAGAACAGACCCTCAAAATTGCTCAAAGCCTGTATGAAAAGAAGTTTCTTACTTACCCCCGTGTAGATACTACTTTCCTTCCTAATAACTTATATCCAGAAATTGGCCCTACTTTAAAGGCATTGACAAAGTTTGCACAGGAAACGGCACCTCTTTTTGGCAAACCTTTCAGAAAAACCAAAAAGGTATTTAATGATCAGAAAGTAACAGATCACCATGCCATCATACCAACTAAAATAGCGGCTAGAGGATTGACAAGTCAGGAAGCGGCCGTATACGATTTAGTGGCTATTCGTTTTATTGCGGCTTTTTACCCAGACTGTAAAGTAGCAAAGACTGAAGTGCTAGGTAAAGTGGAAAAGGTGAATTTCAAAACAACAGGTAGAGAAATCTTAGAACCTGGATGGAGAATACTTTTCAAAAAAGAAGAAGAGGAAGAAAAGAAAAGAAAGAAGAAAAAGGGAGAAGAGGAAGAAGAACAAACTTTGCCGACTTTCCAGCAAGGTGAAAAAGGACCTCACAAACCATTCATTAATAATAAGGAAACAAAACCGCCAAAACTTTATACAGAAGCTACGCTACTGAGAGCGATGGAAACCGCTGGTAAAAGCATTGATGATGAAGAATTAAGAAAAGCAATGAAAGAAAATGGTATTGGGCGTCCTTCCACAAGGGCCAATATTATTGAAACACTGTTTAAAAGAAAATATATAGAGAAGCAAAGAAAATCACTCGTCCCTACTCAAGCGGGATTAAGTTTGATACAAACGATTCAGAATGAATTATTGAAATCAGCAGAACTTACAGGGATATGGGAGAAAAAACTGCGTCAAATTGAAGATGGCGACTATGATATCAATCTATTTATGAATGAAATCAAAGAAATGGTTACAGAAGTGGTGCAGAATGTGAAAATGCGACGTTCTAATTTTAAAATAGAAACCCCTACTTCTTCTTTACCAAAGGTTTCATCAACTTCCAATAAAAAGAAAACTGAACCGAAAGAAATAAAACTGACCTGTCCTAAGTGTAAAAGCAGAGAAGTAATGAAAGGAAATACAGCTTATGGCTGTTTGGGATGGAAAACGAAAGAATGTGATTTCTTGGTTCCTTTTAAATATGAAAACAAGAAACTGACGGATAAACAAATACAATCCCTGATCATAAAAGGAAGTACTCCTGAGATAAAAGGTATAAAAATAGACGGCGCCTCTGTAAACGGCATTCTGAAATTAAATGATCATTATAAGATAGAATTACAAAAAGTAGAAGAAAAGCCATTAATCTGTCCAAAATGTCAGAAAGGTCAGATTTTAGAGGGAAAAACTGCTTTTGGGTGTGGAAATTGGAAAAATGGGTGTGATTTCAGAGTGAATTATGAAGTTTTCGGTAAAAAAATCACAAAAACGCAGTTAAAGTCACTAATCCAGAAGGGTTCAACCTCAAAAATTAAGGGATTTTCAGAAAATTCATGGAATATTTCAGAAGGAAGGTTAAAATTTAACCCTAATTTCTCAATTAAGATAATTGAATAACACTTCAAGGTTTATTTTTCAACTAAAAACTAACGAAACAATTCTTTTCCGTTGAAACATCGTTAAAAAAACACCCTTTTTTTTAAAAATTATCTATTTTTTTATAGGAATAGGTCAATTTTTCATGTTAAGATTTGCAAACATTAATCTTTACCTCTACAATTGTATTAGAAATCGAGGGAAACAAAGCGAAAAGACTTCCATCTGATTAGCCGTTTCCTTTTATAGATGTGAGTGATCCGTTTATTGAGTATCCCTCAATAAGCGGGTGTTTCACTCTCAACGATCGAATTTTAAATACTATCTATAATTTTTAATTTTTGACTGCAATGTTCTCAACAATTCACCTACTTGCCGACGCAACATTGGCAACTGAGGCAGTAACGCAAGCAGTTACTGCAGAACAACTACAAACAGTAAGTTTAACAACGAGTAACGTATGGATGCTAGTTTCTACTATGCTAGTATTTATCATGGCTTTAGGCTTCGCATGTGTGGAAGCTGGTTTCACTCAAGCGAAAAACACAGTTAACATCCTTTTCAAAAACACTGTGGATTTATCAGTAGGATTAATTTCTTACGCATGGTTCGGATTCAACCTTATGTATCCAGGAGAATTCAATGGAATTTTCGGTTTCGCAGGATGGGGCTTAACTCCTGATTTATCACCTACTTACGCAGACGGTGCTTACACTTACTGGACAGACTTCTTATTCCAAGCTATGTTCGCTGCAACTTGTGCAACAATCGTTTCAGGTGCAGTAGCAGAAAGAATCAAAATCACTTCTTACTTTATCTTCACTTTCTTCTTAGTAGGATTTATCTACCCTGTACTAGGTTCATGGCACTGGGGTGGCGGATGGTTATCTCAAATGGGATTCTATGACTTCGCCGGTTCTACAGTAGTACACTCAGTTGGTGGATGGGCTGCATTAGCAGGTATCATTGCAATTGGTGCTCGTAAAGGTAAGTATGTAAACGGTAAAGTTGTTGACAAGCCAGGTTCATCAGTTCCGTTAGCTGTAATTGGTGTTTTCTTATTATGGTTCGGATGGTTCGGATTCAACGGTGGATCAGTTCTTTCAGCAGATCCTCAATCAATCTCATTAGTATTAGTTACTACAACTTTAGCTGCAGCTGCAGGTGGTGTTGGTGGCTGGATCGGTGGCTACATCATGTTTAAGCGTTATGACTTAGGTATGGTATTGAACGGTATCCTTGCTGGACTAGTAGGTATTACTGCTGGTGCTGACCAAATGTCTCCAAACGAGGCAATCTTAATTGGTATCGTATGTGGTATCGTAGTAGTATTCTCTGCGGTAACAATGGACAAGTTCAAGCTTGATGACTGTGTTGGTGCAGTTTCAGTTCACTTAACTTGTGGTATCATCGGTACTTTAGCAATTGGTGTATTAGGTGCTAAAGCAGGTATGGATCAATTCGTTACACAATTAATTGGTATCGCTGCATACGGTGCAGTAGCATTCACATCATCATTAGCAATCTTCTACGGATTGAAATTTACAGTTGGCGTAAGAGTATCTGAAGAGCACGAATCTGAAGGTCTTGACAGTCATGAGCACGGTATCCGTGGTTATACTATCACTTTCGACAACTAAGATATAAACATTCAGGAGGGAATATCATTTCCCTCCTCCTTTAAAAAATATTGTATACGGAATCCGTTATATCCGTTACGATTATTATTCATCTCACTTATTCAATCTCATTACTACCACAAGTAATGGCATTTACATTCAAGCAATAACATTTTGTGTGCATTGTTTATTGCTTAAAAAATTTATTATTCACCTCTATAATTTTTCTACAATAATGAAGACTAAATTATTCTCTTTGATCGCTCCACTAATGGTGGCAGGTTCAATGGCATTTGCTCAAGATAACTACGATAACGCTGAAGTTCAGCCTGAAGCAACTACGGAAGAAACTGAAGCAGAAGACGAAGGAAATAAATTATCAATTTCAGGTTCAGTAGATTTATTCTACAACTATGATTTTGCTGGTACTGAAGCAATGAATATCGGTACAAGTTTTAACGAAGGTCAGAACTCAATCAATTTAGGCATGGCTAACGTTATTTTATCACAATCTTTAGGTAAAGCATCATTTGTTGCAGATTTATCTTTTGGTCCAAGAAGTAATGGTTCAATTGGTGACGGTAACTTCCACATCCAAAACTTATATGCTTCATACCAATTAAGTGATAAATTATCAGCTACTGCTGGTTTCATGGGTACATTCGTTGGTTATGAAGTAATCTCTCCAACAGGTAACTTCAACTACTCTACTTCATATTTATTCTCTAATGGTCCTTTCCAAAATGCTGGTTTAAAATTTGACTATGCATTCTCTGACAAAGTAGCATTAATGTTAGGTGTATACACTAACGAATGGGATTCATACAATGCTTCTCCATCATTAGGTATGAGTGGTTTAGGTGCTCAATTATATGTAGCTCCAGTAGACGGTCTTGATATTTACTTAAATGGTTTCCACTCTTCAACTAGAACTGTTGTTGACTTAACTGCTGGTTACCAAATCACAGATGCTTTCTACTTAGGACTTAACGCTGCATGGGCTGATAAAGAAAACGGATTTACAGATACTGATGATGACGGAAACTTTACAGGTCCTCAAATCGACCAACTATACACTGGTGTAGCAACTTACTTACAATATGCATTTACTGAGACATTTGCTTTAGGTTTACGTTACGAAAACTTCAAAGACAATGCTAAGTTATATGTTGATAGCAATAACACAACTGAAGAAGGTATTTCTTACAATGCTTTCACTTTAACAGGTAATATTGCTTTAGGTCCATTAATGGTAATTCCAGAATTAAGAATGGATACTGCTGATATGGATGTATTCTCTGATAGCGACAATAAACCAACAGGTTCAGCTACTCAAGGTACTTTAGCAGTTGTATATGCATTCTAATAATTAATTATTATAGATACAACGGAAAAGCCGGTGCGATTTTATCGCATCGGCTTTCTTTTTTACCCATGTAGTAAAAAAAACACCCTACTCCACAAAATATACATCTACATTTTCGGCTATTAGGGTAATATTATAATCACTTTCGAGAAAAAGCTTACGATTACTCCTGCAAATAGATATTTTTTATAGAAAATTCACTTCTAATCAAAATCTTTAAAAATTATAGGCGTTCATTAAAAAAATCATTAATTAACACCTGATTAGATTAAAAATTACCCATAAATTCAATTTTTTCTTGATTTTTTTAAAAATCAGAGTCATATTTACACCGTAAACAAATTATAACGACTTCTGCTAACGAACAAACTTCCTAACCTATTATTAGCGTTATTTAGAACGTTCGAGCAATAGTTTTTTAATCTCACATTACAATGACAAATCTTCGTTTTAACGCCCTTGAGACAGCTTCAGCTAGAACAGCAAAAGAAGTTGAAGCACCGTCTAACAAAATCTCAGATTATTTTGGCGAGGACTGTTTCGGTCTTACTCAAATGAAAGCTGCACTTGCTCCAGCTATCTACAAGAAAGTAGAATCTGCAGTAAAGTATGGTACTAAAATCGACGAAGCTACTGCTGACGCTGTTGCATCTGCAGTAATGACATGGGCCGTTTCTAAAGGTGTTACACACCACACTCACTGGTTCCAACCACTAACTGGATCTTCTGCAGAGAAGCACGACTCTTTCTTTGATTACACAAAAGGTATTGAAACTTTCAAAGGTTCAACACTTACTCAACAAGAGCCAGATGCCTCTTCATTCCCTAACGGCGGTATCCGTGCAACAAACCAAGCACGTGGTTATACTGGTTGGGATCCTTCATCACCTATCTTCATTACAAACAAAACGCTTTGTATCCCTACTATCTTCGTTTCTTACACTGGAGATACATTAGATTACAAAACTCCTTTGTTAAAAGCACAAGAAGCTATTAACAAAGCGACAATTGATGTTTGTCAATATTTCGAAGAAGGTGTTACAAGTATTTCTGCTTCATTAGGTTGTGAGCAAGAGTACTTCCTAGTAGACAAAGCTTTCTACGCTGCACGTCCTGACTTATATATTGCAGGTCGTACTTTATTTGGTGCTAAGCCTCCTCACGGACAGCAATTAGATGACCACTACTTCGGTTCTATTGCTCCACGTGTTGCAGCATTCATGAAAGACTTTGAATTACAATGTCATAAATTAGGAATTCCTGTAACTACACGTCACAATGAGGTAGCTCCAGGTCAATTCGAAGCAGCTCCATTATATGAAGAAATCAACACAGCTGTAGATCACAACTTGTTGATGATGGATGTTATGGAACAAGTTGCTAGTGAGCATAACTTAGCTGTTTTACTTCACGAGAAGCCTTTCGCTAACTTGAACGGTTCTGGTAAGCACAACAACTGGTCATTAATCACTAATAAAGGACGTAACTTATTCCAACCGGAAGGTTCTTTATATTTCTTAACGTTCTTAGTTAACACTATCAAAGCGGTTCACGTTTATGGTGACTTAATGAGAGCGTCAATTGCTTCAGCGGGTAACGATCACCGTTTAGGTGCAAACGAAGCTCCTCCAGCAATCATGTCAGTATTCTTAGGTTCTACTTTGACTGACTTCTTAAACGAAGTTACTGAGTCTGGTAAACTTGTTTATGCTGAAGGTGGCGATGAGTTCATCGAATTAGGTATCGACAAGATCCCTGGTCTTAAGTTAGACAACACTGACCGTAACAGAACTTCACCATTTGCATTTACTGGTAACAAGTTCGAATTCCGTGCAGTAGGTTCTACTCAAAACACTGCAACTCCAATGACAGTGTTGAACTTAATCGTAGCTGAGCAATTAACTCAATTCAAAGCTTCAGTTGATGCTGCTATCGCTGGTGGTAAAGACAAAGAAGCTGCGATCCGTGAGATCTTAGTTCAATACATCAAAGAATCTGAAGCTATTCGTTTCGAAGGCGACGGTTACTCTCAAGAGTGGGTTGACGAAGCAGAGTCAAGAGGTCTTTCTAACGTAAAAGATACTCCTCGTGCTCTTGATTTCTTCATTGCTGAAGAGGCAAAAGAAATCTTCGCTAAGCACAACGTATTCAGCGAAAGAGAAATCGAAGCTCGTCACGATGTATGGTCAGAGATCTACTCTACTAAGATCGATATCGAGTCTAAAGCAATGGAGGAAATCGTACTTAACAAAGTAATTCCTGCTGCTGCTAACTATGTTTCTACATTAGCTGACTCGGCTGCTAAATTAAAAGACCTTGGTTTAGACGCTTCTGCAATCACTACTACTATCTCTGAAGTAACTGGTTTCATGAAGACTGCTAAAGAAGGTGTTGCAGCAATGGTAATCGAGCGTGATAGAGTTCTTGAAATCGAGGACACTAATGCTCAAGCTGTTGAGTTCTGCGATAGCATCAAGCACAAATACTTCGACACTATCCGTGAAGCAGTAGATCGTCTTGAGTTATTCGTTGATGACGCTCAGTGGCCATTACCGAAATACTCTGAAATGTTATTCCTTAAGTAATTAGGGATTTAATATAATGTGGGATGTTTATACAGCTCGTGACCCTTTACAGGGTCATGAGCCCACTTTTTTCCACTGAATCTAAGCGATTTATAAAATAAATCGCTTTTTATATGCAAAAAGGCTTGTGTAATTAAAAATAAACCTGCTATATTTGCATCGCATTAAAACGGCGATCGTAGCTCAGTTGGTTAGAGCACCGGTTTGTGGTTCCGGGGGCCGTGGGTTCGAATCCCATCGTTCGCCCAACAGTTTTAGCACTTTCAAGCAATTGGAAGTGCTTTTTTTATGTCTAAGCTTTCGCTTTCCCTCTATTTTTCAACCATTCAAAAATGATTGGAAAATGATCTTGCACCGCTTCCTTGGCTGTACAGATATTCACATGATCATAATCCAGAGCATAGCC
Source organism: Flammeovirga aprica JL-4 (assembly GCF_012844305.1). GTDB lineage: Bacteria > Bacteroidota > Bacteroidia > Cytophagales > Flammeovirgaceae > Flammeovirga > Flammeovirga aprica. The sequence continues at coordinate 30,890 of NZ_JABANE010000095.1, forward strand.
GTTCTCTTTGGAAAGCAACATAAATTTATCTTCAGGATTATTTACTTCTTTCATTAATCGCCTCACATCTTTCTGATGCCCTAAGTAATATTCCTTTTTTCCCGTCATATATAAAGTAGGAGGAATATTTTTAGCTTTCTTAAACGCGGTGAGGTAATCAAACTGATCACTCGGATCAATCCATTCATCGGTAGCATACACCCACTTCTTACAATCTTCATACACCCCTCTGGATTCGTTCTCCTGCCCTATTCCCATTTTTTTCACAGGAAAGTAACCATAGATCTTTGTCATCAACTGTGCAACGACACTCCACACAAAATCCACTTCAAACCTTTTCTTAAAAGAATCCACCACGATACTCCTTTTGGTTGCTAAAAAACACATAGAAGCAATGTTCAACTGTTGATGACGTGCAATATGCGCCAGCATCCAAACACCACCCCACGAATGAGCGATCACATGGATAGGCACATCCCAACGGTGATGCCTTCTTATCTCATGCAATAATGTCGGTATTTCTTCTTCTATAGCGTGAATTTGCTTGTTTTTACTTTGCCTAGAGACTGCAGGCGTACTATTTCCCCTTCCTCTGAAATCAGGCACAAAGACATCAAAGCCTTTTTCTGCAAGAAATGGTGCTAATCCTTTATCACTTAATGAATAAAAGATCCTTCCGCTCTCCATACTGCCATGGATCATAAGAATGGCTTCTTTTGCTGTAGTTTGCGTGTACCTTTTGACGAAAAGCTGATCGTCTTTTACAGGAACGTATAGATTTTCTGAGATGAATTGATAGTCTGTTGTGGATTGCATGTTGTTCATTTATGTATGCGTTGTTCTTCAATTTATACAAAAATTGATAAAAACTTAAATTTGGTTTCTTTAATTGTAATGTTTATATCAGTTCTGTTTTAAATATTGCTTTGTAATTGTACCTTTGGCAATCAATAATAAGTCTAAATAAAACTCCATATTAGGTACATGGGTATTACAAACAATTTAGTGAGTATAGATCGCCTTCCATTAGGCAAGATTGGCATTATTACAGAATTTAAAGACAAAGTCATTGGCAGCAGACTTATTGAATTAGGGCTTTACCCCGGTAAACCTGTTTCAGTAATAAGGAAAGCTCCCTTTAAAGGTGCACTGTATTTAAAATCTGACAATCAATCTTTCGCCATTGGGCATCAGGAAGCTAAAACCGTTTTAACGACCACCTCGGAGAAATAACATATATGAACGCAGATAAACTTCAAATTGCTCTACTTGGAAATCCTAACGTGGGGAAATCATCCGTTTTCAATCAATTAACTGGACTGCGTCAGAAAGTCGGCAACTTTCCTGGTGTGACGGTTGACAAAAAAATGGGTTCTACTAATTTGAGCAAAGGTCAAACGGCAACAGTCATTGATTTTCCTGGTACTTATAGTTTATATCCTACTTCTTCTGATGAAAAAGTAGTATTGAATACTTTTGCCAATCCAAACTCAAAAGATTTCCCTGATGCGATCATCTATATTGCTGATGTTACCAACTTAGAAAGACACCTTCTTTTATTATCTCAGGTACAAGAGTTGAATATTCCTGTGGTACTTGGGCTCAACATGAGTGATATAGCGGAGAAAAAAGGGCAATTGACAGATATAGATAAGCTTTCTAAGAAATTAGAGATTCCTGTTATTTCTATCAACGGACGAACAGGTGAGGGTATTGACTTATTGAAGAAAGCAATCATAGATGTATTACAACAACCTACGGCAACAGCTGAGGCTTATGCATTTCAGAAAAATGAAGCTGAAAAACAGGTAATCAATGCGATTCTGAAAAGTGAACCTGTTGAAAACCCTTATCAAGCTTCACTTTGGGCACATCATGTAGATGATCTGAGCTTTTTAAAACCTGAAACCAAAAAGAATATTCATAAAATCAGAGATGAGCATGAATATAATGATATGCGTTTTCAGATTGATGAAACACTGCAACGTTATAATTTTATCAGTCCATTAGTACAGAATGTGGTAAAGGAAAACCATCAGTTGAATTCCTCTTCCATGACTGACAAGATTGATAGAATCATCACTCATAAGGTATTTGGTCCTTTTATTTTCTTTGCATTGCTTCTTCTTGTATTCCAGTCGATTTTCTCATGGGCCTCGGCTCCTATGGATTGGATTGATGCGGGAATTGCCAATTTAGGGGAATACTTAAAAAATATTTTACCGGAAGGATGGGCAACTGATCTATTACTAGACGGTGTACTTGCTGGATTAGGAGGTGTACTCGTTTTTGTTCCTCAGATTACTATTCTTTTCTTCTTGATTTCATTGATGGAAGAATCGGGTTATATGTCGCGTGCTGTGTACATGTTTGACCGTATGATGATGAAATTTGGTATGAGCGGGCGTTCCATTATATCACTGATTTCTGGCGGCGCATGTGCTATTCCGGCCGTAATGGCGGCTAGAGCCATCAGCAACTGGAAAGAAAGAATGATTACGATTTTAGTAACACCTTTGATTTCTTGTTCAGCGAGGATTCCAGTTTACGCTATTTTAGTGGCATTTGCCGTTCCTGACGAGACAGTAGGTGGAATTTTCAGCCTCCAAGGATTAGCTTTCATGGGGTTATATTTACTGGGTATCGTAGCCACTTTGATTGCCGGTATTGTATTTAAATGGATATTGAAATCAGATGCTCCTTCCTTTTTGGCAATGGAACTTCCTAGTTATAAAGTACCGCACTGGAAAAACGTAGCCTTAACGGTGAGTGAAAAAGTGAGCACCTTTGTCACTGAAGCTGGTAAGGTCATTATTGTAATTTCAATTATCTTATGGGCTATGGCCACATACGGCCCGGGTGATTCTATTGATGATGCTACTGCAAAAGCTGAAGTTGAATTACAGGATTTAAACCTAGATGAAGTAGCCTCTGCCGATTATGTTGCTTCTAAACAGCTTGAAGCTTCTTATGTTGGAATTTTAGGTAAAACAATTGAGCCAGTTTTCAGACCGCTAGGTTTTGACTGGAAGATCAGTATTGCATTAGTTACGTCTTTTGCAGCAAGAGAAGTATTTGTTGGAACGATGGCTACAATTTATAGTGTAGGTTCTGCTGAAGACGATATCACGCCACTGAGACAAAAGCTATCATCAGCAATCAACCCTGTTACAGGTGAAAATGAATTTACGAAAGCAACAGCCTATTCTCTAATGATATTTTATGTATTTGCCATGCAATGTATGGCTACATTAGCAGTTGTAAAACGAGAAACTAAAGGCTGGAAATGGCCACTTGTACAGTTCACTTACATGAGTGCTCTAGCTTACTTCGGGGCTTTGATTGTATATAACATATTCTAAGAGCATATTTGAAACATCTCTGAGATATAATAATTTTTTAACTTAGGGCTGAAACAAAAAAGAGATCAGAAAGTAAAGAATCTGATCTCTTTTTTTTAGAGCATGCTTGAAACATCTCTTAACTATTGAACTTCGGCATATCCAAACAACACACTGTATTGCTTACACCATACCAAAACATATTTGTTTTTAGAATAATCAACTCCTGCAGGAATGCTGTATGTCTGCTCCCCAGAAGTACTTTTCATCAATCCTAAATCAACAAAACCATCTCCATTCAATTCTTGTGCTAGATAAATGTATAAATCAGGACCAGAGTCAGATCTAAAATCATCATGCAATTTTAAAGTATTGTTCTCAATGGTCACTCCTCCTGATGTTGGGTGTGAGCTTCCTTTGAAAGTTCCCATTAAAGCGTCTAGGTTTTGACTACTGGAAGTAGTATCCGATGCATTAGCATCTAAAGTCGTAAGATCTAAAGGTGTGGGCTCTTCATTTTTTGCACACGAAAAAATAAATAAGCACCCAAGAATAATAGAAATAAGAGTTACTTTTTTCATAGTAAGGGACAATTATAGTTGTTAATTTGCCAAGAATACCAAACTAGATTACATTCTATAAATCTTGATTTGGTACTTAAGTACCAGGGCAAAAGAAAAGGGACGTTTTGAATGAAGAATTAAGAGGGAAGAATGAAGAATTATGGTTCTTGATGTGGCTTAATAACCACCATAAAAACCTTTTTACGACCCATTATTCTACATTCTTAATTCTTCATTAAAAAGTTCCATAACTTTTGCATTAGTACTTAATACATTGTAAACTAAGTTTTCGTTAATATTTGAGTGTAACTTTTATGCATAATATCTCTAGCATTTTCTTT
>NZ_JABANE010000096.1 GCF_012844305.1 Flammeovirga aprica JL-4
AATAAATCGTCATTCATAATATTACAAAGGTAGCAACATTATGGTCTGTGCCCAACTTTTGGTACTGACCCTTAATTAATGGTATTAAGAACGTGGACCCACAAGGAAAACGTAAAACTATAGCCTTATGTACCGATGTAGATAAGTTCAATTTTTCATTCATCCCTCTTAACTCTTACCTCATAATTCTTCCCTTTTTAACTATTTCTTTTTAGATTCAAGCTTTAAACTTATTATTGACAGACGAATGAATTTTTTTTTAAAAACACTACTTACATTATCACTTTTTTCTGTGTCATCTTCACTTTTTAGCCAAGGCTCTAAAGTCTTTGAAACTAAAACTGTAAAGAGTGAAATTTTGGGTAAAGAGAAAAAGTATTCTATCTATTTACCGGAAGGGTATGAAAAGTCAGAGAGAAGCTATCCTGTGCTTTATTTATTGCATGGTTACAGTGACAATCACACAGGTTGGGTGCAGTTTGGTGAAGTACAGCAGATTGCTGATAAAGCCATTAAAAAAGGAACTGCTACAGCTATGATCATTGTTATGCCAGATGCTGATACGGATCGAATCGGTTATACAAACAATATTGATGGAAAGTGGAACTATGAAGATTATTTCTTTAAAGAATTAATGCCTCATATCGAAGCCACTTACAGAACAAGAAATGAAAAGCGTTACCGTGCTATTGCAGGTTTGAGTATGGGAGGTGGAGGCACCTTTATTTATGCCTTACGTCACCCTGAATTATTTGCGGCTGCTTGTCCACTAAGTGCATGGTTTGGAGAAGCAGATTTCGAACAAAGGAAAAAGGAAATGGCACCTTATTATGAAGGGAAATCGAAAAAAGAGATACAAGCTCACTATGATAAAAACAATCCTTTGGTATTGATGGAACAACTTCCTGAGGAGATAGAATGGAACAACAAACTCCGCTGGTATATTGACTGTGGTGATGATGATTTTTTATATGAAGGAAATAGTAAAATGCATATCCTGATGAGAGATAAAAAGATTCCTCACGAGTACAGAGTCAGAGATGGAGGACATACGTGGACGTATTGGAGAAGTGCATTGCCTACTGTACTGGAGTTTATTACTAAATCATTTCATCAACATTAAAATAAATCTCAAATCTAAGTATTAGGAAAAGTTATGGAACTTTTTTAATGAAGAATTATGCTTCTTGTTGTGTCTCTACAAAGGTTCTACTTTCAAATAGATGAGCTACTAAGTTGAAAAGGTATCATTTTGTAGAGGCACAATGCCTTGTGGCTTAATTACCATCATAATTCTTCATTCTTTCCTCTTAATTCAAAACTATTTATTCTCTCGCAATTATGACATATAAATTTCATTCAATAAAATACCCGATGACTGTATTTTATTTTGCCCTAACGATAAACTTTGCTGGGTTGTTTTTTCCTCTGTTTTATGGATTAAATGTTTATACAATTTCTATATTGCTGTTGATGATAGTATTATGTATTGCCTATTATTTAAACTTTAGTGCTATCCATTGGGAAGAAATAGAGATTAAATTTTATGAAAAAACTATTACAATTAATGGGCAAATACTAGAGCTTGAAGACCTTGAGAGCTATGAGTTTAGAAGAGCCTCAGTGATGTCAGGAGATAGAACGCCTTTACATTTGCAATTTAGTAATGCAAAATTCTTATTTCATCCCCCTAAAAAATCACCTTCTGTTCAAGAAAATTATGATCATTTTGTCGATCAGTTTAATGATGCTATAAAAGAATTGAAATTAGGAGGGAAACAAAAAATACTTTCAAAAGCGTTTGTTATTGGTATGGGTGTACTTTGTTTAATTTATTTAATTGTAATGATATATATGACTGTTGTTTATGGATCACAACTTCTAAGAAGTTTACTTCCTCCATTTTTCCTGTGTATATCCACTTTTGGTGCCCTTGCTGGAATCAGAACAATACAACTACAACAAAGGAATAAAGTTACACCATGAATTTATAATTAGATAAGTGTGAAACATTTCTGCTTCAGTTTTATTTGAATCTATAGGTAAGAAATCTAAATTTGACTAGTATTGCACTAACATCTATAAGTATATCATTTATGTGGTATACTTTTTTTACTTCCAATCGATTAAATATAAAAATGAAAGCACTTACTTTTTCAAGTTTTGGTGGACCTGAAGTATTAGAATATATTGAAGTTTCAAAACCTGAACTCAAAGCCAATGAAGTATTGGTGGAGAACAAAGCCATCGGACTTAATTTTGCTGACATCTATAGAAGAAAAGGAAATTATCACTTAAAAGGTCAACCTCCATTTATTGCCGGTTATGAAGGTGCTGGGGTTGTTGTAGAATCTAAATCAGATCAATACAAAATAGGCGATAGAATTGCTTATACAGATGTTCCTTTTGCTAACGCAGAATACATTGTTGTACCTGAAGAACATGTGATTCCTATCTCTGAAAAAGTAGACTTTTCTTTAGCCGCTTCTGTTCTTTTACAGGGTCTAACGGCCCATTATTTGGCCAATGATAGTTATAAAGTAAAAGAAGGTGAAACGGTTTTAATTCATGCCGCTTCAGGTGGAGTAGGTCAAATTTTATCTCAAATCTGTAAATCAAAAGGAGCCAAGGTGATAGGACTTACGCGTAGTGAAAATAAGTTACAAACCATTCTTGATACCAATGCTGATTTTGCTTTACAATTGGATGATCTTTGGGTAGAAAAAGTAAAGGAAATCACTGAAGGAAATGGAGTTGATGTTGTGTATGACAGTGTCGGTGCAACAATCATGGATTCTTTTGAAGTGACGAAAGATACAGGCACAGTAGTATTTTATGGTATGAGTGGAGGAGATCCCGTAGCGATTGATCCTAGAATGCTGATGGATACAAGTAAGACCTTGACAGGCGGTGATCTTTGGAGTTACTTAGTGAATCATCATGAAAGAATGACTAGAGCGAATGCACTTTTTGAATTGATTGAAAAAGGCTTCGTCAAAATAAAGGAACCAGTAAGCTTTAAACTTTCAGAAGGGCAGAAGGCACATGAATATTTAGAAGGAGGAAAGAGCTCAAGTAAAGTATTACTTATACCTTAGTATGATATTGCAAAAGTGTTTATTCATTTTAATTCTAATAATAATTTTGTTTATTGAGAGTTAAAATGAATAAACAACACCTCAAATGATTACCACTGAAGAACTAACCTATGAAAATGTAAAGGGCTACCGTTTTGGTTATAGTCCCTTTGGAAAACCAAACCTTTCTACTTACATCTATTTTATTGATGGCTTATTGATCGATACAGGACAAAGTAAAGTACGGAAAGTCTTGCTCGATAAAGTGGATCATTTACCCATTGAACAAATTTTTATTACACATCATCACGAGGATCATACCGGTAATATAATTCCTTTGAAAGAGAGATTTCAATGCCCAATTTACAGTTCTGAAAAATGTGCTGAAATGATGTATCATCCTCCTTCAATAAGTTTTGCTCAAAAGATCACATGGGGTGAAAGAGAAGTGTATCATGATTTAATTCCAATTGAAAATGAGATCAAAACCAAGCACCATACTTTTGAGATAATTAAAATACCTGGTCATGCTATTGATATGGTGGCTTTGTATGAACCCACTCAAAAGTGGCTGTTTTCTGCAGACTTATACATCAATTCTTATATTGGTTATTTCCTAAATAGTGAAAGCATAGCTCAGCAAATTTCTTCTATTAAAAAAATATTAGCATACGATTTTAAAGTAATGTTTTGCAGTCACAATCCGCAGTTAGAAAACCCTAAACAGAAGCTAACTGATAAGCTTAACTTTTTAGAATCTTCCTTTCATTCCATTACCGAGTTGCATCATAAAGGATTAGATCAAAATCAGATTTTTAAAACCTTAAGATGGAAAGAAAATTGGTTAGTAAAGTTCTTGTCAGGAGGTGCATTGTCTAAAATGAATTTAATTAAGGCAGTGATAAGAGATGTAGAATAGATTTTACTGAACTTCTGTAAAATAGATATTAAGGGCGATCTATTTTTGGGGAACAATCATAGATAATTAGAGGATGATTCATATTTTTGCATTACTTTTTTAGCTTTTTACATTTTTTCATTAAGAGTACAGTAAATATACAATTATATCCTGCTGAATATAATACGAATCAACGTCAAACTTTATTGAAACAAACAGATAATCAAACATCTGTTTCACGTTCTTACCCAGGAGATGATCTTTTTACAAATTATTTTTATGGTAAAACATTTAACCATGATGAACACAATATCATGATCTCTATTGAAATCAATAATGAATCAATCCAACTTCATAATGGAAACCATTTCATCAATGATTTCTTATTAAACAATATCTGTCGTGATGTTGAATATAACATAGATACTCTTGTTCAAAATATTAATAATTGGATTCATACACAGATTACCAATGATTTAGAGTATGTAGGAGCCTATGATTTATGTGATTTTGTTAACTAATTCTTATATACCACGAGCTTTCTTTTTTGAGACTTATAATAAGAATATCAAAACTTAGATGATTGGGCTTTACTGTTAAAGCAGAATCAAAATAAAACACCTCTTAAAAATCATTCTTGAAATTTAAGAGGTGTGATTATTTTAAAAGTAGTTTTTATCTGACTACTGAGTGTCTATTTTATTAATCCTACTTGAGATCCAATCCATTCATTAATTGTCTTAAATAAAAATGGATGATATCCTTCAATCTCAGTCAACTGAACATCTCCGCGTTTTCCACCTTTAATTAGAAGATGATTAACTTTAGGAAGAATTCTTGTGTCGAAAACTGAAGCGTTTTTAAAAGTAGATACTCTCTTTGCACTTACAGTTGGATCTAATAAATTATCTTTTTCACCATAAAGTGTTAGAACCGGAACCTTCACTTTTTCCCAAGCATTTTTAGCATCAAAATCGTAATATTTTTTCCACCATTCAATGTAATCAGTCTCATCAAGAGTTGTAACATATTCAATCATAGGAGTGACTAAAATTCTGTCATGTGCTTTGGTCAAACTTTCAGTTTTTTCACCAGAGGCTAAATATTTAATTAATTCATCTTGGTATTCTAATGTGATTTTTACATCCTCCGGAGTAAATTCATCCGCTACTAATCTTTTTTCCAAAGCTTGTCTTTCCTGATCAACAAACTTACACATAGCTCCTGAAATGTTGACGATAAACTGAATATCTTCTTCATCCTCAACCGCCAAAGGCATCACATATCCTGCCTGATCAAAACCTACAAGACCAATTCTTTCTTCGTCAATACGTTTTGCTTTTTTCAGCTTATGAATCACTTTTTTCAAGTCAGAAGCAAGGTCATAAAAATCAGCTGATTTACGGTCTCCAGTAGAAACGCCACAACCTCTTTTATCATAGACAAAGGTTGCGATTCCATAGTAAGGAAGTGTTTTTACATATTCATCAAAAATGCTTCCTCTAAATTGTTCGCCTGCACCTGGTACATAAATAACAAGTGGTACTTTCTTGTCTTCAACATTAGGATAGGTTAAAGTACCTTCAATTTCAACATTGTCGTTTTTGACACTTATATCTTTAAAATCACTAAGTTCCTGAAGTCTCTTTCCTTCTTTCAGAGAAGTGCCCTCAGTGTAAGAATCGTATTGAAGACGTTCAGCCTCGCCATTTTCGTTTTTATAGAGGGTGATTGTAAAATCGGTAGGATAAGAAGAAGCCATTTTGGGTCCGGCTGCAAACGTGATCTGACGCTCATCCTTATAAGTTGGATAAAGCACTCTTTGCTTCCCGTTCTTAAAATCTAAAACTCTTAAAGGATTAATGGAACCATCAATATAGAAAGGCTCAATTTGTATAATACGCCCGTCTTCAAAACTAAAGTACCCCAAAAGATTACCTAAATCGGCAATATGAATAGGGGAAAGACGGATCAAATTACAATCAAATTCTTTGTAGCCCACTTGAAACTTACCCATGATGGTAGAATCATTCAATATCTCCCCTCTGTAAGAAGCGGCCATTGAAGGAGTGTCAATAATGAACTTTAAAGAATCAGAAGTTTCAGTATACTCGTTTACTTTATCTGTTTCCTCTTGATGATAGAAAAGCTTTACTTTGATGACTGAATCAATATCTACAAACATTAAATCAGGGTATAAATCAAAATCAGCTGTACCTATCCATTTTCCTTTCAGGTTTTCATTTTTCCATTGTCCAAATGAATTAGTATAAAATGAAATCAAAAAAATTAGAGGAAATAAAAATTTACGCATTGTTGAAGTTATGGTTTAAGATGAAAACCGATCACGAGTATATCATCTATTTGATGTTCAATTTTACCTTCACCGGTCATCCATCTTAATAAAAACTGATCTAAAGCCATTTTCTGCTTATCCATAGGAAGTTTGTGTATCATATCCAGCAAATCTCTAAACTTCCTGCCACCAATTTTTCTATTAATAGGACCACCAAATTGATCTTGATAACCATCGGAAGAAATATAAAAGTGAGTAGGTGAAGTAACTCTCACTTTGTGGGTAGTAAACTCAAAAACATCAGGATCTGCTGCTCCAATACTGAATTTATCACCTTTTATATGTCCGAAATTATTATTCTCAATATAGTAAAGAGGGTTTTTAGCCCCTGCAAATGTAAGAATAGAATTTTTCTTATCATACACACACATACATAAATCCATACCGTCTTTCAGTGCACGTTTTCCTTCTACTTGCTTATGCAATTCCACTTTGATGTAGTGGTTGAGTTGATCTAAGATAATTCCTGGGTCCGTGGTTCTATCTGCAATAACAATTTGTTTCAGTAAGCGTTCGCCAATCATTGACATAAAAGCTCCTGGAACACCGTGTCCTGTACAGTCAATGGCAGCTATATACGCATGGGAAGGAGTATCATGATGCCAGTAAAAATCACCTGATACAATATCTTTTGGTTTGAATAGTACAAAAGACTCAGGGAAAGAATGCTTTATAGCTTCAATACTTGGAAGAATAGCATTCTGAATTCGCTGGGCATAATTGATACTGGCTGTAATTTTTTCGTTCTTTTTTGAAAGCTCTTTTTTCTGGTTTTCAATTTCTTCATTCTGTTTCTCCAATGAGGCATTCATGGATTGGATTTCACCATAAGCATCCTCAATTTTTCTTGTATAACGGTCTGTCTCCTGAGAAACTTTATCCAGCTGACGGGTTCTTTCTTTTACTCTTCTCTCAAGTGTTTTTCTGTCTTTTTCCTGTTGTTGGATCAAAGACTCTTGAATACGTTCGGTATCTTCTTGTATGAATTTATATTTATCACTTAATGCCAATGAAAGAAGCATAATTTCCATGATCGTACCAAAGGCCAAAGCATATCTTGTAATGAATAAGTTGGAAGGAATGAGGCCTTCAGTAGTAAGGGTGTGGGTAATGATTCCCATCGTAAAAAATGCCCAAGCCAGTATAAAGTAACGGGCAAATTTATTTCCTCTTCTGTAAATATAAATACCTGATGAAATAAGGACTATTGCATTGATGGAAGTCGATTTATTGGAGAGTTCCATGACCGTTTGATAATTGCCAAGGAAAGTATAAACAAACATCAATGCGCCAAGTGTAATCATTCCAATCAAGGCACCATAGACATATTTAGAATAGTTTCTCACCTTCAAGAAAGAAAGAGTGAAGATGGCTGAAGTGACAATCCAGAAACTAATAGCTAAAGGAGCAATATATTTTTGAAGTCCTGGACTCCACTGGTGTAAATACTGGAAGTTATGACCACTATCACTTGAGAAGTAAATCACATTGCCTAAAATAGGTAATACATACAATAAATAATTGACGTCCCTTAAAGAGAAGAAAATCATCAAATTGTAGAGAACCATGATTAATATAATCCCAAAGTAAAGCCCGTAAAGCATTTCAGAGAAAAGACTGTACTCTAAAAAAGCATCACCGGTATAGATCTTCATGGGCAAATTGATACCATTACTAGAATATACTTTTACAAACACATTGTATTTGGTGTCTGGTTTTAGTTCGAATGGAATTACAAAATTTCTATGATTGATCACTCTGGAGTTGAATGGGAAAATATCACCCAGTTCCCAAGAGATATGGTTTTTTTGTCCTTCTGCTACCAAATAGACTTTTAAATAGTCAATATTGGGATTGGCAATCTCAAAATACCAGTTTTTATTATGGTCAACATCATGCTCAATCGGTATATTCACCCATAATGTTTTATCAAGAAAACCAAAGTTCAGGTCTTCTTTAAACTTGATAAAATAATCATCAGGAGATTCTTTTAATCGATCGAAATCTGTTTCATCCTTATCGAGATAATACCCAATTCGATTTTCAATTTTCAGTTCTTCTACTAATTCATCTAAGTTGACAGAGGGTGCAGTATTTTGAGCAATAGCCGGGAAAAGAATAACAGTAAGTAGAAAAAGTAATAAGTTGAGGACTCGCATATAAAAGCAAATGTAGTGTTCGTATTGAAAAAAGATGCTATATTAGAATTCTAATATTCTTCTATTTGTACATGAATCAATATCACCTTAAGGACTTGAACATGGTTTTATTGATATAATTAATGTATTGTATTTATAACGTTTTAGGCGTTGTTTATATTTTCCATTGCAGTTAATTTAACTGACGTTCAAGGGTTTTAAGTGTAATAATTCAGGTGCAGCATAAGTGAGAAAATTAGAATTTAATTTTTGACTTGTTAGTTACAAATTAACATTTTAAACTGAAAATCTGTAACATTCAACTGTATATTATACAATAAAGAGAAAAAAAATGAGAATGAAACTAAAAAATTATTTTTTGTTTTTTTGTTTGTTCACAATCTGTCAAATTTCTTACTCCTCAGGGAAAAAAGCGTTATTGATTGGAATAGATCATTATATTGATTCAGATAAAGAAAGGTATGCTGAGTGGCAAGACCTTGATGGAGCTGTTAATGATGCAACGGTAATGTACAATCTTTTGAAATCTAAATATGGTTTTAGTACAAAAGACATGACTTTGCTTACCACCCCAAAAACAACCACTAAGAAATCTATTGTCAAGGCTTTTAACCAACTGATAAAAGCGGCTGACAAAGGAGATCAGATTTGTATATATTATGCCGGTCATGGTGCTCAAATTCAAAATTCTAAATTTTATGAATTAGACAAAAAGCATGAAGCAATAGTTCCTTCGGATGTTTTAAAAACAAATGATTTTTTATTGGATGTAGAAATTAACGCCTTGCTCAATAGAATTTTGGATAAAGACGCAGAGTTGACGGTCATTTTTGACAACTGTTTCAGTGGCTCTGGTACGAGAGGAGCTATTGACCTTAACAGTCTGCAGTCGCGTTATGTTCCGATCAGTGACATCGATATTGATCAGGTTTATAAAAAACAAAAATCTGCGGCAGAAAGAGGAGCTTTAGTAGTATCTGCAGCTAAGGATTATCAATTGGCAAAAGAATATAAAGATAACAGAGGTCAGTCTCATGGCGTGTTTACATATGCCTTGATGAAAGCGATGCAAATGAGTGCGGTTAATGAATCTGCGGAAGATATTTTTAAACGTGTCAACTCTATCATTCTTTATAACGCTGTTCCAAGACAAGACCCTGTAATAGAAGGGAGTGAAGAGAGAATGCAAAAGCCTTTGTTTGGAGGTGTTTCTGATCCCACAATGGGCGTACAGGTAGGTATAGTTGATGCTGAAAATAAGTATAAGATTACCTTAGATGGTGGAAGTGCTGTTGGTATTGTCCCTGGAACACAACTTACACATGAAACAAAAGGAGTGGTGGTAGAAGTGACTGCTTTATTTGGAGTGAATGGCTGTTATGGAAAAGTAATTCAATGTGATAAAAAGTTGACAGAAGGTGATCTGGTGAAGGTGACAAAGTGGGCTCCTTATAACAAGAATCGCCTGAAAGTACATTTTGGGGAAATGGGTATTTCTGATATCGAAATTAATGCTTTGAAAGAGCTAAGTATATTATTGAATGACAAAGGTCTCTTGGAGTATGCTCCTTATGAAGAAAAAGTAGGTTTAGTAGTAAGGAAGATTAAGGATAAATGGAAAGGTTTTTACTCTTCTTCAGAGTCAGTTTCATTTGGACATGAAGTGCCCTCGTTTGAGAAACTTGAAAAGCTTTCATCAAAACTTGATCCGTCTTATAACAAGATTTATATCGAAGTTCCTCCAGGTACTAAAGTTTATCAGCAGTTGAATGGTGATTTGTCAGGACTTCCAAAAGTAGAGCCTGTAAAACCTTTGGAAAAATTTGATTACCGATTAATAGGCCGTTTCAATGAAAAAAATGAGTTGGAATATTCTTGGGTAAGGTACGCAGCTCAAAAAGAAGAAAAACAGAATCCTTTGCCCGCTTATACGGATTGGGTTGCTCCTCATAGAATCTTTACATTGACAGACTATGCAGGTAGACTGGGGGAATTGAAAGGATGGTTGACGATGGAAGTGCCTCCAAATTCAGCTAACTTCCCCTTTAAATTTGCCTTGAAGAAAAATTCTAATGGTGATTTAGTAAAGAGTGGTGGACTGGTAGAAGGTGAAGAATATGGTTTAGCGCTTTACAAGGATAAAAACCTTTACAACAATTGGAATATGGAAGACCGTTACCTCTTTATATTTTTATTGACAAGTGATGGCTCTATGAAATTGTTATTCCCAACTACAAACTCATCTGTGGAGAATAATACAGAACAGATCATGAAAACTGCAAATGGAGATTATAAAGATGAAATTCTGATCGGGCACCCTGATTTATTAAGTGTTTCAGAGCCTTTCACTACTGACAATATTCTAATTTTGAGTACTGTGACAGATATTACAGATACATCAATTTTTAATCAAGATGGCGTTGTAACTCGTGGTTCCGGTGATCTGTCACTAGATGAGTTAATTAATGAGGAAGAGGAGAGAAGTTCAAAACAGAGTAACTGGTTTTTAGAGCGTCACACCTTTTTCGGTACAAAAACACAGTAATCTTTAGATAGCTTATAATAAGATCACCACTAGTTCTCTTTGAATAAGAACTAGTGGTGATTTTTTTATTTTTTATCTCCCTTTTCTCTATTTTCAATATGTTTTTTCTCCGCTTCTCTTATCACTTCAATTTCAGATAAAGTACTGCCTTTTTCATGCTCTTTTACCTGATTTTTAGCCGACCCTACAATCTGAGAGGAATAAATACTTGTATGTCCAGAAAACATATAAGCAGTAATACATGCCACAGCAATAAAGACTGCTGATGGAGCTCCAAACAATTCAATACCCATCATAGTACAAGCCATTGGTGTATTAGTAGCACCACTGAATACTCCCACAAAGCCCATTCCTGCTAAAAGTGCAACAGGTAAGGAAATATGATTAGAAAGGAACGAACCTAATGTAGAACCGATATAGAATAATGGTGTTACTTCACCACCTTTAAAACCAGCACCTAAAGTAAAGGAAGTGGTAAGGGTTTTCATCAAGAAGTCATACCAATGCATTTGTGTATCAAAAGCAGCGACAATGGTAGGTACTCCCAATCCAAAATATTTTAAATCATAATTGCTGTAATCCAAACCTTGATCATAATTGACAGCCATAATACCCAAGGCTAATACAATACCGCCAATCACTGGTCTTAAAGGAGCATAAGCAATTTTTGATTTGAATAAACCACCCCAGTAATGACAAGCTTTTGAAAACAGCATCCCTGTTAAACCAAAAGCAATACCTGCTAAAACACAAAGTGATAAATTCTGTAGTGTCATTTCAGGAACAATAGGAATATGGTATTCAGTGTGTGTGATGCCCAAATGATGACCCAAAGTATGTGTAGCATAATTTGCTACAATTGCCGTGAAGAAAGAAGGGAAAATGGCTTCATATCTCATTCTTCCTATGATATATACTTCAAGACCGAAAATTGCACCGGCAAGTGGAGTTCCAAATACGGATGAAAAACCAGCGGCAATACCCGATATAATCAAGATCTTACGGTCGTATTTATCAAGTTTAAAGAGTTTTGTAAACTGATCAGCAATCGCACCACCCATTTGTACGGCAGTACCCTCTCGGCCTGCAGATCCACCAAAAAAGTGAGTAGCAATAGTTGCAACGGTTACCAAAGGAGCCATTTTCAAAGGAATGATTCTATTGGGTTTTGTAATTTCATCTAATAATTGGTTGTTACCCTTTACAACATCCTGACCTAAGTAATAGTAGCAGGCCCCAATCAAGAATCCACCCACAGGCAATGCGAAGATGATCCATTTGTGAAGTTCTCTCCATTCAGTGGCCCAATGCAGTCCCCATAAAAACAGAGCAGAACCTATACCTGTTAAACCTCCGACCAGTGTGCCGATCAATGCCCATTTAAGAACATACAGCACAACCGGAAATTGCTCAACTTTCTTTACCCAATCAGGAAGATCCTCATGGGAGTAACCAAGAAATGACGCCATAAGTTTTTAGTAAATTTTATTTAAATTAAACTGTCATAATATTCTGTATAACTAATTTATATGGTATAATTGAAATATTTATCTTTTTTAAGGATTCATTAAGCAAATAAAAGTGAGAATTCAATTTGTAATCAACAATGCTAGACGTGATTTAGCCAATAGTATTTATAAAATAGGGCCTTTTATTATTTCAATCATTATTGGAATAGGTACTTTGGTAGCAATGACAAACTTCTCTGAAAATGTTGTAAAAGACATTGATAATCAAGCGAAAGAAATGCTTGGAGCAGACTTGGAGTTAAGAGCAAACCACCCTGTAAAGGACTCACTTTTGACGGTGTTCAGAAGAGAAAAAACGGAGATGGCCAAGCAATTTAATTTTGCTTCTATGGCTTTTGATCCAAAACACCAAACTTCACGTATGGTGGACCTGCGTGCGTTGGAAAAAGGTTATCCATTTTATGGAGCGTTAGAAATTTCCCCGAAATCTGCTTGGAAAAGGTGGGAGAATGAAGAAAAAATAGCTTTAGTAGATAGTGCTGTTTTGTATCAAATGAACCTCTCCATTGGTGATTCATTACGTTTTGGAAAAGAAACATTTGAAATCGCCGGAGCTTTGAAAAAAGGAGTGGGGCAAAGTGCAATTATGGCAGCAGCTGTACCCATTATTTACTTTCCATTTAAGTATTTGGAATCAACAGCTTTAATTCAAAAAGGTAGTAGAGTCAATTACCGATACTATATGGCCTATTCTGATACCTTGAATATCCAAAACTTGATCAATCAAAATGATGTGCTCTTAGAAGAGGAAAGTGTGCGAGCAATCACTTCAGAAAATAACACAGCAAGAATAGGACGTTTCTTTAATGATATAGATGCTTTCTTAAAATTAATCTCTTTTGTTTCTCTGCTATTAGGCTGTATAGGAGTTTCAAGTGGAATTTTTATTTATGTGAAGAGTAAATTGAAATCCATTGCCATTTTAAGGTGCCTTGGAGCAACAGCTATGGAAACATTTATGATTTATCTTTTACAGATTCTTTTTCTTGGTTTAATAGGAGGAATCATAGGATCTACAATTGGAGTAGTAGCTCAGTTTAGTTTTCCAGCTTTGTTTGGCGACTTATTAATGGTAGAGCTAAGTAACGATATATCTATAAAAGCGATTGCAATTGGAATTTTATTAAGTGTAATCATTTCTATCCTTTTCGGCTGGTATCCATTACTGCAGATCTTAAATGTTTCTCCAATTTACGTGTTAAGATCTTTTCTTTTAGAAGGGAATACCGTCCATAATAAAAAGCTGACATTCCTGCTGTTTGTCACCATTAGTGGTTTTATATTATTCTTTTCGTATTGGTTGTTAGAGGATATCACGAAGTCATTTATTTTCCTAATGGCCATTTTTGTTGTTATTCTTATTCTTGGGAGCATTTGTTTCTCTCTTATTTCAATTTTAAAAAGGAGGAATTTAAATCAGCTTTCATTCAGTTTGAAGTATGGCATCTCTCAGCTTTTCAGACCTAATAATCAAACACTTTTATTAGGAACGACGATCGGTTTAGGCGTTTTTCTTATCATATGTATGCTTTCAATTAGAGGTATACTAATGGATAAAGTAAGTGAAGTGGGAAATGATGGAAGTGCCAACCTTATTCTTTATGATGTACAAAAATCACAAAAAGAAAAGCTTGCAGATTTGATCAGTAATGAAAACTTGAAAGTAGAACAAGAAGCGGCAGTAGTTACAATGTCTTTGGAGTACTTAAATGGGAATAACAAGAAAGTGACACTGAAAGATTCTACTAAAAATATAAAAAGATGGGTTTTTGATCGTGAATACAGAGTGACTTATCGTGATCATTTAAAACCAAACGAGGTGACTGTGAAAGGGGAATTTACTGGGAAATCTAGTATAAATGAGGTAGTCCCAATCTCAGTTTCAGAAAGTTTTATGGAATCATCAGGTCTCCAATTTGATGATATTCTGACTTTTAACGTACAAGGCTTTGAGTTGAAAACAAGAATAGCACATATCCGAAAAGTGGATTTTGCAAGAATGGAAGCCAACTTTGTGGTACTTTTCCCTTCGGGCGTTCTTGAAGCGGCTCCAAGTATTTATGTATTTGCCTTAAACGTAAAAGAAAAAGCGAAGATCGCTCAAATACAGAACAGAGTTATTGAACAGTTTCCAAACGTTTCTGCAATTGATTTAGGATTGGTGTTTAATTCCATCAATGAAATTTTAGGCAGGGTTTCCTTTGTGTTCCGATGGCTTGGAGGCCTATGCATATTTACAGGCTTATTGGTATTGTGGAGTTTTATGTCGATTGGGAAATACCAACGAAAGAAAGAAGCAGGCGTGTTACGTGCAATTGGGGCAAAGAAAAAACACCTAATACGAATCTCATTAATAGAATACTTCTCTATAGGAAGTATATCAACTTTAACAGGAATCATATTAGGATGGATAGGATCTTGGTGCCTAGCTTACTTCGTTTTTGATCTGCCATTTTATATAGCATTCAAAAATAGTATGATACTAGGAAGTATTGTTATTCTTATGACGATATTAATAGGCGTACTGTTCATGAGGACACTTTCGAAGGTGCCATCTGTAGAAGTTCTAAAAGAGGATTAACCTTACTCTTGAACTGATACGTTACTATCTATTGAAACCACTTTTACTTTTGCTTCATTCTGCTTGTTTTCAGAGTTTTCAGCGGACATTATATGGTGCGCACAAACTAAAAAAAATAAGCCTACGAAAAAAAATAATAATTTTGCTTTCATGTTGTAAGTAGTTGTTGTATGCGTTAATCTAATAATCATTCACAATATATGTAATTATTTATTAAAAAATTAACATTGCATCGTTTAAAAATGTAAAAAAAACTCTTAATCATCATATTAACATGATTAAGAGTTTAATTTATGTGAATGTCAGCTTAAAAAGCTTACTTTTTTCTTCTTTTGATCTCATTAGAGACTAACGTCAATTCTCTTCCTGCTTGACCAGCAACAGAAGTATTTTCTTCTGCTCTTCTAAATAAATAAGGAAGTGCCTCTTTTACAGGACCGTAAGGTAAATATTTGGCGACATTAAACCCTGCTTTAGAAAGGTTGAATGAAATATGATCACTCATGCCAAATAATTGTGCGAAAAAGAAATTAGGGTTATTGTCACTCACATTATATCTATTCATCAAATCGACAAGCAATTGATTACTTTTCTCATTATGAGAACCAGAACATAAAGCAAAGTGTTTGTGGTTTTCCATGATAAACTCTAAAGCTTTATCAAAGTCTCTGTCCGTTGCTTCTTTTGTATGTTGAACAGGAGTAGGATAGTTCATTTTCTTTGCTCTTTCCCCTTCTTTCTCCATATAAGCACCTCTTACTAATTTCACACCAAGAATAAAACCTTCCATTTGTGCTTTCGCAAGATCAGACTTCAATTGACCCAATTTACTGTGCAAGTACATTTGATAAGTGTTATATACAATCGCTTTTTCTTTATTGTATTTCACCATCATATCATAAGCCAACTGATCTACAGGTCCTTGCATCCAAGTTTCTTCTGCATCAATGAAAATTCTTACATCATGATCATAAGCGGTCTGACAAAGATTTTCAACTCTTTTCACCACTTTAGCCCATTGAGCTTCTTCTTCACCTGACAAGATTTCACCAGCATGAACTTTCTCTAAAAGGCTAACAGCTGCAATACCAGTTAACTTGAATACTGAGAATGGAACATTTTTATCTTTGCTCGCTTTCTTGATCGTTTCAATGATCTCAGCCTCAGTAGTATCAAAACTTTTGTCGTTCTGAGCACCTTCCACAGAATAATCAAGGATAGAACCGATATTATAATTACCTAAAGTTGCTATAGTATCGTTACTGTCTTCAATGGTCTCGCCACCGCAAAACTGTTTGAATAACGTCTTCTTTACTATCCCTTTAATAGGTAAATTTAATTTGAAGGCAAGGTTAAGCGTGGTGGTGCCAACCTTCACTAAGGCAGGGGAGTGCATCATTGCAAATAAAGCATAAGTCTGCTTCAGTTCATTATCATTTCTCCACTCAAAGGCTGTCTTCGTATCTTCAAAATTTACTGTCGATGTGTCAATCATTTTTTAAAAAGTTTAAATATATTTCGATGTGAGAAGTAGTCGGTTTTCTGTAAACCATAGTATGTGTATTGTAACAACAAAAATAGAATATTGTTGGAGTTTTTCTATATCCTATTTAAATATATTTATGATATTGCGGTTGATTTTTGGCGAATTAAAGACAATAAAACTTAATAATGAATAAAGCGGAACAAATTTCATCCTTGATTAAAGAGAGAAGATCCTATTATCCTCACGAATATTTGGAAGGAGAAATCCCTCAAGATCATATTGATATGATACTAGAAAATGCGAACTGGGCTCCTAATCACGGACTTACGGAACCGTGGCGTTTTTTTGTGTTCGAAAAAGAAGGTTTAAAAGCATTGTCTGAAGCACAGGGAAATATCTATAAAGACAATATACCTGAAGAAGAGTTTGAACAGGCTCGTTATGAGAAATTAGTGAAGCTCCCATTACAATCCTCACATGTTATTGCTATTATTATGAAGAGGGGAAATAACCCGAAAATTCCTAAAATTGAAGAGGTAGAGGCAGTGGCTTGTGCAGTTCAGAATATGGCACTGACTGTAACTGCATTAGGGTATGGTGGTTACTGGAGTACCGGAGGAATGGTGAAGTTTGAACAGTCAAAAGAGTTCTTCGGACTGGGAGAGGAGGACGAGTTTTTAGGCTTATTCTATATGGGGAAAATACCATCAGAAAACAAAACGGGTAAACGAAAAGATATCAAAGAAAAGGTAACTTGGGTAAGATAAACGACTTACATTTTTGTATAAATAAAAACTATAGAGGTATAGATTTAATCTTTGTAACTATGCCTTAATTTTTGCTACATTTGTGCAACCAAATTACATCAGTGTCGTATCTTATATACGTAATTGAAAATATGATAATTTGTTCATACGTAAAATATAATATATTATTATGGGAAAAGCAGTAGAAATCACAGATGCTAACTTCGAAGAAGTAGTATTAAATTCAGATAAACCAGTTTTAGTTGATTTTTGGGCAACTTGGTGTGGACCTTGTTTAATGATGGCTCCAGTAATTGACGAGTTAGCTGTAGAAATGACAGATGCAGTTATCGGTAAATTAGATGTTGATGCTAACCCTCAGTCAGCAGCTAAATTTGGTATTCGTTCTATCCCTACAATGTTGGTTTTCAAAGGTGGTGAGCCTGTAGACAAAATCATCGGTGCTGTAGCGAAAAAAGAATTAGAAGCAAAAGTTTCAGCTCAAATCTAGTCGATAGATCACTAAAAAAAATAGCCTTAGTTCTAGAACTATGGCTATTTTTTTGTGCTTAAGTAAATGATTCAATTTACTTTCCCATTGATGTTTTATTAATTAAACAAAGTAGGCAACTCACTACACCCTTTAATAGAGCCAGATGTTTGCCAAATTTTAGGATACTGACCAAAACCAGGATCAACCCCTGGAGGTAAAGTGAAACCTGGGTCAACAAGACCTAACATAAATATTATTAACTCTGATGTAGAGATATAATATTTTGCTGCTGAGTCATCCCATTGCACAAAGTTTTCGTACACAATGTCTTCTTGTACAATACCTGCACCAAAGCCTGGGTCTGGCGTTAGGTTTAAACAACCTGCTGCCAACTGAAGACTTTGAGAGTAAGTAGCACCGGAGTCAGCTTGGATTGTATATTTGTAATCATCTGATTTTGATGAGCTTGTCAGGTTTAAAGTAGCATCAAATACTACTGAGACATTACCAGAACCCTCAATGTCCGTTTTCAGTTGCGATACAACTCGGAGTTTATTGCTCACATGATCAAATGAAATTTGAATATTCTCAATTTCCAATTCATCATCTAGTTCTAAGCTTTCTCCAAAAGAAAAATAGATTGGATTAGTATCTTTTAGTGATGTGGTTGTGTCATCATCACTACAAGAGAACATACATAATGAGAAGCCGATTAAAATTAATAGTTTTAAGGTTTTCATAAATTAAAAATGGGTTATTAATTAATAGCAATTGAAAGTTAGAAACCTAAATTTAAATTGTATTAGTTTTCTTAGAAAAATCCATAAGATTCTGAATAACAGAAAAGCCATCTTTCTATTTTTAATAAAAAGATGGCTTTTTGTGTGCATAGTGTGAGGAGATATAAATAATTATTTATCTATTCTCTATTATCACGCTAATCCTATTTATTCCATTGTGTGATATACATGTTGTACATCATCATCTTCTTCTAATTTCTCAATTAGTTTGTCTACTTCTTCTTCCTGCTCAGCAGTTAACTTTTTAGTAGTTGTAGGAATTCTTTCCAAACCAGAACTGATGATTTCAATACCCATATCTTCTAGTGCTTTTTGTAAAGAACCGAAGCTTTTGAATTCACCATAGATCATGATTTTATCTCCTTCCTCTTCTTTCTCAGCTTCTTCAATGAAAACTTCCTCAGCACCAAAGTCGATTAATTCTAATTCAAGCTCTTCAACATCCAATTCGCCTTTAGCGATTTTGAAGTGACATTTGTGCTCGAACATAAATTCAACAGAACCAGAAGTACCCAAGCTACCGTTGCATTTATTGAAGTAACTACGAACGTTAGCTACAGTTCTATTATTATTGTCTGTAGCTGTTTCTACTAATACAGCAATACCGTGAGGAGCATACCCTTCAAAAAGTTTCTCATCATAACTAGAAGTATCTTTGTCTGTAGCTCTTTTGATGGCACGTTCGATATTTTCCTTAGGCATGTTTTCTGCCTTACAGTTTTGTAATACCGCACGTAGTCTTGAGTTGGAATCAGGATCGGAAGAACCACCCTCTTTAATTGCAATAACAATATCTTTACCTAGACGGGTGAAGGTCTTTGCCATGTGTGCCCATCTTTTTAATTTTCTTCCTTTTCTAAATTCAAATGCTCTTCCCATTACTTTATTTTTTTGCTACTTTTTGAAGTTTTTCCATCAAAAAGTAAAACGTTATTTTTATCAAACCACTAATTTATAACTTTCAATAGAGATACAAAATAGTGTGTTCACCTTTTCTATTGTGCTAAAATATTTTCCACTACGCGAGGAAAATAAAAATGCTCCAGCTTCAAGACCTTAGCAGCCACTTCTTCAGGAGTATCTGCAGGATCTAACTGTGTTGTGGCTTGCAATATAAATTGTCCTTCATCATATTCATTATTACAATAATGAATGGTAATACCAGAAATTGCCTCTTTATTTTCAACTACCGCACGATGAACATTGATGCCGTACATGCCTTTTCCTCCATATTTTGGAAGAAGTGCAGGATGAATATTGATGACTTTATTAGGGTAGTGATTAATAATGTCTTCACTGACTAATAAAAGGAAACCTGCAAGAATAATGAGGTCAACATTATTTTCTTTTAGGAAATTCAAAACAGTACCGTCAGAAAATTCCTTTTTCAGAAAACTATAGTGAGGAATTCCAAGTGAAGCGGCTTTTTCTAATACCCCAGCATCTTTATTATTCGAAAGGACAACAAATTCAACATTGTCATTTCCTTCAAAATGTTTTATGATTTTAAAAGCATTCGATCCTGTACCTGATGCAAAAATACCTATCTTTTTCATTGTGCTAATTTAGTTTCTGCAAAGATAAACAGGTATTCAATTAAAAACAGAAATTTGCCCACTATCTTTTCGTTAGTTTTCTTTTAGAGTTAAGAGTTAAGAGGGTAGAATTGCATCCATCAACTTAAGATCACCGATGTGATATTCTAAAGTTATAAAATGTACCTACCAAAAATTAATTCTTAACTCTTAACTCTTACTTCAAAACTCACCTAAAGTTTTCCTTCAAGTGCGTTAATGCCTAAAGATGCTGCTCCTAAAATACCAGCGTTGTTTCCAAGAGTAGCCAAACGGATATCTAATGCTTTAGTATAATATTCTGGTAAAAAAGCATTGATCACTTCGTACATATTTTTTTCCAGATAGCTCAATGTTTCAGAAACACCTCCACCAATAAGAATGGTTTTGATGTCTAATACTCTCACAACTGAAACTATCAGTTCTCCAACATATTTCCCCATGTCATGATATACCTGAAGGGCCAGTTCATCACCTTCATGAGCGGCGTTAGCTACCATTTTAGCATCAAACTCACCCGAAAGCGTAGTGGAAAGCTTTCCCTCTGCAATGTAGTTTTTCGCCATCTCGATAATACCTGCTTTACCAATGTTTTGCTCAATGGTTTTTCCTGTACTAGACATAACATGTCCGATTTCTAATCCATTGCCATCACCGCCTTTAAAGACCTGACCTTTGATGACACATCCGCCACCAACACCTGTACCTAAGGTAATAAATAGGTAAGTTTCCGGAATATCCTCCAGGCCAAAGTGCAGTTCACCGAGTGCGGCTGCATTGGCGTCATTATCCATAGCGATTGGCAGGTTAGGAAAATCGTTTTTCAAGATTTTCACTAGAGGCTGATTTCCAAGTGCAGGAACGTTGGGCAAGTCTAAAGTAGAAGTGCCGTCTGCTGAGATAGTGCCGGGAATCCCGATTCCTACAGAAGCAATGTCAGGGAATTTTTTAAGTCTTTTTGCTAACAACTTAGAAAAGTTGCCACAGAAGTCTCCACCTTCAGAAACTTCCTTAGTTGGGTATTTTTTTTTCTTTATGATGTTTCCGTCAGTATCTACGACACCAAATTTGACGTTTGTACCACCAATGTCTACGCCCAGAAATTGCTTCATAATCAATAGCTTTTAATCAGATTAAAATTCTTTAAGGTTAATTTTAATAAATCATTTTTACTTTTCCTCGTGGATTATAGAGAATTATTGATGTGTTTTTGTATTTTTGGCCGATACTCTTATTAAAAATATATTCTTGATTAAATTTTTGAAACAAGTAGCATTACTACTATTTTTTATAAACGTATATATTTGTTCTTATGCCAAACTAAATGACAGTGTACTTTTCAGTAATGACTCAACTTTAGACATCGAACAATATATTGGGTGGAAAATCAGTGAATCGTTGACTCTAGGAAGACTAGACAGTGCCAAAGTATGGTTGGACTTAGAGGCTGATTGTGTCAAAGTTTCAAATGATGTGAACCGAGAGTTTTATCTGTATTCCAACCTTTGTGCTTATTACGAGTATTTAGGGGCGATAGATTCTGCCGAGTATTTTTGTGAAAAAGCCATCAACATAGCCGAAGAGGCTTATCAGCTTAAACTAATTTCTACTGGGCATACTAATCTCGCTACAGTTTACACAGCCCAAGGAAAAACAGCCACTGCTTTAAACCTTCTGAAGATTGCATATGAGATCGATAAGCAAAGAGAAGATAAAGTAGACCTAGCTTATACGCTGAATAACATTGGCTACATCTACATACAACACAAAGAATACGTGCAGGCTTTTGAGGTTTTTGAAGATATATTGAAAATAGAGATTGATTCTACAAATATTAGCTTAGATAAAATAAAAGGGACGGCTCTTTTGAATATTGCTGATATGCATCTTGTATTTAAGGAATATGATGCACTTGCAAAAGTTTTGACAAAGATCAATGACATGAAGCTGTTTACAAAAGACAGCGATTTTGAATCTTATGTTCTCTTTTCCATTCTTAAAGGTCAATTAGCACTAAGTCAAGGAGATTATTCTCTGGCTAGAAAAATATTTTTAATCACAGTAAAGGAAGCCAATAAAAAGGACTTGCCATTACCAAAACTAAATTCTTATTTGGCAATCGGTGATTACTATTTACAACGTAAGCAATTCAATAAGGCCTATGATGTATTTGAAAAGGCCTACAAGATTACCAAATCAAATAAGCTTCTGGACTTTGAATATGAGGTGTCATTGAAGTTAGCTGAAACTCTGAAAAGTTTGAATAAGGATCAGGCTATCTATTTCTACGAGAAAAGCATAGTGCTGTCAGATAGTTTATTTGATATTCAGAAAAGTGAGGCTGTGGCTGATATGCAAGCTTTTCATGAGGTAGAAGATCAGAAAGATGAAAATGATGTTTTAAGAGAGATCGAGTTGAAATCAATCAACCGTTTAGATGCACAGCAGAAATTTATCTATTTCACTATCATTATCGTTTTGATTCTTCTAGTTTTCATTTACTACATTTATTTAAACCAGAGAAAGACCAAAAAACTGAACTTCAAGCTGACGACTGCACTGGATAAAATCGAGATGGCCAACATTGAGATTGAAAATGTAAATGAAGAGCTTTTAAAGAAAAATGATATTCTAAAGGAAACATTGGAACACTCTGAAGCTCAAGGAAAACAACTGAATTCCCAAAATCAGAAAATTTCTAGCAGTATTAAAAGTGCTTTACTTATTCAGTCTTCTATTCTTCCTTCCCAGCAAATCATCGATCAGGCTTTTCCCGATAACTTTATTTTCAATCAGCCGAAAGATATTGTCAGTGGAGATTTTTACTGGTTTACCGAACAGGATGGATGGAAAATTTATGCTTGTATAGATTGTACTGGACATGGCGTGCCAGGAGCACTGATGTCTATGATGGGAGCGAGTTCTCTTTATGAAATTGTACGTGGTAAGAAGATCTTTTCTCCTTCAGAAATTCTTCGGGAATTGAACAATATTGTGGTAAGAAACCTTCAGCAAGAAAAAACCATGAACAATGATGGCATGGATATGTCGATTATTGCTGTGAAAGGAAATCAACTTTACTGTGCCGGTGCCAAGAACCCTATATACCTAGTGAGAGATAATCAACTTCAAAAGTTATCTGCAACCAGAAAATCCATAGGAGGTGAATTGAACTTGGCTTATGAAGAACATTCATGGGAGATTCAAAAAGGAGATTGTCTTTATATGGCTACTGATGGTTATCAGGATCAATTTGGAGGCCCTAATGCAAAGAAATTTATGGTCAAAAAATTCAGAGAAACTTTACAAGACGTTTCATCAAACAGTATTGCTGACCAAAAGAAAATTCTTCAATCAACAATCAACAATTGGAGAAGTGTAGGTAAGTGGGAACAAGTGGATGATATGCTGATAATTGGTATAAAATTCTAGAACTCGCGATTTGAATTAAATATTTATTAAGTCTTGATAGCTAACTTTCAAGGCTTTTTTTGTATTTCAGGGATTGATGCAAACATGTAGGTAGCAATAAGAATTAAAAATGATTTACTTCAATTATAGTTAATTTGTAATACGACTTATAATAATGCTGGAAATAGTTTGAATCTTTCTAAGTATTATTTACTTTCAATGCGTTATTATCGATAGGTTCGAAATATACTTTCTTTAGCAAGCTATTTAAGATGCTCTTTTATTTTGACAGACCAAAAAATGAGAACTCTAATTATTCCATATCTCGCATTAGGACTTATTTTATCACATGCACTTAACATTGAGTATAATTGTGAAGGGCAAGATGTATTTCCAATCTATTATGGAAGTCCTTTTATCTTTCAGCAAACATCACTAGCTAGTTCAATGGAACATTTTTACAGTGTTACATCACTTGTATTAAATATTCTAGTTTGGAGTGCTTTTTTATTTTTTGTAGATAAAATGATAAGCAAAATAAAGACGACAAAAAGCATCAAGTTGGGGTATAAAGTAGTAGTAGGGATAATGTTGTTTTTTTCAACCTTTAATATCTTGATGGATTCACTATTAATTGGGCATGGATTTAATAAATATTCCAACAATTGGTATTGGGACATTGATAAAGAAGCAAAAGAATATGGAATGCATTGTGAGGGAAGTTTGCAACTATTTTAATTCGTTATAGCAAGATAATAATAGGAACTGAGATCAGTGTTACGCAGTTCAGTAAAAGATAAATTAATTAATATTCAAATTTTAAATACAAGACTATGTTTATTGAAGTAGAAGTAAAATTGAGTGTCATTGTACATGGGTATGACAGTGATAATAAAGTTATAGAGGAGACTTTTGAAGAAGAAGGTTTTATGAAAAAGATACTTGCCGTCAGCCGTATCCAATCTATCAGTGAAAAATATATTCTTGTGACATCATCTCATGGTAGAATTATGTATTGGGAATACAAAGGATCAATGGAAGATTTGAAGCAAAGATTATTGCATGTTGGGGAAGTGATTGCTTAGTTGAAATTTCTTTTCTTTTATCTCTTTATGCTCTGGATAAAAAGCCTGAAAACAGAATTGCAACGCAGTATTTAACAGTCAAGGATAAGAACATGTTAAAAACAATGTTCTACTCAAGTTAAAAGAACACAATCATTTAAAGTCAAAAAATGGGAATTAATTATTTGAAGGGAGACGCAACATCTCCACAAGCAAAAGGTAAAAAAATGATAGCTCATATCTGCAATGATATAGGAGGATGGGGAAAAGGGTTTGTATTGGCAATATCAAAAAGATGGAAAGAACCTGAAGCCAATTATAGGCAATGGCATAGAGAAAGGTCACAAAATGATTTTGAATTAGGGCAAATTCAAACCATTCAGGTAGAAGAATATATTTATGTTTGTAACATGATAGGACAAAGAGGGATAAAGAGAGGAAGTAACGGAGTACCTATTCGATATGAAGCAGTGAAGGATTGCCTTGATAAGTTAGCGGAAGTGGCAGAAGAATTAGACGCCTCAGTTCATATGCCAAGAATTGGTTGTGGGTTAGCAGGAGGTAAATGGGATAAAATTGAGCCTATCATAAAAGATACATTGATTTTAAAAGGGATAGATACATACGTTTATGACTTTTAATATTTCTGTGTGAAATATTGTTTCTAAACTTACTTAAAACTATTGAGCTAACACATAACTTGTAAATGAAAAATACGGCAAAAGACTTATTGTTTGGAGTAGCTGTTGGAGATGCACTTGGAGTGCCTTTTGAGTTTTCATCTAGAGCACAAATGAAGACAAAACCTGCGAAGGATATGGTTGGCTACAAAACTCATAATCAACCTTTAGGCACATGGTCAGATGATAGTTCACTCACGTTTTGTTTAGCAGAATCCTTAACTGGAGGTTATTCATTATTGTCGTTGTCAAAGAAAATGATCCAATGGAAGAATGAAAATTATTGGACAGCAAGAGGGGAAGTCTTTGATATTGGAATTACAACTTCAAAAGCTATTTCTAAACTTGAAGCACTTATTGATAAAGGAAAAGTAGACGAGTTACATCTCTTAAAATACGATGCTATTGAATCTGACAATGGCAATGGTTCATTAATGAGAATTTTACCTTTATTATTTGAAGTCAAAAATAAGGATATCGAAGCTCAATTTGATATTATATGGGAAAATTCCGCCTTAACTCACCCGCATATTCGTGCTGCAATGAGTTGTCTAATATATTTGAAATTTGCAGAATACCTGATGAAGGGAATTGATAAATTTCAAGCCTATAAAAAAATGCAATCAGATATTATTAATTTTTGGCAGACAATGAATTTTTCTGTTGATGAACAGAGTCAATTTGAGAGAATCATTCAAAATGATATTAACAACTTGCCTGAAGATCAAATAATGTCAGGTGGTTATGTTATTGAGAGTCTTGAGGCAAGCTTATGGTCTTTTCTCAATACCGATAATTTTGAATCATCAGTACTTAAAGCCATCAATTTTGGCCATGATACAGATACCACAGCAGCAATAACGGGAGGACTCTCCGGAATTTATTATGGTTTTGAAAACATTCCCGTATATTGGGTCATTTCATTGGCTAAAATGGAAGAAATTGAAGAATTGGTCCTTCGACTCCATCAAAAATTTCTATCTTGAACTCCAATCCAGAACTAAATAAATAATTTTTATAATTTTAAATTAACTAAACTCAATATGAAAACTTTCAATCTATTAATTCTCTTTCTCTTATCATTAAATGGATTCGCTCAAAACGTTGTTTCTGATTTGGTTATGGGGAAAAAGATAATGATTCACTCAGAAGTATTATCCGATTCAATTGAATGTTGGGTAAGAGTGCCTGAGCGGTTCGAAAATCCAAAAACTAAGATTGACTCTATCTCACTTCTCATGCTTCTTGACGGAGATGAGTATTTTAAAATTGCATCTGATGTAGCTGAATTATATGAGTGGTCAGACAGAATGCCTCTAACTATTATTGTAGGATTACCCAGTACTGTTGCCAGCAGGTATAAGTATTATACACCAACTAATGTTGAGAATTCAAAAACCAAAGAAGATAGTATCCTTTATTCTCAGACTGGAAACTTTCACCTGTATGAAAAGGCTTTAAAGGAAGAGGTAATTCCATCTTTAGAAAATTATTTTGATGTGATTTTTAATTCAAAAACAATTTTCGGCCATTCCAATGGAGGTTTGGGGGCAATGTCATTTTATATTTCAAATGAAAACTTATTTGACAAGTATATTGTAGCAAGTCCTGCCATTTTATGGGACGATTATTATATAGAGAAGCAAATTGATACGTTGAAGTGTTCTTACCCGATTTATCTTACATTGAGTACAAATGGTTGGGATTATTCGGTTGAATCTTATAAAAATATGGTAGAGAAATTAAGTGAAACTAATGATCAATTTCAATTTAAGGTAAATGAAATGGACAGCCACGTCACTAATGGTTTGAGATCATTAATGGACGGTCTTCTCTATGTAAATAAAGAAAAATCAAAGGACCAATAGAAGCCAGTAATTAACAGAAGCCAAAGTTCTTTGATTAAAATAAGATAATCATTACTTTGGCTTCTGGAAAAACGCCAATGGTGTAATTTAAATTTTACAGATCCATCAAAAATTTTAAAAACTAACATTTTAAGCTGGACAAGGTCTGTAAAATCATTAAGCAAATTATTTATTTTCAATAAACTAAGTACCTGAAACAAAAAGATTAGAAAGTAATTCTATCAAATCTTCGATATTAGATTCTATCTATTTTCCTTAGCAAACTCTGGTACTTGGTTATAAAAACTCAACTATTAAATAGAATGGAAGCAAACAATTGTCCAAGGTGTAAAACTACATATACCTATGGTTCAAAATTCTGTTATAGCTGTGGCTGTAGTTTAGAGCATGAAAAGGCTGAAAACCAAAACAATGATATTTATTTGGCAGATAGCATTACTGAAGAATCTTATTCAATTGATACATTAAGTCCATCAAAAGCCAAAGTAACAGAAAAAAATTATCAAGTGGTTGATTGGGAGGGTTTAAAGGCACCTTTAAAAGACCGTTTCTTCGCTAGTTTAATCGATGGCTTAATTACTTTAGCATTTTTATCACTGTCATTTCTATTTTTCAAGTTATTAATGAATGAGCTGATGTCTGAGATGACATATGATAGAATGACTGCCTCTTTTACATTTACCTCAAGTATCTTTTTTGTGATTGCCGCGTTATTTCTTTTAGTCGCAATGAGCTATACCGTCATAAAGGATGGCATACCTAAAGGTCAGAGTATAGGAAAAAACGTTTTTGGACTGATGGTCATTGATACATCCACTCATATGCCTTGTACAAAGAGTCAATCATTTGTGCGAAATATCATTTTATCAGTTTTAAGCTTGTTGCCAGGAGTTGGTACATTAGTAGAACTATTATTTGTTATAATGACAAAAAGTGGGCAAAGGTTAGGAGATTATGGTGCGAATACACAGGTGATTGAAAGCAGGTGTTTTGATTTTGATAAACAGAAATTGGACTTTAGTAAAGTTAGATTAAAAACTATTAGGTGTGTTACTCAACAAACGGACTACTATTCAAATGATAAAGAGGAGAGTACTAGTTGGTCTGACATTATGTTAACGGCCTATGTTTCAATTATGTTTATTTATGCTTCTACATCTATGCTAATTCGCACATTCGATTTAGATATAGAAAATCTGAAGGGAATTGCTAAACAACTTTGTGTTACTTTGGATTGGACCTCGATAATAGCATTTATGTTAATTTCATTTTCATTAAAAAAAGGTCGCTTAAAATATCTGAGTATTGTAATATCAATAATTATCACGATTTATAATATTTATTCTTCTATCAAAGCGGATGAACTATATGATCAAATGATGAA
Source organism: Flammeovirga aprica JL-4 (assembly GCF_012844305.1). Taxonomy (GTDB): domain Bacteria; phylum Bacteroidota; class Bacteroidia; order Cytophagales; family Flammeovirgaceae; genus Flammeovirga; species Flammeovirga aprica. The sequence goes on from NZ_JABANE010000096.1 coordinate 28,652, forward strand.
AGAATTATTACCCAGTTAAATTCTAATTTCTGATGAAAATAAGTACTCAAAGAAAATTGATTAATAATGAATAAATACAATTGCCCAAAGTGTAATGCTGAACCCATTGATGGTGCAAACTTTTGTCATGAATGTGGATGTGTTTTGGAACAACATGTAGCTCAACCGGATTTAGAATATCAGGAAAGTTATGCTGTCTCCATAAATTATACTGACAAATATGATAAATATCTATTTGTTTATATTGTGATACAGGCACTGACAATTTTAATAGATCTAGCCTTGAGAAATATGCTTCCCAACACCAACGAATATTTGGAACCATATATTAAATTAACTGGAATAATGTTTATCATAGACAGTATGGCTTTTTTATTTATAGCCTTTGCGGTCAATAAAAAGAGGCTTAGAATACTATGTATACTCCTTTCTGTATTTTTAATATTGAAATGGAACTATGATAATATTGAATATATCATAAAATATCTTTACTAGTATTACTAAGAAAAAATTAGAATTGGTTCTTTTTATTAACAGAGCCTTTTCAATGCTGTATATTAAAATTACAGGTCTAATAAAAACTTTTAAAACTAACATTTTAAGCTGGATAAGATCTGTAATATCATTAAGCAAATTATTTATTTTCAATAAACTAAGTACCTTAAACTAAAAGATTAGAAAGCAATTATATCAAATCTTCAATATTAGAATCTTTCTATTTTTCTTTAGCAAGCTTTGGGACTTGGTTATAAAAACGTAACTATTATATATAATGGAAGCAAACAATTGTCCAAGGTGTAGAACTACCTATGCCCATGGAGCTAAATTTTGCCAAGAATGCGGCTATAATTTAGAACATGAACTAGCGGGACATCAAGAGAATTATGAGTATCAAGAAAACTATAATTCTTCCGCTAATAATAGTAATGGAGGTTTATCTTCAATTTCACTAACCAAAGAAAGCTATACAGAAGAAGAGGAAGTAGAAACACCTCAGAATGAAATTGATTGGGTCGCTTTAAAAGCCCCTTTTGGTGACCGATTTTTGGCTTTTGTGTTGGATAAATTAATTACTCTTTTAATTGGTATACCTTCTTTGGTGTTCTTCTATTTAGGCTTTGATAAGCTAATTCATACTTATCATTCAAATGAACACTATCCTTTTTTCTTTTTAGCAGTAGTATTTTTGCTTGCTCCTTTATTTTATTCTTTACTCAAGGATGGAATGGGAATAGGTCAGAGTATTGGAAAAAAGAAATGTGGATTGATGGTTATTGATGTGTATACTCAAAGGCCCTGTTCTGTTGGCCAATCATTTAGAAGAAATATCGTCTTCATTGTCTTGAACATATTACCTGGTGTTGGTCCATTTGTTGAGCTTTTGTTGATAATAATTACAGAAAATGGGCAAAGATTAGGAGATGAAGGAGCCAATACACAAGTAGTAAAAGCTGAAAGCTTTAAATTCGAGAAAGAAAAACGAGAAGAACAAAAATCAAAAGCTGTTATCTCGAAAGAGTACGGAGTTTTGAGCAGTGAAGATGATATGACTTATCAAACACCTGAAAATTCTGATAAATTGATATTTATTTTTGTCGGTACTGCTTTACTTATTGGTTTAATTCATGGAGGATTAAGGCTCGCTGAGGTAGACCCGCGCGAAGGGATAGGAAATATTCTCAATATTGGGGCTATAATTTTGCAAAATGTCTCTCTACTATTACTCTCTTTTGGAATAAGAAGAAAGCCATTTAGAACAATTGGAATTGGGGTATCATTAATAATTATAATATACAATTTCTATAATATCTCAAAATACATGATTTAAGGTCGATTAAATTAATATCTATTATAAGAGGGTAGATTGTTGTGATAATTAATCACTTATCAAAACCTACTTTATAATAGTTATATCATGGTCTTGAACTTCTAAAACTAAACTATTGAAATAATGGAAAAATATAATTGTCCTAGGTGTAATACATCATATGCCTATGGTTCGAAATTTTGTCATGAATGTGGCTGTGATTTGGAGATGGAATTGACTGAACATCAGACAAATTATGAATACCAAGAAAATTATTCTTCTGCTTCAGCAAATATATACACCAATAGCTCTTCATCGGATACTTATACATCAATAGAAGAAGAGGGAAATATTGGTGAAACAACTTTACCATCAATTGATTTTGATGAAGTCGAATTAAAAGCACCCTTTGGAGCTCGATTACACGCTTACTTTTTAGATAGTCTAATTGCAATAACATTAGCAATACCTTCAATTATATTTGCTTTATTAGGAGTGGATATACTGAAACATGCTTTCTATTTTAGTGAAGTAATTATTTTCTTCGTTTTATCAGGTTTATTATTATTACTTCCCTTATTATACATGTTGTTGAAAGATGGTATGGGTAAAGGGCAGAGTATTGGTAAAAAAGTAGTAGGCTTGACAGTCATTAATGTAGATACTTTAGAACCTTGTTCTAAAGGACAGTCATTTCTGAGAAACTTTATTCTGATGTTTTTAAATACAATACCTGTTATTGGCAATACGCTTGAAGTTATTATTGCTGTGATTGCGGAAGATGGAAAAAGATTAGGAGATCGAGCAGTAAGAACACAAGTGATTGAAATAGAACATGTAATTTTTGAGCTTGATAAAATTAATGATACTGAATCGACATCAGAAGGGGGTGATATTTTAGATGAAAATGATGAGAAATCTGATATTTTGTTGTTTATGTATATCCTCGTTGTTGGGATCACTATGTTTTCACAAATAGGACTTGGCTTCTTGATGCCAGAATTGTATAGAGATATATCCTATATATTTATGTTTTTAACAATGTTTCAAATTGCATCACTAATATTAGTTCCTTTGGCGATTAGAGATGGTGACATTAAGCCGGTGTTCATCATTATATCTGTATTGGCAAGTATTTCATTGTTATTGGTTAATATTCAATCTTTGTTAGAATAAAAATAGAATAAACCAACTAATTATTAGGGTTCAATTCTGGTCAAAGAAATCATAAATTGAACCCTATTTTTTATAAAAATCAATTAACTTTAAGTAATCGAACTTTAGCAGTTGAACATTTAAAATTGGGAAAAGTTGGATAATTGTTTTTTAGTCTAATCAAGGTAGAATAGAAGAGCATAGTTGCTTGATGATATTCTAACGTAGAGAAGGCTAAAAAAGAGAATCTTAAAACTTCCGATTTTAATATTACAACAGCTTAATCATACATATTAGCAAACAAAGAGATGTCTGACTTTATATTAAAATTTTGGCCTAAAGAAGAGGTCAAAGAGGAAAAAACAAAACAACTAAAGGAAGGTCTTTTAGACGCAAACATTATTGGTAATTCAAAAGAATTTTGGGGAAAACCAGCTTTCGAACCAGGAAAATTATTGAATGATTATTTTGAACCAAAACTCAATCCTGAATGGGCTAAATCTTATTTTTCAACTATTGCTCTTAGTATTGAAGCAAAAGGGTATGGAGTATTGAGTGGTGAAGAGGATTTTGAATATATCGACCGATCAAATGTAGTAGCAATAAAAGGAGGTGAAGGTGAATTTAATCAATGGGATAAAATGTGTGCAAAATTAAAGGAAATTACTGGAGATGAGTATGAAGGAGGTTGGGAAATTATGTAACATCAGAATTTATTACTGGATGCCATAAAATCCCATTAGATAAATAAATGATATGATATGATTCTGAATAATAAACGCTATCAAAGAATCTTTTTACTCCTTCTTGTTTTTGTCTTCATATGGTTGCTTATGGCATTGATTTCAGCCAAATATTTGACAAGGACTAATCAAATTGACTTTAAAGACATAGAAGTGTTTGATGGGCATGAAGTAGATTATTTAGTGGTTAAAACAACTGATAACCTTAAAATTTCTTCATGGTATATTCGTAATACAAACCCAACAACGATCATCCTTTTATCGGGAATTAAAGGGAATAGGACAGGGCAATTGGAAAGAGCAAGGTTTTATTTCGAAATGGGATTTTCTGTTCTTATGCCAGATCTTAGAGGTACAGGAAAAAGTGAAGGGGACTTGATTAGTTTTGGTTGGCATGAACGTAAAGATCTACAAGCTTGTATTCAAAAACTTCATGAATTAGGAGTTAAACACATAGGTGCAGATGGACAGTCGCTTGGAGCTGCTACTATTGTATATTCATTTATTGAATCTTCTGAGTTTGACTTTGTGATACTCGAATCGTGTTATGATAACATATCAAATGCATTTAAAAACAGAGTACAAAAGTTTAATATTCCAATGTTTCTATTGGAGCCGGTTAAATTTTTCACTGAAATGATCATTCAAACTCCTCAAAGTAACCTTTCTCCTGATCAGATTATTACGAAGATTCAATGCTCCACTTTGATTCTTGCAGGTGATCAGGAAAATCAGATCCCAACTTCAGAAACGATAAAGCTTTACAATGCTTGTGGAGCTAAAGACAAGACTTTGCATCTCTTTGAAGGAGGGAAACATGAGGATTTATATAGACGGTTTCCTTCAGAATATGAAGGAGTAGTGAAGCTCTTTTTAAGTGAAATAGAAATCTTGGAGAAGTAATTTTTGGTGATGGCTATTTTAGGTTGATCTAGCTACATCCGTTACTAAAATTACCACATTTATAGTAATGTTTTTC
>NZ_JABANE010000097.1 GCF_012844305.1 Flammeovirga aprica JL-4
GAAAAACATTACTATAAATGTGGTAATTTTAGTAACGGATGTAGCTAGATCAACCTAAAATAGCCATCACCCAATTTTTTTGCTGATTCTTCAATCTCCTCAATGGAATGATTAATTTCTGTAGTGTCTGTCTGCACCACTTCTTCTGTTTGATTGAACGATTCCTTACTTTCTTTAGTGTTTTCTTGGCTACCTGAAGAAGAAGATCCGCATCCATACAATAAAAAAAGTGCCCCAAGAAGTAGATAAAATTTATTCATAGCGTATATATAGTCAATGTATAAGTATTTATGATTATAGGGTTATTAATACTTATATCTGTAAAACAACTGTTTAATGTAAAAAGAAAATTTAATATCTATAAAAACAACGGTATCTAATTTATTTAAAATCAGATACCGCTATAATTAATCATAAAATATACTTTTTTTAACCTACACAATTGTATAAGATAAACCTTATATAGATCTTTTATCAAGCTTTAATGCATAAATAAATCCATCGGAATCACCGAAATAAAGAATGTCTTTATCAATGATTGGTGTGGATAAAATTGAACCCAGGTCTAAAATTTTCTTTTCAGCCCCTTCCACATCTTGACCGTACAACTCAAAACCATCGTGAAAATGATCCTTCTTATCGAATACAGTATAGTAGTTCTTTTGACTTCCATACGTCTGAAAGATCTCTTTCAACTTTCCTTTTGAGGTTTCGATTTGATAAAACTTCCCATTGAAACAGCCGAAGTAGATATTGTTTTCATATTGGATCGCTTCACCGTAAATACGCATATTTAATGGGTAAGAGGCTACTTCAGTGCCATCGATAGCAGACAAGCTACAAAACCTATGTGAATCTGAGGTACCTACGTGAATCACATCATCAATAACCAAAGGAGCTGCAATTACCCAACTACCTTTTTCTTTTCTATTCCAGACTCCTCGACCCGTTTCCGTATTCAGTGCATAGACATTGTAATCTCTACAGCCAAAAATGACTGTATTATTCTTGTACAAAGATGCTCCTTTCTGAATTCCACCAACAGGGAAATAAGCATCACCTACTGTCTTAAATTTCCAGATCAAACTTCCGTTTTCTTCATTGAGAGCATAAAAGTATCCGTCAAAACTACCAATGAAAACTTTGTTGTCATGAATCAATGGAGTAGCATGTACAATCCCCTCTGTTTTATATTTCCATATCAACGTTCCATTTTTGGGATCAATAGAATAAACATGTCCGTCTCCGCTGCCAATTACTAATCTTCCATTATTAACAACAGGAGAGGACAGGAAATAATCCCAGATGTCTTTACGCTGTTCACCTTCTGTTTTGAATTGCCACTGTAGAGCTGCACTCTGTTTATCAAGTGCATAAATCACTCCATCGGTACTGTTGAAAATCACAGAATTTTCATACAAGAGTGGCTGTGATTTGATTTCTCCTTCGGTCTGAAATTTCCATTTCAACTGCCCCTTTTCCTTGTCTAAGACATACAAACAAGAATCGTTACTCCCTATATAAAGGTTATGTTCATCGATAACAGGCGATGAATACACTCTTCCTTGGGTTTTAAAACCCCATACTAAGGCATTTTGCCCATAGAGAGAAGAAGATAAGAGAGTGAGTAGTAGTAGTTTACAAATTTTGTTCATTTGTTTATTATTTATTACTGAAGTATTTATTTAAAAGTCTAGCTAATAGTGTTTTAAGTGCAATTTAGTTAGATATTTGGATTAATCTACAGAAAATTAAACTTTAGTTTAATTTAAAATTCAAAACCACCAAAGATAAGATGTTGAAAGTAAGGTACAACCAATATATAGAAACGTAGACAACCACACAAAACATTGATAATGAAGTAAATATTGATATTTATAGGTAGTTCCCTAAAAGTTAAACACTCTCCTTTTTCAAAGTAGAAGGTATCAAAGCATATCGCTATTACTAAAGGTCATCATTTGTTTTATAGATCAATTTATTCGTTTCTTTATCAAGTTTTCCCTCTTTAATCATGGTTCCATCTTCTTTAAATGAAGCATGATAGATAAGCTTATCATTTTGGTAAATTCTGTGGATTTTCAATTGACCTGATCGGTACCATTTTTTACTGTCACCTTCCTTTATTCCTTGCATATATGTTATGAGTGTTTCTAATGTATCAGTGTTCTCAAAATAAAAGATTTCCTGCCCATCTAATCGTCCATTTTTATAAAACTTTTTGCTATAAATCCTTCCTTCTTGTTCCTCAGAAAATTCTAAATAATCACCCTCAGGCTTTCCATTATTATAATAACATTCTAGTTCTTTAAAACCATTATCATAGAAAGACTGATATTGACCATTTCTACGTCCATTAGTATATATACATACCGTTTTTACTTTTCCATTTTTATGAAACTCCTGATACTTCCCTACTTTCTTCTGACCTTCATAACGCACTTTTTCTTGTAACTGACCATTATTATAATAAGTCAATTCATCCCCCATTCTTTTACCTTCCTTGTATTCTCTCTCTACAAATAATTGATTGTTTTTATTGTAATAAAAGTACTTCCCATCCTTCAAACCATTGATGTAATAGATCTTTTCTTTGACATTTCCATCATCGTAATACTTAATATACTCCCCTTCTAGCTTTCCATTTTTAAAATGAGATTCTTCTTCAATGTTCCCATTTTCAAAATAGTAATAACTATTACCTTCTGGAATTCCATTTTCATAATGTCTTAAGTAACTTAATGTGCCATCATCATAATATCTTTTATGATCTCCAGATAATTTTCCATTCTCGAATTTTTTATCAGAAATAACAATTCCTTCATTGGTAAACTTTCTGAAAACCCCATGTTTTACCCCTTTATCATAGGTTTCAATTCTATAGATCAGATGATTATCCTTGATGGATTTAAAGTAATATTTCCACTCTCCATGCTTTTCACCATTCAAAAGAGCACCTCTTGATTTCACTAATTTACTGCTTGCATAATTTACTTTTTCCACCAAACTATCACCGACTACCTGACCATAAAGCATTACAGGTGTGATGAATATTAAAAAATAGAGCAAGACAAGTTTTTTATTTTGAAAAAGCATATTGAAAATAATAAATGGGAAATCGATTATTCAAATTATAGGTTTCGTGGGAATAAAAAAATTATGGATAGTATAAAAAGTAATTCTCCCTGTTATTTATAGTCTCTCAATTATAAAAGTTATGTTGAACTTGCTGAAAAAATATGCAATACAGTATAAATAAGACGTGCACCATTATTTTAACAATGGTGCACGAGCGTTAAATGATACTCATTTAGTAATTCTAATAAAAGGTTACACCACCTCTAAATGCATTTCTGTTTTCAAGATAAATTTCTCTACCACTTCAGCTACTCCATCATCATTATTAGAAGCCACAATGACATCTGCTTTATCTCTCAATTCAGGAGTCACGTTGTCTACCCATACTCCTAAACCAGCATATTCTACCATTGATAAATCATTACCTGCATTCCCTACAGCAATAATTTGTTCTCTTTTAATGCCTGTGGTCTCCGCCAACCTTGCCAATGTAGCCGCCTTATCAATTCCTGTTTGCGTCACTTCTAAAAAGAAAGGTTTAGAGAAAGAAACACTCAGTTCTGGAAAAGCTTCTTCTAGTAAAGGCTTGACCTCTTGAAGTTTGGAAGGCTCCTCTAGCATTATACATTTCACTCCATCAAAGTCAACTGCTTTTTTGAAGTCAGTCACTTTTTCAAAATCCATTTTAGTAAGATCTATCTCCACTTGAATGTATTCTGAATGAGATTCGCTATAAATTTTATCAGATGAATAAGTGATTATATCTACATTATTTTTTGAAGCAAAATCATATAAGTCATGAATATTATTCACCGTCAGGCTTTGAGAATAAATAATACTTTCATCGACCATATCGATAAGAGCACCGCCGTTGTAAGAGATGATATATGACCCATATCGATCAAGTTCTAATTCTCTGGCATAAGAGAGCATTGCGGGAGTAGGTCTGCCAGAAGCTAATACCACTTTCACACCTTCGTCCTGTGCCTTGAGAAGCATTTCTTTATTTCTTTCAGATATGATATGATCATCCGTTAATAATGTATCGTCCATATCAAGGACTAGCATTTTATACCCTAAGTTCATTTAGATTTAGTTAATTGGAAACACACGAATAAATTTAGAATGCATAGTTACTATATTATTCTCAAAACTGATGTTAATGGATTAAAAGGTTCGTTATTAATGTTTACTTCTGTTTTGGATATGAAGAGTTTTGATGGTCGTTAGGTATGATATTTTAATAATAAGTAACTGTTCAAAATTATCTATAGCTTAAATGTATTTGAATTAAACTCAGGTTTCGTTAAAATTTTTCGCCTTAGCTATGGCTAGGACTGTAAATTTTGCCTTACCTGAGATCAATTCATTCTACATTTATAAACTATATTTAATTATGATCAGCTACTTACAATCTTAAAGCTATTTAAATTGAAATCTAAAGCACTTCACCTTATCAAATAAGGATTCCTCCAAGTCTCTTCATATTCGTTTTCTTTGAGTAGAACAGGTTTGATATTTTCTAGCCAATCCTCTTCTTTGAGCAAAATGTATTCTGCTGATAACCTCTTAATTTTGTAATCTTCAATAATTGATAGAAAACCAATTTTATTGTGCGGTGGAATATACACTAACCGGTATACTTTATCGGTTGCCTCTCCCCTAGAAATTCCCCATGGAAGTACATCGATTCCCAATTGATAGGAAATAAACTCAGCTAAGGATTTATGAGCAATAAGCAATTCTGAATTTTCTATTTCCTCAATTTTCGATAATGAAGAGCTTAAAAATGAATACTTCTTATAAGGTGGATCGTGTAGTTTGGGTTGGTAAGTAGAAAATGAAAATAATCCTATTAAAGCTGATGTTCCTATTAGTAACACTGCAGGCATTTTTCTTAACTCCACTAATAATAACGGCGAGATCACTCCAAATACAATCCAGAACCGAAAGGAATATTCTAAGGCATCCCATTTTAAAAACGGCAAGAAAAGTACACTGAGTACAATCAGAAAACTGTATTGAAAATGATCCAATTGTTTTTGGAAAAAAACACCTTTTCCCAACATAAAAATAAACAGGAAGGATACTCCCACTACGTATATTTTCCAAATTAAATTCATTACATCATGATGAGAATCTATAAAGGAAATTACGGGTAGTTGAAATGACTCCGACAATTGTGAAGGCAGTAAAACTAAAATCAGAAGATATGCTACTATTGGCAAGGCCACTAAAGTAATCGATGTCCCTTTCTCAAAATACTTTTTGAAGATACTATAAGAGAGAAAAGCCAATACATAAATTACTGCTAACGCCAAGATTAATTTATGAGATAATGCACAGCCCATAAATACAACGACACCCCAAATTACTTTTCTTTTCTCCATCATGATTAATAACAGAAGGAAAAAATTAAGTCCTATGAGGTTCTTTGTAAACTGACTTGCAAAATAGATCAACTGAGGGTTAAACAGCATGATTAACCCTACTCCAATACTCCATTTTAGTTTTTTACTTTTAGAATAAGAGAAGTAAAAAATTAGTACGATAAAACTACTGTAACTTAAAATAGTGACGACTTTATACGACAATAGATAGTCACCTATTATAAATTGAAATACAATTAAAATAGGATAAATAATATTTATTCTTGGGGAATGCAAAGCACCATGTTCAAACCAGCTTTTGGTCTGAACCATGTAAAAATAGCTGTCCCATCCCGTCGCATAGTGGGTCTGGAATAATGAAAAGCCACATAAGAAGGCACCTATTATAAATAAGAATACAGAGGTAATCGATACCTTCTTAGACTCTAAAAGATCCATCATTAGAATATTCTTATTGGTGCTAACACTTTCTGTCCTTTTATAACATCGTTGGTTATTGTTACATTATCTTGAAATATTCTTGCTGCTGAGCCTTCGGTTTTACCTTTATAAATATCTTGACTAGTAAGAGGTGTAAATTTCTTACCAAAGATTCTAATGATTATTTTATCATCTGTAATGCTTTTTATTTCCCAATTTCCATCAGCAATAACCTCACTTATTACACTACTATCATCCTCTTCATAAAAGTCATCATCATCTTCCGTTTTTTCAGTTATTTCTTCTTCTTCTCTATTATAAAACACAAATGTATTATTAGATCTTAACGATATTGATGAAGTTTGAAAAACAGTAACACTTTCATCTATAGCTTCTTTTTTCTCATCATTCAATCGTTTATCTAAAACTTTCTTCAATACTTTATGATTAAGGGCAATATTATTTTTCACTCTTTTCTCCTCTTCACCTGTAAAGATACTGATCGAAGAGTTTCCATTTTTAAGAAGAATTTCACTTATAACTAGGTCTTCGTATTTTGTACCTGCATCAGCACCTGTAATTTCTAATTCAAATTCTTTACCGGTCAAAGTTATTCCAAGATCAATCACTTGCCCCCCTTGTTCTCTGTTAATAGTGTAGCTCTTTTTTTCACCACCTTTGACTCCAAAAGTAAACGATTTCATAGAAGCATTTGCTAAAAAGTGTACATTGGAACGTTGATAGCCATTCCATATTTTTAGTTTATTTATCTGAGTTTCTTCTTCCAAAGTAAAATTGATTTTCTGGCCAACACCTAAACCTTTCACAGCTTCCGACCAAGCGCTTTCTTTTTGGCCATCGACTAAGTTATTCGATGAATAAGCAATTTCTGGCGTTAATGCACTAGATGCTTTCACCTGCCCTTTAATCAATTTTGGAGCTTTAATAGCATATGCATTTTCGTTTTCATCCAATAACTCTATTTCAGAAATGCCTACTGAATATTCTCCATTTTTGAACTGATTACTACCCCTAAATTTGATAAATAAGCTAGAAATATAATGATCAATTGTACCATAATAAACAGGACGGCCATTGCAATATTTATCATACTCTGATGTTACTTTTCCATTTTCATCATAAAGCACCACGTCATAGATGTATGTTGGGTGTGGAAAATAAATCATTATACCTTCATTCATATGAATCCCATCCATTGTTTGCCAAACAGTGGTAGTATCTCCATCAAAACAATTTAAAATATGATTCTCATATTGAGGAACCTTCGTCGTAGTGGCATAGACATTCTCAATAGTTATCGTTTGAGGATCGAAATTTTCATTTTCACTAAAAATAGAATTGGCACTAAGCAACAATGCCAACAAAGGAATAAAAAAGTAATAGTTTGTATGCATGACTTTAAGTTTAGATTATTTGAGCTTCCAATATAAGTACAAATTCAAAATTTTCTAATACTAATTCTATTATTGTTTTGCGATTACTTTCTTCAAAAAACTTTTAATAGAACCACTATTAATACGTTTTTAAGCGTTGTAATCACAAAAAAAGATAATTATCTTTTCCACTTAGACAGTCCGAACTAATGGGTAACTATAATACCCATTGAAGTATAATTTTGTGATTCGATATCTTTCAAACTGACTCAAGTTCTTAGAATGTTGCTTAATGACCATACTAAGAACAATAGATTATATTCCAACTGAAATATAGACAAAAGAATATTTTTTTATCAGATCTCTTCTCATTAAATTAGTAATACAGTAAAAGCATTTTTTACATTAACACTAATAAACTAGTCTGAACTTATGGAAAAGCAAACTACCCTTAAAGCAGCAGCTGATAAGAAAGTTGGGGATACTATTGAAATTGAAAACAATACTTATCTTATTGTAGATCGTGAAAGCCTTGATCAATACATCAAGGACGGTAAAGATTGTAAGTTTGTGATCACAACACATGTTACAGATATGAGTTGTTTGTTTAAAGATTTAAAAGATTTCAATCATGATATATCTCAGTGGGATGTATCAAATGTTACCACTATGGCTGATATGTTTTATGGTAATGAACTATTCAATCAAGACATTTCTAATTGGGATGTTTCTAGTGTAACGACAATGAATGGTATGTTTGCAAATGCTAATGCCTTCAATCAAGACCTCTCAAGATGGGATGTCAGTAATGCACAGTATTTAATTGGAATGTTTTGGTGTGCAAAATCTTTCAACCAAGACCTGTCTCAATGGAACGTTTCAGAAGTCCTAAATATGGATGTTATTTTATATGGTGCTGAAAGTTTTGATCAAGAGTTTTCTCAATGGGAAAAGATATTAGACGAGACTACCCTTAATTACCTTAAGGGATTGACCGATAAAAATAGAAGCAGCTGCTGACCACACTTTGTTGTATACACGAGGGGTTTCTTTCAAGTGAATGAAGTGTGGCTGGCAATCTTTTATCTCTCTTAGTTACATGGACTTTGTATTGAAAGATGTTATTCAAGCCCTACTCAATTGATAAATAATTTTGCAATACTAATATAAAGCAAGCATCACTATGAAACCATCTTCAAATCTATACATTCTTATTTCCTTATTCTACATATTTACTATAAACACCTCTCAAGCTCAATCACTTGCAGGTCAAACCTATATCTCTGATTATAGCATGGGTTGCGAGGGACCTAATTACCACACAATTCATCATATGTGCTTCAATTTCAAAGAAGATTATGTCAATATTTTTTATTTTTCCACTGGCTACTCTTATGGGGAGACCAAAGAAGAGAAGTGGAATTTCATTAATATGGAAATTCCAGATGACCTTGTTAGGAAGTATAGATATACCTATATAAATGATACTTTAAGAATAATTGATGAATTAGTTAAACCAAAAAAAGTTCATCCCAATTTATATACTCCTGAATTCATTCCTTCTTTTGATTTAAGCTTTTTTCTCTTAATGTCACATATAGAGGTCTCTGACAAAGTATCAGAACCATTATATGTAGCAAACGATTCAATAAAGCCTGAAAGACAAAATTATATGTTGTTTCATAAAGCCCCTAACATAACTCTTCATGATGGTAAGCAATATATTTCTTCTCCAATAAAAGTGATACTTCCAAACAGGAAAAACTACAAATATAAAGTATTAGGAAGGTTTGTTAATAATGAGTTCCTGTTAGACAGCATATGCATTAAAGAAAAATTCAGGAAAAAGTATAGTCAAGAAATTGATGATGCCTTGAGTCAAGTAAAGAAAAGAAAGTTCTCTTTTATCGAAAAGAATAATTACCTAATGATTGAATACCTGTACACAAAGGGAGTATTAAAAATAAAGAAAAAGAAACTTGTAGGAAGAGATATTTCCTTTTATCAGTTATAACCTTCTATAGTTGAGAAATTTCGTTAGGTGTAACTGGTATCCAAACTCTGATAATATGGTAGTAATATTTCCACTCTATACCTTCTGAGGTGAAAACTAACTCCGTTGTAATAAAATAAAAGCAAGAACCTGAATAAATATCAATTCCTTAACATCACGCTAAAGATTCTTAAAACAACATCTTTATCGCAGTGTAATACGTTTATGTATTTGTGAATATTATTTAACCAAAATAGCAACTATCAATTTATTATTATGACACTATTATTCTATATTATCGTCTTCTTTTGTTTTATGTATAGTGTATTATCGGTGTTCCCGAAACTACAAGAAAACTATCCTGTCTTAAATCCAAAGTTTGGTTTGATGTCCTTCTTCTTCGGCGTTTTCACCATTGCCTTATCGAGTGCGGTGATATGGGCTGAGCCAGGGTATCAATATTTTGTAACTTACCCTAACGGACAGAAGTCTGCGATCATGAGTGAAGGTTATCACTTCACATGGTTTGGTAAAGTCCAACCTTGGAGTAAGTACATTGACATCACTACAGAAGATGTAGATGATGATGACAACTCATCAATGAAACCTGTCAATATTCGTTTTATTGACCAAGTTACAGCATTAGGCTACCCATCAGTAAGAGTGCAGATGCCAAATACTGAGGAAGCATTTATTGATGTAGCGGTGAAATTTAGATCACAAGAGAACCTTGTGGCAATGACCTTAATCCCAACCATCAGAGAGCAATTGGTCAATACTGCTTATATGTATGCAGCACAAGACTATATTTCTGGTGATGCTCAATCTTTCCGTCAAACTTTTGAAGAGCAATTAAAGGATGGTTCTTATGAAGTAAGAAAAATAGAGACAGCAGATACTTTATTTGATCAAGCAATTCAGCAAGAAGTCAGAGCAATAAAAGAAATTCGCAAAAAGTATCTTGTTGAAAAAGTGGCCGATGAGAAAGGCAGGTTTAAAAGAATACCTAATGAAATTTCTGAAAACCACATCCTAATTTCTCAGGTAGTTTTACCTTCCATTGATATGGAATCTTCTTTTAAAAAGAGATTGGAGTCTCAAAGAGATGAATCTGCTAAACGTCAATTGGAAATTCAGAGAATTGAAACAGCAAAGGCTGCACAATCAAGAATTTTAGCAGAAGGTGAAAGAGATAAAGCGGAGGAAAGAGTAAAAAGAGAAAAAGAACAAGTTTCTAGTTTGATTGCCATTGAAACGCAATTAAAACAAGAAGAGACCAATAAGAAATTGGCTAAAATAAAATTTGAAACTGCTCAATTAGAAGCAAAAACAGAAAAGATTATAGCTGAAACAAAAGCTTATGCTAACAGACAATTAGTTTCTTCAGGTTTAACGCCCGAGCAAAAATCACTTTGGGAGTACCGTAAGGATTCTGTGAAATGGGCCAATATCAGTAAGATCAAATTGCCTGAGCAATATTTCTCTGGTCAAGGTAATAGCAAAGGTGGTGATTTACTTTCAACAATTATTGCAGGTCAGATTGCCACTTCAAATATGAAGAAGTAATCTAGGTAAAATCATTTGTCATTCAACTCCAACTTTAGAGTATAACACGCTTTAGAGTTGGAGTTTTTTTATTCAAAAATCATCTAGATTATTCTTGAACGATAAATTATTCTGTAATGTTCAATGACACCCACTGTTCATAATGTTAGCCATCTGCAAAGACAAATATGAACAGTGGGAAATATGGATTACAATCTTTACTTATTTTCTTTCAGCTGCTGTAGTTCATTTTTCAAGGCTCGCATTTCCTGCATCAATTCAATTTGATGAAGTGTAAGCTCTTCAATTTTCTTCAATAGTTTTAAATTCATCTCACCAAGTTCTATTCCATCCTCCTTCATTTCTTCAGCTGATGGCATTTCAGGAAGATGTTTGTTTTCAGTAATGTATTCTTGGGTTTCTTGAAGAGAAAGTAAATTATATTCAGCATCAAAAACACGATTCGAAGTACTCGAAACTTTTACATGTACATCATCACTATTGATTTTCCCGTAAACTGAAAATTTATAGTTGGGGTTGACCTTGCCAATACCCACGTTGCCTCCATACGGGTTGAATAGTATCGGATTTCTTAAGGTATTCTCAATAATAGTCATATTGGCAATTTCTGAAGTCGAACAAGCAGTATAAAAATAGCTTGAGGTATTCAAGTCATTTTCACTTTCTATTATTGGGTCAACATTATTCGAACTACTTTTCACATCCAATTTATTGGACGGTGTAAATGTACCAACTCCTAGCTTACCATCTTTGGTCAGCACCATATTAAAAGTTTCAGAAGTTGATCCTGCTTCTCTAAAGACCCATTGAAAAACAGGGTATATATCGACTCTTGAATCAATTCTAAAAGTAGCACCGGGATAAGCATTATTTTTATTGCTTGCTCTAAAATTCACATCAAAATTTAGAAGAGGTGTTGTCCCTCCTACTTCTGTGGTTAATCCCAAAGGAATAGAAGCATTAGAGAGCTGAATATCTCCATTTACATCTAATGTACTTGAAGGGTAAGGTTGATTGATGCCAACTTTATCACCTGATTGAGTGATATTTTGAGCAATTATACTATTGCATAGCGAAAAGAAAGTGATAAATACTGTAGCAATGATTTTTTTCATAAGAGTGCTTGTTTGACTTACATTGTTATTTTAAAAAATGATAACACTGACAATTAACATTAAAAATCAGTTGTAGTAAAATTATTGGTAAATTTGGCATCAATACAACAAACTTAATCACTATAAAAAATGACAGGAATAAAATTAATTCGTTTTGTAGGTCTTCTAGAAGGTATTTCTTTCCTATTAATTCTGTTTGTTTCAATGCCTTTGAAATATATCGCAGATATGCATGAACCAAATCAAATTATAGGAATGGGACATGGAGTATTATTTATTCTATATGTAGCAATTGTCTTATATATTCATTTTACTATTAAATGGGGTTATAAGAATAGTATTTGGGCATTTTTGGCTTCATTGATTCCGTTTGGAACTTTTGTAGCAGATAAGAAGATATTTAAGGAGTTTGATAAGTAAGCATTCGTAATGCTACCAATTGATATTCCTCAAAGCTTGAAAAGCTAAATAATCCGATAAAACACATCTTAATTGATGCTTTTATCGGATTATTTTTTTTGATGAAGATATTATTCAATTATTTGATTTCACTCTAAAAAGAGAGGGTCGGTTTCCTTTCAATTGTATTTCTGAATCAAACAAAATATCATAATATTCTTCTATTTAGAACTTTAGTGAAGTACTAGGACAGAAGAAAAGGGATAATTTTAGGTTAATATTTTTTATTCTAATCGAGGCAGATTTGCAGAGCATAGCCTTAGTTACGCGATAAAAATCTAACGAAGAGTAGGATAAAAAAGGTAAGATAAAATGTCCGTTTTCTTCTGTCCTAGTACTTAAGTATAAAAAAGTACATTATGAATGAAGTCATGGGCAAGTGATATTGAATCCATCAACACTTTTTTTGTCTTGATAAAGTTGCTTTATCACCTACCCATAGTTTTTAATTATGGTGCAAGAACCACCTAGTCACTCTATTCATTGTACTTTAGATTACTTAATCTGAATTTTTATGAATTCATGAATACTATTGTTATGAATATTCACGATATAAATTCCAGCTGTCAATTCACTCACATTCAATTGGTCTCCTGACTGGTAATTCATTACTTCAGATATCAAAACTTTACCATTCGTATCACTTACAGTAAACTCATAACGGCCGTTAGGTAAGTTATTGAATTGAATAAAGTCCTCTGCTGGCACAGGGTAAGCGGAGATTTTACTTCTCAAGTCGTCTGTTAATGATAAAATTGCCCCTTCTGCCGTT
Organism: Flammeovirga aprica JL-4; assembly: GCF_012844305.1. Taxonomy (GTDB): domain Bacteria; phylum Bacteroidota; class Bacteroidia; order Cytophagales; family Flammeovirgaceae; genus Flammeovirga; species Flammeovirga aprica. Next base: position 13,188 of record NZ_JABANE010000097.1, read on the forward strand.
ACTTCTACCGATGCTGTAAAACCACCATCGGCAGTTGATACGGTTATAGTTGCGGTACCAGGAGATACGGCTGTAATCATTCCTAATTCGTCTACCTTCACCACATTTTCATCTGATGTAGTCCAAGTATGGTTCAAATTAGTTGCATTTTCTGGAGCAATTGTCGCAGTTAATTGGTGCATTCCGTCAACGATTAGATCTACTGTTGATTCAGGTAATGTTACTCCTGTCACCGATATCTCTTCAACAACTTGATTGACCGTAAATACAACTTTATCTGAGAAGTCACCTTCAGTGGAGCTTGCTACAACTTCTGCTGTACCTGATCCTATAGCAGTCACCAAACCATTGTTATCAACCGTAACTACGCTTTCATCTGATGATGACCATGTGATCCCTCCTGTACATTCGCCGGTATAATCAATTGTGGCATTGACTGTAAATTTACCGTCAACATCCAACGTTTGATCTGCGTCGGTAATTGATACATTAGTTACAAGACAAGGAGTTGGAGCAGGTGCATTGACTGTAATTACAATTTTAGCTGTCAAATCGCTTTCACTTGAACTTGCTACAACTTCTGCAGAACCTGCTCCTATAGCAGTCACTAATCCATTATTATCTACAGTTACGACACTTTCGTCTGATGAGGACCAAGTAATTTCTCCCGTACAGTCTCCGGTATAATCCACTGTTGCATTCACAGTAAATGTAGCATCAATTTCTAATGTCTGATCTGCGTCAGTGATCGTTAAATTGGATACTTCGCATAGAACAACTGTAGATTGATTGACTGTAAATACTATTTTATCTGTGAAATCACCTTCAGTTGAGGTTGCTACAACTTCTGCAGTACCGGCTCCTATCGCAGTCACTTTGCCATTATTATCTACGGTTACAACACTTTCATCTGATGAAGACCAAGTAATCTCTCCCGTACAGTCTCCAGTATAATCTACTGTTGCATTTACAGTAAATGTAGCATTAATATCTAATGTTTGATCGGTATCAGTAATCGTTACATTGGATGCAACACATGATGAAGAAGGAGTAGAAATATCTGTTTTTATCAAAATGATCTTATCCAAATTCCATTGCCATTGTTGGGTCCCTGAAGCAAGAATTTTCAATACGTAATTTCCAGCATTCGTTATTTCAATACTTCCATCTGCTTTTAACTCTTGATAGGCATCCCAAGAACCATTATTCGGTACTGTTGTTACAATAGATTGCTCATTTAAAGTAATGGTCACTTCAGCATTATCATTAGGAGATGAAATCAAATATTTCACTTCATAACTTCCAGCTTCAAGTTGGATATCAAATTCTGCATAATCACCAGAATTCACCCAATTGATTCCTACGCCTTCTGCTTTATTGACTCCGAAAGGTACTTTTCCATCATCAAAAGTTCCGCCTGTTCTATCAAAATCTTCCGCTTCGATCACAATATCTTGAGTAGCGGAAGTGATCGTAAATGTAGCTGTACCAACAATGGTGTTGTCCACTTCAGAAGTAGCTGTTATATCTACAGTCTGACCTGATGCTCCTGCTTTTGCCTCCAATAGTCCTGTGGCGTCAACCATAGCCAATGCATCATTTGAAGAACTCCAGATCACTTTTGCATTACAAATACCTTCTGGTAAAACTTCCGCACTTAATTGGAGTGTTCCACCCTCTGCAATGGTTCTATTTGAAGGAAGAATAGTAATTGATGTTGGTGCCGAAGCTTCTGTAATTGTTACTTGAGAAGTTACTTCACCTAATTCTGTTGTTAAACGTAGCGTTGTTGTGCCAACAGATACACCTACCAATTGTCCATTTTCATCAATCGTTGCCACTCCTTCATCATCGATTGACCATTGTACTTGAGTTGGATCACAAGCTGTTGAAGGTGTTTTAGAGAAGGTCACTTGTACTGTTTGACAAGTGGTTAAAGCAATATTTTCCGATAAGGAAACTGAGGTTAAATCCTCACAAGAAACATCTCCATTAAATAATAACTCGAAGTGCTCTAAATTCCATTGATATGGCGTAGTACCTGAAGCAACAACCCCAACTTCATGAACACCTGCCGAAGCAATTGTAATGATTTCTGTCAATTTATACGGTTCAAAGTTATCCCAGCCATTGTTATTAATAACCGTGCTTCCTTGTAGCTGACTGTCTACATATAAATCGAGTTTCGAATCAGCAGAAGCTGTTCCTGCAAAGAAAGTTGCAGAGTAATCCCCTTCCGCTGGGAAGTAAATATGATACACTACATAGTTTCCTGTTTTTACTGCATTAATACCTTTCACTCCGGCTGTTGGTTCATAAATACCAAGTTCATCACCAAACTTCTCATCGAAATCTTCTGCTTCAATATAAAGCACATTCCCTACCGTCAATTCTAAAGAAGTCGAAACAGAAGGAGCCTCTTTTGATGTAGCCGTGATTGTCACTTTGCCTTCAGTATTCCCTGCCACAACAAGACCGTTTTCGTCAATAGTTACAAGATCGTTACTTGCTGTCCAGTTGACCTCTTTGGCATTGGTAAAATCAGGAACGAAACCCATAATTTCCATTGGTAAAGTACTATTAGGGAATACTGTTGTTCGCTTCGCTAAATGGATTTCTGTAGGAAGTACAACCACAGCTTCTGACTGACATGTGATGGTAAGGTTTGAAGTCTCCACAGCATTATCCGCATTGGCAACTCCTTTGATTTCTGCTGTTCCTGCTTTTAATCCTGTAATCACACCGTTCTCAATGGAGATGATATCAGCACCAGAAATGATCTCCCAATTCACTGATTTATCAAATGCGTTTTCTGGAATTACATCCGTTTCAATCGTTAATGTACCTCCCACTTGAACTGTTCTTAAACCATCTTTTACAGTGATTGATGTTGGTAGAATTGGAGCATCAATAGCCAACGTACTTTCACAAGTAGACAACGTCGAGCTACCATCTAATAAAGTCAGTTTTAAAGAATAATCAGTACCTATTTCAGCCAATTGATCTAACTGAATAGTGATAGGCAAGTACTGTTCTCCATTTTTAGTCAATGTCTTTTCGGCATCACCCAAAACAGTTGATCCTTTTAGTAATTCTGCCTTTACAATTCTATTCGCTAAAGCATTCACGCCGATATCAAAGGTATAAACATCATTACCGACTAAAGCTTCTTCGTACTCAAAACAATACACTTCTTCTGTACCGCTGATCATTACAGAGACATCAATATCATCCGTAAATACCGTACCTCCATTTTCAGTATCGACTACAGTTGCTGTTATTTTAGCTGTGCCACCAATGGTTAATCCTTGAATTTTACCCGTAAAAGCATCTACTTTTACAGCATTCTCATTTGAACTTGACCACACCACATCATAATTTTCAGCTCCTTCAGGAAGAACATTTACAATTAATGGAGTCGTGATATTTACTTCAGTATTGAATGTTGCACCTTGTGCAATGGAAACTTCTGTAATTGGCGTCGATGCATATGGAACTGCAGTAACTGCAACTGTCTTTACAATTGAACCATCTTCTGAAGTGGCTGTGATTGTTACCTCTCCAGCATCTGCTTTGGACGTTAGCATTCCAAACTCATCTACTGCGATTTTAGTATCATCTGATGACGTCCAAGTGATCTTTTTATTCGTTGCATTTTCAGGAGTAAAAGCTACTTCCAAAGCTTCTGACTTTCCATTCATCAAATCAAAGGCTTCATTTGTGATGGAAATATCCGTTAAAGTTACCAAGTTGGATGAATTTGAAGAACGGGCAGGTGTTGCCGACATATCAAATACTTGAAGAGAAACCGTAGTATAGGTGACTTTATTTCCGCGGATTTCAATCGTCACTTCATTGCTTTCTTGTAAATATTCTAATGGAACATCTACTTCCATGGTACCAAACCAGAAGTTTCTCGAATCCTCGTACTCTCCTCTCCAATCTGTGGTATACTCCAAATCGTTACCATTCACTGTGATATAAGCAGGCACCATCGCATTTTCAGGGAATTTACCCGAGAATCTTAAAGTTGCTTCACCTTGAGCAGGAACCACTACATTGTTGATTTGAGTGGTCATTGGTGTACGTCCCGGTACTTCTTTTCTAAATAATAAACCGCCAATTGCTGTAGTCTCGTTATTAAGCGCTACACTCATGTATTTTTCTTCAATTGATGTTTGATCCAGCACTACATCTTTTTCAAAATTGTACACTAAAATCACGGTTCCACCACCAGAAATTGTCATTGATCCCGGAGCCGTATTTAATCGCGTTTCATCTAAAGATACTCCACCTGTTGTTCCTTTATTTTCATCGAAATACATGTATCGCTTATCAACATACTGCACTTTTGTAGCTTCCGTATCAAAAATATTCAAATCTACTATTGCTTCATCAAACTGCAAGTTGTTGACGATAAGGTAGACTTTATTATTGTCTACATAAGCATCTACCTGTATATCTCTATCTGTTGCTTTTGTATCGATACGAGTTCCATCCACATCTCTCCATAGTTCATACCATTTCACAAAATCTGACCATACCCACTCACATGATGCATCATAAGCCGTACAGTTTGGATCTACTCTATCCATTAATACAGAACCGTATCTCGTCGTTACATTGCCGTTGGCATCTCTTACGTCTCCCCATTCTGCTTTTACAGGAGCGAAAGGCATAGAATAAACCACTTGAGAAGGGCGCTCCAAGAATTGCATAAACATGCCATTGAAAGGACGTAAATTCTCCCACGCTTTTCGTTCCATTTCTTGGTTATTGATCCAGCTAGAAACCGCACCAAATTCAGATAAAACAATGTCTTTTTTCTTGCCGAATTTATGGATATCATACCATTCCAACATGTCTAACATGGCTTCTACATGACCACCTGTACGGATCACACCTTTGCCTCTTTCACCTACTGACCAATCGTAAATATGAATACCATAGAAATCCATATTATCACCACAATTGTCAATAAAGCCCTGCCACATCACATCCCATTGATACCAATCCTTTGTTCTCGTATCATTGACTGTTGAAGCCGTCATTTCTTGCAAATAAGGCATAAGGTCATCAGAGAACCATTGCTCATATTGATTATCTGCCACTCTGTTGATTCCATCTTTCCAATAGAAATCGTGCATACCCCAAGTCATACCGCCAATTTTTGGAGCTTTATCGCCCAAACGGTTTTTCACTCCTTCAGCTACAAGGTTGTGGTATTCCCAAAGTTTCTCTTGGCTACTTGCATAAATCCAGCTTTTTCCGCCGACCATCATCTCCATATCAGGCTCGTTGATCACTTCCCAATAATCGGGTAACGGTTCTCCTTTTTCACCTGAAGATTTAGCAAAGTAATGATCAAGGTACTCCGTTACCCACTCGGCAGAAGTTTCTACCTCTAAAGGTTGCCAACCGTGCCACGTTTTACCCCTTTCTCCCCAGTCCAATGTTGGATAAGTAGGGTGAGGATTTGTCCCCTGAATCATGAAACCTTTTCCTTCGTATTGTTTCGCATTCAGTTTACTTTCATACCAGTTTTTTAGCTCTTCAGCTTTAAACTTCATTGCTGACACATCAGGCTTGTTGGGGCGGTTAGGATCTTCTGGCGTATCAGAAAACTTCCAGCTAGCAGCACCATTATCTCTTCCCCAATACACATCGAGGTCATTGATAAAATAGTCGAGTTTGTCTTCTTGCCCGTCCCAATCTCTTTCGGTGGCTGCAGAGTGGACAGTAATGTGCCTGTCTCTCCCAAAATCCGATATTCCTTCTACAGAGTGCACCATGTTTAGGTTCACATCTACCTGTACGTTTTGAGCCGAGACTCCAATAGAAATAAAGAAAAAGAGGAATAGAAAAACACTTCTTGTAAAAGTCGTTTTAATCTTCATAATAACAATTCATTTCAAATAAAAAATTCAGTGTTTAGTTCTAGAAAAGAGGTTTTTGAAAGAGGGGAAATAGATATTTCAATCACTAAAAAAATCCCCCCCAAAAAAGCTATTTTCATCATGTTCAAACTTAGAATTTTAGGCAGATTTACACCCTAGGTATTTGATACGAATAGCATAGGCATTCACACTTTAAGTGTATAAAAGACTCATTTTTATATATTTACGAGAAGATTATTTGTTTTTGGTGAGGTGTTTTGTGAAGGATGGTTGTATATGGTTTTTATGGTGGTACTTGAGCCACAAGGCATTGTTGCTCTACAAGACGACATCTTTTCAATTTAATAATTCAGTGCATTGAAAAGATACTTGTAGAGACACAATGCTTTGCGTCTCACGAACCACAACACGCCCCATTTTTCTTAATCTTTATACTAAACTTTCCTTTCAACTTCCTGCACAAATTCAGATGGGCTGACACCAAATTTTTCTTTGAAGCGTTTTCTAAAAGTTCCTAGATCAGAATAGCCTACTTTCCAGGTTACTTCAGAAATATTGGTGTTGCCATTACGGAATAATTCTGCGGCGTGCTTTAAGCGAATATTGCGGATAAATACTACAGTAGTTTCCCCTGTTAGGGCTTTGATTTTTTTGTTTAAATGATTTCTCGACAAACCATATTCGACTGCTAATTTATCGACATTAAATGAGGTATCATCAAGGTTGTTTTCAATGATGGAAAGGATCTTGTTTATGAACGCTACATCAGGGGCAGTTTTGGAGATTAAGGAAGGATTAATTTTAATTTCTCTATCAAATTTTTCTATTAAACGCTCTCTATTTTTAAGAATGGAAAAGGCCATTGAGTACAACACATTTTGATCGAATGGCTTTGAAACATAAGCATCCGCTCCTTCCATTAAACCTTCAATTTTATTTTCATTGGTACTTTTAGCGGTCAATAAAATAACGGGAATGTGAGAGACTTTTAAATCATTCTTGATGGTATGAAGCAGTTCCAAACCATTCATTTTAGGCATCATGACATCGCTAATCACAATATCCGGCAGGTGTTCTACACATTGCTGGTGTCCTTGAAGTCCATCTTCTGCTTCAATCACACGATGGTTTTTATTAAAAATAGAAGCAATAGTGGCTCTCAACTCTTCATTGTCTTCCACTATCAGAAAAGTATATTTATTAGAAGAAGTCAATAATTCATCTTTTATGGTTTCGATGGAAAATCTTTGTGGTGCCTCTTCAATGTACATTTCCTTTGAAAGCTCTTCTGTTATCGTTCCCTCATTGATTTTAGGGAGATAAACCTTAAAAGTAGCTCCTTTTCCCTCTTCACTATCCACTTCTATTGTTCCATTATGTAGCTCCACTAAGTTTTTAATTAAGTTCAACCCAATACCACTTCCATTTCTGTAAAACTTATTCCTCTCTGACTTTTGAAAATACCTCTTGAACAAGTGTTGCTGATCATTTTCATTAATACCAATACCAGTATCGGATACTTTAATCAAAACCTTATTTTGGAAAGACTGAATTGCCAAAGTCACCACACCCTTTTTAGGTGTAAATTTGATGGCATTGGACAATAGATTATTGACAATTTTTTCGAGAAAGTCAGGATCAAATGACATGTTTATTTCATCCTGCTCCGCTGTAAATTGAAGTGTCACTTCCTTATTTTCTGCCAAAGGTTGAAAGCCGTCAAAGATTGTATTGATAAACTTTACAATATTGATGGATTGCATGGAAAGCTGAATTTTATTTTGCTCTAGTTTTCGAAAATCTAGAATCTGATTGACCAAGCGGAGCATTAAATCAGCGTTGTACTTGATTATTTTTAATTGTTGATTTCTCTCGTTAGCCGTTAAATCAATAGCGTTGATTAACCGGTCTAAGGGAATGGTAATTAATGTCAGCGGTGTTCTAAATTCATGTGAGATATTGGTAAAAAATCGAAGTTTAGATTGAGCCGCTTCCTCTGCATTTTTCTTTTCCAATTCAGCAATAAACACCTCTCTTTTTTGCTTTCGAATACGATTATAAATTGTAAAGATGAAACCGCTAAGAAATACAAAACAGCAACCATACAAAACTAAAGCCCAAACACTCAATAAAGGGTGCCTAGCAATATTAATTTCCAATACTATGGGTTGGTCTAACCACACTTCATCACTATTTGCCGCATTCACTTTTAAGGTATACTTCCCTGCGGGGATATTGGTATATTTCGCCTGTCGGCTATCATTTCTTGTGACCGTCCATTTTTCATCAAACCCTTCTAACTTGTATCGAAACTTCACTTTGTGCTGACTATTGAATTGAAAGGCTTCAAAAGAAAGTGTAAAGCTGTTTTGGGAATGACTAAGATTGATTTTATCTGTATGTTCAATGCTGTTTTTAAGAATGACCCTCTGACCATATTTTTTATTAGGTGCTATCGTTTCATTTAAGATTTGAAGTTCTGAAAAGTACAAATTGGGTCGAGTACTATCATTTACAATTTGGGAGGGATAAAACGTATTGAGACCATTGACACCTCCAAACAGCATTTGCCCATCTTTACGTCTGCAACTCACCAAATCTTCAAATTCATTGGCCTGAAGTCCATCCGATTCATAGTAATTGACAAATTTATGAGATACTGGATCGTATTTGATCAATCCCTGATTACTGCTAAGCCATAAACAGCCTTTCTCATCTTCCTCCATTGACTTGATGGAGTTACTCACCAATCCTTCTTCGGTAGTGATGGCGTTAAATACTATTCTTTTATCCTCCTCTATAGCATCAAAATGTATTAATCCTCCCCCTATCGTTCCGATCCAAATTGTCCCATTCTTCGCTTCAAAAATCTTAAGGAGGTATTCACTAGGAAGGTCGTATTTCGTTTTCCCTTCCCTAAACGTATAGATTTTGGGATGCTGTTTAGGTAACTCTTCTTTCGGAAGAAAATTCAACCCTTTATCTGTTCCTATGAATAGATTTCCATTGGAATCCAATAAAATACTGCGTATAATATCTGACGTCAACCCTCCATTCTCCTTATTGGAATCAAATTGTTGAGCACTTCTTATTTCTCCATTTTGATTGGTTTCCAGTCGCCACAACCCTTCGTTATAAGTGCCTAACCATAAAACAGAATCGTTTTGAACTTCAATATCAAAGACAAATCCTAATTGTTTGGCTAAAGGAGATTGAGGCAACAACTTCATTGTATTGGGGTCCAATGCCACTAAAAAAGTAGGAAAAGTAGTCCCCAACCAAATTAGCCTATCTCTAATCGTTGAAAGAGGTAAATGCTGTTCTGCAATGGCATAGACCCTGTTATTCCCAACGGGATAGTTTTTCACTGAAAGCTGTCCAAACCCGTTTTCATAGTTGTATTTGTTCTTCCCGATAAGATAATTGAGACCACCAATTTCAGTCCCTATCCAAAGGTTTTGCTTACTATCCTCGAAAATTGCTTTGATATGATCATCAAATAAAGAGTTCTTATTGGTCTGCTGATAATGTTCAAACAGGCGGTTGGGATCGGAGATACAATATACACCACCTCCCGTAGTGGCCACCCAAACTTGATTTTTATCTATACTAATTGAAGTGACAGGATGATGAGATTTGCCATTATTACTAGACGTTTGAAAGTGCTTTAAAAGCTGTAATTGTTGTTGGTGATAAGTATAAGCAAAGACGCCTTTTCGATTACCTACCCATAATACACCATCTTGATAAGCAATCGTCTGACCTGAATTATAAGTTAAGTCTCTTAGATAAAATTCCGATTGATTATTACGTTTCAATAAGGAAATAAACTCACCTGAAGTAATGATTTGCTCTTCGCAATAAGTCATATCAGAAACATTCCCTGAGGTTTTATCATAGTCTATCAAATGTAAATCTTGAAGACTGTTATTGATTCGAACTAACCCCGTATTTAACCCCAGCCAAATCTCATTGCCCTTCCCTTTAAAAATAGTTTGCACCACCACTTGATGTAATGAGTGATCAATTTCTGACAAAGGAATAGAAGTACTCCCTTTGATTTTATCATTTTCATCATCCAATTGAACTCTAATTAAACGGTCCCAATTCCCAATCCAAACACAATGATCATCAATTAAAAAAGAAGAAATATCGTTCGTCTCTATTCTGTAATCCTCTTCACTCTCCATCGTATAATTGGTAAACTTCTCTTTCTTTATATCCAATTTAGAAAGTCCTTTCCCAAAAGTCGACACCCATATATTCCCCCATTTATCTTCAGTAATTTTCCGAATCATATTACTGCCAATCGTATTTTCCGACTTTCCGACTCTATATATTTTACTATCAAGACCATTGTACCGAACCAATCCATCGGAAGTAGCCAACCACAAAAAACCTTTGGAATCTTTGAATACATCCCTAATATCTAATTGAGCTATATCCTTCACTTTTTTGATCTCATAATTTAATTCCTGAACGGAAGATGCATACCATCTTTGACTTATTGAAAAATGTAGTAACACAATAAAAAGAATATGATTTTTAGAGAAGTTGAATTTGGCTGAGGTGAAATAATTGGAGATCATAAGTTAAGATATTTTATATCACTTCTATCTGTTATTAGTGTATTGCCTTATTTTAAGAATGGTTTTGAAGAGGGTTTGAAGTGTACACTAAACTAGTACAATATGGGGAAATGACTTTTGATTAATGCCCTCAAAATGCTTTTGTTCATTTATTGTCTAGTTAAAAGTGGAGGAGGATAAAGGCTTACAGTGTATTTCTGAGAGGACCTGCAACGACTTACAAAACATAACAACAGAAAAACAGCATCGACAGATATTTTTCACATCAAACTCAGCTGATTTAATCATAAAAAAATATTAGTTTTGGTCTCAAATCTCATTAAAGCAAACAAATATGAAACTATTATATTTTCTCTCTTTTAGTTTAATATTCCTTTTTTCATGCGACTCTGACGAGTTGAGTTATATGGAAAAACATGTAAAATCTGTTCGATATTACCTACCAGCAGAAATCGATAATCAAAAATCCTTTACAGTAGAATACAATAGTGATTTTAGCGTTAAAAGCTTTGACAACATTGACAATATCACATACGACAATGGCCGTGTAATTTCATACACTGAAGAAAGTAGTAACAATCCAACTAAGAATATATCACTTGAGCTAGATGGAAATAAAGTGATTAAGAAAGTAGAGGTTGCAGGTGAAGAAAACGAGGAGTTTATTTTATACTTTGATGGAAATGAAGGCCAACCCTATGGTAAATTAAAAGTATTTGACTCGTTCTCTGTAGTGGAAATATACGAATGGACTAACAATAATATTACTAAAGCCTTACACTATACGATTCCATCATTAGATGGGGAATTGTCAGAAATACCTGATAACATTTATGATTTTATTGATAATGCTACCCCTACAGAATCAGTTAGTATTCAATATGATAACTATCCTAAAACTTTTAAGTTTTTCGAAGGGTTTTATGAACACCGAAGTTACTCTTTTCAACCTTTCTACACCGAATCATTTCAAACTCAGAACAATCCAACGCTTATCACAATTAGAATTCATTCATCTTCTTTTCCTAAAGTTGATCTTGAAATACACTATAAAAATACCTACGATGAAAATGGATACATTTCGAAACAAGAAACCTTGCATCGTCAAGTATGGGTATGGGAAGGGAACAACACTTACAAAGAGTATGATGGGTTTACTTTTGAATTCGATTATTAAGAAAATTAAAGACACAACACTGTTCTTGGTGTCAAGCCGACAGGCGTTACTTAAAGCTTCGTAATAGCATAAGGTACTGTCTTAAAAGTATATGAATAAGGCTTAACCACCAAGTGATTAAGCCTTATATGATTTAAAATAAACTTATTAGTTGCCTAACTGTGATGTATAATCATGTGTTCTCTCTTAATGACATGACCATTTTTGATCACATTTAATATATACTGACCGTCATGAATATCTTGCACATTCAATACATGATGGTCACCGTCATGCATTGTGTTATTTCTTAATGGGATGATCTGTCCTGTACCAACAAATATTAAATTAAAATCTACAGACTGTTCTTTTGAAGAAGGCATGATCACATTCACTTCTTTATCTGCAGGAACTGGGAAAATTGAAATAGACGCTGCCTCACTTATTTTATTTTGTGACTTCAATTCTACTACACTTTTCCATGATTCTGCTTTTCCGTCAAAATCAACTTCCTTTAACTCATAAGTAATATGACCTTGATATGCATCCATATCCATAAACTCATATTCTAGCGTAGTGTTTGAATTACCTGCTGCTTGAATATTATCTGTTATTATTTCAAAATGTTGACCATCGTATGATCTTCTTAATTCAAAATGGTCTACATTTTCCTCTGTGGCTGTTTCCCATTTGACAACAACTCCGTCATTGTTCACTTCTGCCGTAAAGAAAGTCAATTCTACAGGTAAATTAATACTAGAAATATAGTTATGAATTAACTGAACTGTATGTGGAGCCAACAAAGGCTCAACATTATCTACATGATTACTTCTAGTCATAAAATTGGCTGCCGCATTATTAATTGAACCAATATGCGTAAATGGAGTAGTATAGTGATGACCGTGTGGTTTAATCACCGACCAACCATCATCGTCATCATCATGATGATGCGACCATCCATTACTTTGAGGTTCAAATCTAGTATCTCCTACAACAAAGAAACGTGGGTGATAGTGATGAGAAGTACTTGTTTTTATTTGAACATGGCTATTGGTATGTAAATCACCAGAAACTAATAATTCACCATAATTGTAAAACTGCAATAACTCATCGTCATCATCTAATTTTCTAGCACCATTTAGATTAAGATCTTGAGCAACAATCATTGTCCCTCTATTTTCGAATTTCATCTCATCATCATCATGCATATTGTAATCGATCGTCATTGATCCTTTCACAATCAGATCACCTTCAACTACAGATTTATCATCATCGTCATCATTGTTGTGAATATGAATATTTCCATCTATAATTAATGTACCATGTGATTCCACTCTTATGTAACCATGATCACTTCCACTTCTATGGATGTATGGCTTTTGACCATTATGATTTGAATATACTGTACTTAGGTGATCATCTGCATATATATCTACATCTCCTCTAATATGTAATACATCATAGGGCTTGACAATAATTCTATTATAACGACCTCCTCTCATTTCAATATTACTAGCAAAAGTAAAATGATTTAGAAGTAAAATGAAAACTAGCGAAAGTAGCAAATTAAGATTTTTCATAGTAGTATATTTGTATAATATTTCGTTGTGTACATTACTAATACCACTATCATTTTCTCCTCCCTACCCTATTTTACAGTCGTTAAGTTTAAACTCATATTCTACAATTATTTATTGATATTATTCAATGATTTCCTCACTTAAAGTGTTGTTTGTATTGGTTCCAACGTCAACACTTCCTCCAAGTAATGATTATAAAACTTCAATTGTCCTTTCTCGAAGAAATAAGGATATTCATTTAATTCCTCAGATCCTTTTTTCATATGAAAGAGCGCCTTTTCAAAATCAAAATCCCAATATCCTTTTTGAGTTTCGTTGTTGGCAGAAGTGATGATAAGTTCATGATCCGGTAAAAATTCAATCGTTTTTTCTTCTCCTTTCACTACTTTCCATTTTCCTAGAAATGCCTTTTTAGCGACCTTGAGCGCATACTTATCATCTATGAAAGCTGATCTTCTTTCTAATTTCATTACCTTTTCTTCATCATCCTTAGAAAAGTGTAACAACCCACCTTTAAATTCACAATTAAATTCCATCTCCCTTTCATTTCCGTCCATTTCAACTAAAGCGAGTACGCTCTTTTTAGCATTAAATGACCAAGAACCCAGTTTTTCAGACTTATCAGCCAAATAAAAAGTATGGTTTTCATTAAAGGTGAATCCATCATTTTCCTTTCCTAATATGAACCACTCACCCAAAATATCAGACTCCGTTATCATCTTATTTTCATCAGAATAAATAATATGTCTAACGTTTACACCAAACAATATTCGATCTTTATTGTATCTATATTGACGTATCCAATTTTCATTTTGGTCATACTCATATTCATAATATACAACCCTAGTGTCTTCTTTCTCAGGATTGAATTCTACCTCTTTAATTGAATCACCAAAAGAATTATGCTCAATTTTTATGGTCTCTTTTACTTTACCAGAGGGAAGTTTCTTAGTCACTAATATCAGCTTACCATCCTTATAATCACATTCGGTAACTAGCACTACTTTACCCTCAGCATCTAAATCAGTCCTTTTAGAGATGACCTTATCGCTGTTGTATTCCTTTAAATTTGAGTATTTAATTTGATCCTCATCATCATAATAAACCTCTTCTACAACTAAACCATCTACAATTTTGCTCCTCATTAATGTATTGAGTTTTCCCCTCACAAAAATCGAAACAGTGGTTACATTTCCAGAGGAATTAAAAGTACTTTCATAGTTCCAATACACCTCACCTTTATCATCTATAAAATCAGCATCTGCGATCACATTTTGCTCGTTATATTTATAGATATTGTAGGAGTAATCATCAAAATATTCTATTGAAAACTTTCCTTTTTCACTTGAGATATCATGATGACTTTGGATGACTTGAACCTTTTTCGGTTGGTCCAAATCTGTCTTTTTCAAACTTCGAGGAGAAGAAGAAACACATGCTGTCAGTCCTGCAATAAGGAGTAAAAGTAAATACTTGGTCATAATTTGTTTTAGGCTAAAAATATAAAATTAGATTTCAGGCAAATATACAGATCTATTAAGTATTACGATAATATAAATGCTAATTTTACGATGTTTTAAAATGCTCGAAGAACTACAAGCAAACAGGTGCCCACGCCTGAAGACGTGGGCTTGTAATCCCCACTCCAAGAACGCTAAACTAATTCTGTCACAACTTGTGACAAAATCGAAGTCAAAAATTTATAACAATAAATGTAGAAGCGTTGCCTGCAACGACTTACGAACCACAAGCACCTCTTCCCTCTTCATTCATACCTCTTACCTTCAAAACTCCTCTTCCTTCAAATGATTGCACTATCCTGTAGGGGCGTTGTATTAAAACGCCCGACGAACCACAAGCAAAAAACACCCACGCCTGAAGACGTGGGCTGATGAGATGGTAGTAAAATCTTATATAAATTATAGACAGATCGTAATTCACTATACCCTAAAAACGTTAACGTATCTAGGAAATTTCAAAACCACATGCACTTCTTCCCTCAAAAATCCTTCCCTCTGTTCTTTGTGTTAAGCCGACAGGCGTCACTAAGAACTTGTATTTTGTTATAGTCTGTGACTTATAACAAAACCACGATCAAAAAGGTAAACTCCCCTTCCTTCTCACCCCAAAATTACCACAAATCCCTTGACTATTCGAGAATTAACCCTTAACATTACATCCGATTTGAATACTAACACTCATTGCATGATGCGATAACGATCATACCTAAAGCAAATTACTTTTCAGAAAGTAAACTAAACCATCCCACAGGGGTATACTGCTAAATCTCACACACAATGATTCATTCAACATCACTAAATTATTTTTAACTTAAAAGCTGACTTAAACGATGGCTATTGAAAACAATCAAGTAGACATACAATTGTATGATCTGACTGTTACTCCCGATCCTAACGACTTTTTCGGTAGAGTAAGAAGCAAAGGAACTTTAACGAATGAGGCAATTGCAAGCCGTATCAAAAAAGAGGGTTCTGAATACCAAGCGGAAACGATTATTGAATTGCTCAACCGTGCTGACCGTATTAAAAGTGAAGGTCTGGCACAAGGGTACAGCATCAACACACAATTTATCAATGCTCGATTGGGCGTAAGCGGTGTCTTTTATGAGCAGGTGTTCAATCCTCTCAAACAACAACTGAAGGCCGTTATCAACCTCACGTCGAACAGTCGTGAAATGATTGAAAAAACCAAAGTAACGGTATTAGGGCAAGCACAAACGGGACCTGTATTGTTAAGAGTGGTCGATAGTTTGACGGGGGAAACCAACAATCAAATCACCCCTAATAATGCGGTAACACTTTTCGGAGATCGTATTAAAATTGAAGGGGATGATACACATCAAGAGGAAGTAGGATTATACTTTGTCAACCTTGATGATCAGTCTAAAACAAAAGTGGCACAGTTGATCAGCAATGAAAACAAAGCGGTGATCTTTATGGTGCCCTCTCTTCCAAAAGGGAACTACGAGCTGGAGTTGGTGACGCAAAGGAGTTTGAATAAACTGCTCAAATCACCAAGAACAGAACGTCTGGAAAATGTTTTAATTGTGAATTAAAAAATCAAAGAAGGTCATTTAGAGTGAAAAAATCTCTGAATGACCTCTTTTTATAGGTATTTCAAGCCTTTTGACAAGGGTGAAGGTTTCACCCTTATAAGGGAAGACACTGTGACCTATTAAGGGTGAACACTGCGACCTACTAAGGGTGAAGACCACTCCCTTATAAGGATAGAGAGCTCACCCACTGTTCTTGATGTCAAGTCGATAGGCGTCACTGAGAACTTATTTAATTGGATAAGCCTGTGACTTATAACTTGGTCAAACCAATAAAATATGCACTACTGAAGATCAACAATGACAGCATTGTTATAAGTCACAGACTATAACAATAACCAAGTTCGAAATGCGCTACCGCTTAACATTTCAAACAGTGAGGCATTGTGGTAAAATTGAAAGCTTCTGCCACCACCACTGTTCTTGATGTCAAGCCGAGAGGCGTCACTGAGAACTACCACTTTGTTATAGTCTGTGACTTATAAGTAATTTTCACTAATTCTAATCAAAACTAATTAATAACGATTCATCATGGGTAGAGCACACTCCTTCTACGATCAAGAAGCAACCTATTTCATAACAATGACAGTAGTCTATTGGATAGATGTATTCACAAGAGAAGAATACCGTCATATCATCCTAGACAGTTTCAAATATTGTCAAGAACACAAAGGCTTAAAAATTCATGCTTATGTGATAATGAGTAATCATATTCATATGATCATCACAAAAGGACGCCACAAGAACCTGTCTGATATTTTGAGAGATCTCAAAAAACACACTGCTAAGACTATTGTAAAAAGCATTGAAGAAAACACCAAAGAAAGTCGAAGAGAATGGATGCTTTGGATGTTTCAGAGGGCTGGTCACAAAAATCCCAAAAACAAAGAATTCCAATTTTGGCAACAGCACAACCAACCCATTATTCTAGATACTTCTGAAAAACTTTTACAACGATTAGGCTACATTCATGACAACCCTATCAAAGCAGGAATAGTACTAGACGCAAAAGATTACCTCTACTCAAGTGCATCCAATTATCATGGAATGAAATACAATTTATTGAAAGTAGACTTGTTATAATTATTATTTAGATCATTGTTATAAGTCACAGACTATAACAATAAGATAGTTCTCAGTGACGCCTCTCGGCTTGACACTAAAAACAGTGATGTCTACATTCAAACCACACTGTTTGAAATGTGAAGCGGTAGCGTCATTTCGAACCTGCGTTTTGTGATAGTCTGTGACTTATAACAAAAAAATACAAGCCTTTATATCTCCTCCTTCATCGGAGTGTATTCCTTATGGCCCGCAAGCCACAAAGCATTGTGGCTCTACAAAAACGTAATCTTTCCATAATAGGACTAACCTAATAAATCACACAAGTAGAAGCATTGCCTGCAACGACTTACAAACCACAAGCACCTCTTCCCTCATCATTCTTACCTCTTACCTCAGCCCCCCTTCATTCTCCAAAAACAAAAATGGAATAAAAACACTATTTTAGTAAATTACTGGTTGGTTAGAGAAATTATTATTGAATTGGAATATGGATATTCAATCGAAAGAATATGCGGATTGGTTAGAAAAGGTAAAGTCTAATTTCCAGCATTCGCAGATCAAAGCTAGTGTCAGCGTCAATGTTGAATTACTTCGTTTTTATTGGAAGCTGGGAAATGAAATAATCACTTATCAGCAAAAGCAAAATTGGGGTAGTGGCTTTATCAAACAATTAAGTAATGACCTCAAAAAAGCATTTCCAAAAGTGAAAGGTTTTTCGGAAAGAAACTTAGCTTACATTCGTAAGTGGGTAAATTTTTACACCGAAAACAATTTTGCCACAAGTTGTGGCAAAATTGAGGAAGAGACCTTATTTCATATTCCTTGGGGGCATAATCGTGAAATAATTTCTAAATGTAAAAACGTGGAAGAAGCTCAGTTTTATGTTCAAAAAACGATACAAAACAACTGGAGCCGTAATGTGTTGGTACATCAAATTGCTTCTCAACTTTACACACGTAAAGGCAGCCTTTCCACCAACTTCGATAGAACTTTACCCTCCCCAAATTCTGATTTAGCATCGCAAATCATCAAGGATCCCTATACATTTGATTTCCTAGATCTTAGAGAAGAATTTACGGAAAAGCAATTAGAGGAAAGTCTTATCGATAATATCAGCAATTTCTTATTAGAATTGGGAACTGGCTTTGCTTACGTCGGAAAACAACGTCGTCTTAAAGTCGGCAATAGAGACTTTTTTATTGACCTACTATTTTATCATACACAACTCCATTGCTACATTGTTATTGAGTTGAAAACCGGTGAATTTGAACCTGAATATGCTGGCAAATTAAACTTCTACTTAAAAGCAGTAGATGAACAACTAAAAACCGAAAGAGATGACCCTACAATTGGTATTTTATTGTGCAAAAGCAAAGATAAAGTGGTAGCTGAATACGCTTTAAGTGATATTCATAAACCAATGGGTATTGCCGCTTATCAACTTACACATAAACTGCCTCCTCAATTAGAAAAAAGTCTTCCTGTCGCAGATGCATTGGAGGAATTGGTGAAAGGAAAGTAATTTCATCTACAGGTAGAAGCGTTGCCTGCAACGACTTACAAACCACAAGCACCTCTTCCCTATTCATTCATACCTCTTACCTCAATTCCTCATTCTTTTTTTCGTATTTCTTAATTCAATTGTTTGCTATGTTAGCAGATAGTCTTTAAATTTAGAAAACCTAACAGCAGACTGAAAATGAACTAAAACCTTTTAATTTTTACTGGTGATTTTTTGGGGATGTTATGGATATTTTTGTTTGACTAATTTATTCAATATATCAAATGGAATTATTGGACTCTAACCCCAAAAATATTTGGTTATATAATATATGTTCTGATACAAATCATTTAGAACTCAAATATCCGTTTTAATTACACATTAATTATTTGGTTAAGTTTACTCTACCCGATGATTTTTAGATAGTTCATCCTAAAATGAGAAATCATATTTGTAAAGTCTTTGAAATCAACACTTTTAATCATCTCTCTCACTTTATTAAGTCCTCTTCTGAATACACT
>NZ_JABANE010000098.1 GCF_012844305.1 Flammeovirga aprica JL-4
CAAGTATAACATCTAAAGGTCACATTATTAACTACTTACAGAAATAGTGTAGTGAGACACGCTTTTACATACATAGTTGATAATGTGTTTTTTATTGTTTTCAAGTGTCAAACTCAAGAAAAAGGAGAAACAGCTCTCATTTGTTCTATTAAAATAATACTATTTCATTGCACATATCACACATAATACCCCATCATACATCAATTAAAGACAATTAGCTACTGTAGGTTAATAGACAAAAAGCATTCAACATTCAATTTATTCAATCACCTATCTCTTTAAATATTACATAAGTTAAAGTTCTGATTTTTAATCCAAACAACTTCTCAAGTAAAAATGGTGTTCTATAAACATCAACGATAAAATTGTAATGTATTATGTCCCAGCAATCACATCTAGATGGCTTGGTTCTCCGACTGATAGGTGAGATTCATAGTCATCTGCTTAGCAAAAAAAAACCATTAGAAATATTAAAAGAAAGCATAGAAAACTTAGCTAAAGCTTCCAATTGCAAATACGGATTTTTAGGTATTCTTGACCATCAAGACGGCATTAAGAATTATAAGTACTTAGTGGAAAAAAAGGCAAGCTTAAACACCTTAAACCTTTTTAATAAATCAATGCTAGACAGTGCCTTGCCGTTTAAAGAAGTTTCTAAAGCCTATTATTTTTTAAAATACACTGAAAACCTATCAGAACCGATCATTAGTTATGATGAAGATCGATTAGTAAAGGGATTGCCTTGGTCTTCGCATTTACTGATTCCTATCCTTTTTCAAAAAGAATTAATTGGCGTTGTAGGGCTTTGCGATAAAAAAGGGGAATTTGACGAGGATTACGCATTACAATTACAGCCTCTTATTGACACCTACAAATTAGTCATCAGTCAGATTGACGATAAAGTTGATACAGCACCTCAGGAAGATAGCAGTTTTCAAGAATCATTTGATTTAATGGTCAATATTGATAAGCTATGGAACATTCAGAGAGGAAATTTTGCTTGGGAAGAAAAGCTCGGAAGATCAAAAGAGCATATCATGGATTACGTTTTTGGAAGCGATTATGAATTGCTTGAGAACATCATTTTGAAGGCCAAGTCTACAATGACTACTCAGTCTGAAAAAATTAGATTCAAAAGAGACAAACACAGGATATTTACTTTGATGGTGAAAGTAATTTATCAATCTACTACCAGAAGTTTTAAAATTATAGGAAAAGATATCTCCGACCGCTTTCGACAAGAATCTATCTTGAAGAAGCAACAGGACCGTCTTAGGCATACTCAACTTCTGTTACAAAAATCCAATAATGAGCTTGATGCGTTAATCTATCACATTTCTCATGACTTACGTGCTCCCCTTGCTTCTGCACTAGGGCTTGTTTTTGTAAGCCAACAGGAAAACGAGATGGAAGAGGTGAAAAGTCAATTGCAACTACAGCAAAAAAGCCTCGAAAAGATGGATAACTTTATCAGCGAGATCTTGGAGTTTGCACGCATAGCAAGAACACCCAATGAAAATGTTACCATTGATATAGAACAATTGATAAAAGACACTGTGACCTCTACTTCAAAAGCATTGGATGTAGAATTTGAGGTCAATATTACTTCAAATCAAAACTTTCCTTTTGTCAGTGATATCAAAAAAGTCACTTCTATAGCTCAAAATATCATTCATAACGCTTTCCAATTCAGAAGCAGAAACCGTTTTCATGACACCAACCTCTTGAACATTTCCATTAATGTAGAGGAAAATGATACCTGCATCATCTTTGAAGACAACGGTATTGGCATACCACAAGAATACATACACCGGGTTACTGAAATTTTCTTCAGAGCACACACTGAATATGTAGGTTCTGGTATAGGTCTTTACATTGTGGAGCAAGCCATCAAACGACTAAGAGGTCATTTGTCCATCATATCTAGAGTGGACCAAGGAACAACCTTTATTGTATGGCTTCCCAATCACTATTTCAAGAGAGAATTATTTTAAGCCTTCTTCAATTTTCACTAACAGGTGATGACCGTATAACTTAGGGCTTGAATGATCGTTGATATTTCTTAAGCCTAAAAGTCTTTCCGCTTGAAGCATTGTCAAGTTTCTGTATTTTACTTCTGAAGAATTAGTGACAAATCTATTTTTCAATATGTCGTAACACTCTTGTAAAGTTAAATCGAAAGGAGATTTCTCTAGCATTGTTTTAATGTTTTATTGTTCAACATTACAAACACCAAGAAAAACTATGAGGGGGGATTCCGTTTTTTTGTCATGAATCAGACCACATCTATTTTACCACCGTGGCTTTACTTGCTCGGTTGGCACCTTATCTAATTGAGTAGGTTTCTTGATGTTTATATATTTCACGCAAGTTTACAATACTTCAAACAGCTTTCCAATAGCTTTTAAAAGTTTTAACAGTCTACAGCTAAAGTTATCGGGACTCTCCACATTACAATTTTATTATTCCTAAAAAAATTGTATTTTCAAAGCAAACCTAAGTAACATGCAATCTAGAAAATTCATCTTTTTATCGTTGCTTTTATCCATATTATCCAGTTGTGAGGAGTCAGAACCGATCAACAATCAACCTTTTGATTTAAAAATCCCCGAACACTTCGGGAAACAGTATGTTTTACCAGAAGATAATCCGACAACCGTAAAAGGTGTTGAATTAGGACGGATGCTGTTTTATGATCCTCAATTATCGAGAGATCACTCCACCTCTTGCGGTACGTGCCATCAGCAGAAACTTGCCTTTACAGATGGAAAAGCAAAGGCTGAAGGTATACATGGCAGAACGGGAGACTTCAGTAGTATGTCTACTGTAAATTTGATGTGGAGTGGAAAATTCTTCTGGGACGGACGCTCTCCGAGTATGGAAGATCAAGCACTCGGCCCTATTGAAAATGTTTTGGAAATGGATATGACATTGGATGAAGTGGTTGAAAGGCTTTCACAAGACGAAAGATACCCTCCAATGTTTAATCTTGCTTTTGGCAGTTCAGAAATTACTGCTGATAAAATTGGAAAAGCTATCGCTCAATTTGAGAGAACCTTAATTTCCGCCAATTCAAAATATGATCAGATTATTAAAGGTACTTATCAACCTACTGAACAAGAAGAATTGGGAATGAGCCTTTTCCTTACGCATCCAATTGCTGGTGAAATTCGTGGCGGAAACTGCGGAGACTGCCATCTTGGTGTACTTACTTCCGGTGATCCAGTAAGCTTCAGAGGCTTTCATAATAATGGATTGGATGATGATGACAACCTTAAAGAAGGGTTGATGGGCGTAACAGAAAATCAGTTTGACAAGGGTAAATTCAAAGCCCCGACGCTACGTAATATTGCCCTCACCGCACCTTATATGCACGATGGGAGATTTAATACGCTGGAGGAAGTATTAGAACATTATGACCAACATGTCAAAAGAAGCCGTACACTTGATCCTTTGATTCAAGAAGCGAGTAATGAACCTATTTTCCCCGGAGATCCCATCAAATTACATCTCACTCAAAAGGAAAAAGAAGCCATAATTGCTTTTCTTCATTTACTCACTGATGAAGAATTTATCAATAACCCCGATCATTCGGATCCTTTTAACTAAAATAAGAGCCCACAATTTTATGAAATGAATTGTGGGCTTTCTTTTAAGCAGTTGTACAATTAAAATCGGAAGTTTTGGATTTCCTTTTTTAGCCTACTTTTCGTTAGAATATCATCACGTAGCTTCAGCTATGCGCTTCTATTCTGCCTCGATTAGACTCAAAAATAATAATCCAACTTATTCCAATTTTAAATGTGCAACTGCTTATATTTTTCTCAAATGTTTCCAATACAAATAACCGGAAACACAAAGCGTTAACACCTCTGATAAAACAATTGCATCAATAACACCTTCTCCTCCAAAAAAGTGAGTAAGTAAAAGCACCAAACTTACCGGAAATATCAATGTTCTTAATAATGAAATAATTAACGATGGTTTGGGGTGATGTAATGAGGTAAAGAAGGCTGACAATAAAACATTCACTCCAAGTATCACTAAGATAGGCGCTGCCGATAATGTAAATTGCTCTGTCAATACCCTGGTTGTCACTCTGTCATCTTCCAGAAACAAATCAATATATTGTTCTACAAAAAATGTCGTCAGTAAAGCCAAAATACCGCCAAGCAATACTGCAGAAGTCAAAGAAATTGTAAGAAAGTCTTTCACTCTATCCATCAACTTTGCTCCAAAATTCACACTCACTATTGACTTTAAAGCATCCGACATTCCATAGCACAGCATAATCATAAAATACATCAAGTAGCCTACAATGGCATATGCCGCCACACCAACTGTACCATAATATTTCATCATTTGGAGATTGATCAAATAGAATAAAAAGCCTCCTGACAATTCACTGAAAAACTCTGAAGAGCCATTATAAGCGATGTCTTTGAGGATTTTCCAATCAAAACCTGTGAATTTAAACTTCAACTTTCCTTTCTGCCTTAAGAAATGAGGTAATAATAAAACGGGTAATACAAAATAGGACATTGACGTACCTAATGCTGCTCCTTTTACTCCCCAATCCAGTTGTACAATAAAAAGGTAATCTAAAACAGTATTTGTCACTGCGACCAACAGTAATGAAACAAAACTCAAGTTTGGGAGTCCATCAACTCTTGTAAAATAGGTAAACGCATAACAAGACAATACAGGGGACATACCAATAATAATCTGTAAATAGGTTACAACAAGAGGTTGAATTGTGGGATCTGCACCTAGAAAAACAGCTATATCCTCAACGAAGAATAAACCAATTACCGTTAATGAGCAACTGATAATTCCCACTAGAATAATGATATTGGTGAATATCTTTTGTGCTTTTTCAAGATTCCCTTCTCCAATAAACTTCCCGCAGAAAACCTCTCCTCCTGTAGAAAATAGGATAGGCAGACCGAAAAGTAATGAGAAAATAGGAGCACAAAGTGAAATGGCTGCCAATGCTTCAGTTCCCACATAATTCCCAACAAACATTCCATCAATAATCCCTGCCGAGGTCACAGCAAGCATACCCAATACTGTTGGAATAGAAAAGGAAAGAAAGACATTTAAAACACTTCCCTGAAGTACTTTATTGTTACCCATAATTAATATATAGTTTAGTCAACCGTTGTCAATATAAAATTACTAACTCTTACTTTCTTAAAAGGGTATTTTGAATAGGGTTTCATCTAAAATTGTGTTATTAAAATTGAATACTCAAAATAAAAAATAGTGGCGTTCCATTAATATTCCTTTATGAATTATCATATCCCTTATTTTTTCAGCAATTTTGATGTGCATTATGGTGCTAAACAAGATTTAAAATAATTAACCTAAAATGAGTTTAGAAAAAGAACTTCAAAAAAGAAGCAATGGTGTTTGTGAACTATGTGGATCTGCTGAACATGTATCTCCTTTTTTAGTAGAGCCAAAAAATTCATCTGACAGTATTGATCATGCTTATGTTTGTTCTACTTGCCAAGAGCAGATTAATGACAAAGAAAAAATGGATGCCAACCACTGGAGATGCTTGAATGATAGCATGTGGAATGAAAACCCAGCTGTTCAGGTACTGGCATGGAGAATGCTTTCTCGTTTGAAAAGTGAAGGATGGCCACAAGATTTACTTGAAATGCTTTACTTAGATGAAGACACTCAAGCATGGGCTGAAGCTACAGGCGAAGGTGTGGATGAAAGTGATAAGGTAATTCATAAAGACAGCAATGGAGCTATTCTTTCTAATGGTGATAGTGTGGTACTGATTAAAGATTTGAATGTGAAAGGAGCAAATTTCACAGCCAAAAGAGGTACAGCTGTTAGAAACATTTCTTTAGTACATGACAATCCAGAACATATTGAAGGAAGAGTAAACGGTCAACACATCGTGATCCTTTCTAAGTTTGTAAAAAAGAACTCATAACAATATACATCATCAAGAGCCTTCATTGGCTCTTTTTTTACCTCTCCATCGCAACCGATTGAAATGTAGAACCTTCTAACTTCTCCTTATTTTCCAAAAAATTATTTAAGAAATACAAAATGCGTATTGTTATTAAAATCTCTTCACTAAAAGTTTGTTATCCTATCATTAATTCCATTGTTTCTTAAGTAATCTCTCTTGTATATTTGATCCAAAGCAAAATCAGAACTATTCATGCCATTAAATTATTATGACCATTAACCCAGTATTTGATATGACTTATGCCAATCATATTGATAGTATACAGAAGATTATTTCTAAAGAGTATGACGACAAAATGTCTGTTTCTTTAAATGATATTATTTCAAGTTATACTGTAGGTTTTGACTTTCAAGATAAGAAAGACATCACCGAGAACATTTTACTGATCTATAATATTGATTATAGAAAGCATTCAATGTATTTGAGTGACACTTCTTTTGTGCTGAAAAAAACAATTGAGGAACACCTTACTTCATTCAATATTGATCTTGTAGAAAAAGAAGAGCAATGGAAAGATTTTCTAGATGCCGTTGAAATGGAATCTATGATCTATAAAAAAGGAAATAGATAATAAGCTATTAAGTATTACTTACCTCTTCTTTTTTATTGATTTCTTTAATATCTCTATACTCTTGAAATGGAATTTTAAGAAGGTTGGCAACCCTGCTATTTTCCATCGGTTCCATGTGCGTGTCCACTCCATAAACTAATTTACTATTGTCTGCCTCTGCATAAGTCCCAAAAATCCTATCCCAAATCGAAAAGATATTTCCATAATTTGTATCCGTCAATGGCTGTTGAAAATGATGATGCACATGATGCATGTTAGGAGTAACAATCACCCAGCTTAAAATTTTATCTACCTTTTTAGGAAGTACAATATTGGCATGATTGAACTGTGATAAAATCACGGAAAGTGATTGGTATAAAAAGATCATCCAAATCGGTGCACCCATCAAGAAAACACCTATCGTAGTAGCAAATAGTCTTAAGAAACTCTCCCCTGGATGATGGCGATTGGCTGTTGTGGTATCAACATGAGTGTCGGTATGATGAATAAGGTGAAACAACCAAAACCATTTTACCTTGTGATTTAAATAATGGATGCTATAAGCACTAATCAAATCCATTAGAGCCAGCCCTGTAATCAACACAATGGGTAATGGGAATTCAGACATCCATTGCATATAACCGAAATGATGTACAACTGTCCAATCCGATAGTTTGACCATCACAAAGGCCAGTGATAAATTGACAACAGCTGTAGTTAATGTAAAAAAGATATTGGTTAAAGCATGCTTCCATTTATTATGCCCTTTGAAACGAAATAACGGCTGAAACCCTTCTATTATCCAGAAAAATAATATTCCTCCAACTAATAAAATGGACCTGTGAAAAGAAGGCATCGTAGAGAAGTAATCGATTAAGGTTTGCATCATAGTAAAAAGTTTAATAGAAATTGGCTTGAGATAATTCTCTCTGTGTTGTGTTGTTGTATTAAACTTAATGATAATTTACTGTTTGTCAAAGTTCTATTTCATCATTTAACTTTGCAATTTGCATACTCAAAAACCCGAGAATTGAACTTAATCCCACCTTCTGAAACCCCTTTTTTTCTTCCCTTTAGAAACCTACTAGTAAATTTAAACACAGGGTTTGTACTATCATATTTCAAATCAAAGGGGTTGATAGTATTTGGATTTTGGGGTTCGATAATGATAAATACAGAATCTATTGATATTTCATTTTTAGTTCCAAGTGAACTTTTATACATTTTAATGTCATAAGGAGTTGCCCATTGAGGACAAGGGCACATCATTCCATAGTACTGTAATTCTACAGTTTCATCCTCATGTTGAACTATAAGTTTTTGACCGAAAGCTATATTAAAACCAAAGATCAGTAACAGTATTTGAATACTTGTAATTATAATTTTCATGAATTTTTAAAGATGCTATTTAATCATCATTTCATCAAAGTCGATTAATTTCATCTTTTGTAAGTTCTGTTATTTCAGATATCACTGTAATATCCATCCCTTTAGCTTTCATTTTTTTCGCCGTTTCTATTCTTTCAAGTTTTCTTTCATCCGCTCTTATCTTATCTTCAGCATCAACTTTCATTGTCCATTCTATACTCGCCCTATAACTAAGGTTTTCCATGTGTTTTTCATAGTTTTTCTTTTCTATAGGGGATAATTTATCTACTCTCCAAAGTTCTCTAGCTTCACCAATACCTTTTGCGGTAAACTCCTCTTGGATATCATCATTTTTAAAATAATAGATCCATTGATCTAAAGTGTTTTTAGCTACATCATCAAATTGATTTACTTTTATGACATAATATTCAGGAAACAATTGATAGGGAAAGTCTTTTCCATTTAATATTTCTTTTTGCTTAGGTGACAACGTAAGCTTATCAAATTGATGTATTCCATGAAACTCTGTTTTCCCATGATAAACATAATCGTCTCCCTGCCCTAAATCAAAATAGACAATATTTATGGAATACACTTTTTTGACATCTTTATAGGGTTGACCCAAATTTAAATACTCTGAAATAACCTTTGATGTTCCATATAACATTCTATGAAAATAATCATACTCTTTCTGATTTTGAATCTCAATGATCACATATTCTCCCTTCGAGTTTTTCACCAAAATATCTACTCGATTAAATTTATCATCATTTGATATTTGATTATTTTCACTTTCTAAAATATCTTCTATTTCTATATCTTCTTTCAAAAGTTCAGTTAAAAAGCCCTCCAATACTTTGTAATCAGCTTTATTTCTAAGAAGCCTTTTAATTGCCCAATCAAATCGAATTATATTTTTTGTTTTCATATGAAACTTATTTCTTTCTTCAAATTTAAGGTTTTTGTTCTTTTAAATTACAAGTACTCTCTCCATTTATCGTTACTGCCTTAAGCTTATCAAAAAAAGAAGAATCCATCATCTTAAAATAGAAAGTCATTTTAAACTTACAACTACAAGAACAATGAGTACCATATGATGTAGAAATCAAATCAAGAGTGTTGTCATTGACAATCGCACAATCAAAAAGAAAATATTGACAGCAGTTCGATACTTTGTCAATGTTAACCTGAAAACCATTTTCCAATAATTTAACACTACGCACCTTCTCTACATATTCCTCCTCTACACCATTCTCATTTTTAAGATCATCAGGATCTTCATCAATATCAACTACAACTACCTGTGGTTCCTTACATGAATTTATGATAACACTATCAAGATATAAACCATAGCCTTTTGCTACCAATTGATTATGAGTATTACTTAAGATATGATTCCCTGACAAAATGTTGTCATCAGTTGCCTTTCGATTAAAATCTGCTTGTTGACCGTATACAACAGGATGTAATAAAAAGGTGATGCTTAAGAAAATTAAAATTGATTTCATAGTCATAGTAAAAAAAGAGAAAGACTTCTCAATCGAAAAGTCCTTCCTTATTTCTCCGTTTATTTAAAAGAAACATTAATCCAACATCATTGCTCCTACCAAATCAACACCTTCCCCTTCTTTCTCACGCTCTGTGGTTACTTTAGCCATAAAATTAAACCAATCATAACTGTTAGGTTCCATTTCTTCATCTTCATTCGCTTGATGCTGTTGTAAATAAAGTCTTGTTGATAAAAAATCTACTAGCACTCCACTTAAAAAACGTTCTCTATATTCCTTGGTAGTTTCGTTGGTAGGAAATAGGAAACGTATGCCTTTTTCCTGTGATATATTCAGCATAATTAGTTTATTCTCAGGGGCCACTAAAACAAAATTTGCTGATTCTTCCGGAAGTGATAAACGTTGTAGCTCTGTGCTTTCGGTGATGCGAGTTTGTCTGAGAATGTACCCAAACAAGTATGTTTCATAGCCCTTAAAAACATCATATAATTTAGTTAAGGTCTTTAATGTTTCTGACTCTCCAAATTTCTCTTCTCCATCATTAGACCACCACATCGCGTATGTACCTTTTACCTCAGCCTCTTTTTCTACACGCATGTCTGCCAATTGAAAAGGTTCTATAATTTCTTTAGGTTCATAGCCATCATAAATCGGTATTGCACTAAAGTAAATCAAATTAGGATAGGCTGTTTTTCCAACATGCTGTTCTAAAGATTTATACTTCAGGAGGTCTTCTTCATTATAAATAAAGAAAAGAGTGTAAGCCTGATCGCCATAATTGATAACAATAGGAACTGTCAATGCTCCCTCTTCCAAAAGACTGACATACATTACAGAGTGTGAGCATTCAATGCCTTGTTTTTTTGCTCGGTCCAGAAATTCAGCAATAGCCAAAATTCCATCTACCCTCACTTTTCCGGTAATACCTAATTCAAATTTTTCAAAACCAAAGTCTTCAATGTTGGTTAAAAACTTATTTTTAGTGTTGTCAGATGTACTCTCAGTACTTTGCTTTTCTTCTCTCTTCTTCCCTTTCAAAAAATCAAAAAATCCCATTTCATTATTGTTTTAATTTTAAAAATCAGCTTACTAAAAACCTATTGAACGTCTGCCAGTATTTGTCTTTATAGATTGAATAATCAATTTCAAATTGATCCGTATATTTCTCTTCTATTTCCTTAAAAACTTTGGATGGAAGTCTGAAATCATGACAAGCAAAGTAGATCTCACGTGTATTCTCCGCCGTCTGTCTTCCGACATTTAAATAGCCTTCAGAATCTTTCAGCAAAGCAGTTATTTCATCTTCTATTTCATCCAAAAGTTTATAATCCTCATCTGAGGGTAAACCACTATTCTCACCTCCATCGTAGGTAAATTCAATAATAGACACCCAAGGATGTGAAGCTTTAGCATCCCACTTCAACAGATCTGTATTTAATAAGGCTATCAGTGGCAATTCTCCATTTACAGTTCCATTCAAACCTGCAAAATTATCATTATCAGTATTATACCTCAAACCATTATATTTCTCTACAAACTCCTTCTCTCGCCAAACTAAATAACTTGGAAGTTTTGAAATTGGAATAAGTTCCTGATCCACATTCTCTTCAGAAATGATTTTTAAGTTATCTATGATACAGATTGAATTGAGCTCCCCTAATAAAATATCCAAAAATATATAAACTCCATTGGTGATCAGATCTTCGTCTTCCTTTTTATAATTCTTGTAAGTGATAACGATATCTATTTCATCAGGGTATTTCTTATGCTCAACAGGATAAAAAGATAAACTGTCTGCACCTATCACATGCCCTCCAATATTAATAGTTTGACCGTCTATCTCTTCAGCTTGTTTCAAAGCCGTAAACTTCCAATTATCTAAAGCAGGAGCTTCTTTGATTAATTCCTCCACAAAAACGATGTTTTTCACAACCCCTTCAGGCGTAATGATTAACTCTGCAGTATTTTCATCATGCATTCCACAGGAATACCAAAAACCTTCATTTAGTTCTTTCAATTTTGGATGGAGCTTTTCAAAAAACTTCGCTTCGATATCTCCTTTCGTGCTAATGACCTTATGAAAATCCTTTTCATTTTCCATAAACCAATCCCAAAAATCTTGATAAGTGTTTATTGGGGCATCTTTTTGAGAGAAAATATTTTTAATAAATGACATGCTGTTTCTTAGTATAAAGTATATGAGAATTTTGTTTACTTTCTAAATCAAGAAGAACAAATAGAATACTTATTTTATTCTCTGAAGTACCTTCTTAGACAAATTTAAACAAGAGGTTGATTTTCAAATAGATATTTTCTAAATTTTAAATTGAAAATAATTTATTCAAATCACTAATAAAAGCTACAATGAACAAACAGATAAGAATACAAAAAAATAGATGACCAATAAAATATCTAAACCTTCGTACTCTGTTTTCCTCATTCAATCTTTTACTCTTCCATGTATAATAAAGACCTAGTGGTGCCATCACAAAGAAAGGTAAAGCAGGAATACCAATCAATAAGTCCAAAAAGTAGGATCCCTTAATAAAATAAGGCTTTAACAGAGTGGAACCAGCTATAGACAAAAGAAATAACCCAGCATAAATTCTATAAACCTTTACAGATTTGTTCAAGTAAGTTTGCCCGAGTTTTATTGGTTTGCTCATTATATTTAGTTTAATATTGAACTGTTTTAAGATTTCTCAAAAAATCAATTACAATCTAACTAATAATAACTTTATCTTTCCTATGATACTCAAACATTTCAATAGCCGTCTTCAAAAATCCTAGCAATCCAAGACTCAATACGATTATGCCAACTGATAAATCTTTTAAAACGCTATCTCCCGCCTTGAAGTATCCGATCAACCCGGTAGTAAGAAATGTAAGAATCATAATACACATAATAAGAAGTGTAATTTTCCCTTTCGTAGGATTTTCCCATACTTTTTTTGAAAAGTTATTTTGTGTTTTAGTAGTATCCTGTAATGAAGAAAAACTTGTCCCCAATCCCATAAAAATCAAGACTTGATTTAAACTTTCAAAGATCACCTCAGGATGCTGTTTCAAGTGTTCCCAACCTGATAAGTAAGGGCTAAAAGCGAAATAAGTTGCAATGAGCATAAGTGGATATTGCAAGTAGCTGAGATAGTTGAAAAATGCTTTAAAGTTCATGGATTCAGATATATTTTAGTTTGAGTGAGAAGTTAATGAATCTATGTGGAAAACTTCTTCATTATGAAGAAATATTAAACCTGAGTCATTAGCATAAGGCCCTCCAAAAATACACTTACACTTTCAACCCGAAGTCGTATCTTTTATCCAAAACCCTTTTCAAGACACCAATCTGACCACAATGCCACATAGTATGCTTGATATTCCAATCCAAAGCTTCAAATTTAACATCTGCTATTGGATGAGGAACTTTTGTAGGTTCTAGTTTTTCTGACAAATCCGCTTCATCAAGAGATGCTATAATATCTAGTGATTTCCTTTGCACTATTTTACAATGCTCCATCAATACTTCAGGTTCTACTTTTCCAACACATTCTGAAGGTTGAGCATTTATAAATAAATCTGCGTATTCTCTAATAGGGAATTTTTGATAAAGTTCAGGTTGTGCACCTCTGATAGTCATAATTGAGTGGAAATTGAAACTCATTATCAAATGCCCCACTTGCCATGTAACATTAGTTTCCACATTTTCTGGTATCTGATCCCATTTTTCATAAGGGATACTTTCTACTAATTTATTCAGCCATTGATAGGCATCTTCTGTTTGCTTAAGAAGCATTGTTTTTGAGTTCATATCGTTCAGATTAAAGTAATCTTTTTGCTTTGCATTTAATTTAGCGTTGTACTTATGTCCTAGTTTTCAATAACCAAAAACCATACAATTCACACCACTATTACATTGTATAAAATTTGAGAATTAAACTACAAAAAGAATAAAGTCCCAAGATAGTCTAACCAATTTTAATTGTACAACTACTTAAATCTACTTTTTTCATAAAAATTGAAGAGCAGATGAGAAGGTAATTCATGGTTACTTTTTATAAATCATGTCAAACCAACCCAGATAAATAAAGTTTGGATAGAGA
This sequence comes from Flammeovirga aprica JL-4, assembly GCF_012844305.1. Lineage (GTDB taxonomy): Bacteria > Bacteroidota > Bacteroidia > Cytophagales > Flammeovirgaceae > Flammeovirga > Flammeovirga aprica. The sequence goes on from NZ_JABANE010000098.1 coordinate 13,522, forward strand.
AAATTAAAAAAAAATCCACTTTCATAGAAAATACATATATTTTATACAAAAAGTACAATTTATTAAAATAATTAAATATTCATCTTGGAATAGTTATATGATATTTATTGGTTTTCTCTGAAAAAAAGAGGTAAATACTACTTCAGCTCCATTCAAAAGAGCTTCAAAAAATAAAATTTAAAAATATTTACAACCTTTTTTAAAACATGCCGTTCATTAAACCACAACACATCAATTAACAGTTATTACCAACAGCGACTACAAATTGATTAGCACTGAGAATAACTGATTTTAATAATCCCAACCTATCATAAAGAAATATAAATGGAATTGGCAACTGCCAATTAACGACTCATTTTTACCCCAGTTTTACTATTATCTTATTGTACACTATCACTTTTACTGCTGCAATGGGAGGGTGTAAATTATGCCCTCTCCATTGCCCAAGTAGAGATTTTAAGACCTATTAATCAATCAGTTTGTAATAGTATTACAAAAATAAAATTTAACACTCTAATTTTTTCGTTACTTGATAATACTTTTAATTATTGATTGGTTAGATCTTACAATAGTTTAATGTAAGCACTATGTATGAGGGTTATTCCTCGAAAGAAAACACACAGTAATTTACGTAAAAGCTCACCACTTATGGTGGGCTTTTTTTTATCTCAACATGCGCTCCTGTTCCAACGTAAGAAGGCGTTTGATGAAAAATGGCCTCGATTTCCAATACCCATCCGTTAGGGGAGCTACAATAACTCCTGTACTTGTGCCACAGTGAATCATCTTCACCTGATCATTTTCGACTTTATAGATCATCCCTAGATGAGATATAGATTGATAATCGTCTGAGTTATTGGAACCAAAACAAACAATATCTCCTTCTTGAGCATTTTCAAGTGTGATTGTTTTTCCAAGCATTGCTATTCTTTTGGTGTTGTGTGGAAATTCCACTCCAAATTGCTTGTAGACATACAGTACAAAACCCGAACAGTCAAAGCCTTCATAAGGATTTACTTTTGCATATTTATAAGGTACGCCAATATAATCATCTGCTTTTTTGGCTATCAGATAAGGCGGTATATTTATATTTTCAGCTTTAAAAAAAGTCTCATAGTTCCCTTCTTGATAAGTGAATGAAAAAGGTGAAAATGATTCTTTGTCTTCTTTCACAGAACCCACTTTCACATCAGAAGTTGTTTCATTTATTTCTAAAGCAAAAACATTTTTACTCAACTGATTGATCTCACTTAATAAAACATCATTCTCGTCCTCCAATGCTTTTTTGCTAAATTCTGTCAAGAACAATGTCAGTTTTCCTTCTAAAGTAGCTAACGGTTTCTCTGATGTAGATTTTAATTTATCATACCTTATATAATGCTCAATTGATCTCTGAAGATACTTCCATTGAGCATCGGAAAACTTAGGAAAAGACTGTGCTTTAAACCAGCAAGCCCAACTCATATATTTAAAAGGATAAGCTTCGTTGTATTTCTTCTGATGTGCTTTCATTCCCTGTGCCATCACTTTATCATACTTCCCTTTATTTAAAAGTTTTTGGAGTTTTTTGTCACTTTGGGCGTGGGAAGTTAAAACGAAACCTAATAAAAAATAAAAAATGAAAATGTATTTCATAATTACCGTATTAAACTGTTCCATTTTTTACCGAATCAAAATAATGTTGATTAAATTGAATAAAAAATGAGTATTATAAGTGTTTGTATAAACAATGTAGGAATTTTTGATGGAAGAATAATACTTACGTAAGATTTTTCGACAAGGCTGAATTAGATCATAACGTTTAAATGTGAATTTTATGATTTTTAGCTAAATATTGATTGTAACTCAAAAAAAATATTGGTTTACGCTAGAGAGGAGTTACATCTTATCAAAGATAAATTACCTTATCAACCAAAGAGAAAAATAAGCAAAAACATATTGCATTTATGAAATATACGGTAGTCGCAGGAGATACTTTATATGGTATTTCAAGAAAGAATAATATATCAACCCAAGAAATATTAGCTTTAAATGGATGGTCAAGTCCTCCTCCTTTGCAAATTGGGCAAGAAATCATCGTAGGGAAAGTAACCAACAATACGCCCGCACCTAGTTCTTCTAATTCTTCGAATACCTATACAGTAGCAAAAGGTGATTCGCTATATGCTATTGGCAGAAAATACGGTGTGAGTCCTTCAGAAATTTTGACTTTAAATGGTCTGAGCCCTTCAGATGGATTGTACATAGGACAGGTTTTGAATATTCCATCAAGCGGTAGTTCAAACCAAAGTACAAGCACAAGTACAACCACAGTTACACCTTCACCTAAACCGGTAAGTAATTCTGGACAGAAGACACATACAGTCACTCAGGGGGAATCACTGTATGCTATTTCAAGAAAATACAATACCACTCCTCAAGCAATTTTGGAAGAAAATGGATTAGGTAAAAATGCTCCTATCTATATTGGACAAGAATTGACTATACCGTCAGCATCTAAGCCTACTTCCACACCTTCAAATAATACAACAGTTACAAGTACTCCTACTCCTCAAGAGAAAATTGTATATACCGTACAACAAGGAGATACTTTATATCAAATTTCAAGAAAAGTAGGCCTTAGTCCACAGCAAATTCTAGCCTTGAATGGAATGGATGCTAGTACTCCTATTTATATTGGGCAAGAATTAAAAGTAAAAGGTGTACCAAAGGTTTCCCCAGAAGTCTCCACTCCTACTCCAAATGAAACGGTTAAAACTCATACAGTACAGAGGGGTGAATCACTTTATGCTATTGGGCGAAAATATGGATGTAGCCCCGCTGAAATATTGGCGGCTAATAATATGGCAATTGATGCTACGATTTACATTGGGCAAACTTTAAAAATGCCTTCAAAATCAAACGCAAAACCTGTCGATCCTATTACGCCTCCACCGGTAGTTCGCCCGACTCCCACTCCACCTGCACCAACTACAAACTATAGAGTTTACACCGTACAATCGGGTGACTATATTTCTAAAATTGCTAAGAAATTCAATATTACACCTCAGGCATTAGTGGCAGCTAACAAGTTACCACAAGGTCGAATTTATGTCGGGCAACAGTTGATGATTCCTTCTACTTCACAACAATCCAACACTTCTCAAGGTACTACAAATTCAATCCGAGGCCAACAAGGACGTAGTATTTACCAATTGAGTAAAGTAGACGGGAAAAGCATTTTAGCTCGTGGTTTAACAGGAGCAATTGGCAGCAGTTATAAAATGGCGGCAGATGATGTGCATACGGTTCAACAACGTTTGGTTCAACTGGGCAGTTTATCTAGCATTCATAATGAAAATGCTCAGTCTCTTGCTCAAAGATATGGAGGTTCAGTTCCAGGAAATGCAATTCCTAAGACACTGGCTGCTATCAAAAACCTTCAGAATAAATATAGATTGAATTGGTGGGTAGAATCACCTGCAAGGGTTCAAATGATGGGTACCAATGTCTTCAAATATGGAGAGATTCAACCTAATGATATCACTTTTAAATTCTTAAGAGAATTCACGAAGTTCAAACTCCAATTCCCTCATCCAATTACCGGAAATACAGAAGTGGCTGAGTTTACCAACTTTGTAAGAAGCGGTTATAATCAGTATTATGATGGAGTCGGTTATGTCGGGAAATCATTACCATCCAATGTACCTCTTAAAGTATATACGGATGTTGGTTTATCAACTACTCTCGCACAAGCAATGCAAGTTGTTTCTAGTCATGAAGGTAATTTTGATGCTATTAATAGCTACGACAAAGCATTTTTCTCTTATGGCTTTATTCAATTTGCAGGTGGTGGAAGAGGTTTGGCACCGGTTATTGCAAGAATGAAAGTAAGTCAGCCGGCATTATTTAAGGCAATCTTCCAATCGGCAGGTATTGATGTGACTTATACCACAAGAAATAACGATATTCATCAAGGTGAACTGATTATTCAATTCCCTAATGGACAAACTTTAAAAGGGATTGAAGCTGAAAAAGCACTCCGTGGAGATCATCAGTTATATGGTCCATTTATCAGAGCGGCCTTCCATCCTGATTTGATTAAGGCACAAATCGAGCAATCGGTAAAGGCTTATGCTAAACCAGCTTTGGGTATCAAACTGAATATTCAGACTAGTGGTTTTAGATCTAGTACTGTTCCGTTGACCGATTTTATTAATTCTGCCATGGGATTAGGTTTTGCTATCGACATGACGGTAAATAAATGGATTGTCAAAACAGGACAAATGTTCTCTGATGCGATTAATACTATTGCCCGTAAAAGAGGATATGCTTCTTATGAACAATTGGCTTTGATTGATGAAAGAGAAGTAATACAAGAAATTGTAAACAAAGAAGGCCCTGGAGATAAAAGGGTTGCTGACCGTGGAAACAGCATGATGAAATCTGGATTAAGCTTTGCCAAAAGCCCCTCAAAAGGCAGTGGCATGATTGCTTAAATTCACCTGAGATATAAAAAAAGTGAGGCTGTAACGACCTCACTTTTTTTTGTGTTTGTATTTTAGAAGAGAATTAACTAACCCTCCAATTGATTTACAAGTGTGATATATTGCGACTCCGCAGAATCCGCAGAAGTACCTTCAATTTTTTTCCATGCATCCCATTTCGCATTTCCTTTAAAATCAAAACCTCCTGGTCTTTCTGTGTTCACGTCTCCTTCTGTTGCTTGCTTATAAAAAGCATACAGTTTTAATAGATCATCATTTGATGGTCTCTCTGATAATTGATTGACTCTTACTTGTGCGTCTTTAAAAGCATCTGATGCCATAGTGTATAGGTGTTGTTTATGTTGATGAAAAGTATAAAAATAAAGCAATTGAGCAGTTCTATCTATAGAACAAAATAAATCACAATAATGCTCCCTCTTTTTCTAATTCATCGGTTTATATAAAAAAATTAATCATTCACTCTCGTCCAAAGTTCTGTTCTACCAAAAAGCTTGATCCCAACATAGCCTCTCATTTTAAGAACATTTGGTCCTGTACTTTGAATACTGCCACTATAGGTTTTTCCCGAATCTGGATCATAGACTTCACCACTTTCCCAAGTGCCGTTTCCTTTGTATTCAAAATCCGTCAGAATATACATATCTTCCAATAAACGTTCTCTTAAAGACTTATCAGGATTCAATTTATCAATCCTTGGACCTCCATCTTCCTCTTTATCTCTTTCCATCCACACTATTCGTCCTTGTGCTTTTCCAGCATCATCAATTTCAATGGCAACGTGTGCATCTTTCAAGCCCGTAAGCCAAACGCCTTCGATAAAATCTTGTTGAGAATCAGTCATAATTTGTGTTTAATTAAGTGTATTAAAAGAATGTTTATTCACTTTTTAAATGTAACAAAAAAAATGAACCGATGCTAAATGAATTTAAATTTTTCATTCGCATCGGTTCATTATTCATTTTCAATGACAGCTATTACCTCAAGATTTCAAACAATTTTTACGTTTCATCTACTGTCAAAATGATATTATTTTCTGATAAAGATAAACCCTCCTCCTTCATCACCAGTTTGATTGATCACACCAAACTGCGGTACGTTTTCACTATTGTTCATGACCGCTACTCTAAAGCTATCAAACAATGATCTAGCACTGATGTATTTCTCTTGATTACTAATCAATCTCTTCTGAAGATATTTCACAAAAACACTTTCATCCGGCACTTCTTTCAACGTTCCTGAAGTCATGGCTTTTCTTGAAGGAAGTTCTTCTAACGCTTTAATAGACTTATCTGCCCCATCGAAAGCCGCTCTTGTTTTAAAAATTGAACCGGAGAAACAAGCATCTGAAATCAATAATACGTGCTTTGCTTTAAATGACGCTACATATTCTTTTATCGTTGAGTTTCTCACCCAATTTGCTGTACTTTTTGCTTTAGCATCTGATGGCAACCAATACCCTGCCTTACGTCTTTGATCCCAATGACCATGACCTGCATAGAAAATCAGAATATGATCATTTTCAGTCGACTCCTCCATCATTGCATCAAAAGTCTCTATCAAGTTCTCTCTTGTTGGGCTCAATAACAATTTCACATCCTCTTTTTCGAAAGCGTAATACGTCGTCAATATTTCTTCCAATGAAGCGGCATCTTTTTCAGGATTGTCCAAACTGGCAATTTTCCCATCATTGTACGCATTGATCCCTATGATGATAGCTTTATACTTTGGTTCTGGTACAAAATCTTTGATATCAAAACCTAAATCTGAGAAGGAAGAAACTTTTGAAGGTTTTTTAGATGGAGATGTTTCCTCTTTTTTTGTTTCATCAGCTTCAGTAGCACTGTCTGTATTTCTACTTAATGCAACTTCCTTCTTCACTTCAGTTTTCACCTCTATTACTTTATTCAAAGGAATCTCCATTAATTTTCCATCCTTTGAAAAATACGCTTTCTGACTCACACCATCTATACAAGGTGGATGATTCAACTTACTCTGATTGATGGATAAAACAGGTTCAGGATCTGACCATGTGCCGTCGTCATTCTTTTTGGCCATCATCACATCATAATCAAAACTCTCATCACTGATTTTTGAGGTAAACATCAACGTTTTACTATCAGGAAGAATTCTTGGTTCTTTCTCACTGTATAAATTAATTCCTTCTGGAAGCTGTACAGGTTCTCCCCATTTCCCATCTTTATCTAGTTCTGAATAGTACAACGCATACTTCAAATCTGTAGGATCTGAGACGTTATTTAAACGAGAAAAATACAGTCCTTTTCCATCCTTTGTCAAAGAAGGATACATTTCATAGCCACTTGTATTTACCTTTCCTTCTATTTTTTGAGGTTTCCCTAATCGGCGTCCCCATCGTTTCATTCTGTAAATATCACTCCCAGAATTTTTCCCTTTTGCCGAAAAATAAATCCAACGGCCATCATAACTGATCATCGGTCCTGTAGGGTAAGGAAGGTCTTTAGGCAACACCAAAGAAGTAGGTGGCATAAATTTACCATCAATTTTGTTTGACAGGTGGAATGTAAATCCTTCTTTCGTTTCTCTTGCAAAAAGAAGTACTTTTCCATCGGAAGTTATGCTTGGAAAACGCTCGTCTCCCTCCAAATCAAATGAAGGTGGGAACTGTGACTGAGCATTTGCTCCTATTGCACTAAAAAATAGGAGTAAAAAAAGTAAAATTTGACGACTATTCACAATGCGTATTTTCAATGGTTTTTTTATTCTGTATCTTTGTGAGATTTTATTTCAATATAAAGAAGTAAACAAACTTCATACCTCAAAAAAATGCAATTAGAAAAAAAACAAAAGAAAAAGGAATCACCCGTAGTAAGTCTCTTATTAAATATTGTTATTCCTTCACTTGTGATGAGCAAGTTGAGTGATCCTGAGTACTTAGGAGATTTATATTCAGTGCTTATTGCCATTGCTTTTCCTCTTGTATACGGTATCTATGATTTTGTGGCCCGAAAGGACATCAGTATCATTGCTGTATTAGGTTTATTTAATGTAGCACTAACGGGAGGGATTAAACTTCTGCATTTACCTGCTGAGTATATTGCAATAAAAGAGGCAATGATTCCTGGTGTGATTGGAGTGATTGTTTTTGTCTCAACTTTTACGAAATATCCTCTAGTACAGAAATTATTATATAATGAGAACTTCTTGGATGTTAAAAAAATTGAGACACAGTTAAAATTCAGAAATACAGGCGAACTTTTTGAGAAGCGCTTAAAAAATACATCTTTCATGTTGGCAGGCTCTTTCTTTTTGTCTTCTGCATTGAACTATATTTTAGCAAAAGTGATTGTAAAAAGTAGTTCTGATACTGTAGAATTCACAAAAGAACTCGGACAAATGACGGCATGGAGCTGGGTTGTCATCGCTATCCCTTCTACCATCGTGATGATGGGTGCTTTGATGTACCTCATCAAAGGTGTAAAAGCTTACACAGGGTTCGAAATGCAAGAAGTGCTTGTAGGTTTTGAGGAAATTGAAAAAGAGAAAGAAAAATAAAGATGGCCTTAATTGATCATTCAATAGAGAAAGCAAAAGAAATATTAGACAGTGGTCAACTAATAGGACTGCCCACTGAAACGGTATACGGTCTTGCTGGCAATGCACTGGATCAGAAGGCGGCTTCTATGATTTTTGAAGCAAAAGAACGCCCTAGCTTTGATCCTCTTATTGTTCACAGTAATTCGCTGGAACGTTTAAGACCTTATATCTCTGAGCTGCCACCACAAGCCGAAAAATTAGCCGATGCTTTTTGGCCAGGCTCTTTGACAATGGTGTTGCCTAAGTCAGATCAGATTCACGATCTTATCACAAGTGGATTAGATACTGTGGCTGTTCGTGTTCCAAATCATGAGCTTACTTTATCTCTTTTAGCTTCACTTGATTTCCCTGTAGCGGCGCCAAGTGCCAATAAATTTGGGTATATCAGCCCCACAACAGCACAACACGTACAAGATGGATTAGGTGAGTTGATCCCTTATATTCTTGATGGTGGAGCTTGCAACGTAGGTGTAGAGTCAACAATTGTTGGTTTTCCTGATGGTGTACCTACAATTTATAGAAAAGGAGGAATTCCAGTTGAAGAAATTGAAAAAGTAATTGGTCCTGTTAAGGTCAATGCTCAATCTTCTTCTCAGCCAAAAGCTCCTGGAATGTTGCACAGACATTATGCTCCTAATGCAACACTTTTACTGGGTGACATTAAGGCCCTATTAGAAGAGCATAAAGGAAAAGATGTGGTTACACTTTCGTTAAAAACAAAATTTGATGAGCTTCCAGAAGACAAACAGTTTGTCCTTTCAAAAGATGGTGATCTGAAAGAAGCCGCTCAGAATTTATTCAAATATTTAAGAGAAATAGATCAGCTTGGTCCTCAGTTTATTCTTAGCGAATGGATGCCAGAAGAAAGTCTGGGCAGAGCGATTAACGATAGAATCAAAAGAGCAGCATCCTTAGGATAGCTGCTCTTGCTTTATTGTCTTATTTTCTTCCTCTTCTATCATGATGTCAAAAAGTACGGTACACCTGGTTCCAATTCCTTCTTGAGAATCAATAAAGAGTTTTGCATTATTTCTCTTTACAAAGTCCTGAACAAGGATCATCCCTAAACCAACTCCTTTTTCTCTAGCAGTACCCTTCTTAGAGAACTGTACCATTGGATCAATGAGTTTTTTCAGTTCTACCTCATTCATACCGATACCATTATCCGTAATCGTTACTTCCAACTTCCCACCTCTTTCCATTGCGGAAACGCTTATCATTCCTTTACCATTTGCAGAGGTAAATTTCAATGCATTGGACAAAAGATTTCTGATGACGCAATCGATACTGTTTTTATCAATTTCAACAAAATAATCTCCTTCTACTTCTGAAACCAACTTGATCTTTTTGTCGATTGCATTAGGCTGCAGTAAATCGATATTTCTGTTGATAATCTTAGATATATTATTTTTCTGAATATCAAATTTGATAGCATCAGAAGCAGACCTTGACCATGAAAGGAGGTTTTCCATTAATGCCATCATGTTTTTCATAGAATTCAGCATATCCTTTGATAAATTCTGAATCTCATCTGGCGTAAAAGCATTCGATCTTTCCATCAATAATTTCAGGAATCCGATCTGTGTATTAATAGGTCCTTTTAGGTCATGGGAAATAATAGAGAAAAATTGATCTTTCACTCTGTTACTTTCCATCAATTTCTTTTTAGAACTCTTCAATTTACGATTACCTTGTTCCAATTCCGCAAATTGATTTTGAATCATTTCATACATCTCTTGAAATGAATCTGCCAGTGCCGCTACTTCCCTTGTTGGTTTTCTTAATTCTTTAAAATCAACATCATCTCCTCTGGCAACATAACCATTTTCTATTATTTTACGTGTTTTATCCTGCAAAACAGTGATAGGCATTGATACGCGAGAGGCTGTATAATAACCTATGATCACAGTAAACAAAACAGCGGCTAATGACACCAAAAGATAGGAAAGCTTTACCCTCCACATCAAGGAAATAAATCTTCTTGACACTTCTGTACTCAATGAATCAAACTCCGACTCAATATAGGAAGCTGTACTGTTTAATTTTCCCTTTAATCCTTCAGTATTGGTTTTACCTAGCTTATAATAGATTAAAACGATTTCATTATAAGCCGATAAATAATCATCCACTGCTTTGATCAAATGTTTATTTTTTTGAGGATGCATTTCAAGTTCCTGCTGTAATTGTCCGGCAGATTTATTGATTTCAAGCACAAACGAAGTTTTGGGATCTAAAAGATATTTCATCCCATTCAACTGCATATGATCAAAAAGCTGCATATGACTCACACTGTTCAGTTTACTGAGCACTTCGGCATTTGCATACATCTTTCCATACAAACCAGTTGTATCAGAACCCAAGTCTTTTTTTGCTTCCATCAGATTAACCACCTGAGCATTATAACGGTCAATCAAGCTGTCAATAAACAGCAAGTGAGGTTCTAATTCCCAATCTTGTATCTGATCATGATTCAGTAATTTATCAATACTCACTGAAACAAGGTGAACCCTGTTACTCCTTTTATTTACAAAATCATTTAAAGAAATCTCGTTATAGTAGTTTGAAGAAAGGTCATTTGAAATATCAGTAGCGTCTCTTTTAATTAAATCTAACACACTAACTTCTAGATGCATTAACCATGCTTTCACCTGATCCAGTTCCTCACTTCTATGAATATATTTATAAGTAATAAATGAGATACAGCTGAATAATACTGAAAAGGAGATAAATACAGTAAGAATTCGGCCTCTTAAACTTCCATTATTCATAATCGTTGGTTAGTTTACTTTACTCCGCTATAAGATAACTATTATTCTAAGGATTCCCAATTCAAATCAGCTTAAGCCCCAATATTGAGGCATCATCCTTTTGATCAGCTTCTCCTTTCCACTCTATAAAAGTCTTCTCTATATATTCTTTCTGTGTATTGAGGTCCTCAGAGTGAACATCAATCAGTAATTCCTTTAGTCTTTTTTGCGTAAACAACTCTTCTTCATTATTATTTTGATGAATCATGCCATCTGAGAACAAATATAATAACGCATTTTTGACCCTATTTAATGGAATATAATGTGTATTAGCAATAAATTGACCTTCAGAATTGTAAGTTTCTCCTATTAATTCATCACCAATAAGTTCTTCAAAATTATCATCACGAAGCACAAAAATAGCTTGATTCAAACCTGAAAACTCAAGCATTTGCTTTTGACGGTCCCAAACACAAACTGAAAGCTTGATTCCTTTCTCAAAGATCAAGTTTTCTGACTTTGTAATCTCAAAAATATTTTTGTGAATCGCCTCTAGTATTCTACTTGCAGATGCCAATCGTTTCACATTTACCACCTCATTGATAATAGAAGTAATGACCATTCTACTCAAAGCAGCCTTGATACTATCCTTTCCGGTATCGCCCAAAAAGAAGAAAACACGGCTATCTCTTTCGTAAGTACAGATAAAATCACCCGAAATTTCTTCTTTCGCTTTATGAATATGGAAATAACTTTCTAATGATAAATGATAAAGACTGCTGTCATACATCCCTAACTTCAGCGTTTTCTTCACTGACTTATAATGCGTGTTTATGACTTGTTCTAGTTCCAGAATTTTATCATTTGCAACCTTATTCTCAGCGGTAAGTTGATGTTCCTTTGACGTTAAAGACTCATTCTGTTTGTGCTGTTGACTCACGATTGTTGTACTATCAGAAAGCTTTTTTTCCATTTCCCTTTGTACTTCATGAAGTCTTTTCACTTCAGAACCAATGATATCCATTTTTTGGAGCATATCATTAGTAATCCCTTTCTCCTCAAAATTCATATAATTGAACGTCAATGGCTTCTCTGCCAAATCATCTAAAGCATTTTTCAAAGCATAAATAGGTTTCGCTAATCTTCTACCTCCATAAATCACCCCCAATAAAAAGAAAATACCAATGATCAATAGCAAAGCATTGAGGTAAAACCTCACTTTATACCATTCCGCAAAAGCTTCATCTTTTCCCCATTCCACAACCACTCTCCAATCAATTCCATCACTTTTCAACCAATGCGTCATAAAAATTGCATTCAGGCCATTAACTGAAACTCCTTCAGAAAGTGCCATAATGTTGTTATTACTCATCATTGTGATTTCTTCAGGCACTTCTAATAGACCAATAATAGAGTTTTCTTTCTTGGCTTTGCTCAATTCTTTTTCACTTACCCCTTGTTGAGATAACCTCAACAGCACTTCACTTGGGTTTTTATTAAATGACCTGATAGAGGATCTTAATTTCCCATCTTTACCAATCAGATAAATATCTACTGTTTCAGATTTCTCTACGTTGTTTAATTGAGCATTTAAATCCCATTTCCTCGCATCATAGACATAAAGCAAGTAATGCGATTTTCCTTTAGTATGAGGTACTTTTGAAAGAAGAAAAACTCTCTTACCCACATTCAGAAAATTAGCAAGATCAATCCACTGCATTGTCTTATTTTGCAAAAGCTTTACTTGATTTGGTAAGCTTAAAGCCTCTAAACCTACACCACTGATGGGTTTTCCTGTCAGTTCTTTTCTTTTAGATGAAGCTAATATTTTTTCTTTATCCATTAAAATCACCTCTTCAACATCAGCTATCTTTTGGAAATGTTCTAGGTGATTAATCAAGACCGGAATTACCTTTTTCTTTCGTTTTGCCGTTTTATCCAGATAATACTGCAATACTGATTGAAGGGAGTCGCCATTATTTTGCTGATAAAAAGAAGACGTTTGCACCTTCTTCCATTCTTTTGAAGTCAGTTCCTTATCTGTAATACTTGAATACAGTTGATCTATTTCAATAATATCCTCCACGTTCAGAGTTTCTGAAAGCAACGTTGCTGTTCGCTCTTCATTGTTAACGGTTTTACTGAGATAATCAGCAATCGCCAACGTCACATCTTCCATTCTTTCTTCTACAGCTTTGTTTTCGAAACGCGTCAGAATGCTATTTACAACAACAACTAAGACAAAAAGGGCAAGGATTACTATTGTAAAAAAATAAGAAAATATACTTGATTGTATCTTTCTAAACATAGGATTTATTTAATCTGTTAATTCTTTTTTATAAAAATAATCAATTCTTTTTCACAATTAAACATATTAGTTACATAAAAGTTTATTGTGCTGCATTATTCAATAATTGACATAAAAAAAGGTGACCTTATCGATATAAAGCCACCTTTTCACTTCCTTCAAAAGGATTATTTTTCTTCGATCTCAATCATTTTGATTTTGATTTCGTTCTTACCGTCTTGCATTTTAAACTCATCATCAGAATTTCTCTCAATGACCTGTTTCACAACTTCTCCACTTTCAAGGGTAACATCAGCTTCAATGTATGTTTTGTCATCATCTATAGAGACATTCATTGAATTAATATTTTTCACCTTTTCATCGTATTCATCAGCCACTGCTTTTTCAATTTCAGATCTAAATAAATGATCATGCTTTTCTTCAGCAGTTTCTCCGGTTTTATTTATTTTAATCACTTTTGTACGCGATGTATCAGATTGTGATATATTTATATCCACCTCTTCATCTATCGTCCAATTGACATTCAAATCAATATCTTTTGTGAAACTTTTTACAATCTTTTCCATTTCTTGGTTAGAAAGGGATACTGTTCTTTTTTCCGTTTCACCATTTTTCAGCTTCACCTCTCCTTCCAAAAGAATACCTTTTTCATCACTATTTATCTTGATCTCATCAACAGCAACCACATCATTCCCAAAACGTTTTTTGACGTCAGGAATAAAAGCTGGAGCATTGAATTCAATGGCCGTGGATAAATCTTTTTCTACATTTACTTTTGAAGTATCATCACAACTTGAAAAAAAGATGGAAATGATGGCGAGAAGCGAAATGTAAAATTGTTTTTTGCAATTCATAACTGTAATCATAGCTGTTAGCAAATGTTTTACAAATAAGTAATAATTTCAGAAATGAACAACTAATCACTTAAACCAGTCTCAAGGTATTAATCTTTTTTGACAAAATTTCCGAACTACTAACATTCAACCAGTGATCTAAAAGGTCAGCGTAAATACTTCTAAAATCGACGGAATAAATTAAATCTCCTTGATATAAATTTGACAAATCAGGATTTTCATTCACAATCCCTTTCTGTTGCAGATCCTTACCAATCAAAAAGACATTATTCGCAGCTCCATGATCTGTACCTTTAGAGGCATTTTGGGACACTCTTCTGCCAAACTCTGAAAAAGTCATAATCACAGTATCTTCAAAATTACCGCTCTTTTCCAGCTCTTTTACAAAAGCCGCAACTGAATCGGAATAATCTTTCAGTAGTCTACTTTGTTGCGTTTTCTGATTTACGTGGGTATCAAAACCGCCCAATGAAGCATAAAATACTTTGGTATGAATTCCTGATTTGATCAACTCTGAAATACTTTTCAAACTTTTGCCCAGATAAGAGTTAGGAAAATCAATTTTGGATTTATAAATTTTGCTCTTCTCATAAATATATTCGGCAGATTGATTGGCTTCTGCAAGCGTTTTATAAAGGTAGCCCTTGTTATGCTCGTCAAGTGATTCTTTTTTGACTTCCTTTGCCAATTTATCAAATTGACCTACTTTCAAGCTATTATAAAAAGTATAAGGCTGATCAACAGCTACACCTTTCATATTTACGCCTTTCAATGCTAATGAAAGTGTATTATCATATTCGATGACTGAATCTACACTTTTGCAATAAGAATCGAGATATCTTCCAAGCCATCCAGTTTGAATGTATTCATCGCTATCAGAAGCTGTATGCCATATGTCCATACTTCTGAAGTGAGAACGGTTTGGATTCGGATAGCCTACATTATTGATCACAGAAACGTATCCTTTATCATACAAATCTGCTATCCCTTTCATATTGCCATTGATACCCAAATCATTGTCCAATTTAATGACATCAGACGCCTTTAACGACAAATTAGGCCTAGCTTTATGGTATAAATCATCCAAGTAAGGAACAACAGTATTCAAACCATCATTTCCCCCTGAAAACTGAATAATCACTACTCTTTTTCCTTCAAATGAAGCTTTATCACCACCCAATGTCTGTTGAAGAAACATGGGTGTAAATAATGTTCCTGCTGTTAAAAATGAGGAATTTTTAATAAAATCTCTTCTGTTCATAGTCACAAAAAATTAACAAAGTTGATATTCGGGTAAAGACAATATTTGTATCATCTTATCTTTAAAATTGGTCAATTGATTTTCGGAGATATATTGCTTTCCTTCATCAGAAAGTTCTCCTCTTATCATCAATTCCACTAAAGAGCATTTCTTATCTTCATAATGCTCTTTCTCGATCTTATCCCAGTCAATCTCACATTGAAATTTTCTGTACTGTTTCATTCTCCTTCTATCTTCCATCGGATCTTGATCATAATCCTCTTTATACGCCAATGGTATTTCCCCATTATTCAATAAAGCTGAAGGAAGTCTTAAACGTTGTGCCAATCTTGAAGCATCTATCCAGCTTTTATCGCCAGGCCATCCAGCCACATTTGGAGGGTTGTAAAGTACCTGATCAAGGTTACGCTGAAGGATCATCCACGACTTTCTGTTTTTAGGTGATAAATCAAATTGCTTCTTCATTGTCACCATCAATTCTATCGGGCTTTTGATCTTGACCCCAATATTTTTCTCCTGATAAAACCATGAAGAATTAAAGATATAGGCCATTGTTTTACCAATATCATAATTAGTATCGTATAGCTTATCCGCTACTTCCTGCACCCTTTTTTCTTCAGGAACTGGATTCACAAAATATTTATAGATTTTATGTGAAATAAAGTAGGCGCATTCTCTTTTTTCAAGGATTAAATCAATCACATCCTCCCCTCCAAAATTTCCAGTTTTACCGAAAACTGTTTTCTCCCCATCGTCATGCCTTTTATTGACCACTTTGAAATTAAGATTCCGGTCTGACACCCAACCTGTAAAACATCTTGCTATTTCCTTTACATCTGCTTCGGTATAGCCATTGTCTCTCCCTAAAGTGAAAAGCTCACACAACTCTCTTGCAAAGTCTTCATTGGGCTTTCTTTTATTATTCTGCTTCAAATGCAAATAATCAATCATACCCCTCGACTGAGAAACTCCCATTAACAGTGATTTGAAATCTCCAAGTCCTTTCATTCTCAGTGTATCTGTATATTGAATAGCGATATAGGGATTACGAATTCGACAAGCGAAGTGACCATGCCAGAACAAAGCCATTTTTTCTACCAGATCGCACTCTCCTGTTTGCATTTGATCTATCCAGTTCAGCAACACTTTCTGAGTGTTCTGATTTCTAGTTTTTTGTTTTTCCCTTTTCTCATCGGCTGACATCATTTTCATCTCTCCATAGTTTGGCATCCCTTCTTCTAAAGGTGGCAGATCGACCTCCAATGGTTTCAATTGTGAAAGATCAAGAAGGGGAGAAACAAAATCTTTATTAGAAAGTAAATGATCGGCTCTACTTCTAGTAAGCCCAAAGCCCGCTCTGGAATAGAGGTGTAATAGTTTTTTATAAGTTTTGTTCATAAGATAGTGATTATAAGTAGTTAACTCCTATTATTTCATCCATTTCAAAATAGACCTGAAGATAAATAATGTGTTTTTATTGCTATTACAAGCTAATAAATAATTAAATTAAAACTTATTTTTTTTCATATTTTAATCTTCAGACAATCATAGATAATGTATATTTGACGTTGAGAACAAATTAGATGTTATTTTTTATTAATTTGATTAGAAATGAGAAGAAATTTCAACGCTTATGGAGCAGATTTAGCCTCCTTAATAGAAGATCTTGAAAAGCAATGTTTACATTTTCAAAAGAATATCTCTTCTCAAAGTCTTGAAATAGCTATTTTATCTCCTACTGGAAAAAAAGAGCTGCAATTAATGGAATCTGCAAAGCTGATGGATATCCTTGCAAAACATTTTGAAGATTCAGAAATGGATTTTGAATTTGGAAGCTGTGAGGGTAATGAATACTGTGTTGATGTTAACTGGTAATTAAGAGCATATAATTATTTTTAAGTAAAACTATCATGGGAAAAAAAATTCTAATCATCGATGACGAACAAAGTATTCGTTATACCCTGAGAGAAATATTAGAATTCGAAAACTACGATATTGACGAAGCGAAGGATGGAGAAGAAGCTCTTGAAAAGTTAGTCGTTAATAACTATGACGTTGCTTTATGTGATGTGAAAATGCCTAAGAAAGATGGCATTGAAGTACTTACAAAAGCAATGGAGATGGGAAAGGCTCCTCAATTTATAATGATCTCTGCACATGCAAATATTGATATTGCTGTTGATGCTACTAAAAAAGGTGCCTTTGATTTCATTTCAAAACCACCCGATTTAAATAGACTTCTACTAGCAATCAGAAATGCTTTGGACAAATCTTCTTTGGTACAGCAAACCAAAGTATTGAAGAAGCAGGTTGCTAAGAAATACGATATTATTGGAGAATCTGAAGCAGTGGTGCATATGAAAGATACCATTGAGAAAGTTGCTCCTACTGAAGCTAGAGTGCTTGTAACAGGACCTAACGGTGCTGGTAAAGAATTAGTAGCTCGCTGGATTCACGGCAAAAGTCCTAGATCAAAGCAATCTTTGGTGGAGGTAAACTGTGCGGCGATTCCTTCTGAGTTGATCGAAAGTGAATTATTCGGTCACGAAAAGGGCTCATTTACATCGGCTCACAAACAACGTATAGGCAAGTTTGAGCAAGCCAATGAAGGTACGCTTTTCTTGGATGAGATTGGTGACATGAGCCTTTCTGCTCAAGCTAAGGTGTTAAGAGCATTGCAGGAAAACAGAATTACAAGAGTAGGTGGTGATAAGGAAATCAAAGTCAATGTTAGAGTTGTAGCGGCAACCAACAAGGACTTGAAAGCCATGATCAAATCTGGCGATTTCAGAGAAGACCTTTACCACCGTTTGAGTGTAATCGTAATTAAAGTTCCTTCGCTTGCTGACAGAAAAGAGGATATACCTTTATTGATCCAGAAATTCTTAAAAGATATTGCTGGTGAATACGGAAAACCTCAAACTAAAATTACTGAGGAAGCTTTAGAAAAAATGAAAGAGCCCGAATGGACTGGTAATATCAGAGAACTTAGAAACGTCGTCGAAAGATTGACAATTATGAGTCCTACTGAGATCACAAAGGAAGACGTAGAGCGTTATATAGTTACCCCATCAAAATGGACTGCAATCTAAATTAATAATTAAGTAAATTGCAGTGTTATGAAAAGTAAAAGAAAATTCACCTCAGAA
>NZ_JABANE010000099.1 GCF_012844305.1 Flammeovirga aprica JL-4
CAAGTATAACATCTAAAGGTCACATTATTAACTACTTACAGAAATAGTGTAGTGAGACACGCTTTTACATACATAGTTGATAATGTGTTTTTTATTGTTTTCAAGTGTCAAACTCAAGAAGAAGTTTTTAATAAAAAAACACCTTAATCGGAATTAAGATGTTTTAAGGATAAGTACTGAAACTACTATTTTTTAGAATTGATAGGAGACTAGCAATCCAATTCTTGTTGTACTTGATTTAGGTCTTGAAGCATCAGCTAAACCATTGTTCCACTCAAAACGGTTTTCAAAACTGATGCGGTTTATTGAAAAGCCATATCCAAAAACTCCTCCTAGAAGATATGATTTTGTACCTTTAAAAATGTCTGTAGGTTCACTTCCATTCTCTACTCTTGTTCTTTCTGCCTTAGCATTTAGGATAAAGTTGTTGCAAATTCCGGCATTTAAGAAGATTTTAAACTGTTTTTGATTATAGACTTTATATCTCAATAAATTGGTTAATTGTATCATAGAAGCACTCAGGTCATAATCATAAAATCGTGAAGAACTAATTGTATTTCCAAGTTTTACTTGTGCATTATGTTCATAAGAAGAATAACCAAGTTCATTGTATAATGTGAACCTTTGTAAGTGAATTTGAGGGCTTATTTCAAATGACAAACCAAATGTATATGAAGTAGATGAACCCATATCAATATCAGAATTAGATCCTGTGCTTGCAATACTAATGTTCGTAAAGTTTACTCCAGCTGTTACTCCAATATTGATCTTTGTTTTTTCATCAGGTGCTTTATAAGTTTCTTTTAGGTTTTTATTTTCAACTTTATGAATGTCATAATACTTTTCAAAAACGCTCATTAAATCCATTTTTTTATAGGCCGTTTTTGAAAGTATATTATTTACCCATTTTTCATTATCGAAGAATAATAAAAGCTGTCCTCTATAATGATTTAATTCTTTTTGGTAGTCTTTCCCGTCTTTTACAACAAATACTTTTTTGTATTTCAAAAGCTCTATGTTGCTGTTTTGATTACTGATATAAAAGTTTTCCACTCCCTGTTTATTGGCGAGTCCATAAAGGGATTTGGGGCCATCGATTAAGACCTCAAGAAAAACGGTATCTTTTTCTATTTTGAATCCATTTTGATTTTTCCAGTGGTCATTAGAATAGTGGCTAACTTCAATATCTACAATTTTAGAGATATACTTTTTATTATTGACATTGAAACTCTTTAAATCATCAGTAGTCAACTTTACTTTTTCATCTTGTTCATTTTCTTTGAAATGAATAAACCTAGGTGTTCTTCCCCAGTCTTTAAAATCAATAAACCCTTTTACATCAGTGCCGTCTTTTTTCTCTATGGAAGCAGGGGTGTAGTTGCTTTGTCCAAAAGAAAAGGTAGTGTATAAAATGCTGATGAATAGGATTGAATAAAATTTGCTCATTTGTTTGTTTTTGAATAGCATGATGCTACAGGTTTTAGTTTAAAAGAGTGTTTCAGTGAAAAGGTAGTTGAAAAGCTATCCAAGAAACACATGTATATTAATTAAATTGTTTGCCTTCAATTGATTAAAAAGTAGAGTACACTAATCTTTATTTAGCATCAAAATTAGTTTTTTATTCTTACATAACCATGAAATGAAATGTGTATTATTCTTTTAAAATGAATTGTGCACCTAAGTTCAAACTTTGGTGCACAATTTTATATTAACAATGTTGCTTAAACTCACTAGGACTTTCTCCAAACTGTTTCTTAAACACGGTAGAGAAATATTTTGGATCAGAATAACCGCTTTCATAGGCAATTGTACTGATACTCTCATCGGATTCCATTAACATCTTCTTGGCGTGATTGAGACGTTTGGTTTGAATGTATTCTTTAGGTGAAAGATCGGTGAGTGCCTTTATTTTTCGATATAAAACGGGCCTACTCATCCCTATGTCTTTACAGATTTCAGAGACATTGTAATTAGAGTCCGTCAAGTTGGTTTCAATTAGCTGTTTGAATTCGGTGAGGAATTTACTGTCAATTGTTTCTTCTACTACAGGCTGTACTTTGACAGGTTCATCCTCATGAATTTGCTTTCTGTACAACTGACTTAGTGCCTTTCTATTTTCAATCAGACTGATGATTCTATATTTCAGCATTCTGATGTCAAAAGGTTTGATCACATAGTGGTCCGCACCGTGCATATAACCTTCCGCTTTGTACATAGAGGCGTTAAGTGCCGTCAACATAATGATTGGAAGGTGGGAAGTGGCTACATTGCTTTTGATTTGATTGCAAAGCTCATAACCGTTCATCACAGGCATCATCACATCTGATAGTACTAGATGGAAATCGTTTTCTAGTAGAGCATTAAAACATTCCTTGCCATTTTCAAAGACCTCGACTTCAAAACTGTCAGAAAGGGAGGTTTTGATAAATGCTCTCAACTCTTCATTATCTTCCGCTACCGCAATTCTATAATCGTATTTCTCCTTGTCTTTTTCCACAAACTCATCACCATAATGTGATATTTCTTGAGGAACGGCATCATTTCTCATGCCTTTTACTTTCAATGGAAGCTCTAAGAAGAAAGTGGTTTGTTTGTTCTCTTCACTTTCAAAGAAGAGTTTGCCGTGCATCATGGAAGTGTACTTGTAAGAAAGTACCAAACCAATTCCACTTCCAATTTTCTTATTCTTAATTACATTTTCAGCTCTGTAAAAACGCTTGAAAATGTGTTTTTGATTGCCTTTCGGAATTCCTAAACCATGATCAGTAATAGAGAACTTGATTTGATCTTCCACTTTTTTGATGTCAATAAAGATCTTATCGTTTTCCTTAGAATATTTGATAGCATTGGAGACCAAGTTATAGATGATTTTCTCCATCTTATCAAAATCTAATTCTACCATGATTTTCTCTTTGGAAGAATCAATTTGTACTTCAATGTTTTTCTTCTGTAATAATGGATCGAAGTCACGGATCAGCACTTTGATGAGGTGAACAATATCAAACTCTTTGACAACCAATTCTTCATTGACTTGATTGATGCGCTCGTAATCCAATAATTGTGTGATACGCTTATTCAGTCTTGTGAGATTGCTACGGATCATACCAATTAATCGAGTGGCTGAAGCATCTAAATCTGTATCTTCTTCCAGCTTTTGAAGCGGACCTTGTATTAATGTCAGCGGTGTTCTCAGTTCATGGGCAATCTCAGCAAAAACCGTATTTCTAGCTTGTAAATGCTTTTGTTGAATATAATCTGCATACGATTTGTAAATCAACCAAAGTAAGATCAGCACGCCAATCGTGTATAAAACTTTGGCCCATGTAGTCGCCCAAATAGGAGGTGCTACGGAAATGATTAAACTTCGTGCTACTTCCTCTCTAGTGTTTCTACCAGAATACATTTTGATTTTTAGCTCATAACTTCCATAAGGGAGGTTTTGATAATTGATCTCCTGAAGCGTACTTTTTTTGCTATAATTGTCTTCATAACCTTCTAGTTTCCAGCTAAAAAAGTTAGGATCGTCTCTGTATTCTGGAGAAATGACATTGAGTGAAAAACCACGGTCAGGGTGATTGAGCACTACTTCTTCCACAAGATTGATGTCTTTGTCCAGCATTTTGGAATTCAGTGCTGTGATATCTTTACCATCAACGGTAAGGTGATTGAAAGTGATTTTTGGAGCAGTGGTAATGTTTTCTTCAAAGTGAAGGGGAAACTGGTAAAACCCATCATATGACCCCAGAATAATATTGTTGTTATTCAAAATAGATGCTCCTTGGTGAGATTCAAACTTTTGAAGTGGTTCGTGGATATCCGATATTTTTCCTTTGTTGTAATGGAAAGTGAATAGCCCGTTGTCACCAATGATTACATACTTATTTAAATCCGTTTTCAAGATCTGTTTGATTCGTCTTGGCAATAGGTTTCTCTGATTATCTTGAATAGGAGAGATTTTCTTTTTCACCACATCAAAGATCAGCACACCTTTTGATTCAGTTCCCAACATAAAACTCTTATCATCAATTGGCATAATTGCACTGACTGAAAGGTTGGGTGATTTGATGATTTGTTTCGGCTTTTCTTGGTCTATTTCATAAATTCCTTCATGATTGGCCACATACATTTTTCCTTGCTGTGGACTATAATAAATATACGATGTACTGCTCAGTGGATGTTTGCTAAACTGCTGATCAATGATATTCATACCGAACACAGTTCCTTTCACCAGTCTAAACCACAGTTTATCTCCGTATAACTCCAGCTGAAGGATAAACTTACAATTGTAGTGCTGTTCTCCCACTTGGAAATTCTTAATGGATTTCAGCACTTTGAAGTTTTTACCATCCAAGTAAAACAGACCAAAACCATAACTCGACACCCAGAAGTTGTGATGTCTATCTTCTACAATATTGTTGACGACAAAACTTTCATTACGGTCAAATGTTTTGATAAAATGATTGGGTCTTAAATATCTTTTCTTCCCGTTTTTATCTTTGATGACCATTCCTTTATTGGTGCCTAAAAGGATTCTTTTCTTAGAATCTTTAAAAGAACTGTAGCCATGATCCGCAATCATGTTGGGATCGGGGTCGGTATTGATTTTTCTTAAATAAGGTTTGTGAGGGTTGTGGAGGAAAAGCCCTTTTCCATAAGTGGCAATCCATAATCTTTGATGCTGATCCACAGTCAGACTATTAATTGGCAGTCCATTGATGGCTTTTAGATTCGTACCGCTGACTTCATGTCCATCATGATCAAACACCATAATGCCATGTCCGTCTGTACCTGCAATAATCTTATTTTTATAAGTACTGAACTTACTGATTTTATAGTCTACATTTTTCTTGATATGCTGGATTTTATTGTCTTTGATCAAGTAAATACCTTTGTTGTAAGTACCTACCCAAACGGCATTGTCAGAACTTTTATATAGACATGTGATACCAGCACCTTTTAGATTAATACCATACAGTTGAAACTCTTTGGCTTCCCCTCTTTTAATGATTTGAAGACCGTTAGGACTCGCAATCAAAAGCCCTTGGGTACCGTATGGAGTGGTGGCTGTAATTCTCTTTTTCAGGAATATTTTTTTGAATGCATTTTTTTTAGGGTTCCATCTTACTAGCATTTGCCAAGAAAGAAAGTAGTAATAGCCATTATGTTCTATGATAGAAGTATAAGCTCTTTTGTTATTGATGTCTGTGATTTCAAAAGGCTCAAAAGAATCAATTTCAGGATTGTAAGTGTACAGTCCAAATTGACAAAAGACCCATAGTTTTTTGACTTGGTCAATGTACAGCCCTGAATTGTGTTTATAGAAAATTATGTCATCGCCAGCAGGGTTTTTAATGGTATAGTTTTTAAAGTTTTTCCCATCGAAACGTTGAATTCCATTGGGGGAAATGATCCATGTGAAATCATCCTGATCATTGGCAATATCATAGACAATATGACTACTTAGTCCGTCTTGAACATTGTAATTGTCAAAAAGCAAGTTCTCATCCCATTGTGCAAAAGCAATGAAAGTATTGATAAAAAGGATAAAAAAAGTAAGTAATATTCTCTTCAAATTCATGGAGTAGGTAATTGATAGTCGTTAAAATCAATAAGTATTCAATCTCTGTTAGTAAAGTTAGTATTTAAGTAAAAGGAATCAACGAATCGGTTGATTTAATTGCTACTAACACCATTTTCTATAGTGTTAAGCGAAAGAGGTATTAATGAAGAATTAAGAATGTAGAATGAAGAAAAAATGGTTCTTAATGTTAAAGTAGTTTGTGAGAACATTGTAATCTATGTCCACACGAACCACAACACGGACCACCTATTCTTCATTCTTCACTCTTAATTCTTCATTCTTAATTCTTCATTCTTATCTCATTATTCTACCACTGCGTCATACTTTGTATATGCCGTAACAACAATTTTGTTGAAGCCGAATGTATGACCCGTTTTGAAGCTTTCAGGAATTTCAGTCATATCCTTATGTGCCAACCAAGCAATATTCACTTTGTTGTTGACGAGGTATTTAGCATCAATTTCTAAAAGACCAGAAGCTTCATAAGGACCGTTGTCAATATCAGTTCCTACTCTTGAAATATTGGCATTGCTATCTTTCTCCCAAGCAAAATCATGGATAGCTTCACTGCCATTATAATCTGCATTGTAGTTGACAGAGAAGTAATTTTCAGTGTATTCATCAGTATCTCTTAAGTCTTTGTTTACACCGTTGTCAAAAGAAACAGTGGCTCTACGGATATTATCTACCGTATAACTTACCGCTATATAAGACCATCTTGTATAATCACCTGACCAAATATTGGCTTGTGCTCTACAATATTCTCTTGAAGCTGTAGTGTTCCAAGTTGCCCCACTTCTTTCATCATCATTGATCACCACTTGCTGACGGATATAATCAGCTTTCAATGCATCACTTGTCATATCATCTTCCAAAAGAATTTGTGCTTTTGTTTCAATAACGATTTGCGTCAGTGTAGTCAATGGCGTATCACCGTGGCTTGGCGTGTTGACATTGATGTCAATAGTATAAGTGGCATCTGCAAAGTTTTGCTCTTCCGCAATTGTAATAGAACCCGTTTCAGAATCGAAAGTCATGCCTTCTGGCAATACTGTAGTCAGTGTCACTACTGCATTTCTAGGAAGAGAATACAACTCTGGAGTGAAAGTATAGCCCGTCCAAGGTGAAAGCGTTACCTTGTTTTCTGCATAGGAGATTTCAGGGTTGATTTGAGCAACAATTTCAACTGTAATTGCTTCTTCAAAAGTGAAAGCCTGACCGTCTACTGTTGCAATAACATCTACCTTATACTCACCCACAGCATTGTTGTGGTTTTCTGGTAAAGAAATGACTGCATTTTCATCAATTGCAAGGCTGTTCAATGTCAGATCACCTTGTACTTTCAGTTCATAAGTGGCACCGTCTAAGAATTCTTTCACAGTTGGCGTCGCTTGAATGCTGTAATCTCCTTGAATCTTAAAGAAATTAGGCTGATATACTAATTCAGGAGCACCGTAGATTTTTACCTTAGCTACTTCCGTTAATGTAGTTTCACCACCTTCTGTCAATACTTTTACAGCAACATCATATTCTCCAGCTTCCATAAAACTTACTTTAGAGATATGTCCATTTGAAGCATCAATAGAAAGTCCTTTGTCTGAATTGACTAACTCATAAGATACAACAGCGTTAGCTTCTCCAAAGAAGGCACTGTCTAAATGAAGCACTTCACCTTCGAAATTTCTTTCATAAGAAGGTTGAGGAGTGGAGTAAAACAGTTCGCCTGTCACTTGAGTAATACCCATTGACCAAGCCTTTTCATGTATCGTTTTTCCACTTACCGTAAAAGTGGCAATGTTGGCGTGATACGTTGCTTCTTGATCTAAAAGAGAAGCATCTCTTACGCTGATAATACCTGTTTTCTTATCAATAGCTACATTATTGATCTGCGAGCTGTCTCCTTTGTCATTGTAAAACTCTTCGATGGCAAAAGAAACGCCGTATTTGTTTTCAAAAACAGGTTCTGGAGAAATCATGTCTTCTAATGGATAGAAAACACTAGCATCATAGTGTACAGAATCTAAATACTCTGTTTCTATGGTTCTGAGAGGGTCTTGCTTTTCACAACCTATGATCATGAAAAACAGGCTTATGAATGCGAAATATATAAGTTGTTTCATTTCAGTACTTTTTAGTTTGTGAGATCCTTAAGTTTTACTTTGATGTCGTTTTGACTGTCCTCTGCTTCGAATAATTTAGAGTAGGTCTTTCCATTTTGAGTGATCGTCACTTTATAAGTTCCTTTAAAACCTCTGAAGGCTACTTTTCCTTTTTTGTCGGCATTTGCTTCTAAAGAAGTAGACCATTCATTTATTTTCTTTGCCCACACTTTCGCTTCTGCTCTTGGGTTGGCATCAAGGTCAAAAAATGCTTTTCGGTCTTCACCAAAAGGTGTCCAAACATAAAAACCTTCCACTTGAGGGTGAGAGAAGTAAACCGTCATTGCTTCCTCAGTGATTTGGGCTCTGTCTGCTTCTGTAAATTTCTGATAAGGAGAATCTACAATTTCAAACTCGGTGCCTAGCATAGGAAGTCCAAAAGAAGCGAACTTTTCTAGTCTAGCGTATAAGTCTTCAGGCTTGATGTGTTGCTTCATTCTTGATTGAAAACCCAAAGCCTCTAAAGGGGCGTTGACCGCCAAGATGTCTTCAATCACTTTATAATGGAATTGAATATTTTTATCCGCCACTTTATAAGGAGCAGAGATGACTTTATTTTCATTCAAGTAGAATTTCACTTGCTTGTTCTTTCTTACTTTATCAGCATATTCAAACCAGTAAGCCCACGTGTTCTGCTTTGTCAAGTCTTGCACCGCATGACATTCTCTTGGCTCATTCAAAACATCCCATTCCATTACATCATACTCCGTTAAACCATATTTTACATAGTTTTCCAATTGTTGGATTAACGTAGCCGTATCCGTTTCATTCACGTATTGCTGAATGTTTTTTGGCATGTTCTTCGTCTTCTCCCAAACCAATGCATGACCTCTCAATGGAATATTATTTTCCTTTAAGAAAGGAGCGATTTCTTGATGACGTTTATCGTAAAGTCTTTTATGTTTGATTTTGAAGGCATTTTCATAACCGGCATTTTCAAACAATGAAAGGAAGGCTTCTTGGTATTTTTCCTTTTTTTCTGAAGTAAATAATTGCGTATTGATCACTCCTCCAAAACGGAATTGATGTCTCACCTGTTCAATCTTCACTTTACCATTAAAAGGCTTTCCTTTTTTATCCAAAACAGTCAGTTTCACATCCCCTTTTCTATGCTCTTCAATTCTTGCTTCAGCTTCAATTCTCCAATCCGCCTTTTTACCATTTACAGCACCAAAACTATGAGAATGATAAGCTCTGTCATTTTTGAAAAACTCCATAAACAGATCTCTCATCTCATCTAGTTTTTGCTTGTAAGCTTTGTCTTTCGCAAGGTTTCTAGTCTCTAAAGGGTCCGCTTTGTAATCATACAATTCCTCCGCTTTCAGTGTACACCCTTCTAGCGTTTTCTTCAATCGAGGATTACCATCATACCAAGCAGTATATCTGATATTTCCAGACTTTAAAGAGTATCCGTTGATCTTTCCTCTTGCAATTTGCGTCATTGCATATTTTTTGATCGTCTTCTCACTGCCATCCAATAGCGGTTTTAAACTTTTACCAGACAAACCTTCAGTAGGAACAGGAAGTCCAGCCATATCAGCCAAAGTAGGGTAGATGTCGACAAACTCAGTGACACTGCTTACTTGCTTCACCGTTTTTTGAGAAGGATCAACAATGATCATTGGCGAACGTGTAGCTTGCTCAAAGTTAGAGTGCTTGTTCCATAATAAGTGATCTCCCAAGTGCCATCCGTGATCACCCCAAAGGATGATGATCGTATTTTTGTCCAGTTTATTTTCTTCCAATTGAGTAATCAATCGGCCTACCAAAGCATCTACATAAGAAGTAGCCGCATAGTAACCGTGAATTAACTGACGCTGTCCTTTTTCTGAAATTTTGACAACACCGTCAGCCTCACTGATATCTAAACCTTCCGTTTTATAACCTTGAAGCTCACTTGAATTATGATATGCTTTCTCATAACCACCTTCCACTTTTTGTTGGAATTTGGCTAAAGGAACTTCATTTTCATTATACAAATCCCAGTATTTTGTTGGCGCTGCAAAAGGTAAGTGAGGACGTTTGTAACCT
Source organism: Flammeovirga aprica JL-4 (assembly GCF_012844305.1). Lineage (GTDB taxonomy): Bacteria > Bacteroidota > Bacteroidia > Cytophagales > Flammeovirgaceae > Flammeovirga > Flammeovirga aprica. The sequence continues at coordinate 9,772 of NZ_JABANE010000099.1, forward strand.
ACCGCTAAAAAGAAAGGTTGGTCTTGTTTTGCCAATGCTTTGATGTAAGCCTCACCTTGTTTTGTGATGGCACCATCGATATAAGCATCATCTGAAACATCTGCTTTTTCGAAAGCAGGTTTAAAACGCTCTTGTACCCACTTGTTGATTTTCTTTTTCTCAATGCCTTTTGCTTCTGCTTCTTTTCTCAGTGCTCTTACCCTTTTTACATTTTCAGGGTTTTGATAATAAGAAAGGGCAGGGGCTTGCTTCCCTTCAGGGTATCTTAATTGATTTGGCAACGTGTACTCTGTCCAAGACTGTTGATCTTGTTGTTTATCAACGCTTCTAGGATCATAAATTTTACCCACACCATACGTCAAATAACCATTGTTTTTGAAGTATTGAGGTAAAGTCACCACATCAGGGCGTTGCTTTCTGATTTTTGTTTTCAGATCCCAAACCTTTACAATATCCGGTCTTAAACCTGTCATCAAACTGGCTCTTGAAGGGCCACAAACTGCCTGCTGACAATGGTTGTTTAAGAATACAGTTCCTTTATCCGCCAATCGATCCATATTGGGTGTTTTAGCGTAATCATCACCAAAAGCACCAATAGTGGGTTTCAAATCATCGATAGCGATAAAAAGAACATTTTTTTTATTCTGACTGTACCCCGTGGAGAGTACAGTCAGAAGAAATAAGCTTAAAAAATACTTTTTCATGTTAATCATGGCTTAGTAGCCAGGGTTTTGATCGTCAGCATTAATTTCCAAGTTGGTGTTGATTTCTGCCATTGGAATTGGAAGCAACATCGCTTTTTCAGGATTTTCATAAAGAAGATCAAAATCCTGAAAACCGTCTTCTGCAATTCTGTTGTTGTGTACATCAATCACCTCCGTTTTGAAGTAGTCTAAACCTCTTCGTCTATTTCTATACCAAGCACCGCCTTCACCAAGCAATTCGTACTGGTATTCTCTCATAATTCTTTGTCTGAACTCATCCTGTGATAAACCTGCCCAGTTTTCTGGAGCAATACCATCACCACCCGCAGAGTTTCTAGCTCTAGAAATCACTTCATTGACATAAATTTCAGCCGCCGCAGGGCCATCTACTTCATTCGTGATTTCTGCCAGCATCAATAACAACTCACCATAACGCATCACTACAAAGTTGGCGTCTGAATAAGGTGTAGGTGTTTTAGGATCAGTAATCCAGTGTTTCGCCACAAAAGGGAAAGCTCTTGCTTTTGAAGTTCTTGCCGCTAGAGGATAGATTTTTTGCTCTCCAGCTTCTGAACCATCCGCGTTGTATTTCATGTAATTGTACATAACAGTTGCTTCAAAACGAGGGTCGTTAGGATATTGAGTCTGATGAGCATCAATTACTTCAGGATTCAACATAATTCTACCCCAAGACTGTCCAATAAATGCATTACTCGGTGTGTGTAAACGGATCACATTTCCGCTGTTGGCTTGGTTATATTGAATTTCAAAAATAGACTCTGAATTGTTATTTCTGCTACCAGACTCCCATAAAGAATTGAAGTCACTCACTAGCGTATATTTACCATATACTTTCAAAGCTTCTTCTTTGGCCATTTCCCAATACGGAGAACCGCTTCCTTCATTGCCCGCCAATGTCATATAAACTTGAGCTAGAAGCATGTTTGCCGCTTCTTTTGCAGGTCTGCCAATAGTTTGAAGACCATTTTCATACAGATTTGCTTCCGCAATTTTCAAGTCATCAATAATCACAGTATAGATACTGTCAGTTGCCACTCTAGGAGCATGCAATGTTTCACTGTCTACACTTTCTAATCTCAACGGTATATCACCGTATAATCTCACCAAATTGAAATACACTAATGCTCTCAAAAAGTGTGTCTGCCCCAGTTCATTCAAAACGGTTTCAGAAGGCTCTGCTTGAAACTCCTTTATACCTTGGATCGTTGAATTTGCTCTGTTGATGGAAGTGTAAGAAGATTTCCAAACGTTTTCAACAAAAGTAAGGTTAGGCAAGGGGTTTAATGAAGCAATACCATTTTGATCCTGGTTTCTGCTGGACTGAAACATACCAGAGTGGAAGTTGGTCAGCTGAATTAAATCAGAACTGTAATACGTAAAACCTGCAACGGAAGAGTAAATACCATTCACTGCTGTTTTTACGCCTTCATCTGTGATAAAAAGATTTTCATCACTCAAAAATGGAGGGTCCTCTTTATAACAACTCGAAGTTGCAATAAGTAAGGAGGCTAAGAATAGGATTAATCTATTTTTCATAAGAATTGATTTAGAAAGTGACATTAAGACCTAATGAAAATGATCTCGCGTTAGGGAAAGAGTTCCAATCAACGCCCATGATGCTTCCATCGCCCATGAATGTTGTCAATTCAGGATCGTAACCAGAGTAATTTGTCAAAGTGAATAAGTTTCTTCCTGCAAAGAAAATATTCATACGCTCAATACTTCCTGATTTTAAAGGAACATCATAACCGATCGTCAGGTTGGATAACCTCACATAGCTTCCGTCTTCTACAATGCGGTCTGTGAATACCGTAGGATCGTTGTGTCCTAATCGTGGAGAAGTGGCATTAGTGTCACCCGGTCTCCATGCATTGTAATACGCTTCCGGTCTTACATTTTTGTTGGTTTGGTAAGCATCTGTTTCAATTAGAAGGTTACCATTAACAATATCGTTTCCATACGCTCCTGTAAACAAGGCACTCACTGTAAGGTTTTTGTAAGTGATTTTTGTGTTGAAACCAAAAGTGAAGGTTGGGTTTGGATTACCAATGATAGTCATGTCGTTAGTATCGATATTTCCGTCTCCATTTTGATCAACAAAAGCGATGTCTCCAGCTTGAGGAGTGTTGCCGTTTACAGTAGGACCATTTGCTGCCGCTTCATCTGATTGGTAAATACCATTGGTTTTATAACCCCAGAACGCACCTACAGCTTGTCCTTTCATAAAGATATTGGCAGGTTGCTTGAAATAAGTTCCTGAAGAAATATTGTTACCTAAATAATAAGAAGCCATTTGCTCTTGACCATTGATGTAAACAGGAGCTTCAGGGATACCTAAATCCAATACTTTCGTTCTTACGAATGAAATATTACCACCTACAGTGATCGTCCAGTCTTTCTTCGCATAAGCCACAGTTTCCAACATCAAGTCAATACCTTTGTTTTCAATAGAACCTCTGTTGGTTAGGTAAGCCGTAAATCCTGTTGATGGCGGAATTTGAATTTGCTGTAATAAATCATCCGTTGTTTTATAGTAAGCGTCGATCGATCCGTAGATCTTGCCACCAAGGAAACCAAAGTCTAAACCAACGTTAGTTTGTTGTGTTGTTTCCCATTTCAAATTAGGATTGGCAATGTTGTTTGGTCCTGCACCAATCAGAATGTTGTTATTATAATCAGTGTAATAAACAATACCGTAGTTGTTGAAAGTCTGGTATGGCGTAATACCTTGGTTACCCGTCAGACCCCAAGAACCTCTTAATTTTAGGTTAGAAACGATATCGCTTGCCTTCAGGAAAGTTTCTTCAGAGATGTGCCATGCCGCCGCCGCTGAAGGGAAGTAACCAAACTGATTTTGTTCTTTGAATTTTGAAGAACCATCAGCCCTCATTGTTGCTGTCACTGTATATCTATTATCATATGTATAAGTAACTCTACCTAATCCAGAAAGCAACTGTTCTGTACTTGTCAACTCTGTGTAAGGTCTTACGATTGTCTGTCCTAAATGCGGAGCTCTTGCTTTTAGTGAATGAACAGGGAAGTTTTCAGATTCTGAATTACTTTGTGTGCTCGTAATTCCATCCACTACAAAACCAACAACAGCATCTACTCTATGCTTCTTATTGAATTTTTTATTGAACATCAATAAGTTGTCAATCGTATAAGAGTAGCGGTTCAAACCAGAGACACCTAAAGCACCATTTGTTTGACTACCTTTTTGAGTGTCTTTTCCATACCAGATCGAACGGTCTTTGCTTCTGTAGTTCGTACCTGCTCTCACTTGGTATTTGAAGTGTTTACTAAACGAATACGTAGCATTTAATGATGCAAATAGTTTTAATTCATTCGTAAGATCTTCGTAATCTTGGATAAAAGAAAGTGGGCTTGATAAACCGATGTCTGAGATAGAAGCATCATTTTCATAAATCGGTTGAAAGTTCACTACAGATTTAGTAAATGAACGGCTACTTCCTCCTTTAGAACCACTTTGAGCAAATTGACCCTGAGAATAGAAAGCTGACATTCTTGCATCTACTTTTAATTTATCAGTCAGGTTGCTTTGAAGGTTCATTCTCAAATCACCACTTTTCATGTTAGAGTTCTCTACAATACCATTCAAGTCATTAAAACCACCTGAGATGTAGTATTTCGTTTTGTCAGAACCACCAGAAGCAGATAGCTGTGCCATTGTGCTTACACCAGGCTGATAGATTTCATCTTGCCAATTGACCTGTGTTAGAGGATTGGTATTTACATTTCCATTTTCGATGGCATAGATATTTCCACCTTCCAAGTGATATTTTGGTTGTAAACCTTTTAATATGGCTACTTCGTTGGTCATTTGAGCGTAAGCAGGAGCATCAAGTACATCTATTTTCTTCGAAAGAGTTGCTACTTCAGTACTCACAAAAGCATTGATTTTGGCCGCACCTTTACTACCTTTTTTAGTGGTGATCAAAACCACACCATTAGCACCTCTTGAACCATAAATAGCCGTAGCAGAAGCATCTTTCAATACTTCAATGGATTCAATATCTCTTGGGTTGATCCCCGCTAAACCGTTATGTACACCTTGATCCTCGTTGCCATCAGAAAAAGCACTGTTCGTATCTTCACCAGCAGAACTGATTACAATACCATCCACAATATAAAGAGGTTCGTTGTTGCCACGAAGTGAATTCACACCTCTAATTTTTACGCTGATACCACCGCCAGGCTGACCAAGGTTGCTTGTTACTTGCACACCGGCCATTCTACCTTGAAGTAAACCATCTACGCTTTGATATTGTCTTACTACATCATCTGATTCCTTCAATTGGGAAACAGCACCTGTCATGTCACTGGCATTTTGACTGCCATAACCTACTACCACGATTTCATCGAGTAGTTCTAAATCTTCTTTAAGTGTCACCTCTAGATTGTGGAGAGAAGTATCGAAAGCATCTACTTCAATTCTTTGCGTTTTCATTCCAATAAAAGAAAAAACGAGTGTCGTTCCTCTTTCAAGCTGGATTTTGAACTTGCCATTAAAATCAGTTTTTACTCCTTTTCTAGTTTCTCTATCGTAAATATTAACTCCGGGTAAAGAAATACCGTTTTCATCTTTTACTATACCTTCTACTGTATAGCTTTCTTGATTTTGTGCAAAAGAGAAGTTAAAAGTATAGAAAAACAAAATTAGAGTTGAGAGTATAAATTTATACTGCTTCATATTCGTATTTGTTTTACAGCAGACCTATTATATAAGGACTACTGAGAGTATCTTTAGTTATTAAAAAAATATATCAGATCATGCTGATAATTTGTAGTTAATAATGAGTTTAGCGTCTGAACTCATACATTAATAAGTGATCATTTCATTCCATTTCGTAGTATCTTTTCATTCCAAAATTACTGTTTTTTAATTAAACTTTATTAATCCATTATGTTAATGTTCTACTGCAATATTATAAAGTGTACTTCAAACGCTAGTATGAGGAATAGTTCCGGGAGGTTTGAAAATAGTTCAATGTTTAAAAATCAACTTAAAACACTATTTATCAATAACTAATGATGGAAGTGTGTGATTCTTCAACCCATGGGTAAGAACTTTTCTCAAAGTATTAAGAATTATTTCTGAACCTACTTATAGGGAATAATCAAGAGCTTTGTGAACATGAATTATTATTTTTTTGGTGAGACTATGAAAAGATTAATGACAGGTATTGTCATTCTGGCAATGGCATATGGTATGGTATCATGCGAGACGAGAGCTAGCAACGATCAACCAATTTACAAGAGCAGCGAGGTAGCTGTAAAAGATAGAGTAGCAGACTTAATGTCTAGAATGACGCTAGAGGAAAAAGTAGCGCAGATGGCACAATATGTTGGTTTAGAACATATGAAAAAGGCAGAGGAAGATCTGTCGCCAGAAGAGTTACATAACAATGATGCGTTAGGTTTTTACCCTGGTTTACATTCTTCAGATATTGCAAAAATGACTGAGGAAGGTAAAATCGGTTCTTTTTTACATGTTATTTCAGCTAAGGAGGCAAATCACCTTCAAGGTTTAGCAATGAAATCACGTTTACAGATTCCTTTATTAATAGGTATCGACGCGATTCATGGTAATGGCTTAAATTATGGAGCAACGATCTATCCTACACCAATTGGTTTGGCAAGTACTTTTGAAGAGGAATTGTCATACAGAGTAGGAAAAGAGACGGCAAAAGAAATGAGAGCTACGGGTTCTCACTGGGCATTTACTCCCAATATTGATATTGCAAGAGATGCTCGTTGGGGGCGTGTAGGTGAAACATTTGGTGAAGATCCTTACCTAGTAGGTAATATGGGTGTGGAAATGATCAAAGGTTTCCAGCAAGATGATTTTACAGGTGCTGAAAAAGTAATTGCTTGTGCGAAACACCTTATAGGTGGTGGTGAGCCATTAAACGGTACAAACGCTTCTCCATTAGACCTTTCTATGCGATCTATCCGTGAAGTGCATTTACCTCCTTATAGAAGAGCAGTGCAAGAAGCAAATGTGTTCTCTATTATGACAGCACATAACGAAGTTAACGGTATTCCTTGTCACTCTAGTAAAGAGTTTATGACAGACATTGTGAGAAAGGAATATGGATTTGAAGGTTTCTATGTGTCGGATTGGATGGATATTGAGCGTATTCATACATTACACGGTCAAGCTGAGAGTTTAGATCACGCTTTCCGAATGTCAGTGAATAATGGTATGGATATGCACATGCACGGTCCTAAGTTTACAGAATCAATTGTTGAAGCAGTAGAGAAAGGAATCGTTCCTGAAGAAAGAGTAGATGATGCGGTGGCGAAGATCTTGGAAGTAAAATTCCGTTTAGGTCTTTTCGAAAACCCTTATGTATTAGAGGAAAAAGCAGAAGAAGTCGTTTTCAATCAAGAACACCAAGCAACAGCTTTAGAGATTGCAAGAAAGTCGATTGTGTTGTTAAAGAACGATGGTATTTTACCTTTACCGAAAAATAAATACAAAAAAGTATTTATCACTGGACCAAACGCTAACAACGAAACAATTTTGGGTGACTGGCACTGGTATCAGCCGGAAGATAGAATCATAACGGTGAAAGAAGGTTTAGAGGCAGTAGCAAAAGACAAAGGTTTTGAGTTGGATTATTATAACAGTGGTGAAATCATTGGTAAAACAACAGACAAAGCGATTTCTACAGCAGCATCGAAAGCTTCTAAGGCAGATATTGCCATTGTAGTAGTAGGTGAGAACTCGTTACGTTATGATTGGAAAAACAAGACTTGTGGAGAAAATACAGATAGAGCACACATCAATCTTCCTGGTCGTCAGTTAGAATTGATCAAAGCGATTAAGAAGACTGGAACGCCTGTAGTAGCAGTATTAGTAAACGGTAGACCAATTGGTGAAGAGTGGTTAGAAGATAACATGAGCGCAGTGTTAGAAGCATGGGAACCAGGTAGTTTTGGTGGTCAGGCGATTACTGAAATCTTATTTGGTGATGTGAACCCAACGGCAAAATTACCAATCACTGTGCCTCGTACAGTAGGTCAAGTTAAACTATATTATAATCACAAGCCTTCGCATTACTTCCATAAGTATAAGTTTACGAACAAAGATCCATTATATGCATTCGGTTTTGGTTTGTCTTATACACAATATGAAATTGGAAATGTAGCTTTAGATAAATCAAAAATCAAAGGTGATGATACATTTACAGTGACTTGTGGTGTGAAAAACGTTGGTAAAGAAGACGGTGAAGAAACGGTACAAGTATATATCAGAGATGATTATTCATCAGTTACTCGTCCGGTGAAAGAATTAAAAGCGTATAAAAAAGTAGCTTTAAAGGCAGGGGAATCAAAATCGGTATCGTTTGAATTAACGACTCAAGATTTGGCTTTCTTTGATCAAAATATGGAATGGGGTGTAGAAAAAGGAGCATTCACTATTATGGTAGGTAACTCTTCAAGAGATAAAGACCTGAAGAAAGTGAAGCTAGAAGTAAGTGAAACGAAGAAGTTGAACTTAAACGACTACAAACCTAATTATCCATCGTTATAACCGTAGGGGCAGACCTATATGTCTGCCCACTGTTGGTTATTTGTTGATATTTTTATAGGGTAATTATGTATATTTAAACTTGCCTAATTTTGAACAAAAAACGTGGTGACGAATAGATACTAATACATGGATTGATTCATGGGGTGATCTTGATTTTAAACACGGGTAGAAACGTGATTTGATACACGGGTAGACACGTAGGTCTACCTCAACAAAATAAACGAAATGAAATATATTTATAACATTATTCTTCTATTACTCTTCAGTAATGTACTATGTGCTCAGGAGAAAAAGAACGTCTTGATATTCTTGGTAGATGATCTAGGCTATTTTGATATTTCCCATCATGATGCAGATTTTTATGAAACCCCTAACATTGATCAGTTAGCTCAAGAAGGAGTTGATTTTACCAATGCATACGTGGCACACCCAAGGTGTTTGCCTTCAAGATATGCTTTGCAAACAGGACGTTATCCAGCAAGAGCGGGCATTCCTGCCAAAAATGAAAATACGATCAAGGGCAAGAAGTTTTATGACAACGAAAAAACAATCGGTCAGGCTTTTAAGGACCAAGGATATCATACGTATTTTGCTGGGAAATGGCATTTGGGTCATGAAGAAGATGAATGGCCTCACAATAAAGGATATGATATTAATGTAGCAGGGTGCGCTGCAGGCGCTCCTCAGTCTTATTTCTATCCTTATAATGTGCCTAAGAATCCAAAGAAAATTGGTAAAGGACATGGTAAAATCATTGGGTTGGATGAAGGTGAAGAAGGAGAATATTTAACGGATCGTCTGACGGATGAAACCATTAAGTTTTTGGATGCTGATCACAATGGAAAACCATTTTTTGCCGTATTGAGCCACTATGGCGTACACACTCCTTTTCAAGCGAAAAAAGAAGACATTAAAAAATATAAAACGAAGTTAGAGGGGATGAAATTTGAAGGTCCTGAGTATACTAAACAGGATGGTATGATGAAAATGCATCAAAACAACCCTGTTTACGGTGCAATGGTGGCTTCAGTAGATGAAAGTTTAGGAAAAATTGTGGAGGCTTTGAAAGCGAAAGGAATGTATGAGAATACAATTATTGTATTTACTTCTGATCATGGCGGATTATCCAATAGAGGCTTAAACAGTAATAGAGATTTGGCGACTTCAAACCTTCCTTTAAGAGCTGGAAAAGGACATACTTATGAAGGTGGAACAAAAGTACCGTTGATTTTTGGTGGTGCTAAAATCTCTAAGCACAATGTAGTCGATCAAGTGACAACCAACACTGATTTATACCCTACATTGCTGGATCTTTGTGGATTAAACCTTTATCCTACAGAGCATTTAGACGGCATTAGCATTAAAAATAATATCAAAAAAGGAAAGTCAGTGGATCGAACTATTTTCTGGCATTCGCCGAAGGCAAGACCGAACTCTACGGGTGATATCCATGTTACTGTAGCGAGAGATGGTGATTTCAAAATGATGTATTTCTATAAAGAAGAACGTTATGAGTTATACAATTTGAAGAATGATCCATACGAAACAAAAAACATCTATAATGCCAATGACCCTAAGTCAAAACAAATGGCTCAGATGATCACTACTTGGATTGCCGAAACAAAAGCCGCTATCTAACATGAAACGAATACTCTTATATATATTGGCGGGGATGCTTTGTGTCCCTGCTGTGAGCATCGCACAGGAGAAACCTAATATTCTGTTGATCACTATTGATGATTTAAGACCAGAATTAGGTTGCTATGGAAATGGCATTATCAAATCACCCAATATTGATCAGCTCAGTAAGCATTCTACTACTTTTAACAATGCATTTTGCCAAGTTCCCGTTTGTGGAGCTTCAAGAGCTTCCATGCATACTGGCGTGCGTCCCACATTGAAAAGATTTGTAGATGCGGGAGCAAAAATCGATAAGGAAATGCCTGGAGCAGTGACAATTGGCCAGCATTTCAAAGAAAATGGCTATTATACATATTCGATTGGGAAAGTAATTCATGGTAAAAAAGATACCTCCGAAAGAACTTGGTCGGAGTTAGTGGTTGCAGAAGATATGTTTGAATACCACGCCGATGAGTTGGTGAAGGAAAGTGAAAATCCTATTCCTCCTTACAAACGTCCCCAACCTTATGAAAAAGTAAAGGATAGCAAGGATACAGACTTTTTGGATGGCAGAACGGTCGCAAAAGCGAAAAAGAAGATGAAAGAGTTGAAGCAAAAAGATCAACCTTTCTTTATGGCAGTAGGTTTGGCAAGACCGCACCTTCCATTTGTAGCACCGGAGCGTTTTTGGGATTTATACAATGAAAATGACATTCCTGCACCCGATAATAACTTCCTTCCTGAAGGAATTCCTAACGTAGCCAAAACCTCTTGGGGAGAACTAAGAGCGTATAATGGCGTACCGAAGAAAGGTGATGTGGATGAGCAATTGGCCAAAACGTTGAAACACGGTTATTATGCTTCAGTAAGTTTTGCGGATTATTTGGTTGGTGATTTAATTGATGAATTAAAAGCTCAAAAGTTGTATGATAATACGATTATTGTCATTTGGGGCGATCACGGTTGGCAATTAGGGGAACACACTTTCTGGTGTAAGCATTCTAACTTTGATATTGCTTTGCGAGTTCCTTTGATGATCAAACCACCCAAAGGAAAGAAATTTAAGAAAGGATCTGCGGAAGGTTTTACTGAAATTGTAGATATTTTCCCTACACTATGTGACCTTTCTGGTTTATCACAACCTTCACAACTTCAGGGGAATTCGTTGGTTCCAGTACTTCAAGATCATCAAAAAGAGATCAAAGAATATGCATTAAGCCGTTGGAAACTCGGAGATACAATTCGTACTAAAGGTTTTAGGTATACATTATTCAAAAATAAAAAAGGTGTCGTCATTGCTGAAATGATGTATGACCTGACAAAAGATCCTGATGAAAATAAAAACATCGTCAATGATCCGAATTATAAAGAAGAGGTTGAAAAGCATAGAACATTGCTTGAAACAGCTTTGAAAAAAACAATACTATAACGTGATGAATGAAGAGTGATGAGCTACATTTAAAGGCTTGTCACTCTTTACTTCAACAAAAATGGAAGTGTTCTTCATTAATAATAGAACTACATTTCTTATCAAGTTTCACCTAACGTAATTCAACTTCCATTAAAAAAACGTTCAATTCCTACAAAAATGACGTTTTGACTACTTAAATAACACAATTAGCGTAGGATAGAAACATTTTTGGAGGTGTAAGAACGGAAAATACCCCTTCAATAACGCTTCCCCGAACTACTTTTGACTATACCTTTTGGAGATGTAGCAAACACATTCTCCATGTACCGAGTGATAAATCCTCTTTAAGAAATAGGTACGAATTAATAACACAAATATCTAAATGGAATCCTGTTATTCTGTTTAATAACAAAGTATGAATTAATATGAAATTAACTTTTACAACTTTAGTTTTGTCGTGGCTACTGTGTCTCTCTGCTTTTGCCAATGACAACTTAATCACAAACCCAGGATTTGATGATGAGATCAAATCGAGTGATTGGACCCTTACCATGAAAAATGGTCTAACAGATCCTCCTTCTTTTGAGAGAGTAGAAATTGAGGGTAACTTTTTCTTGAAAGTTGCTATTCCATCTACTGAAGAAAATTCGAAATTAAGTAGAAGTAATATTCAGGTCAAAACGGGAGGGTACACTAACTTCAGTTCCCCATTAGCACAAGATACAGAATACATCTGCAGAGTAGATGCTTATGGTACAACAGGGCAGAATTTTCGTTTTGCATTGAATTATAATGGACCGTCTCAAATTACAACGGAGGTATTCAACAATACTGAATCAGTTCAGACTTTTGAAACGACCATTACGGTTCCTGCTGGGGCAGAGAAGTGGTATTTGTTGATCCAAGTAGGAAAAAACGTTGGTGACTTCTATTTTGATAATGTCTATTTTGCTCCCAAAAACACAAAAACGGATGCGGAATCAGTACAAGAAGCCAAAGATGTTTTAGGATTGACTTTCAATAGTTTAGATCCACAAGATGGAAATGGTATCTTATATGATGTGACTTTGCCAACAGAGGGAGTAAACGGAACTACAGTTGCATGGACTTCATCTGATGAAAATGTGATCAGTACTACTGGAGAAGTCAAAAGAGCCAATTCTGCTACTCCTGTAACATTGCAAGCAACGATTTCTTTAAATGATGAAACGTTGACAAAAGACTTTACAGTAAATGTATTACCAATGATGGACGCTCAAGGCAACTTGATTGTGATCAACGCGGATTTCGATTTAGGAGAGAATGCAGGTTGGGAAACGAACTTTAATGCATCTCAAGCCATTGACTTCACATATCAGTCTGTAACACATAAAGAAAATGGAACATCTGCTGTAGCTTTTGATATTGTTAGCGGTGGTGTGTCTCTTCCTAACTTGGTGTTAAGAACGTTCTTGTATCCTTTCAATGATTTTACAACGGAAGAAAAATATTATGAAGTGTCTTCCAATATCTATGGAGACGTGGAGAAAGTACGTTACCAGTTACAAGGTAAAAACGCTTCCAACAGTTTTGTGAATAAGAACAGTACAGAATACTTCATCACTGAAACTCCTACAGATTACTCAGCCATTTTGAAAATGGATGCCGGTATTGGTTCTTTCCGCTTCTTTGTTCAAGTGGGGAAAAACACTGGTAATGTTGTGGTGGATAACGCCATGGTAAAAGAAATTTCTAAAGAGGAAGCAGAAGCAAAATGGGCAAAAGAGGCATTAGACATAACACTTGCTGAAGGTGACGATGTGAATAATGTAACCACAAACTTTACTTTGCCATTGACTGATGATACGTATGGCACAACAATCTCTTGGGCTTCAAGTAATACCAATGCGATTATCATTAATGAAGCGACTGCTGAAATTCAGGAAGTAACAGATGCTGAAGAAGTAACGTTGACGGCTACAATTACACAAGGTGGAGCTTCTGTCACAAAAACATTTGACTTGAGGGTGATAACTTCGTTATCTGATTTAGAAAAAGCGGTAAATGCACTTGAAATCGTTTACACGGATTTGGAGATGGCTTCAACTATAAAAAACAACATTGAGCTTCCTGTAACATCATTATTTGAGTCTACTGTTACATGGGCAACGACCGATGAAACCGTGATTGATACTGAAGGAAATGTGTATAGAAAAGATACAGAGCAAAATATTACATTAACGGCGACTGTTACAATAGATGGAAATGAAACACAAGACAAGACTTTTGAACTTACTGTTTTAGCCATCACTCCAGAAGAGAAAGTGCAAGAAGCTAAATCAGCTTTATTTGTAAAATACTTCTATTTGGATCCATCTGATGGTAACGGAATCATGTTTGATATTGTGGAAATGCTAACGGAAGGAAAGCATGGTACAACAATCTCATGGGCTTCGTCTAATGAGGAAGCAATCAGCACTACAGGTGATGTAAATAGAGGTGCAACTGCTCAAAACGTAACATTAACGGCTACGATCACTTCAGGTGATGTGTCAGATACAAAAGAATTCAATGCTGTTGTTTTACCATTCGCAGACGAAAACGGTAATATTATTTTAGTTAATGCAGATTTTGAGGAAGATGAATTAGAGGGATGGAATGTAGGAGTTTTAGCGTCATCAGATCCTCCAATCGATTATATATTAAGCAAAGTAACGCACAAGGATAACGGCACTGGCGCTGCACAATTGACAATCAATTACGGTGGTGTTTCTTTCTCAAACCTTGTATTTAGAAATTCATTCAATTATCCTTTCAATGGTTTATCAACAGCCAAAAGATATTTTGAAGTAAAAGTATCGGCTTATGCGGAGGCAGAAAAAACAATTCGCTACCAATTACAGGGCAAAGATGCAGACAACAAAAATGTGAATGTCAACTCTGAAAGTTTTACAATCAATGAGACTACAGGTGATTATGTAGCATTGATGGAAATGCCGGCAGGAATCTCTTCTATTCGTTTATTTATTCAGATTGGAGGAAATACTACAGGAACTTTTGTTTTTGATGACGTGGTGGTCAAAGAAATCAATGCGGCTATTGCACAGGTGAAAATAGCAAAGAAGGAGTTGGAATTAACTTTTGCTGAAGGTAATGATGCTTCTAATGTGACAAGAGACTTTACTTTACCAACTACTGATCTTCAGGAATTTGGAACAGTGATTTCATGGACTTCAAATCACGAAGCCATTAAAGTAGAAGGAGCAAATGCTTTAGTAGGTAAAGTAGCAGGATCACAAGAAGTAGAATTGACTGCAACGATTATAAAAGGTGAATACCAAGAGGAAAAAGTATTCACAGTGACTGTCAATGAAGATACTTCACTAAAGGATGCTGTAGAAGCACTAGCTATTACATTCCACTTCTTAGATCCACAAGATGGAAATGGAATTTCACATCCAATAGAACTTCCTGTTGAAGGAATGAATGCGACTACTGTAACTTGGGCCTCTTCTCACACAGAAGTAATTGCCACGACAGGTAAAGTGATAAGAGGAGCTCATCCAACTGATGTAGTATTGACTGCAACTGTTGCATTGGGCGAGGAGTCGATGACAAAAGAATTCAATGTGAAAGTATTAGAATATACAGATGCTAATGGAAATATGATTGTTGTCAATTCAGATTTCGAGGCAGAAACATTAGTAGGTTGGGAATCGAACTTTAATGCCAATATTGACCCTCCAATTGTATTTGATGTAGAGCATATCACACATAACACAAACGGAACAAAAGCTGTAAGATTAAATATTGAAAACGGTGGAACATCCCTTCCTAATCTTGTCTACAGAACACAAACTTACCCCTTCAATGAGGTGACTTCAGAGGAAGGATACATTGAAGTAAGTACTGAAGCGTATGGTTTTGATGGTGCGAAAATCAGATACCAATTCCAAGGGCACGATACTGAAGGAAAGAATGTAACAAACAATGGTGAAACCTTTGAAATTGCGTCAGAAAGCAAAAATTATACTTCACTACTGACAGTTCCGGCAGGGTTGAAATCTTACAGACTATTACTTCAAGTAGGCAATAATATTGGAGAAGTTGTATTTGACAATGTGAGTCTTAAAGAAGTAGCAACAGAGAAAGCACATGTAATATTAGCATCTAAAGATTTAAGTTTGACTTTTGAAGGTGAAGATACAAAAGATAGTGTGACTACTTCTTTCTCTCTTCCTTCAACTGATAACTTAGGGCATTCAACTGTGATTACTTGGGCTTCCAACCATGAGGCAATTGTGGTAGAAAACGGACAAGCAGTGGTTACACAACAAATGACCGATCAAGCAGTGACATTGATTGCAACAATCACTAAAGGAGAGTATTCAGAAACTATTGAGTTCCCAGTTATTGTAGCTTTAACTTCTTTCTTAGAAGAAGCTTTAGCCTCAATTGAAGTGACTTATGCAGAAGGTGAAACAAATACGACAGTAAAAAGTAATGTGACTCTGCCAACAACGACAACAATGGGCGGAACTGTAACATGGGCTTCAACTAATGAAGCGGTAATTGCAACAAGTGGAACAGTGGTAAGAGGCACTGAAGATCAGACTATCACTTTGACCGCAACACTTTCACTTCAAGGGGAAGAAGGTACAAAAACTTTTGAGCTTACTGTACTCAAAGAAGAAGAGACAGAAACTCCTGTAGAAGAATTATTACAAGAAGCTTCAGATGCTTTAAACATAACGTATGCAGAAGATGATCATGCAGCAAGTGTTACGCAAAATATCATGTTGCCAACCTCTTCATTACATGAAACAACGGTATCATGGTCTTCTTCTAATGAAACTGTAATTTCAACAGCAGGTACGGTATCAAGACCTTCAGAGAATACAACAGTTACACTTACGGCAACTTTAAGTTTAGAAAATCAAACGAAAACCAAAACATTTGAAGTAACCGTAATTAAAACGGATGATAACGGCGGTGATACCACGGAACAACAGTTGAAAGAAGCCACAGACGCATTGGAAATTACATTTGCTGAAGGCGATGACGCTGAAAATGTAAGAGAAAATGTGGAACTGCCTACTACTTCTTTACATGCCACAACGGTAACTTGGAGCTCATCGGATGAAGCAGTGGTTTCCACTTCAGGTGAAGTTGTAAGACCTTCTGAAAATACAACGGTAACGCTTACAGCGACATTAAGTTTAGAAGGAAAATCACAAACAAAAACATTCGACCTAACAGTCATCAAAACAGAAGATAATGGAGGTGATGAAACAGCACAACAGTTAAAAGAAGCAACTGAAGCATTGGAAATTACCTTCGCAGAGGGTGATGATGCAGAAAATGTAACTTCAGCAATGGTACTACCAACTACTTCGCTTCACCAAACTACAGTGACTTGGGCTTCATCAGATGAGGCGGTTGTTTCAACTTCTGGTGAGGTAGTTAGACCTTCGGAAAATACAAGCATTGCACTGACAGCAACTGTCACGTTGAACGGTCAGTCGGAAACAAAAGTATTCGATATTGTAGTGCTTAAAAAGGATATCCCTACTTCAGTAGAAGATGATCAATTGATCTTAAGCGTATATCCAAACCCAACAGTAGATCACTTGTTTGTTGCCACTCCTCAGAGAGATGCAGAAATAGCAGTGTATGACTTATTGGGCAGAGCGGTAAACAACTTTACAACTGAGAAAACAGCCAACGGTTACCAACTGAATGTGCAGTCATTGCCAAACGGAAAGTACATCGTGAAGGTGAACACTCAAAGTAAGCTGTTTATCAAAAAATAATCCATCAATTGGAATAAGTAGACGACATTTAATGAATGAAGAATTAAGAATGAAGAGTTAAAAATGGAAATGGTTCGTGCTATGGAACTCAGGTAATTGGTATCACTTCTCATTTGTCACCTGAAAACTAATCTGGGTACCATAACACGATCCATCTTCATTTATCATTCTTAATTCTTCATTACTAATTACCCTTCAAGTACTTACAAGTATTTTTTAATATTCAACAGATGAAAAAAATTATACTACTTTATATTTTATTCTTTTCCTCTTTATTACTTCAAGCACAAACACCCGCTCATGACATGGCCAAAAAGCTAGGCAATGGCTATAATTTTGGAAATGTGATGAGTGCCAAAAATGAAGGAGAATGGGCTGATCCCATTACAGAATTTATGATGGATGATGTGGCCAATGCAGGTTTCGATCATATACGTCTACCCGTTCGATGGGGAAGCCATACGACTGAAACGGCACCTTATATCATTGATGAAGCATGGCTGACAAGAGTAGAAGAAGTAGTGGATTGGGCAACGGAGAGAGGATTGATCGTAGTGTTGAATGCGCATGGTGAACACTGGTTTATTGAGGAAGTAACAAAGGAAGATGAAGTTTATACTGATCCTGCAAAATGGGAGAGATTTCTAGCCATTTGGACACAGGTCAGTGCTCATTTTAAAGATAAAAGTAATGATGAATTAGTATTTGAGTTGATCAATGAGCCTTACTTTAATATGAATAAAGGTTTAGTGGATCAGCTGAATGTTGAATTAGTAGAGACAGTAAGAAAGGATAATCCAGACCGTATTTTGATGGTTGTTGGAGGTGGTGATAATGCCATTTTTGCTCCTCAGCAGATGGATCCGGCCCTTTTTGAAAATGACGACAAACTCATTCCTTGGTTCCATTATTACTGGCCCAACACATTTACAAAATACCCTGAAACCAATAACAGCATTCCAGATTGGGGAACAGAACAAGAGTTCGCTTCCCTTAGAGCTGATTTTAAAAACGTAAAACAATGGGCTGACAATTTAAACTTGCCATTGTACTTAGGTGAATTTGGTTCCAACAACTTATGTTCTCCATTGAGTAGAGCAAAATACCATCAAGCGGTAGCTACTTTAGCGGAAGAATTAGAAATCCCTAGAGCCATTTGGTGTGCGGGTCCAAAAGCCAATAAGACCGTTTATAACCGTAAAGCAGGCGATTGGGTAGAAGGACAATTAGCACCTTTATTTCCAAAACCAAAAAGAAAAAATATCCTGTTTATCATGGTAGATGATTTGAACACCGACCTTACAGCCTTCGGGAATGAGGAAGTGATCACACCTACTTTTGATAAGCTATCACAACAAGGCATTCAGTATGCTAATGCTCAATGTTCTTATCCTGTTTGTGGCCCTTCAAGAGCAAGTTTCTTAACCGGAACTTACCCTGAAAGAAATGGTATTACGAACCTTACATTAAAACTAGAAGACACCGCTCCAAACCTGACGACATTACCTCAATTTTTAGCATTGAATGGCTACAGAACAGGTGCTGTAGGAAAAGTTTTTGATCCTAGAAATGTGGATGATGGTCATAATGCGAACTCATGGACGGAAAATTATAAAGATCCAAGCCACTATGAATATCCTGAAGAATACGGTGATTTTGTATCGGGAAACAATTACAGAGTGGAAGAAGGAATGTCGTATGAAAAAGGACCTGAAGGTGTAGGGGATGACGGCTATCAAGATGGTCAGTTTACATTGGAGGCCATCAGAATGATGAATAAATTTTCGGTCACTGAACAGCCGTTTTTCTTGTCAGTAGGTTTTAAGAAACCACACTTGCCGTTTATCGCTCCACAAAAGTATTTTGATTTATACAAAGACAAAGAAATCACTTTAGCAGATTATCAAAAACTGCCAGAAGGAACTGATATTATAGCTTACAAAGAGCCTACAGAACTGTTGGGTTACAAAGATATTCCTCAGACTTGGGATGATATTTATAAGGATGCAGAGAAGGTATTGGACCTTGAAAAACAAAAGGAATTACTGACAGCTTATTATGCTTGTGCTTCTTATATCGATGCTCAGATCGGTATGTTGGTCGATCATTTAGAAGCAATTGGCGAGAAAGAAAATACTTTGATTGTCGTTTCTTCTGATCATGGTTTCAACTTGGGAGATCATAATATGTGGGGCAAACATAATCTCTTACAGAATTCTGCTCAAGTGCCATTGATCATCATTGATCCTTCAAAACGATTAAAAGAGACGGAAAGAGCGGTGCAGTTGATAGACCTTTATCCTACCATTTGTGACTATGCTTACTTACCTAAACCAACGTTTTTACAAGGCAATTCACTGTATCATAATGATGAGGAAGAAAGAGCTTATCCATTGGATTTGGCTGTGACTTACTATAAAAAGAACGGCAAAAACGGTTATTCATTTAAGAAAGGGAATGAGCGTTATACGCTTTGGACCAATGATAAAGACATGACGCCATTGAACGTTCCATTTTCAGAAGTGACCGCCTTTCATGAAGAGTTTTATGCTTACGCGAATAACCAGGCTCTTGAGACCAAAAATGAAATTAATAATGCAGGTTATAGCATTAAGATAGCTCAAATCAAACAGGATGTAGAGCAATGGTGGAATCAATATTATGCTACAAATGAAGAGAAAATTAGTGGTAACATTATCAAGACAAATCCTAGTTTTGAGAGCGGTGTAGAAGAAGGTTGGATTACGACTGTCAAAGATGGGTTAGGGATTGAATATCAACTTCAAAATGACCTGCACCCTGTCACTTCATCAAAATCAGCGGGTTTCCATATCACTACCAACGGTGGTAATTTCTCTAATTTTGGGTATAGAACTTTGGATCATGCCATTGGTTTTTCAATTCCAGAAGCACAGAAATTTGTTGTTAGATTTTCCGTTTATTCCGATGTAGATACAGAGATCAGATTTCAGTTGCAGTTGGATAAAGGAGCAGATAAAATCAACAGTGATGCGATTGTGATTGAGAAAGACAGCCTCTACACTATCGAAAGAGAAATCACAGCCAATTTAAAAGGAATGACAAATCTCCGCTTGTTATTTCAGTTAGGTAAAGTGGTAGGTACTATTTATATCGATGACGTATTTGTTTCTGTAGATGGAGCATTAGATGATAACCTTTTCTTACAAGAAGCCATCAATGCCACAGTGATTGGTTATCAAAATGGAGATCATAAAAATAGTGTGACTCAAAATATCTATCTCCCTACACAATCAAGCTATGAGTCTACCGTAACATGGACTTCTTATGCGGAAGATTTTGTGAAAGTGGAAGCGGATTCAGGTTTTATCACTACACCAGAAATTGAACGTTCAGTAAGATTAGATGCTGAAATCAAATACAAGCATTTGGTAGGGCACAAGACATTTGTTATTAAGCTAAAAGGAGATGTGTCGAGTGAATTAAAAGCATTGGAAAAGGACGTTTACATTACTTTCCAAGAGAATGACAGTGCTCAGTCTGTCACGCAAAACATCAATTTTATGATACCAGAAAGTGACGGTTTGGAAGTAAAATGGCTTTCCTCAGACAATACAATCATTACTGTAAATGGCACTGAAGGTGTTGTCCAACAATCAGAACAAAACGAAAACATCCTAGTCACAGCCATCTTGAAAATGGGTGACGATGAATTGATTAAAACTTTTGACTTAACGGTGATCAAAAAGGAGACTGAAGAGCCTCCAACATCCATTGCACCTCAATTACATTTTAAATTATATCCTAACCCGGCCAGCGATTTATTGTATATCCAAGGTCTAAATCTAAATAAAAAACACGTCTCTATTTATAGTATTGACGGTAGAAAAGTAAAGGAGTTTCAGGTCTCAAAATCATTAGAAACGTTGGATATTTCAACCTTCCAAAAAGGCATTTATATCCTTCAAATTGATAAGACCCGAAAGAAGTTTATTAAAAATTAAAAATCATTTTATTCATTTTTTTAATTACACAATATGAAAACAAAGCTATTGATCGGTATACTTTTAATGTTGACCTCCAGCGTTTGGGGACAAACCGCCGAACAGCAATTAAAAGCCAGAAAATTTACGGATTGGGTCAACAAAGTAGTGCAATTATCTCCTGAACAATACGAGGAAATGAAAGCATTGCGTATAGAGTACAACATGAAAAAGGATTCTATGGAAGCCAGACCTTATTACAGTCATGAGGACAAAGTGAACATGAATAAGCAGTTCTATAAAGAACGTGATAAGATTTTGGACCTCAATCAACAATCAGAATTACTATCTTTTCTGATCACTTCCAGAGAAATCAAAATCATTACTGCTGAGATGCCCCTTGAAAAAGAAAAAGTAGAGGAGCTGAGATCTCAAATACAATTGGTGAACAAAAGAATGGTCATCCACATTATCAAGCTTGGTAAATTCAACATCAAATACCTTGAAATGGAAAAATCATTCGACATCGAAAAAGATTTGATTTTAGGCAAAGTATTGACAACCGATCAATATGAATACTATACAACATTAAGAAATAAAAAATTAAAGGAACACACCACTTCTTCTGTGGATTATATGAGCATGAAAGCAGATTCAGTGTTAGAAGGGTACAATGTTCTTTTACCAGACGACATTTAAGCAACAGTACTATATATATAAATCTTAGAATCATTTTTTAAAAGTCAGGCTATAATAGCTTGGCTTTTTTGTTTTAAGTATTAAGTACTGAGACAAATTAAAATATAAGCTATATTTATACCCTAATTATGGGTCGTAAAACAAAAGTTATAG